>JALNYK010000060.1 GCA_023229845.1 Gallionella sp.
AACTGCGGGCCGCACATGGAGCAGAAGTGGGCGATCTTGGCGGAATCCTTGGGCAGGGTCTCGTCGTGGAATTCGCGCGCGCGGTCGGGGTCGAGGCCGAGGTTGAACTGGTCTTCCCAGCGGAACTCGAAGCGCGCCTTGCTCATGGCGTTGTCGCGGATCTGCGCGCCGGGGTGACCCTTGGCGAGGTCGGCGGCGTGCGCGGCGATCTTGTAGGTGATGATGCCTTCCTTCACGTCGGCCTTGTTGGGCAGGCCGAGGTGTTCCTTGGGCGTGACGTAGCACAGCATGGCGGTGCCGAACCAGCCGATCAACGCCGCGCCGATCGCGCTGGTGATGTGGTCGTAGCCGGGGGCGATGTCCTGCGTCAGGGGGCCCAGCGTGTAGAAGGGCGCTTCGTGGCACCACTTCAGTTGCAGGTCCATGTTCTCCTTGATCATGTGCATGGGCACATGGCCGGGGCCTTCGATCATCACCTGCACGTCGTGTTTCCAGGCGATTTGGGTGAGCTCGCCCAGCGTCTTGAGTTCGCCGAGTTGCGCTTCGTCGTTGGCGTCGTGGATCGAGCCGGGACGCAGGCCGTCGCCGAGCGAGAAGGTCACGTCGTAGGCCTTCATGATCTCGCAGATATCTTCGAAGTGCGTGTAGAGGAAGTTCTCCTTGTGGTGCGCGAGGCACCACTTCGCCATGATGGAACCGCCGCGCGACACGATGCCGGTCATGCGTTTCGCGGTCATCGGCACGTAGCGCAGCAGCACGCCGGCGTGGATGGTGAAGTAGTCCACGCCCTGCTCGGCCTGCTCGATCAGCGTGTCGCGGAATATCTCCCAGGTCAGGTCTTCGGCCTTGCCGTTCACCTTTTCCAGCGCCTGATAGATAGGCACGGTGCCGATGGGCACGGGCGAGTTGCGGATGATCCACTCGCGCGTCTCGTGGATGTTCTTGCCGGTAGAGAGGTCCATCACCGTGTCGCCGCCCCAGCGGATCGCCCAGGTCATCTTCTCGACTTCTTCCTGGATGCTCGATCCCAATGCGGAATTGCCGATGTTGGCGTTGATCTTCACGAGGAAGTTGCGCCCGATGATCATCGGCTCGCACTCGGGGTGGTTGATATTGGTGGTGATGACGGCGCGGCCGGCGGCGACCTCAGCGCGCACGAACTCGGGCGTGATCTCCTTGGGCATGGCCTTGCCGAAGTTCTCGCCCGGATGCTGTTGCAGCATCATTCCGGAAAGGCCGTCGCGGCGCTGGTTCTCGCGGATGGCGATGTATTCCATTTCCGGCGTGACGATGCCTTTGCGCGCGTAGTGCATCTGGGTCACGTTCTTGCCGGGCTTGGCACGGCGCGGGGTGTGCTTCAGGTTGAAGCGCATCCCGGCGAGTTCGGGATCGTTCAGGCGCTGCTGACCGTATTCGGAGGTGAGTCGATCCAACGGCTCGGTGTCGTCGCGTTCGGCGATCCATGGCGCGCGCAGTTCGTCCAGGCCTGAGCGGATGTCGATCTTCGCGGACGGATCGGTGTAAGGGCCGGAACAGTCGTACACGTAGATCGGCGGGTTCTTTTCCGCGCCAGCATTAATTTGGGTATCGGTCTGGGTGATCTCGCGCATCGGCACGCGGATGTCCGGGCGCGTGCCCTGGACGTAGATCTTGCGGGAATTCGGCAGCGGCTTGATCGCGGCCTCGTCGACATGCGCCGTTTGCGCGAGGAATGGGGAATTGGCGTTCATGTGGTGCTCCTGGAATAACGGGAAGCACCGGAAGGATGCTTCCCTACGACGGCATGACCCGTACAGGTTCAAAGGGTGTCTCTCACTGCCTTGGTCTTGAAACCCCGAGGCAGACCCCTAGCGAAGCGCGCAAGGTACTGGAAAGGAGGGGGAAAAGCAAGTTACTATGCCGCCCCGGGAGGCAGTTGCTATACTGCTGCGACAGACTACAGTCGAAACGACACATATAAGGTAATGGAGAGGGAGATGCAGAACATGGAACAGGCGCGCTTCAATATGATCGAGCAGCAGATACGCCCATGCGACGTACTCGAAGGACGGATACTGGAATTGCTCAAACATGTACGGCGCGAACAGTTCGTACCGGCAGGCATGAAAGAACTGGCGTTCGCCGATATGGAGATTCCGCTGGGACACGGTGCCAGCATGTGGCAGCCGAAGCTGGAAGCGCGCGCGGTGCAGGAACTGCACCTGACTCGCGCCGACAAGGTGCTGGAAGTGGGCACCGGCAGCGGTTACCTGACCGCTTTGCTATCTGCGTTGGCTGGGCATGTCACCTCGGTCGAGATCGTGCCGGAATTGAGCGCACAGGCCGGGCAGAATCTGGCTGCGCTACAGCGCGACAATATTACTTTGGAGATTGGCGATGCGGCGACCGGCTGGGGCAATGGGACATACGATGCTATCGTGCTGACCGGTTCCACCCCGGTGTTGCCGGAGACGTTTCGCAACAGCCTGAACGTCGGCGGTCGATTGTTCGCGATTGTCGGCGATGCGCCGGCGATGGAAGCAAAGCTGATCACGCGCGTTGCGCCGGACACGTTCGAGACGGTCAATATTATGGAAACTTGTGTCGCGCCGCTGCAGAACGCTGCGCAGCCCGAGCGGTTCGTGTTCTGAGTCGCGGGATTGCATCGTGCGGCCCGAGGCGGTAGCATTAGAAACTACTAATATATTGGTTGCGCATAACGAATGAAACTGAAACCTTATATTCTGGCGGTAATGCTCGGCACTGGCGGCTTTGCTCAGGCCGCCGATTTGCTGGAGACCTATCGCGCCGCGCAGGCGAACGATCCCGTGTTCGCCGCTGCGCGCGCCACATTGCAGGCAGGGCAGGAAAAGCTGCCACAGGGGCGCTCGCAACTGTTGCCCAGCATCAGCCTCAGCGCAAACAGCACGTTTAACGACCAGACTATCCAGTATCTGGGGGCGAATCCTTTCGGCGGGGCCAATACGGCGGTGCAGCGCTATAACTCCTACGGTTACAGCGTGAATCTGACCCAGCCGCTGTTCCGCCAGCAAAACTGGCTGGCGTACACCGAGGCCGAGTTGCAGGTTGCGCAGGCCGAGGCGCAGTTCAAGCTGGCCGAACATGATCTGATCCTGCGCGTTGCCCAGGCTTATTTCGACGTGCTGATCGCACAGGACAGCGTGCAGCTGGCCGAGGCGCAGAAGACCGCGATCACCGAGCAGCTGGAGCAGGCCAAGCGCAACTTCGAGGTGGGCAGCGCCACCATCACCGACACCCATGAGGCGCAGGCGCGCTTCGACCTGACGGTCGCGCAGGAGATCGCCGCACAGAACAATCTGGAAATCAAACGCCGGGCCTTGCAGCAACTGATCAACGAGATGCCCAAGGATATCCGGCATCTGGGCCGCGAATTCAAGATGGAAGCGCCGCAGCCCGTCGATATGGAGCAATGGGTGAACGATGCGCAGCTGAACAATCCGCAGCTTGCCGTTGCGAAGGCGGTGGCCGAGATTGCCGAGAAGGAAGTGGCGCGCAACCGCGGCGGACATTATCCGACCGTGGATCTGGTGGCGAACTATTCGAAGACCAATGCCAACGGCAGCAGCTTGGGGTTCGGCGGCGGCAGCGATGTCACCGGCAAGAGCGTCGGCGTGCAACTGAACATGCCGCTGTTTCAGGGCGGTGCGATTAATTCGCGCTGGCGCGAGGCCGAAGCGAACCGTGATCGCGCCAGGGAGGAGCAAGAGAACGCACGCCGCAGCGTTGCAACCCAGACCCGCCAAGCCTATCTGGGTGTGGTCAGCGGCATCGCCCAAGTCAAGGCGTTGCAACAAGCGCTGACTTCCAGCGAGAGCGTGCTGGAGGCGAGCAAGCTTGGGCAGGAAGTCGGCGTGCGCACCAACCTCGACGTGCTGAATGCCCAGCAGCAACTCTATGCCACCCGCCGCGACCTGTACCAGGCCGAATACAATTACTTGGTCAGTCAGTTGCGATTGAAGGCGGCGACCGGTTCGCTCGGTGAAGAAGAGCTCGCCAGGGTCAATCGCGCGTTGCACTGATCCCCGGCGCGACGGTGCTTCAAAGCCATGGCGCGCCTCCATCCCCTGCTTGACTCCCTCGCTTGCGGCTGTTTAAATGCGCGCTGTTCATTTGCTGAACGCACCCATGAGCGACGACCGAACCAGCTACGGTTTACTGAAAACCCTGGAAGACAACCCCAGCCTTTCCCAGAGAGATCTGGCGAAACGCTTGGGCGTCAGTCTCGGCAAGGTCAATTTTTGCCTGAACGCCTTGATCGAAAAAGGCTGCCTCAAGGTCAACAATTTCCGCAACAGCGACAACAAGCTGGCCTATGCCTATTTGCTGACACCGCAAGGCGTCGAGCAAAAAGCGCGCATGACGGTGGAGTTCCTGCAGATCAAGGTACAGGAATACGAACGGCTGCGCGCGGAGATCGAGGAGCTGCAGCATGAGGCCAAACGACGCGGGTTAATGGAGGATATACATGAGTGATGTCTTTGCTGTGATCCTGGCTGGAGGCAGCGGCAGCCGGCTGTGGCCTTTGTCGCGCCAGCAATTGCCCAAGCAGTTCCTTGCGCTCGAAGGCAAAGCTTCGCTGCTGCAAACCACGATCAACCGGCTGTCGCCCACGGTCGATGCCGGCAGCATCCTGATCGTCACCCAGGAGGCGCATGCCAAGGGTGAGGCGTACCACGCGCTGCTGCCGTATCAATCGCTGTTCGAGCCTGTCGGCCGCAATACCGCGCCGGCGATCGCGTTGGCTGCTGCCTGGCTGGCTCGGGACGGGGCCGACCCGGTGATGGTCGTGTTGCCGGCAGACCACATCATCAAGGACGAAGTGCGCTTCCGCGAGCATCTGGATACGGCTATTCAGGCGGCGCAGGACGGAAAACTGCTCACCTTCGGTATCCAGCCCACTCGTCCCGATACCGGATTCGGTTATATCAAGGCCCATCCGGGCGGCGACGAGCGCGTGTACGAAGTGGAGCGCTTCACCGAGAAACCCGACCTTGCCACCGCCGAGAGTTTTCTCAAGTCGGGCGATTACTACTGGAATTCGGGCATGTTCGTCTGGCGCGCGTCGGTGATACTGGCCGAGATTCAGCGCTATCTGCCGGCGGTGTACAAGGTGGTGCAGGACATTCTCGTGGAGAGCCGAACCGGAATGTCGTTTCAGCAGGCCGTGGAAAAACATTTCTCGGCGATGCCGGCGATCTCCATCGATTATGGTGTCTTGGAAAGATCGGACCGCGTCTCGCTGATTCCCTGCGACATCGGCTGGAACGATGTTGGCAGCTGGCAGGCGGTGCACGAGATCGCGGACAAGGATGCGGACGGCAATGCTTTGCAAGGCAACGTTATTGCAGTCGATTGCAAGAACAGCCTGATCCGGGCCGAAAAACGGCTGGTCGCAGCGATCGGCGTGGAAGATCTATGCGTGGTCGAGACTGCGGATGCGGTGCTGATCTCGAAGAGCGACCAGACCCAGCGCGTGCGCGAAGTGGTCGACCGCCTGCAGGAGAGGGGGGCCACCGAACATGTCTATCACGTCAAGGTAAACCGTCCGTGGGGCAGCTATACCGTGCTCGAAGAGGACTTGCAGCGCTTCAAGCTCAAGCGCATCGAAGTCGCTCCCGGCGCGCGGCTGAGCCTGCAGAGCCATCGGCAGCGTTCCGAACATTGGGTGGTGGTGTCGGG
>JALNYK010000029.1 GCA_023229845.1 Gallionella sp.
TCGGCGGTGAAGGTCACCACTTCGCACTGGTAGGTGTCTTGCAGCCACTTGAGGATGACCGAGGTGTCGAGTCCGCCGGAATAGGCGAGGACGGCTTTTTTGATGTCGCTCATATTGATGTGCTCTTCTGATTATTGACGGAAAGTGGCATGACATTCGACACAGTAAGTCATCGTGTCATGCAGGGCTTGCAGGGATTTTTTCATGTCTTTCGATTGCAATACGTTCCCCAATTCGTCGCCGCTCTGGTGGAATGCCAGACCGAGTTGGTTGAATTTCTCGTTCTTGAACGAACCGCACATTTTTCTCATTTCGTCGGTCAGGCCCAGTTGGGTATGGGCAACTTGAGACGCTTTATCGAAGTCTCCGGCGGACAGCAGGCCGACGATGGACTGCACTGCCTGCACATGCGAGCGCATGTTGGACAGTTGATGCTGTTTCATTTCCGGCGACAAATCGAGCGAGATGCGGTTGTCCATCATGCCGTGATGGTGCATGTGCTGCATGCCGTCGCCCTCTGCGGCATAGCTGGTTGCCGCCACACTCAACAGCATGATGCTTAACAACAGTGAAACTGTTTTCATCTCTGCTCCTTAATTCTTGTCGCGCTTGTTGCGCACTTTGTTGTCGAATCTCGCCTTGTCGATGACGTGGCGTTCGTGCGTTCCCTGCGCGATCAGGTCGATGCCGTCGTGTGCGGAGACGGCAAAGGTGACTCGCCTTCCGTCCACTGCCGTTACCTCGACCGTTGCGGTCACTTCCAGCCCCGGCGGCGTCGCCGCCTCGTGGCTGACGTCGATGTGCGTGCCCAGCGATTGTTCTTGCGGCCAGTCCAGATGCGGGTTGATGCACATGATGCATGCCCATTCCAGAAACCCGACCATGTAGCCGGTGGCGAACACCTCCGGCATGGCCTGGAACTCGGGCGATTCGGGATACAGCGCGGGCACGGTCTTGGTCGGCGGCAGCAGGAACTTGTGTTCGTAGCGTATGCCCGGCTTCAGCGTGTCTTTCATGCGTCGTCTCGGCAGCCGGTTATTTGTCGATCTTGCCCAGCAGCAGGTATTCCATCAGCGCCTTCTGCACATGCAAACGGTTCTCCGCCTCGTCCCATACGACCGACTGCGATCCGTCGATGACTTCCGCCGAGACTTCCTCGCCGCGGTGAGCGGGCAGGCAGTGCATGAACACGGAATCCGCGGCGGCGACGCGCATCATGTCGCCGTCTACCTGCCAGTCGGCGAAGTCCTTCATGCGCTCTTCGTTCTCGGCTTCCCAGCCCATCGAGGTCCACACGTCGGTGGTCACCAGATCGGCGCCGCGCGCGGCTTCCATCGGGTCGGCGAATTCCTCGTAGTGCTCGTGGCCGTACAGGCCGGCGCGCTCGGGCTCAACTTCATAGCCGGGCGGGGTCGAGACGTGGACGTTGAAGTCCAGTATCTCGGCGGCCTGCAGCCAGGTGTTGCACATGTTGTTCGAATCGCCGATCCACGCGACGGTCTTGCCGCGGATGCTGCCGCGCTGCTCGATGTAGGTGTAGATGTCGGCCAGCACCTGGCAGGGGTGGTATTCGTTGGTCAGGCCGTTGATCACCGGCACGCGCGAGTTGGCGGCGAAGCGTTCGATGATGTCCTGCTCGAAGGTGCGGATCATCACGATGTCGCTCATGCGCGAGATCACCTGACCTGCGTCTTCCACCGGCTCGCCGCGACCCAGTTGCGAGTCGCGCGTGTTCAGGTAGATCGCCGAACCGCCGAGCTGGTGCATGCCCGCCTCGAACGACAGGCGTGTGCGCGTGCTGGCCTTCTCGAAGATCATCACCAGCGTGCGGTCTTCCAACGGCCAGTATTTTTCGTAGCGCTTGAAGCGCTCCTTGATGATGCGCGTGCGTTCGAATAGGTACTCGAACTCGTCGCGGGTGAAGTCCTTGAACTGCAAAAAGTGTTTTACGTTGCTTGCCATGATCGGCCCCTGTCAGGATTGCAGGAAATTTTTTACCAGCGGGCACAGCGCATCCAGCAACTGCTGCGCTTCGTCCTGCGACATGATCAGCGGCGGCAGCAGGCGGATCACGCTGTCGGCGGTGACGTTGATCAGCAGACCCTGCGCCAGCGCCAGCTTGACCAGGTCGCCGCAGGGCTGATCCAGTTCGATGCCCAGCATCAGGCCGGAGCTGCGGATTGCCTTGACGCCATTGACGCCGGCGAGTTGAGCGGTGAGACCGTCGTGCAGAAACTTGCCTAACGTTTCGGCATGTGCCAACAGCTTGTCCTGCTCGACGATGTTCAGCGTGGTCAGCCCGGCGACGCAGGCCAGCGGATTGCCGCCGAAGGTCGAGCCGTGGTTGCCCGGCTTGAACAGCCCGGCGGCGCGGCCGGCGGTCAGGCAGGCGCCGATGGGCATGCCCGAGCCCAGGCCCTTGGCCAGCGTCATCACGTCCGGCAGGATGCCGGTGTGCTGGTGGGCGAACCACTTGCCTGTGCGGCCGATGCCGCTTTGCACTTCGTCCAGCATCAGCAGCCAGCCGTGCTGGTCGCAAATTTTGCGCAGGCCCTGCAGGTAGGATGCGTCCGGCGTGCGGATGCCGCCTTCGCCCTGGATGGGTTCGACCAGAACGGCGACTACGTCAGGATTGTGCAAGGAGACATGCTCGACCGCGGCGAGGTCGTCGTAAGGGACACGCACGAAGCCCTTCACCAGCGGCTCGAAGCCGGCCTGAACCTTGCGGTTGCCGGTGGCCGAGAGCGTCGCCAGCGTGCGGCCGTGGAACGACTTTTCCATCACGATGATGTTGGGCGTCTCGATGCCCTTGTTGTGACCGTGCATGCGCGCCAGCTTGATCGCGGCTTCGTTCGCCTCGCAGCCGGAGTTGCTGAAGAACACTTCCTGCATGCCGGACAGCGCGCACAGTTTGTCGGCCAGCAATTCCTGTTCGCGCACCTGATAGACGTTGGAGCAATGCATCAGCTTGCCGATCTGCTCGTTCAGCGCGGCGGTGAAGCGCGGATGCGCATGGCCCAGCGTGTTGACGGCGATGCCGGACAAGCCGTCCAGATAGCGCTTGCCTTCGGTGTCCCAGAGCCATGCACCTTCGCCCCGCGCAAAGGCGACGGGGAGGCGGGCGTAAGTGTTCATCACATGCGACATACGGTATCCCTAAATTAGAAGACGGCGGACAGGCCGCCGTCGAATCGAATGCAGGTCGGCATTATCTCGCCAAACGAGCCCACAAAGCAAACGAGCCGACATCGCTGTCGGCTCGTTTCCGGTGAATCGAAACGCTTGCGGCTATTGCCGCAGGGCGCTTACGCCATCGCCTTGATTGCCGCAGACAGGCGGCTCTTGTGGCGAGCGGCCTTGTTCTTGTGGATGATCTTCTTGTCGGCGATGCTGTCCACGGTGCTGATGGAAGCTTGATACACGGCTTGAGCCGCGGCCTTGTCGCCGGCTTCAACGGCCTTGATTACCTTCTTGATCGCAGTGCGCAATTCCGAGCGCAGGCTGCTGTTGTGTGCGTTCTGTTTTACTGCCTGACGTGCACGCTTGCGGGCTTGTGCGCTATTTGCCATGACTACTCCTTGAGAATTCGGTACGACGGAAAGGCGCGCATTCTAGTGGCTCATTTCGACTTTTGCAAATCTTTCTGCAAAACGCTTGCCTGGGGCGGATAAACGGGGCGCGATGGTATGATGCGCGCCGTCTACAGCGGATAGCCAGAAATCAGCATGAATCTCCTCAAAGCCCTCGCCACCATCAGCGGTTTGACGCTGGTTTCGCGCATTCTGGCCTTCGTGCGGGACGTGTTGATCGCGCGCCTCTTCGGCGCGGGCATTGAAAACGACGCTTATATTATCGCCACCCGCTTGCCCAACCTGCTGCGCCGCCTGTTTGCCGAGGGCGCGTTCTCGCAGGCCTTCGTGCCTATCTTGGGCGAATACCACAAGCGGCGCGGGCACGACGAGACCAAGTTGCTGGTGGATCATGTCACGACCATGCTGGCGCTGGCGCTGTTCGTGGTGACGCTGATCGGCATCGTCGCCGCGCCGCTCATCATCTATCTCACCGCGCCGGGCTTCGTCAAAGACGCGGAGAAGTTCAATCTCACGGTGCAGATGCTGCAGATCACCTCACCCTATATCTTCTTCATTTCGCTGGTGGCCGTGGCGGCGGGCATCCTTAATACCTACAACAAATTCTGGGTGCCCGCGGTCGCGCCCATCCTGTTGAACGTCTGCCTGATCGGCGGTGCGTTATGGGTTGCACCGCTGCTCGATCAGCCTATCGTCGGGTTGGCCTGGGCCTGGTTCGTTGCGGGCTTCGTGCAACTCGCGTTCCAGATCCCGTTCCTGAAGAAGATCGGCATGCTGCCCTCCATCCGCTTCAGCCTCAAGGACGAGGGCATGTGGCGCGTCATCAAACAGATGGGGCCGGCGGTGTTCGGCGTGTCCATCGCGCAGATCAGCCTGATCATCAATACCATCTTCGCGTCGTTCCTTGTTGCGGGCAGCGTGTCATGGCTGTACTACGCGGACCGGCTGATGGAGTTTCCGACCGGGCTATTGGGCGTGGCGCTGGGCACGATCCTGTTGCCGTCGCTGTCGAAATGCCATGCCGCCAACAACACGGCGGAATATTCCCGGCTGCTCGACTGGGGGCTGCGCCTGACCTTCATGTTGGCATTGCCTGCAGCGCTGGCGCTGGGGATGGTGGCGGTGCCGCTGCTCGCCACCTTCTTCCAGTACGGCGCGTTCGCCCCGCACGATGTGCTGATGGCGCGCAACGCGCTGGTGGGCTACAGCGTCGGCTTGATCGGGCTGATTCTGGTAAAGATACTCGCGCCGGGATTCTATGCGCGGCAGAACATCAAGACGCCGGTGAAGATCGGCATCGTCACCCTGCTCGCCACGCAGGCGATGAATTTGCTGTTCATTTTTGTGATGGATCTGCAACATGCCGGACTGGCACTCTCGGTCGGGCTGGGCGCATGTCTCAACTCCGCGATCCTGTTCCATTTCCTGCGCAAGCATGGAATCTATACGCCGGAACCGGGCTGGCTGAAATTCAGCCTCAAGCTCGGTATGGCGCTGCTGGCGCTCGGGCTTATGCTGTGGTTCGGCATGGGCACCGAGCATAGCTGGCTGGAAGGTACCGGCTGGTCGCGCATCCTGCGTTTGTCTGCGCTGGTTGTGGGCGGCGTCGTGACGTATTTCACCGTGCTGTTCGTGCTGGGCTTCCGTCCGCGGGATTTTTCCAGGCGGGCCGTGCATTAGGACTCCGAACGACGTTGCTCAGTACGCCACGTAGTGGGGGCGTGTGATGTAATCGGCCAGTTTCTCGTTCGCCGACTTGTACAGCTGGCTCACTCTCGATTCGCTCAGCGTCATTTCGGTGGCGGCCTGTTGTCCGCTCATGTCGCACATGGCGCGCAATATGAAGACTTTTCTCTCGTTCGGCTGCAAGGTTTTGAGGCCTGCGACCGCGCGGGAATGTGACATCCGCCGGTCTACGATAGTCGAAGGTTCCATGCTGGAATCGGGGATGTCCTGCATATCGCCTTGGAAGCGATCATCGATCGGGACAAAATCGATGCCGTGGGCGTCGCCCAGTATGGTCGTTACATCATTCACGCGTATGCCAAGTGCATCCGCGATCTCTTTTTTGGTGGGCTCTCTGTGCAGTTGCGTCTGCAGGCTATCGATGGTTCTCGCCACCTTGTTGGCGCGCCCGCGCACAGCCCTTTCTGCCCAGTCGCCGGCCCGCAGGCCATCCATGATGGCCCACTGAATCTTGTTGTAGGTGAACGACTTGAACGGGATGCCGGAATCGGCGTTGTGTTCGCGAAACGCCATGATGAGCCCGATCATGCCGTCCTGAATAAGGTCCTCCAGTAGGACGTTGGGGGGCAGGGGCCGATGGATGTTCAGCGCGATTAGCCTTACCAATGGCATGAAGTCTTTGATGTCCATGTCTGCGTGTATCGATATTCGTCATGTTCCTTATCGGCAGGCCGGGGATGAAATTCAGGGCTGGAGACCCGACTTCCTATTTGTCGTTCAGCAGCCCCTGCATTGCCGCGACCGGCCTGACTTGCGGGAAATACACAGCCTTGTAACTGTTGCCGAGGTTGCCAGACCATGTCAGGCCGTCGCTGCGTCCCAGCTGTGTCCAGTAATCCATGATCGTCTTATCGTAGTTATCTATCGCCGCCGTGTAGCCGGATGCATCGTAGCGTTCGTCGTGGCGGAAGGTCTCGATGTCCATGCGCGGCTTCAGCGGCACATCATCCTTGATGTGGACGAGGGCGAGTCCGACCAGCGGGAAGGTTAGCGGCGGAAGTCCCAGCAAATCGATCATGCCCTGCGGGTTGCGGCGGATGCTGCCGAGCGGCACCACGCCCAGACCCAGCGATTCGGCGGCGGTGATCATCGCGCCGAGCGCGATGCCCGCATCCAGCGCGGCAACGCCGAAGCCTTCCATGCTTTCGTGGACGATCTGCGTCTGCCCGGCCTTGCGCACGCCGAGGTCGGTCTTGTGAAAATCGGCGACGATCACGATGAGCACCGGAGCCTGTGAAATCCACGTTTGTCCGCCGGCGAGTTCGGCGATGCGCGCGCGTCGTTCCGCATCGCGCACCACGACCAGCGAGATCTCCTGCGCGTTCATCGAGGTCGGCGCGCGGTGGGCGGATGCGATGATGGCGTCGAGCATCTCGTCGCCGACCGGTTCGGTCTTGTAGCTGCGGATGCTGCGGTGGGATTGCTGGATATGCAGGGTTTCGTTCATTTTAAATTCTCAAAAAATTGTCCACGAAAGACACGAAAGGCACGAAATAAAAACCGATGCTGTACTCGGTCCCTGTTTCGCCGCATGAACTTGTTTTTGATTTGTTCGTGCTTTTCGTGTCTTCCGTGGACGGATTGTATTTATTTCGTCAGATGCAGCGCCTGTGCCACCACGTCGCGCGACAGGTGCGGCGCGAACAGTTCGATGAAATGGTAGCCGAAACCGCGCAGGTACTGGTTTTGGCGGATCGCGATGCGCGTGGTGCTGGCTTCGAACAGGTGTCCGGCGTCTATCATCCGCAGGTGTTTGTCGCGTTCGGGAACGAAGGCCATCTGCGCGACGATGCCGACGCCCATGCCCAGTTCCACATAGGTCTTGATCACGTCTGCGTCGATTGCGGTCAGTGCGATGTTGGGCTCTATCCCCGCCTCGCTGAATGCCTGATTGATCTTGTTGCGCCCGGTGAACGCGAAGTCGTAGGTGATGATCGGGTATTGCGCCAGCTTCTTCAGCGTCAGCCGTTTTTCGTTCAGCAGCGGATGTTTGGGCGGCACAACCACGCAGTGGTGCCATTCGTAGCAGGGCAGCGTGACCAGCTCGTCGTAGAGCGCGAGGCTCTCGGTGGCGATGCCGATGTCCGCCTCGCCGCTCATCACCTGTTCGGCGATCTGCGTCGGGCTGCCCTGATGCAGGCCCAGCTTTACCTCGGGATAGCGCCGGGTGAACTGCTGCACGACGCGCGGCAGCGCATAGCGCGCCTGGGTGTGCGTCGTCGCGATGGTCAGGTTGCCGCTGTCCTGGCTGCGGAACTCCTGACCGACGCGCTTCAGGCTCTCGGTCTCCTGCAGCACGCGCTGCGCGATCTCCAGCACCGCGTGGCCCGGCTCGGTGACGGCGACGAGGCGCTTGCCGTTGCGCACAAAGATGTCAATGCCCAGCTCTTCTTCCAGCAACTTGATCTGTTTGCTGACGCCGGGTTGCGAGGTGTACAGCGCGTTGGCCGCATCCGAGATGTTCAGCCCGCGTCGCACGACTTCGTTCAGATATTTCAGCTGTTGCAGATTCATAGTTGCTCCTATATGTCCTGTGGTTATAAGATACTAACATAAAAGTATTTTGGAATATAACGCGCCGTCCCTAGAATGCACCTCATCGATAGAGCGGAGCGATGACATGGATTGGTTGTACACGGTTTCCGGTTTTCTGGTCGGGCTGATCGTCGGGGTGACCGGCGTCGGCGGCGGCTCGCTGATGACGCCGCTGCTGGTGCTGTTCTTCGGCGTCTCGCCAGCGACCGCAGTCGGAACCGATCTGTTGTATGCCTCTATTACCAAGTCGTTGGGCGGTTGGGTGCATGGCCGAAACGGCTCGGTGGACTGGAAAGTGGTCGGTCTGCTGAGTATGGGGAGCTTCCCGGCGGCGCTGATCACCATCGCGTTGTTGAAATATCTGGCGCTGGACGAGAAGACGTTGCGCGGTCTGGTGACCAGCGTGCTGAGTGTGGCGCTGCTGGCAACTGCGACGGTGTTGTTGTTGAAGGATCAGATCAAGAAGTTGGCGCGACGAAGAGATGGGTCGGTGTACGAACTGCACCATCGCTACCTGCCCGGCGCGACCATCGCGACAGGCGTGATCGTGGGGGCGTTGGTGACCATCTCTTCCATCGGCGCAGGGGTGCTGGGTACGGTGGCGCTGTTATTCCTGTATCCGCGCATGTCGCCGGTCAAGGTGGTGGGCACGGACATCGTGCATGCCGTACCGCTGACCGCGGTAGCCGGCATGGGGCATATGGCGCTGGGTACGGTGGATTTCGTGCTGCTGGGCAGCCTGCTGCTGGGGTCGTTGCCCGGCATTTACATCGGCAGCCACCTGAGCGCGAAGGTGCCGGAAAAAGTATTGCGACCGATATTGGCGACGATGTTGCTGATCATCGGTTTGAAGATGGTGTTTTACAAATAGCACGTAGGAGTGGGCACAAGAGCGAGCCCACCCTACGAAGATAAATTGGATTGAGGTAATCGGTAATGAGCGCGAACAAACCAAACAAACCGAAACAGGTGAGCTGGTTCAACGGCTGCGGCGGACGCATCGGCGTCGTCGTGGGGCTGGAGGGTGAGCATGCCTACATCGGCGCGGCGTTGTGCCACGACGAGGACTCGGATGTTGCGCACATCCTGAAATTTGGCGCGAAGTTTCCGCTTGCTGCGGCTTTGCTGCTGCCGGTGTCGAAAAGCTATTCGGAACAGGAGTAATAAATGTACCGCTACGATCAATACGACCTGCAACTCGCCGCAGAGCGCGTCGCCCAGTTCTCTGACCAGGTGCGCCGCCGCCTGTCCGGCGAGCTGAGCGAGGAGGAGTTCCGCATCCTGCGCCTGCAGAACGGCCTGTATCACCAGGTGCACGGCTACATGCTGCGCATCGCCGCGCCCTACGGGTTGCTGAGCGCCAACCAGGTGCGCACGCTCGCGCTTGTCGCGCGCAAATACGACCGCGGCTACGGCCATTTCACGACGCGCCAGAATATTCAGTTCAACTGGATCAAGCTGCAGGACACGCCCGCGATTCTCGCCGAATTGGCGAAGGCCGAGCTGCATGCCAATCAGGCTTCGGGAAGCTGCCTGCGCAGCATCACCTCGGACGAATTCGCCGGCGTTGCGCGGGACGAGATCGTCGATCCGCGCCCCTATGCCGAGATCCTGCGCCAGTGGAGCACGTTCCATCCGGAGTTCGCCTACCTGCCGCGCAAGTTCAAGATTGCGATCAGCGGAGGCGGCGAGGACAGGGCCGCGACCGGCGTGCACGACATCGGCCTGCGCGTCGTGAAGAATGAGCAGGGTGAGGTCGGCTTCCGCGTGTTGGTCGGCGGCGGGCTGGGCCGCACGCCCGTCGTCGGCACGGTCATCAGCGACTTCGTGCCCTGGCAGCATGCGCTGACCTACCTGGAGTCCATCGTGCGCGTGTACAACGAATACGGCCGCCGCGACAACGCCTACAAGGCGCGCATCAAGATACTGGTGAAGGCGCTCGGCATCGAGGAATTCCGCCGTCAGGTTGAGGAAGACTGGCAGTTCACGAAGGGCGGGCCGCTGACTGTCACGCAGCAGGAACTGGATCGCGTCGCCGCCTTCTTCGCGCCGCACGATTACGCGCAGTTGCCGGCCATCGACGCGGGCGTCGAGCGCTTGCAGCGCGAGAGCAATGCATTCGCGAACTGGCTGCAGCGCAACGTGAAGCCGCACAAGGCGACGGGCTATGCGGTGGTGATGCTGTCGCTGAAGAAGCCGGGCGCAGCGCCCGGCGACATCACCGCCGACCAGCTCGATGCGGTGGCCGAACTGTCGGAGCGCTTCAGTTTTGGCGAGGTGCGCGTCACCCACATGCAGAACCTGGTGCTGGCGGATGTGCGCCAGTCCGACCTGATCGAACTGTGGCATGCGGCGACGGAGTTGGGCTTGGCGACGCCGAACATCGGCCTGCTGACCGACGTGATCTGCTGCCCCGGCAGCGACTTCTGCTCGCTGGCGAACGCGCGCTCCATCCCGCTGGCGCAGGCGGTCGCGAACCGTTTCGACGACTTCGATTACCTGCACGACGTCGGCGACATCGAGCTGAATATCTCGGGCTGCATCAACGCCTGCGCGCACCACCATGTCGGCCATATCGGCATCCTCGGCGTCGACAAGAACGGCGAGGACCGCTACCAGGTGTCGATAGGCGGTTCGCAGGGCAACGGCATCCGGCTGGGACAAGTCATCGGCAGCTCGTTCTCCGCCGCAGAGACGCCGGAGGTGCTCGCCAGCCTGCTGGACTTGTATGTGCGCGAACGGCACGAGGGCGAGCGTTTCGTCGACACCGTGCATCGTCTGGGCGTGCAGCCGTTCAAGGAGCATGTGTACAAGACGGCGACCGCGGTCTCGCTGGGGCTGGCGGACGAGGCGGCGGCGCATGAGGAGAGCCTCGTGGCTTGCTACGACGATCCCTATTTTTCACCGAGGTTTTGACATGATCATCAGGAACCAAGCGATAGTGGAAGACGACTGGGCCGTGCTGAGGCTGGCGGAGGGCGACACGCCGGAAGGCGTCGCCGTCCCGTCCGGCAAGGCCATCGTTCCGCTGAGGGTGTGGCAGGCGCAGCGCGAGCAGTTGCAGGGACGCGCCGAGATCGGCGTGTGGCTGGACAGCGACGAGCGTGCGGAAGAATTGCAGGGCGACCTGGAGCGCTTCGCGGTGATCGCCGTGAATTTTCCGAAGTTTAACGACGGACGCGGCTATTCCATCGCCCGCCATTTGCGCGTCCGCCTCGGTTATCGCGGCGAGCTGCGCGCCATCGGCGACGTGCTGCGCGACCAGATGTTTTACATGAAGCGCGTCGGCTTCGACGCGTTCCAACCACGAGCCGACAGGGATATACACGAGGCGCTGAAAGGCCTGAGCGACTTTTCGCTGAGCTATCAGGCTTCGACGGACGAAGCGCTGCCGCTGTTCCGGCGCGTACAACGAGGAGGTGTGGCATGAGCGAATTACAACAAAAGATCGAACAGACGCTGGCGGTGTTGCAGCAGGCGGCGCGCGAATTCGAACAGGTGGTGTTTGCCAACAGCCTGGGTGCGGAAGACATGGTGCTGACCGACCTCATCGCCAGAAATGGCTTGAACATCGGCATGTTCAGCCTAGACACCGGCCGCTTGCCGGCGGAGACCTACGACCTGATACAGGAAGTGGGCGTGCGTTATCCGGCGTTGCCGCTGCAAGTGTATTTCCCGAACAACGCGCTGGTCGAAGAATATGTCGCGCAGCACGGCATTAACGGTTTCTACGACAGCGTGGAGAATCGCAAGGGCTGCTGCTACGTGCGCAAGGTGGAGCCGTTGCGCCGTGCGCTGAAGGGGGCGGATGCCTGGATCACCGGCATGCGCCGCGACCAGGCGGTTACGCGCGGCACGCTGGAAGTCTCCTCGTTCGATGCGGACAACGGCTTGCAAAAGTTCAACCCGCTGCTGGACTGGTCGCACAACGACGTGTGGGCGTATATACGCGAATACGATGTGCCCTACAACAAGCTACACGACCAGTTCTACCCCAGTCTGGGCTGCGCGCCATGCACCCGCGCCGTGACGCCGGGCGAGGACATCCGCGCCGGACGCTGGTGGTGGGAAGACCCGCGGCACAAGGAATGCGGCCTGCATGTGCAACGCCGCAAGCAGGACGCGCAACTGGTGCTGACCGAAGGCGCGGCGATCTGATTACGCAGATCATGTAGGGTGCAATAAGCCTGTCCTGAGTTTGTCGAAGGGCGAAGCGCATTGCACCTGTATGCAGCAGCTTCGTAGGTCGGGTTAGCGCAGCGTAACCCGACGTTGCTATAACGAAAAACGTTCTGCGTCGGGTTACGCAGCAAGCTGCTAACCCGACCTACGGTTAACGCCAAAAAGTTTGAAAAAAGAGAGAAAATCATGAGCAAACACGCCTTCACCCACCTGGATGCCCTCGAGAGCGAATCCATCCACATCATGCGCGAGGTCGCGGCCGAGTGCAAAAATCCCGCGCTGCTGTTCTCCGGCGGCAAGGATTCCATCGTGATGCTGCGCCTCGCGGAGAAGGCGTTCCGCCCGGCGAAGTTTCCGTTCCCGCTGGTGCATATCGACACCGAGCACAACTTCCCGGAAGTGATCGCTTGCCGCGACAAGCTGGCCGCCGACCTGGGCGAGCGGCTGATCGTGCGTTCGCTGGAGGATTCGATTGCGCGCGGCACCATCGTCATCAAGGACGAGAGCAAGCCGCGCAATCCGTACCAGTCGGTGACGCTGCTGGAGACCATTGCCGAGTTCGGCTTCGATGCCTGCATGGGCGGCGCGCGCCGCGACGAGGAAAAGGCGCGCGCCAAGGAACGCATCTTCTCCTTCCGCGACGAGTTCGGCCAGTGGGACCCGAAGAACCAGCGCCCCGAGCTGTGGGATACCTACAACACCCGCGTAAACAATGGCGAGAACATCCGCGTGTTCCCGATTTCCAACTGGACCGAGACGGACATCTGGGAATACATCGGCCGCGAAAAGCTGCATATCCCGGAGATCTACTTCGCGCACGAACGCGAAGTGATCCGCCGCGGCGGTAACGTGATCCCGGTGTCGCATCTGGTGCAGCCGAAGCCGGGCGAGCAGGTCGAAGTGGTTTCGGTGCGCTTCCGCACCGTCGGCGACATGACCTGCACCGCACCGGTCGAATCCACCGCGCGCACCGTGCAGGAAATCATCGAAGAGACCGCCAGCACACGCATCACCGAACGGGGTGCTACGCGCATGGACGACCAGACTTCGGAAGCGTCGATGGAGCTGCGCAAGAAAGAAGGGTACTTCTAGGCCGTCATTCCGGCGCAGGCCGGAATCCAGTCTGGAAATAAATTCCCGCGAAGCGGGACAACACCCAAAGGCATGTTGAATAAAACCGCTGGATTCCGGCCTGCGCCGGAATGACGAAGCTGGAAAATATGAGGATTAAATCATGAGCAACACCACACAACTGTTACGTTTCATCACCGCCGGCTCAGTCGACGACGGCAAGAGCACGCTGATCGGCCGATTGCTGCACGACTCGAAATCCATCTTCGAGGACCAGTTCTCGGCGATCTCGAAAACCAGCGAAAAGCGCGGCATGGCCGCGGTCGATCTTTCCTTGCTCACCGACGGCCTGCAGGCCGAGCGCGAGCAGGGCATCACCATCGATGTGGCCTATCGCTACTTCGCCACGCCCAAGCGCAAGTTCATCATCGGCGACACGCCGGGGCATGAGCAATACACGCGCAACATGGTGACCGCGGCCTCGACCGCCAATCTGGTCGTCATCCTGGTCGATGCGCGCAAGGGAGTATTGACGCAGACCAAGCGTCATTCCTACCTCGCCAGCCTGCTCGGCGTGCCGCATGTGGTGCTGGCGGTCAACAAGATGGACATGGTCGATTACTCGAAGCAGCGCTTCGAGGAGATCGTCGGCGAGTACAAGGCATTCGCCGCGCAACTGAATCTGCACGACGTGCACTGCATCCCGCTGTCCGCACTGAACGGCGACATGGTGGTGGACAGAGGCGACAACCTGGACTGGTACATCGGCCAGCCTCTGCTGGAGCTGCTGGAGACCATCGCGATCGACCGCGACGTGAACACCAGCGACTTCCGCTTCCCGGTGCAGTGGGTGTGCCGCCCGCAGACCGAGGAATATCACGACTTCAGGGGCTTCGCCGGACGCATCGAGGCGGGAGAAGTGTCGGTCGGCGACGAGGTCACCGTCCTGCCGTCGGGCCGCACCAGCCGCGTGAAAGAGATCGTCACCTACGACGGCAATCTCCAGACCGCGTTCGCGCCGCAGTCGGTGACGCTGACGCTGGAAGACGAGATCGACATCTCGCGCGGCGACATGCTGGTCAGGAGCAGCGCGCATCCGCCCAGGGTGGAGAAAGAGTTCGAGGCGACGCTGTGCTGGCTGTCCGAAGCGCCGCTGGACAAGGGCCGCAAGTACCTGGTCAAGCACACCACGCGCACCGCGAAGTGCCTGTTCTCGCGCATCGATTATCGCGTCGATGTGAACACGCTGGAGCAGCACGCCGTCGAGAAACTGAACATGAACGACATCGCCCGCGTCGCGCTCAAGATCCAGCAGCCGCTGGTGTTCGACAGCTACGAGATAGATCGCGCGACCGGCAGCTTCATCGTCATCGACGAAGCGACCAACAACACGGTCGCGGCGGGGATGATTGCGTGATTCTGGCCCGTAGGGGCACGGCACGCCGTGCCCTTTATCCAAGCCGTCAAGGCCGTAACCCAGTGGACGAAACCATGTATTTAAAAGGCTTGCTTCTCAAGGAGAGCAAGCCTTTTTTGTTCGGGGCAGATAAATGCCGGGGCGCTAAAGCGGGCGCTGGTGAATTGCGGGTAAGTGCCTAGGGGCGTTGTTTGGCGGGGTGTAATTGAACGGCAGCACTTCGGCCTTATCCGCCCTTCCGGATCGTCCAGAGGGCGGCCGCTATCTGGTCAATACCGGACGTTCAACGTTCTAGGTCAGGGACGCTGCGCGGCTTTATCGCGCAGCGTCACCTGCACCGCAGGGTTAGCTCTCATTTCCAACAACGTCAGTCGGAAGTGAATAGTTTTTGATGTCCTTAATTGCTTCAAGGAGCTTGATGGTCGCGTGAGCGTCAAGCGTTTCGTTCGAGTAGCGGACCTCGTACAGACCTTGCAGATTAGATGGGAGCTTCACTCCATCTTTGACTAGCAAGATGAATCGTCGCCCATAGAAGGCCATTGCCGCACCAATTTCAATTAGGACGTTCGGGTTAAGCAGGACGTGTTCGTTGCCTTCGTTGTCGACGATAGTACGGTCTGCATCGACGTGAATGATTGCAGCGCCGCAAACACGCATGTCGTCCATGACCTTTTCGGGTACCGGCTTCGATACTGACTGGCGCTCAACCGAAACAACGGGAGTTAACTCGCCAAACTCCAGCAGCTTTTTGATTGGTTCAACAAGCTCTCGGTTCTTGCCGTGGGTAATGAACACTTTCCGGCGACGCTCATCGTCCGCAATAGCTGTTGCCAGTGTCGTTTGCTTTGGTGCCTGCTGAACCGTCGCAACCTCATAAGAACTCACTGACTTGGGGGGCGGTACTTCGACAGTGTCGGGAGGATTGTCATTGGCCAATTGCGGCTCAGTTATAGGAACGGCCGGTGCGGCTACTCCGTTGAGGCTTACATATGGCTTGCCTTTGATTTCTTCAACGAAACCGACAGACCTCGCACTAGCGTCAATACGTTCTAAGACCTCGGCAGCTTTGTCGCGAGGCACTCCCAAGTCCTCCAATACATTTAAGGCGATGTCTTGTCTTGGAAAGGGGTGGCTATCGTAGTTGCGGAGGAACTCGCCGAACACTCTTGGTCCAAGAACGGCTTCTCTCCTCGCGAGGATATCTGCGCCTTCTTCCTTTGGACGGAGGATTCGTTTTGCCAGGTCAGTTACCGAAATCGTTGATGCTTGGGCGCCACCGTCAATCAGTCCAAAGGCTATCGCAGCCCCTGAAAGAACTTTCAGCTGTGATCCACGCGGATCAACGTTCAGGGCCTTCGCTACGTATAGAGGCGCAGTGGGCTTGCCTGCGTAGTGATCAAAAATGGCTTGTGGAATCCTGAGTGCCTCGTCTAACGACGCGGCAGGAACATCGGTCTGCTTAAGATAAGTGCGCTTCTGGGCAACGGCCGGGGCGGGTGTCTTCTTGGCGCGATTTGATTTTGGCTGGGCCATGGCAAATACCTTATGAGAGCTAACGTGAAGTTAACCGGCGGCGCGCTTTTGCGCCGTCCGGGTTGAACGTAGAGTTATGCATTGGCGACTGTAGCCTTAGCTTTTGATGTTGGCTTCATCTCTCGCGTAATTACGCTTCCATCGACTGACCTGTGGACATGGAATTTCTTGTCGCACTTTGGGCACGTTGCGGCTGCGCTTGATGCAGGAAGAATGCCTAGCACTACATTGACCTCGGAATCGCAGCCGGAATATGGACACTTTGCCGCTTCAATGGACTTGGACGTTTGCTTAGATTGAAGGTCGTCATAGATGTTCTTCAGTGAGCTGATTACGGCTTGTTCTTGGGGTGTTTCCTCGCCCTGTTCTAATTTGGTAATAAGTCTTCCAATAGAGTCGAGCGTTTCGTTAAGTGCGGAGGGATCGAATTTTTGTCCGGTAATGTCAGACAGGTCTGTTACCACCGTGCGAAGTATGGAAATTAGATCGCCTATCTTTTGTGCTGGAAGGTTGTTGGCGTCCTCTGCCAGCCCGTTTGCAGCAATTGCACCAATCTTTGATGTCACAGTTGCTAGTAATCGGTTGATCGAATTGATTCGTGGGAAGATGTTGCTGGCAGGCTGCTCTTTGTGCTTAAGCGCTTCTGCAAGCAAAGCTCCCCCAAATGCAGCCATCAATGCGGCTAATGCGATAGTTGTTCCCTGAGGTTTATCAGTCAATAGAGGAAGGTAGCCACCTGCGAAAACTAGCAGCAGTGCGGAAACTAATTTTGTCCATTCAATCTTTGAAATATCGATGCTGAGATTCATGGGTAGCGAACTCCATTTTGAGCAAATGCATAACGTTAACTAGACGACAAAAATGTCGTTTAATCTAGCAAGTGATGTCGGATAATCTGGCGGCACGGAGATCATCATATTGATTCCAAGAGAAGTACAGTTCATAAACACCCCAGCCTCACCAGAAAAAATGACATCATGATTTTTCGCAGCTTAAGCTGCGTTTCGGCGCACACCGTACCTGCATGGAGTTAGGGCGTCAACAAGCCTGAAGGCCTATATATTTTCTGTTAGGCCGCTATTTGGCCGATGGTGCCAAGGGCTGCTAAAGGCACATGGCGGAATTATTTGAGAACTTATGCCACAGGCCGCTTTGGCCGATGGGCAGACGGTCGAGTCTACGCGACGGTGAGCATGGTTGGATTGTGCGGTACTTGGTCGGTGAACGATCAAGATGGTTAAATTTGTGTGCATTACTTCTTTTCCCAAGGCCCAAACCCGATGGGCCGTTTCTTTTTCGGTTCCGTCGGTGTTGTGAGTTCCCGGATGGATTCGAAAACGGCTTTGAAGCGGATGTCATATTTCTTTTCGAGCGCATTCAGTCGGCGGGATAGTTCGGTATTGGATGCCAGCATCTGCCTCTGCCGCACAAAGGCTCGCATGATTTCGATGTTGGCTTGGATGGCGCGTTCGCTGTGCAGGACGCTGGAGAGCATGGCGATGCCCTGTTCGGTGAATGCGTAAGGCGCGGCACGACGAGCTCCACCCCAACTTGAAATCACAATCTGTGATTTCAAGTCGGAAAATTCTTCGGGGCTCAGTTGAAACATGAAGTCATCCGGGAATCGTTCCAGATTGCGCTTGACGGCGCGGTTCATGGCTTTGGTTTCCGCCTCGTAGAGGGCCGCAAGGTGTTCGTCCAGCATCACTCGTTGCCCGCAGATCAGGAATGTTCTCGAATCGGCGGACGAACGAAAACAGCACGGTTTCCCGTGCTGTTTTCGTTCGTGTTGAGGATTATTGGTCCGGGGTGAGGATGAGGGTTTCCGAGCCGGCGTCGTATTTCTGCAAATACTTTCCTATCGTCTCGAATGTTGCGGTGACGGGTTTGCCGTTATGGTCGGAGGTCGAAACTTCTGCGCTGAACATGGTGCCTAGCGCCAGCTTGAGCGGGCTAACGTTGACCGCTTGCGCTTCGAAGTAGGCCTTCTCGTTTGCCTTGATCTTGTTGATGTCGTCGGTTTGATAGATTGCCGCATTGATGACATCCAGCGTGTGCTCGGTGCAATTCTGCTTGCCTACGGTGTAAGGGTTGGCGATCAGCGAGTAGTTCGGTTCGTGCAGCGATTTATACGTCGGCGAGCCGATGACATCGAGCAGGCGTTGTTGCAGTTCGGGCGAGGGGACGATGATGCCGGCTTCCAGCACCGCGACGCCGGAGAAGAAATCCACCGGGTAGTCTTGCACCAGGTCGCTGATGTCTGGGCGGTCGTTTTGCTGGTACAAGTTGTAGATCGCATATCCCGGAATCTTGCGGCCATCGGTCGTGGTGATTTCGGAATAGACCGCGAAGGCCACATGGGTGAAATGCATGCCTTCGGGCAGTTCGGAGGCTGGACGGCCCATGCGCGCCAGAATGGCGACGTAGGCGCCTTTGGCGGCCATGGTTCTTTCGACCTTCTTGGCGAAACTCACGATCTGTTCCGGCGAGAATTTGATTTCGTCGCCGGCTTGGCTGCTTCCCGCATGGGCGGTCAATGCAGTGGATGCAAGCAGCAGGGTGCAGAACAGTTTGGACAGGAATTGCATGGGACGGGCCTCTTTGATCAGATGGGTTTATCAGACTTTTTTTCGGAAGCGGTGTCTTTGCGTTTCAGCGCTTCGTTCGGCGGCGTCACCGTGATGATCTCGTCGGTGATGGCCAACGGTTTGCCTATCGGAGAAGCCGCAGCCCTCACGGAATCGTGGGCTGCGCCCATGCTCACAGCACCGCCTACGCTCAGCGCCGCTCCGCCTACAGACAAGGGAATGGCGGAGGCTGCCGAGGTGACCTGGCCGGAGGCCGCGACCGAGTGCCCTGCGCTGGCGCTGGCATGAGAGCCGGAGTGCGAGGCGTGTCCAGATGCCTGGCCGGAATGGTCTGCCGCCATCGCGGTGGATGCGAACAGGGCGGTCAGTGCGATACATAGTGTGCTTTGGATTTTCATGGCGTTTCCTTCCGGGTTGTTTATGGTGTGATGATGTCGGCAGAGGCCGGTATTGCGACATGTCCGGCCATCAGGATTCCGGCGTGATGATAACGACCTGTGCGCCTTCGTCAAACTTTTCCAGATAGCCGGCTATGGTCTCGAACGTGGCGGTGACCGGGCTGGCGGGCTGGTCAAAAAGCGTGATTTCGGCGGAAAACATCGAGCCCAGCATCAGTTTCAGCGGGCTGACGTTGACGGGTTGAGCGGTGAAATAGGCTTTCTCGCTGGCCTTAATTTTGTTGATGTCGGCGGTCTGATAGATGGCCGCGTTGATCACATCCAGCGTATGTTCGGTGCAGTTCTGCCGCCCCAGCGTGAACGGATTGGCGATAGCCGAATAGCGCGGATCGTGCAGGCTTTTGTATGTCGGCGAGGACAGCGTATCGAGCAGGCGTCTTTGTAGTTCGGCCGACGGGATAACGATACCGGCCTCCAGCACCGCGACGCCGGCGAAGAAGTCCACCGGGAAATCCTGCACCAGAGAACTGGTATCCGGCTGCGTGTCGCTCTGGTAGAGATTGTAAATGGCGTAACCGGGAAGCTTCCTGCCGTCGGCGGTGGAGATTTCCGAATACACCGCAAAAGACACATGGGTGAAATGCATGCCTTCCGGCAGTTCCGAAGGCGGCCGCCCCGCGCGGGCGATGATCGCGACCCTCGCGCCTTTTTGTGCCAGCGTCTTCTCGACCTGTTTGGAAAACTTGACGATCTGCTCGACCGGGAAATGGGGCTCACCGCCAGCCTGGCTGCCGGCCCAAGCCGGTTTGAAAAATGTTAGCGCAAGGAAAGCTGCCGCGCAGAATCGCAGCGATCTCATCGGCTCGGCTCTTCTTTGGTATTTCCGGTTTTGAGCGCTTCGTTGGGAGGCGCGATGGTGAGCACTTCATCGGTGACCGCCAGCGGTGCGCCGATAGGCGTATTGGCAGCCTTCATGGAGTCTTTCGCGATCTGGCCGCTGACGGCGCCGACCGATCCGCCGATGGCGAACGGGATCGCGGAGACTGCAAGCGTGGCCTGCCCGGAGGCCGCGATCGCATGGGCGACGCTCGCGCTGGCATTCCGTATGGCTTGCCCGCTCAGCGAACTATCTGCTGCAGCCATATTGCAACAGCCGATGCCGAAAAGCATTGCACCGAAAAGTTGAAGCGTTGGCTTGTGCATGGATGCTCCTTGTTCAGAATGCGAATCGAGGGACGGGGCGTAGTGCCACGGCTTTATACACTTTGATTTCCTTGCCAACAAGTGGGAAGGCATCTGCATTTATGTCGAGCCATTTGCTTTCATTGTCATCGGTGAACAGGGGCGCGGCGGGCATGATCGCCTGACTGGACGGGCGTTCCGGCGATTGCCTGCCCCGGTGGATTCGGGGTATTCTCCTTCCATACAATAATCGAAGCTGCGTCGGTGGCCTATGCCGGCAGTCGCTCGTGGGAGAAATCAGTGAATCTCAACAGTAAGGTCACCCTGTTTTCGGTGGTGCTGGCTACGGTCATGATCGTCGTGCTGATCGTGGTCAGCTTGGTGTCGTTCCGGCAATTTTCGTTGCTGTCGGCGCAGGCGCAAGTGAGTAGTGCGGCTGAAATCGTCCGCGTCAGCCTGACCGAGGATATGATCAACGGCGTCATCGCCAAGCGCGAAGGACTGCTGCGCCGCCTCGGCGAAGTGCCGGGCCTACAGTCGGTGCATGTGATCCGCGGCGGCCATGTCGAGAAACAGTTCGGCCGGGGATTCGATCAGGAGCGCGCCGCCGACGAGGCCGAGACCAGGGTGCTGCAGAGCGGCCAGTCGCATTTCGAGGTGATGGACGAATCTACCAACCCGGTGTTCCGCGGCACGATCCCGTTTGTCGCAACCAGCAAGGGCAACCCGAACTGTTTGCAGTGCCACGATGTCCCGGAGGGCACGGTGCTGGGGGCGGTGACCGTCACGATGGAGATCGGGCACCTGAAGAACAGCGCGGTGTTCGTCTCTGCGGTGATGGTCGGCTCGGTGGCGTTCTTCATGCTGCTGATGCTGTTCTTCTTCCGCCGTCTGGTGAAGCCGATGATCTCCACGGCGAACGACGTGCAGGCAGTGGTCAGCCACGCGATCCAGGGCGATTTTCATGCTGGCATCAAGCAGACCACGGACGACGAGATCGGCCGCATCGCGGCGGACATGAACAAGCTGATGCAATTCCTGCACGATGGACTCGGCGGTATCCGCAACGATGTGATGCAGTTGCTCAAGCACAAGCCGACCGAAGAACGCGGCAACCTGCTGAATTCGACGATAGACATGGTGCACGGCCTGATCGACGCCTCGCAGTTTAAACAGTCTATCGAGGAGGACGAGTCCAAGTCGGAAATCTACCAGCGCTTGTCGCTGGCGGTGCGAGAACGTTTCGGTATCAAGAATTTCTCGATCTACGAAGTGGTGCCGAACCGCAACCAGATGATGCCGGTTATCGTCGATGGCGAAGCGGGAGCGGACTGCCGCTGGTGCGATCCGCAGATACTGGTGCGCTCCGAGACCTGCCGGGCGCGCCGTACCGGCCATGTGATCGACTCCGTCGAGACTTCGGGCATCTGCTTCGCATTCTGTCCCCCGTCAGACCCATTGGAGTATCGGCATGTCTGCCTGCCCATCATGCAGTCCGGTTCGGTCGGCAGCATATTGCAGTTGGTCTTCACCGCTGATGAGGCGCCGCGCATCGAAGAGCTGCTGCCCTATCTGAGCGTCTATCTGCGCGAGGCTGCGCCGGTGATCGAGGCGAAACGGCTGATGGACACGTTGCGCGAATCCAACCTGCGCGACGCGATGACCGGTCTGCACAATCGCCGTTTCCTCGAGGAATACATCGATACGCTGGTGGCTGCCAACCAGCGGCGCAACAGCCAGGTGGCGATCATGATGCTGGATCTCGACTACTTCAAGGTGGTCAACGACACCCACGGCCACGATGCCGGCGACACGGTGCTCAAGGCGCTGACCAAGGTGATGGTGCAATCGGTGCGCGCCTCCGACATCGTGATCCGCTACGGCGGCGAGGAATTCATGATCATCCTGCCGGACACCGGCGGCGATCAGGCGGAAAGCGTTGCGGAGAAAATCCGTCTGGCCGTGGAAGCGCTGAAGATACAATTGCCGGGCACGATGCTGTCCAAGACGATCTCGATCGGCCTCGCAGTGTTCCCGGTCGACTGCGACACCTTCTGGCAGGCGATCAAGTTCGCCGACGTGGCGTTGTACAAGGCGAAGGACAGCGGGCGCAACCGCGTCGTGCGTTTCACGCCCGAGCTCTGGACCGACGAGGGCGTTTCCTATTAACCGGCGATATATCCGATGAGCCTCTTTGCCCTGATCTTTGCGTTGCTGCTCGAACAGCTCCATCCGCTCTCGTCGCGCAAGTCTTTGTACGGCTGGCTGTCCGGTTATGCCAACTTCTTCGAGCATCACTTCAACGCGGGCGAGCAGCGGCACGGCAAGGTCGCATGGCTGCTGGCCGTGCTGCCGCTGTTGTTTGGCACGGTGCTGCTGTACTGGCTGCTGTATCGGGTTCATCCGCTGTTCGCCTTCGCGATCAACATACTGGTGTTGTACCTGACGATGGGCTTCCGCCAGTTCAGCCATTACTTCACCGACATCCATCAGGCGCTGCGCGACGGCGAACTGGACCGGGCGCGCAGCCTGCTGGCCGCGTGGCGAGGCGAACCCGCGCATGAACTGAACGCGGAGGAGGTCGCGCGCGTGACGATAGAGCAGGCGCTGCTGTCGTCGCATCGCAACGTGTTCGGCGTGATCGTCTGGTTCGTGCTGTTCAGCGTGCTGGGGCTGGGCGGCGCAGCCGGCGCGCTGCTGTACCGTCTCGGCCAGTTTTTGCGGGCGCGCTGGGGCGACGAAGAGGAGGGCGAGCTGGAACTGTTCGGCAACTTCTCGCGCAAGGCCTTCCATTTGCTGGAATGGCTGCCGACCCGTTTGACCGCGATGACTTTCGCTATCGTCGGCGACTTTGAGGACACCGTGTATTGCTGGCGCACCCAGGCGGCGAGCTGGCCCGACGAGGAGGCCGGCATCCTGCTGGCCAGCGGTGCTGGCGCGCTGGGCGTGCGCCTCGGCATGCCCATCCCGCAGGGCGGCCTGCCGTTCGACCGGCCCGAACTGGGCATAGGCGACGATGCCGATGCCGACTTCATGCAAAGCACCATAGGCCTGGTGTGGCGCTCGGTGGTGTTCTGGCTGATCCTGTTGCTGCTGCTGACGCTGGCGAGTTTGCTGGGGTAGCGATTCGTCTGCGGTCATGGCGAATCCTTTCAACGTGGCGGCAGTCTCCTCCTTATGATCGTTTGCAAAAATCCCTTACGCCCTCGATTAGTCCCGTTTAACAAGTAGGTCGACCATTCCTTCTGATAGTGCATTCGCGGCGATTTCGATTTCCTCCGGCGTCGTCATCCGCCCTACCGAGAATCTGACCGCGCCCCGCGCCCGGTCTGCCTCGCATCCCATTTCCGCCAACACGCCGCTTACCGCGTCGGTATCGGAATGGCATGCCGATCCGAGCGACGCGGCAACTTCTCCGGCAACGCGAGTCAGCAAGTCGCGTCCGGAGATGCCCGGAAAGGAGACGTGCAAGGTATTGGGTAAACGTTCTGTCGGGTGGCCGTTGAGCACAATACCGGGAACTGCCGTTGCCAGCCGTTCGTGTAGCGCATCCCGCAGCATCCGCAATTTCTCCGTTGCCGCAGGCAGATGTTCCCGTGCGAGCTTTGCCGCCACACCCAGACCGACCAGCAGCGGTACGTTTTCGGTGCCCGGGCGCAGGCGGTGCTCTTGATCGGCTCCAAACAGGATAGGCTTGATCGGCGTTCCCGTCCGGACATAGAGCGCCCCGACACCTTTCGTGGCATAGAATTTGTGCCCGGCCAGGGTCAGCAGGTCGACGCCCAGCGCATCGACATCCAGTTCGACCTTGCCGGCCGACTGGGCGGCATCGGTATGCAGCAGCACTCCGGCGGGTTTGATGAGGCGGGCGATCTCGGCAATCGGCTGTATCGTTCCGACTTCGTTGTTCGCGTGCATGATCGACACCAGCGCCGTGTCGGGACGCAGAGCTGCGACAACCGCCAGGGGATCGACGCGGCCGTAACCGTTCACCGGAACGATGGTCAGGTCCCAGCCCATCTCGCGCAGATACAGCGCCGGTTGCATGACCGCCGGGTGTTCGATTGCGCTGATGACAATATGCCGTTTGGTGTGGCCAAGGGCGCGGGCGACGCCGAGCAGCGCCAGATTGTTGGCTTCGGTGGCGCTGCCGGTAAAAACGATTTCTTCAGCATGCGCATGGATGAGAGCCGCCACCGATGATCGCGCATCGGCGACCGCTTGCCGGGCAGTTATCCCGTACGCATGCGACGACGAGGGGTTGCCGAAGTGCCTGTCCAGAAACGGTTGGATCGCATCGGCCACATCCAGATCGACGGGAGTTGTTGCGTTGTAGTCGAGATAGATGGGTATGCTCATGCAGGCTTCTCCCGTAGTTGCAGTCGTCGGCCGAGAGACAACGTCGATAGCAGCGCAATGGCAAGCAATGGGACTGCCGTCAGGTTCAGGGTGATCCAGCCAAACCGTTCATACAGCCAACCGGCGGAGAGCGTCGACAGCGCTGCCAGCCCGAAGACGACGAATTCGTTGATCGCCTGGACTTTCAATTGCTCGGACGGGCGGTAGGTTTGCGTGAGCAAGGTTGTGCCGCCGATGAAAGCGAAGTTCCATCCCACGCCCAGCAGGAAGAGCGCCGACAGGAAATGGAGGAAGTCAAATCCGAGCAAGGCGATGGTGACGTGGCCCAGCAGCAGGACGAAACCGATCTGCATGATCCGTGGTGCACCGAAACGCTTGATCAGCGAACCGGTGAAGAAGGAGGGCGCGAACATGCCGACGACGTGCCACTGGATCACCGGCGTGACGTTCGTGCCCGGCAAGCCGCAACCCAGGATGGCCAGGGGAGTTGCCGTCATCACCATGATCATCACGGCATAGCCGATTGCCGCACCCAGAATGGAAACATGCAATGCGGGTTGGGCGAGGATTTCGCGCAACGGGCGCGGAAGATCGTTGTGGTGCACCGCGACTGGTTTGAGCCGAACCTGCGTGAGCAAGGCGAGTGCGCCCAGACTGAGCGCCGCCTGCGCGAGATAGGAACCGACAAACAGGCTGCCCTCGATCCAGTCCCGCCCCCACTGCCCGAGTTGCGGCCCGAGGAAAGCGGCCACGACACCGCCCGCGACCACCCACGAGATCGCACGGCTGGCATGGCTAGGCTCGGTGGCCTCCACGGCGGCGAAACGATAGTAATTGGCAAACCCCTGATAGCTGCCCAAGAGCAAGTGTCCGGCGACGAATAGCGCGAACGATTGCTGCAGGAGTGCGAACGCGCACAGCAGGCTGCCCCCCAGCCCGAGGCTGACGCCGATCAGGAATCCTGTGCGACGTCCAAAATGGCGCATCAGGATGGATGCTGGCAACGATGCGATTGCCGTGCCGATCACCATCATGGCGATCGGCAACGTCGCATAGCTCTTGTCGGGGGCGAGGACGCTGCCGAGAATGGCGCCGAGCGCCATCGACATCACGATGGCGGAAAGCATCAGCGCCTGGCTGAATGCCAGCAGCAGAACATTGCGGCGACCTGCGAACATATTGTTTCCTGTCTTATCTGTTGGCGCTGTCCAGAATCGGCATTCTCAATATTCACGTTTCCAGGTCGCGTTTCATCCGTTCGTATTCTTCACGGTCGATCTCGCCGCGCGCATAGCGCTCCTGCACGATCTCCAACGGCGTCTTGTCGCGCGGGCGCTTGCCCTGCGACGATTGCGTCATCAGCCACCGGATCAGCGCCGCGATCCCGAGTATGACCAGCCCCCAGAACAGCAACATGAACACGAAACCGAAGCCCATACCCCACCCGCCGAAACCGTGCCAGTCGTACATCATGTCATGTCTCCTTTGTGTTGCATCGCAAACCTCGCATTGTTCGATCGCGTAATGTTGCTTTCTGGCCCCCGATATAACCCGGCTTCCGTGTCATGCAGGATAGTGGCAGGGGCCGGCTGAGCCATCATACCCCCGATCATTTTGCCGACCCGGTACAGGCGCAACTCGCCCGGCTGGAAGGCAGTCCACGCTGCGTGCCCGTCCAGCGGTTCGGTTGCGATCAGGACACTATTGCCCGTCTCGATTTGGCCTGCACCGGAGCGTTCCAGATAATGCAGCCGGTCATGTCCGTAAGCGATCAGGTGCTCCCCGTCCGACATCAGGAAATTGAATTTGCCGAGCGAGGCAACCAGTCCGCTTACCGTTGCCAGGTTCTCCAGCCAGGTGGAAGGGGTTGCGGAAGGCAGGCCGTGGAAATGCTCTGCGATGCGCCCGAGGAGATGGCAGAAAGCATATTCGGAATCCGTTTTGCCCGTGGGGCAGCAGACCGGGTTGTTGCCGGACAGTTCTATGTCCACGATGTCCGGCACCATGCCGTTGTGGGCAAACACCCATTCCTTGCCACAGCACACGCGCTGAAACGGATGGGTGTTGTTCATGTCGATGACGGTCGGAAAGCTCGCTTTGCGCACATGGGCGATGACCAGATTCGAGCGCGTGGTGTCGCATAACTGTTCGAACAGGTTGCTCTGATGCGCCGGGGTCGGTTCCTTGACGAGACTAAATACGCCGTTCGTCAGCCACGCGATGCCCCAGCCGTCCGGGTTGTCCGCTTTGCCGCCGCCGCGCAATCGGAACATGTCGAGCTCCCGGTTCGCTGCCACAGGACGGTCGGAGGAGAGGCCGAAGAGTTCGCACATGGGTGGGCCTCAGCGGTATTTGCGCAAGTACCAGGATTCGAAAAATGCCTTGGCGCTATGCATCAAGCCGAGCGGGGGCAGCGACATTTCGCTATCCGGTGTGCGTCGCACCATCATGCCGGCATCGAGACTGTCCACGATGCAGAACAGTTCCACCTTGAACGTCTTCTCCGGTATTTCTCCGGCCAGTTCCGCCAATAGATTCTCGGCTGCCGTTTCCCCTTGCAAATCGGCCATGTGCGCCTGCTTCGGCATCCAGTCCGGTCCCGGAAAACTGCCGGAATCGCCCACCACATAGACCGCCGTTTGCCCCTCGACGCGGCATTGCGCATCCGCCTTGAGCAAGCCGCCGGGCGAGCGCGACAAGTCGGTATTGTCGAACCAGGCATTGCCGGTCATGCCGGGCATGAAAATGATCAGGTCGGCGGCGAACTCGCCGCCTTCCGTCTTTACTTTGTCCGCCTCGAAACCGACCAGTTTTTTGCCGAGTTGCTTCCTGATGCCGCGCTTATCCATCTCTGCCATCAGGCGTTGTACCGCACGTTCGCCGAGACGGTTGCCGGGATTGGGCATGGGATTGAAGAAGGTGAGTTCGATTTGTTCCCGTCGCCCTTCGCGGCGCAACTGCGTATCGAGCCCGAACAGGAATTCGAAGATGGGGCCGCCGCGCATGGCGGTCGGCTCGTTCGGGTTGCCGGCGAATCCGAGCGCGATGTTCCCCTGCTTGAGGGCGGCGACGCGGTCGCGGATTTTTTCTGCCGCCGCAATGCCTTCGCAAGGCAGGATGGCATGTTCGATGCCCGGCAGTTTTTTGATGAAGCGCCCGCCGCTGGCGATGATGAGGCCATCGTTTTCCACCTTGCCGGTGGTGGTCAATACTGTGCGCCCGCCGTTCTCCAGTCCCATTGCTTCGCCGGCGACAAAAAGGATGTTGTTATCGCTGAGAAAACGGCCAAGCGGAATGCGCAAATCCTCCGCCTTGCGTTTGCCGGAAGGTATCCAGATCAAGCTCGGCAGGAATATAAGCTCTGCTTTGGGGGCGATGAGGGAGATTTCAGCTTCGGCATCCAGCTGACGCAATTTGCGTGCGGCAGAAAGCGCTGCAAAACCGGCGCCGATAATGGTTATTTTCTTCATGACTTTCTCCTGTCGGCCCCCGCTTGCGTCGGTGTCATTTCGTCAACTACCGCGCTGTGCCTAGATTAAGTGGCAACGCTGTCGCTTTCAGCCTCATTCACCAAGCATCTTGTTGACCTCATTCTCAAGTGCCAGCCCAAGATCGTTGCTGACAGTGATTCCGTTCGCGATCAGTACGGCAACAACATCTTCCGGCATAACAATGACGCCGTCTGAAGGACGTAGCGGACTACCATTGATCCAGATGGATGGAAATCCGTGGCCATGTGCGTTGCGCTCGGTGCTGATGTCCAGCTGAAATCGAGCCCCCAAACTCTTGGCCAGTGCTTCGCCGTAGCCAGTGTAGAGGCCGCAACGCCCCCCGGGTGGTGTTTGTGAAATCACGCGCACATCGATCATTTCACTTAACCTCTGCCGGATTGATGCGCGGATGCGTCTCTGCGCCGAACAGCCAGAGCAAGCCTCCCGACAGGAACATCGAAATCGCCACGAACCAGAATGCCGCCTCGACCGAGCCGCTGAAGTGCGCGGCAATGCCCAGTCCAAGCGCGCCGATGCCGTAACCCAGGTCGCGCCAGAAACGGTAGATGCCGATGGCCGATCCGCGCCAGTTCGGATGGGAGATGTCGGCGATGGCAGCCGATAGGTTGGGATACAGCAGCGCCATGCCAAAGCCGCTGATGGCGGCGGAGAACGACCACCACGCCATGCCTTCCTGCAACAGCATCATCGCCACGCCCGCGCCGCATATCCACATGCCCCACACGTTGGGCTTGTGACGACCGATGTGGTCGGAGAGCTTGCCGGTGAAAAATTGCGAGCCGCCCCAGACGAAGCCGTACACGCCGACGATCCAGCCGATGTCGGGCAGGCTGATGCCGCGCTGGTACAGATACACCGGATAGAACACCCACACCAGCGCATCGACGAACTTCTCCACCAGCCCTGCCTGGCTGATGGCGAACAATCGTTTGTCGCGCCACGACACCAGCGTGAACACTTCCCACGTCGTTGGCTGTGCAGCGATGTTGGTCGGGTAGCGCGCCAACGGTCCATTGCTGATGCCGGCCTTGTGCTTTGCTGCTTCGCTTTTCGCCCAGGGCAGCGTGTCCTTGATCCACAACAGGGTGAGCAGCATGGCGAGCAACACCGTCGTCATGCCGAACAGCAACAGCCCGCTGCGCGGCCCCAGCATGGTCGCCAGATACGCGGTGATGATGCCCGCCAGCGCCAGCCCGACATAGCCGGAGAATTCGTTGAGGCCGATGGTCAGGCCGCGCTGGTCGGCGCGGGTGATGTCGAGCTTGGAAGTCTGCGTCATCGACCAGGTCAATCCCTGATTGATGCCCAGCAACACCGTGGCGGCGACGATCCACCCCCACGACGGCGCAAAGTACACCATCAATGGGATAGGCAACGCGGCAGCCCAACCCAGCAGCAAAACCTTCTTGCGACCGATGCGTTCGGACAGCCGCCCGGCCACAAAATTGAGCGTGCCCTTGACCAAGCCGAATGCCACCACGAATGCGGTGAGCAGCATGAAGGAGTTCTTCGGCACGCCGAATTCGGATTCGGACAGCGCCGGCACCACCGTGCGCATCATGCCGATGGTGAAACCCACCAGCATGACTTGCAGCAGTTGGTGCAAGAACTGGTCCAGATTGGCCCGGATGCCGTGGTTCAGTGTGGCGTGCGTCATCATCAGCCCGCGATGTTGGCCGCGACCATCTTGTCCATCTCGGCAGGGCGCGGCGGAATCTCCTTGAGCAGATTTTCGACGAACTCTTCCTTGCTCATCGTCAAGCCCGGATTCCAGCGTTTCTCGAAACCGATGGTCGAGCTTGGCTTGCCGGACAACCCTGCACCGCAGACACTGCCCGCCTGATGGCCAGGGAATATCTCGACTTCGCTGGATAAGTTCAGCAACTTGGCATGAATGCTGTCGTAGAGTTGCGCGGCCATTTCACGTTCGCGCCCCAGCAGGTCGGGGCGACCGATGGAGCCGACGAACAGCGTGTCGCCGGTGACGACGAACCAGGGCAGTTCACCGCGCCGCATATCGGTCACCAGCAGGCAGAGGCTGTCTGGCGTATGGCCCGGCGTATGCAGCACCTCGACGTTGACGTTGCCGAGGTTGAGCGACTGACCGTCGCCCAACGGTTCGAACTCGAATTTGACACGACCTTTGTCCGATTCATGCAGACAGTAGGGCGCGCCCACCATCTGCGCGAGCTTCCTGCCGCCCGAGTAATGGTCTGCATGAACGTGGGTGTCGATCACGTAATTGATCGTGACATTCGCCTTCTTCGCCTCCTCGATGTACCACTCCTCGTCGCCGGCGACCACGTCCACGGCCATGGATTTACCCAAGGTGCCGCAGCCGAAGAAATAGGACAGTGAAGACTCTTTCGTTGCCAGTTGTTTGAAAAACATCGCTTTCTCCCTTTTGAGTTAGAACACCAGAACCTTGTCCGCCCACACCGTCCACTCGGCCAATTCCGCCAGTGTGCTGCGGTGCGTTCCGTCGGCAATGTCGCTGTCCGTCATACCTCGCGCATCCATACAGGAGCCGCAGATGCCGATTTCACCTCCATGGCGAACCACGTTGCCGAGCATCACCTCGACGTTATAGAAACCTTGCGGGACTTTCTGATTGCGGTGGGCAGATGACGCGCCATCGCCGATCAGGAAAATGCGCACTTCGTTTCCTTCTTGCTTGGAAAGTGTTCCGGCTATGCGTAGCCCGTTGTAAGTGCGTTCGCTGCCGTATGGGGCATCGTTGAGGATGAGCAGGGTTTTCATGGCGACCTCCTTGATTGATTAAACAATCTAGCGATTGTTAGAATGATTAGATCATCTACTGTTCATTATTGTCAATCTAGATTAGAGTTACCTGTCCATATTCCATCGCTTGATAGACTGACACAATGAAAGACGCACGAAAAATCAAAGATCTGCTCTACGAACAGGTGGCTCGGATAGGCAAGGTTTTCTCCAGCTCCAAGAGATTGGAACTGGTCGAGTTGCTCTGTCAGGGCGAAAAGACGGTCGAGACGCTGGCGCAGGAGGCTTCCATCAGCGTGAAACTGACCAGCGCGCATTTGCGCGAATTGCGCATGGCGCATCTGGTCGAGACCAAGCGCCAGGGCAAGAACATCCATTACCGCCTTGCCGACAAATCGGTAGCCGACCTGTGGGTACAGATTCATACGCTGGCCGAGGAACGATTGATCGAGTTGCGGCTGGCGTTGCAGAAGATCGCCACGCAGCCGAACGACCTGGTGCCGAGCGATCGCGAAAGCCTGATGAAAGCCGCACGAAAAGGAGAGGTGGTGGTGCTCGACGTGCGGCCTTCGGAGGAATACTTGAACGCGCATCTGCCGTTCGCAAGATCGATCCCGCTGGACGAGTTGCGCCAGCGTCTGGCGGAACTACCCAAGGATCGTTCGATCGTCGCGTACTGTCGCGGTCCTTATTGTCTGATGGCAAAGGACGCGGTCGAACTGCTCAAGATGGAAGGGTATTCGGCCGTTCATTTGCGCGAGGGCGTCGCCGAATGGGCCGCATCCCGGTAAGTCGGGTGGATATGGTCGCCCCCCTGCGGGACTCGCGACGACTGACTTGTTCGGCGCATCAGGATGGGGCAGATTCCGACAACGGCACCGGTCCCGCTGCCGTACAATCCCGCCATGCATACCACACATCCCTTCAGCTCCCTCACTCCCGACGCCGTGCTCGACGCGTTGGAGGGCGTCGGCTTGCGCAGCGACGGCCGCCTGCTGGCGCTCAACAGCTACGAGAACCGCGTCTACCAGGTCGGCATGGAGGAGGGCCCGCCGCTGATCGCCAAGTTCTACCGTCCAGAACGCTGGTCCGCGGCGGCGATTCTGGAAGAACATGCGTTCGTCTCGGAGCTGGCGGAGCGCGAGATCCCGGTGGTGCCTGCATTGCAGATAGCCGACCGCACGCTGCACGAATTCAACGGCTACCGTTTTGCGGTGTTCCCACGCCACGGCGGGCGCGCGCCGGAGCTGGACGACCGCGACACGCTGGAATGGCTGGGGCGCTTCATCGGTCGCATTCATGCGGTCGGCCAACTGGAGCCGTTCCGCCATCGTCCGACGCTGGACATCGAGAGCTTCGGCGAGGAGCCTGTCGAATACCTGCTGGCGCACGACTTCATTCCGGCCGAGTTGCGCGAGGCGTATAGCACCGTGGTCGCGCATGCGCTGGACGGCGTGCGCCGCTGCTTCGAGCGCGCCGGCAAGGTGCAGCATCTGCGGCTGCATGGCGACTGCCATGCGGGCAATGTACTGTGGACCGATGCCGGGCCGCATTTCGTCGACTTCGACGACAGTCGAATGGGGCCGGCGATACAGGATCTGTGGATGCTGCTGTCCGGCGAGCGCGCCGAACAGACGCGCCAACTCGGCGACCTGCTGGCGGGCTACGAAGATTTCTGCGACTTCGATTCGCGCGAACTGCATCTGCTGGAAGCGCTGCGCACGCTACGCCTGATCCACTATTCGGCGTGGATCGCACGGCGCTGGAACGACACCGCATTCACCACCGCCTTCCCTTGGTTCAATACCCAGCGCTACTGGCAGGATCGGGTGCTGGAATTGCGCGAACAGATCGCGGCGATGGACGAGCCGCCGCTTGCGGTGTAGCGGATTGTTGCTGCCGGGTTAAGAAAATTACACCGGCGAATGGCACAACAGGCTGCTTTCGGCTTCGCCCGCAACGGCGATGCGCTCCAGTCCGGCGAGCACATCCATGCTGGCGGCTTCCATTTTTTCTACCAGATCCATGCCGCGCAATGCGTTGCCGGAACGGAATTCGGACACCGAATCCTTGCCATATTGGTGAAACGCCTGATGCGGATTGGCGACGGTCGTATAGCCGTCGAGTCTGGAAAAACAGTCTTTGCCTTCTCCTTCGTAATACCACTTGCCCAGACGGCAGCCAGTATGCGAGGAGAAGCTGTCGGCCTGGCGATCGGATATCCCCATGAACACCTTGTAGATGTCGAACTTGTAGAGGATATGGTCGATTTTGGCCACTTCGACGAAGCTGCGCAATGCCGCCGCCGAAATGGTGCCCTCCATCTGGGTGGACAGACCGAGCAGATGCCTCATGTTTTCCATCACGCCGCCGACATTGACGCTGAATTCCTGAGACTTGCTGGCGAGGTCGGCCATCTGGATCTTGGTTTGGCCGGTTTCGCCCTGGATTGCGGTGACGATGGTGGAGATTTCGCTGGTTGCCTTGCCGGTGCGCTCGGCGAGTTTCCTGACTTCGTCGGCCACCACGGCGAAACCTCGGCCCTGTTCGCCCGCACGGGCCGCTTCGATCGCGGCATTGAGCGCCAGCAGATTGGTCTGGTCGGCGATCTCCTTGATCAGCTTGACGATGCTGCCGATCTGCGCGGCACGCTGGGTCAGGTTCTCTACGTTGCTCGACGATTGCAGGGTGTCGGTGGACAACGCTTCGAGACTCCTGGCGATTTTTTCCACAGATTCTCGGTTGCCGGCCGACACGTTGGCAGCCTCGATGGCATGAAGTTTTTCTTCTTGCAACGATTGCGCGGCGGAAACCTGCGATTGCTGCAGTGCGGTGAACGACTCTCCGAAAACCTGCATGCTGTGATAGATATGCCTCGCCACTTCACATTTTTCTTCCGCTTCGCGCTGAGCCGCGCGCGCAAGGCTCAACTCGCTTTCCGACTGGCTCAAGGCGCTACGCAGATTCACCGCTTCGTTTTCTGCCTGTGCCAATCTGGTCAGTGCGGTTTGTAATTCCTGATTCGACTTTCCGAAAAACATGATTCTCTCCCTGCATTATTGAAAAACGAATGCGGCAATCCGCTTCGGTAATGAAATTTATTTGTCTGGTCATGATATCCATGAAGACGCGTTTTCTAACCGGCGAATAGCGAGGGGAAAACATGACTTGAGCCAAAATAGTTCCGGTGGCCGTGCCCTTTGGGGGGCACTTGAAGGCCTGCGGGGAACCGTTGGCCGAAGGAAAACCGGTTAGGCGCTGTGCGCGCGCCGGAAGTCTTCCATGAAACCGGCCAGTTGCTCGACCGCAGACAGTGTCAGCGCGTTGTAGATCGAGGCGCGTATGCCGCCGATGGCGCGGTGTCCTGCCAAACCTGAGAAGCCCGCCTCCAGCGCGTCGGAGATGAAACGCCGCTCCATTTCCGGCGAGGGCAGGTTGAACACCACGTTCATCATGGAGCGATCCTGCACTGCGGCGCGGCCGCGATAGAAGTCGTCGCTGCCGTCCAGCATTCGATACAGCAGCTCGGCCTTGTTGTGGTTGATCCCGGCCATGCGTGCCACGCCGCCGATCTCGTTGAGCAGCCAGCGCGAGACCAGCAGCACCACGTAGATTGCAAACACCGGCGGGGTGTTGAAGTTGGAATGCGCCTGGATATGGCTGCGGTAATTCAGGAAGCCGGGCAGGTCGGCGTTCGCATTCCCTTGTGTTCGGTCGGGGAGTAATTCGTCGCGCACCAGCACGACGGTGACGCCAGCGGGGCCGATGTTTTTCTGCGCATGGGCATAGATCAGCGAGTAGCGTTCCGCCTCGCAGGGACGCGACAGGAAATCCGAAGACATGTCGCAGATGCGCGGCACATCGTCGCGGCCCAATACGCGATGGAGCTGCAGCCCTTCGACCGTCTCGTTGGAAATGTAGTGGAAATAGGGCGCGTCCGCCGAGAAGGAAAGTTCGTCATCGCCGGGCAGCCTGGTGTAGCCGTTTTCCTTGCCGCTCCAGAGCTCATGTACCGGGCCTTCGCGCCGCGCTTCCGGGATGGCCTTGCCGCTCCAGTAGCCGGTGTGCAGATATTCCGCCGGGTGCGACTTTCCGCGCAGCAGCGTCATCGGCACCATCGAGAACTGTTGTGTCGCTCCGCCCTGCAAAAACAGCACGTGGTAGTCGGCAGACACGCCCAGCAGCGTGCGGATGTTGTTCTCCAGTTCGGTGATGACGGCGGCAAACCAGTCTGAACGGTGGCTGATGCCCAGAATCGACAGCCCGACTCCGGGCACCTCGATAATGGCTTCCTGCACCTGTAGCAATACGCTCTCGGGCAATGCGCCGGGACCGCCGGAAAAGTTCAGGTTGTTGCGTAGTTTCATCTTTCAGTGCGCTCCACTTTCTGGCTTTTCCAGGGTGTGCGGCAGTTGGCCGGCAGTCTGGCGGAAAAGATAGTCGCGGAATGCCTGCTGGACTTTTCGTATGTGAACTGGCTTGTAGGGGAACATGTCTTCAGGGTCCATGGCATGCACGACCATGACATGATCGGTCTCGAATATCTGGAGCTGGCCATCCTGCGTTTCTGCGCAATCGATGAAGAAGTAATCCAGCCCGATGCGCCGGTGTATGGCATCCAGCGCAACGCGGTGGCGTTGCACAAAGTCGTCGAAATTCGCCATGAAGGAAGCTTCTTCTTCCCGTTTGCGCGCGTCCTCATACATGCCGGCATTCACGTAATGCACCATCCAGTGCGACGACACGGCCATGTGGCAGGCGTAGGCGGCCCCGTCGATCAGCGCAATCCTGAATTTGCGGAACAGTCCGTCCGTGC
>JALNYK010000030.1 GCA_023229845.1 Gallionella sp.
GTAGTCAAGGCCACAATTTCAGTCGTTGTCAACGCTGCAATTTGTGTAGTTGTTGTCGACGTATCAATAGCCATTTTCAGCACCCCTTAAAATCTGCCAGAACCGACACCGAACCCAAGTCGCTCCGACATTAAAATAATCCGCCCGAATTCCTGGGCGAATCGAAAAAATACAATATCCGTTTACCACCGACTCCGTTACACACGCACCCCACCGTTCAATCAATGGGGATACTAAAGCCCTGACGAGTTTATCGGCACGATCCCTGTGAAATTTAATCCTTTTTAATTAACAAAATCAATCCGATGAAAAACAACAGGATACCAGCAACAGGTAAAGTCATTTCTACAGCGAAAGCCGTTTTTCATCTGTTTGCATGATGCATACCATTGCACATAGTAGTCCATCGGAACGATTATCCACAATCCCAAACACCCCATTAGCACAATAAGATATACATTTCCTCTTTAATTCAACGATTCAGCCGGATGAGCCCGCGCTTGGCATCGTCCAGGCCGCAACCACGATACCGGCCTCATAGAGCAACCACAGCGGGATCGCCAGCATGAATTGCGACACGACGTCCGGCGGGGTGAAGACCGCACCGACGATAAAGGCGCCGACCACCACATAAGAGCGAATTTCACGCAGCTTCTCGACCGAGACCACGCCCATGCGCACCAGTACGATGACCGCCACCGGCACCTGAAAGGTGATGCCGAACGCCATGAACATGCCGATCACGAAGCTAAGGTATTCGTCGATATCGGTCATCACCGCCACGCCCTGAGGCGCGACGCCGGTGATGAAACCGAACACGACCGGAAAGACCGCAAAATAGGCGAACGCCATGCCGGAGAAAAATAACAGCGTGCTGGCGGATACCAAGGGCCACACCAGACGTTTCTCGTGCGCATACAGACCGGGCGCTACAAAACGCCACATTTGCCACAGGAGATAAGGCAATGAAACCAAGAACGCCGCCATCATCGCCACCTTGATCGGCACGAAGAACGGCGTGGTCACCCCGGTCGCAATCATCTGCCCGCCCTTGGGCAACTTCTCCAGCAGCGGCTGCGCCAGCAGTGTGTAAAGTTCGGCCGCCCAAGGAAACAAACAAAGGAACACCAGCAACAACGCGACCGTCGAGTGCAACAGGCGGGAGCGCAACTCCAGCAAATGCGCGATCAGGGTTTCAGAGGTAGCCATCAGACAGCGCTATCAGGAGGGGGGATGGGCGGGGACGACTGCGCATCAGTCGCTGCCGGCGTTTTCCGGTGCTGCGCCTGCAATATGTGCTGCTCCAAGGTTTTGCCGTCCTCGCGCAAGGTCTTGCCGACGGCGTCGATTTCCTGATGGATGCGAGACTGCATCTGCCGCGCGTCGTCGAGCGCGATATCGTTCTCGATATCGCTCTTGACCCGATGCACATAGCGCTGCACCTGTCCCCACAGCCGTCCGGCAGTTCGCGCCACTTTCGGCAGTCGCTCCGGCCCGATGACGACCAGCGCCACCAGCATGATGATCGCTATTTCGGAAAGCGCGATATCGAACATGTCTTTCGGTTATTCCTTGGACTTCACTTCACCTTCGATAACCTGCCCGGCTTGCGGCGGCTGTTTGGTGTCGTCCTCGCGCACACCTTCCTTGAAGCCCTTCACCGCACCGCCAAGGTCGCTGCCGAGACTACGCAATTTCTTGGTGCCGAACACCAACACCACCACCAGCAACACGATTAACCAATGCCAGATACTGAACGAACCCATAATGCGCTCCTAGATGATTAACTACGTTTGACCATGGGCGGAATGTTGCCGCCGCCGATGATATGAATATGCAAATGAAACACTTCCTGCCCTCCGCCCTTGCCCGTATTGATCACGGTGCGGAAACCGTTGTCCAGCCCCTGCTCTTTCGCCAGCTTCGGCGCCAGCAGCAACATCCGGCCCAGCAAGGCGGCATGCATCTCTTCCGCGACCATCAACGAAGCCAGATGCAGCTTGGGCACCATCATGAAATGCACCGGAGCAACCGGATTGATGTCGTGGAACGCCAGCAGTTCGTCGTCCTCATATACCTTGCGGCAAGGAATCTCGCCGCGCGCAATCTTGCAGAAGAGACAGTTGTCGCTCATTTTCGGCTCGCCTTTTCCGCTATGCCAGACACGCCCTCCCGGCGTGCCAGCTCATTCAGCACCTCGTCCGCAGTCAGCCCCTTGTGCGCCAGCAACACCATGCTGTGGAACCACAGGTCGGCCACTTCGTACAGCAGATGCTGCTTGTCGCCATCTTTGGCCGCCAGCAACACTTCGCCGGCTTCCTCGATAACCTTTTTCAGGATCGCATCGTCCCCCTTACTGTACAGCTTGGCGACATAGGACGAGTCCGCTGCCGCCCCCTTGCGCGCTTCCAGCGTTTCGGTCAGCCGTTGCAGGATGTCGTTACTCATTTTTTTTATATATCTCGTCCGGATTCTTCAGAACGGCGTCCACCTCGACCCATTCGCCCTTTTCCAGCTTGCTGTAAAAACAGCTTTCGCGTCCGGTATGACAGGCGATGCCGCCCTGTTGTTCAATCTGGAGCAGAATCACGTCGCTGTCGCAGTCCAGCCGAATTTCCTTCACTTTCTGGATATGCCCCGATTCTTCGCCCTTGTGCCACAGCTTCTTGCGCGAGCGCGACCAATACACCGCCTCGCTCTTCTGCCAGGTCAGCCTCAATGCCTCGCGGTTCATCCATGCCACCATCAGCACCCGCCCGGTCGCCGCATCCTGCGCGATAGCCGGCACCAAGCCCTCGTTCGACCAGCTCACTTTATTCAGCCAGGCTTCGCTCATAACCGCACCTCGATACCCTGCTGCGCCATGAACTGCTTGGCCTGCTGCACGGTGTATTCGCCGAAGTGGAAGATGCTCGCCGCCAGCACCGCATCGGCGCCGCCCAGCTTAACGCCATCGGCGAGATGCTGCAGATTGCCCACGCCGCCGCTGGCGATCACCGGGATCTCCAGCGCATCGGTCACTGCGCGCGTCAATGCCAGATCGAAGCCACTCTTCTGTCCATCGCGATCCATGCTGGTCAGCAGGATCTCGCCCGCGCCCAAGCTTTGCATCTTTTTCGCCCATTCCACCGCATCCAGACCTGTAGCCTTGCGTCCGCCGTGAGTGAATACTTCCCAGCGCCCCGGTGCGACCTGCTTGGCATCGATGGCGACCACGATGCATTGCGAACCGTAGCGCGCCGAGGCATCTGCGACCAGTTGCGGATTGACCACCGCCGAGGTGTTGATGCTGACCTTATCCGCCCCCGCATTCAGCAGGTTGCGCACGTCCTGCACCTCGCGCACGCCACCGCCGACGGTCAGCGGAATGAACACCTGTTCCGCTACCTGCTCGATGATACGGAAGATGATGCCACGGTCGTCCGAACTGGCGGTGATGTCGAGAAAGGTCAGCTCGTCCGCGCCCTGCTCGTCATAACGCTTGGCGATCTCCACCGGATCGCCCGCATCGCGCAACTCGACGAAGCTGACGCCCTTGACCACGCGGCCGGCGGTCACATCCAGACAGGGAATGATGCGTTTGGCTAACATTAAATTTTGGGCGACAGCTCGTCCGCCAAGGCTTGCGCAGCGCGGAAATCCAGTGTGCCTTCATAGATTGCGCGACCGGTGATCGCGCCATGTATCCCTTCGGAACGCACTGCGCACAAGGCGCGCACGTCGTCCAGATTGGTGATGCCGCCGCTGGCGATGACGGGCACATGCAGCGGACGCGCCAGTTCCACGGTCGCTTCGATGTTCACGCCGGTCATCATGCCGTCGCGGCCGATGTCGGTGTAAATGATCGCTTCCACGCCATAGCCCTCGAAACGCTGCGCCAGATCGGCGACATCGTGGCCGGTGAGCTTGGACCAGCCATCCACCGCGACCTTGCCGCCCTTGGCATCGAGGCCGACCATGATGTGGCCGGGGAAGGCATCGCAGGCTTCGTGCAGGAAGCCCGGCACCTTGACGGCGGCAGTGCCGATGATGACGTAAGTCACGCCGAGGTCGAGATAGCGCTCGATGGTCTCCAGGTCGCGGATGCCGCCGCCCAGTTGCACCGGTATCTCGCCGCCCACCGCTTCGACAATGCTGCGCACCGCCGCTTCGTTTTTGGGCTTGCCGGCGAAGGCACCGTTCAGGTCCACCAGATGCAGGCGGCGCGCACCTTGTGCCAGCCAGTGTTTGGCCATCGCAGTCGGGTCGTCGGAGAACACGGTCGCGCCCTCCATCTCGCCTTGGCGCAGGCGCACACATTGGCCGTCTTTCAGATCGATGGCGGGAATGATGAGCGTTGAAGTATCCATGATTTAGAAAATTAGAACGTGATTACACGGGATTCCAGTTGATGAAATTCTGCAGCAGCTTCAAGCCCGCAGCAGCGCTTTTTTCCGGGTGGAACTGCACCGCGAACAGATTATCCTTGGCCACCGCGCACACGAAAGGCTGAGGGTAGTCGCTGGTTGCCTGCGCGATCGCTGCATCGCGCGGCTGCACATAATAGCTGTGTACGAAATAGAAGCGCGCGTCCTGGGCGATGCCGTCCCACATGGCATGGTCGCCGTGATGGACCTGGTTCCAGCCCATGTGCGGCACCTTGAGCTTGTTGCCCTGCGCGTCTTTCAGACCCGAGGCGAAGCGTTTGACCGGCCCGGCGAACAAACCAAGGCACGGTGTATCGCCTTCTTCGCTGTGCTCAAACAGCACTTGCAAGCCCATGCAGATACCGAGGAAAGGTTTGCCATCGTCGATCACCTTGGCAATCACACCATCCAGACCGCGCGTACGGATCTCGCGCATGCAGTCGGGCGCAGCCCCCTGTCCGGGAAAGACCACCCGGCCGGCGGTTGCAATCACTTGAGCATCGCCGGTCACAGCGATCTTTGCTTCCGGCGCGACTTTGCGCAAGGCCTGTTCGACCGAGCGCAAATTGCCCATTCCATAGTCTACGACCGCGATATCGACCATCTGACTTACAGCGTTCCCTTGGTGGATGGCATCACGCCGGCCATGCGCGGATCGAGCTCCAGCGCCATGCGCAACGCGCGACCGAAGGCCTTGAAGATGGTCTCGGCCTGGTGGTGGGCGTTATTGCCCGCCAGATTGTCTATGTGCAACGTCACCAGCGCGTGGTTGACGAAGCCCTGAAAGAATTCGTTGATCAGATCCACCTCGAATTCGCCGACGCTGTCGCGCACGAAATCGCAGTTGAACACCAACCCGGGACGGCCGGAGATATCCAGCACAACGCGCGACAAGGCTTCGTCCAGCGGCACGTAGGCGTGGCCGTAACGACGCAAACCCTTCTTGTCGCCCACCGCCTGATTGAATGCCTGCCCCAGCGTGATACCGATGTCTTCTACGGTGTGGTGCGCGTCGATGTGCAGGTCGCCCTTGGCAAGGATGTCGATGTCGATCAATCCGTGGCGAGCGATCTGGTCGAGCATATGTTCGAGGAACGGCAGCCCGGTGTCGAACTTGGCCTTGCCGCTGCCGTCCAGATTCAGCTCGACGCCGATCTGGGTTTCCAGTGTGTTGCGTGAAACTTTCGCGCTACGCATGATTTGCCTTATGCGAATTGGTTAAGAGTGTCCTGCAATGCCGCCATAAACTTCGCGCCCTCTTCGGCCGTGCCGACGGTCACGCGCAGACAGTCGCGCAACATCGGATGCCCGCCGCTCAGGTTCTTGATCAGCACGCCGCGCTGCTTGAGACCGTCGAACACGGCCGTCGCATTCGCCACGCGGAACAGCAGGAAGTTCGCCTCGCTGGAATAGACCTGCACCCCGGCTACCGCCTCCAACTGACGGTACAGCTTGGCTCGCTCCTGCTTGAGCTGCTCCGCCTGCCGCAGCAACACATCGTGGTGATCGAGCAGCTTTTCGGCGACCAGTTGCGGCAATACGCCGACATTATACGGCAAGCGCAGCTTTTCCAGCTGCTCCAGCCATGCCGCGCTGCCCGCCAGAAAGCCCAGCCGCAAGCCGGCCATGCCGAGCTTGGAGAAGGTGCGCATCACCAGCAGGTTCGGGTAGCTCGCCAGATAAGGAATGAAGCTGTCGCTGGCAAAGGCGTAATAGGCCTCGTCCACCACCACCAGGCCGGGCGCAGCCTCGATGATCCGCTTCACCGCGTCCGCGGAGAACAGGTTGCCGGTGGGATTGTTCGGATAGGCCAAGAACACCAGCGCGGGTTGTTCGCGCGCTATCGCCGCGAGGGTCGCGGGCAGATCCAGAGAGAAATCCGCCGCCCCCGAATTTGAGATAAGGGGCACGCCGACGTAGCGCATGCCGGTGAACGCCGCGATCATCTTGTACATCACGAACGACGGCTCCACGCTCAACAGGGTCGCGCCGGGCTTATTGAGCGCCAGCGCCAGCAGTTGGATCAACTCGTCGGAACCGTTGCCGAGCAACACATCCATCCTTTGGGGCAAGCCGGTCGCCGAACGGATCTTTTCCTTGAGCGAGGCCGCGCCCGGGTCGGGATAACGGTTGATGGGAGCTGACGCAACCGCCATGGCGATCTCGTCGCGCAATTCAGGCGGTATGGAATAGGGGTTTTCCATCGCATCCAGCTTGACGTAACCCGCGCTATCCGGCACGTGATAGGCATGCAAATCGAGAATTTCGCGGCGCACCAGAGTCTGTGCGAGGGATGCGGCGGGAGCGTAAGACATGGGTGAAGTTCAATAAACGAGAGCGACTACAGTGGTGCGCAGCTTACCATAAAACCGCGCAAAGCCAGCCTCCAGGAGCGCGTAATCAGACCTCCGGCTTTGGGCTAAAGCCCACGCTGGACTCGCTGCCGCTGAGCATCTTTTGCATCCCGATATGGGACTTGATGTTGATCAGAATGGGGGCGGAAATATTGACATACATACCGGCAATCGATGGGCGGCCTGCGCCGCTTGCATCCGGATGCTTGGCCGACAGCGTCGTCAGCACCAGAACATCGCCCGGCTCTTCCAGCTTGAGTTCGGCGGCTTCGCTGTCCGACAGCGCCAAGTCGTAATTAAAACCAAACAAGGTCGGGTCCGTCAGCGGCAACAACACATCGGCATCATCGATGGACTGAAGGTAAACAACCACACCACCCGCCCAGCTTCCCTGCTCATCGATCTCATGAAACAGCTTCCACTGCGTGCTTTTCTCAAATCCCGGAATTCCCCGCGGAAAGGTAATAATCTGGGAAGGATCGACCTCCAGTTCGCCAAACCGCGTATCCACCTTAATGCTCGCCATGACTCCCCCTTATTGTGAATTTTGCATGCCGCGCGAATACTCCAGCAATACGCCGCTTGTGTAAAGAATTTTTCATCGATCTCAGCAAGATGTTGCTGGTGGAGGTAAGGGTGTAGTAATCTTTTCCTCCGCCGGGATTCCAGAATAGCGTCCCGGCACTGCCTTGGCATCCCAACATCCGGGGCGCCCAACTTGAACGGCATAACCAATCATCCCGACCGATCCGATGCAAAAAGCCTCATCCAACCAGCTGGCCAGCCCCTCGCCGGACAAGCTTCAGGGCTTCATCGCCAGCCTGCCCGGCATGGCATGCCAGATCGAGTTGCAAGAGGACGGCCACTTCACCTTCCCTTATGTCAGCGAAGGCTGCTTGCCGCTGCTCGGCATCACGGCCAGCGACCTGCAGGCCGACGCATCGCGTTTCCTCGAACTGATCCATGCCGAAGACATCCAGCCACTGCTGGAGAGCATGAAGACATCTGCGCAAACCCGCTGTTTCTGGAACTGGGAAGGGCGCATCACCCTGCCGGACGGCGAAACCAAATGGATCAGTCTAGGTGCCACGCCACAAGACACGCAGGGCGGAGCGCCACGCTGGGAAGGTATCCTGCTCAACACTACCCAGAGCAAACTGGGCGAACTCGAAGTCAAGCGAGTACAGCATCAACTGCTGGAGCTCTCCTCGCATATTCAGGATGCCAAGGAACAGGAGCGCTTGCGTATTGCGCGCGAGGTTCACGACGAAATCGGCAGCCTGTTGACCGCGATGCGGATGGACCTGTTGTGGCTGATCCAGCGTCTGCCCAAGGACAGCCCCATGCTGACCGAAAAAGCCAAGACCATAGAGGAACTGGTCAACCGGGCAATCACCTCGGCCAGTCATCTGGCCCACCGCCTGCGCCCCGGCTTTCTCGACTGCTTCGGCATCATCGCCGCCATCGAAATCGAGGCTCAGGAATTCAGCAAGCGCAGCGGCATCCCCTGCACCATCATCAAGTCACAGGAGAGTATCGACTTGCCAGAAACGTACGCGATCACGCTGTTCCGCGTGTGCCAGGAGACGCTGAACAACATCCTGAAGCACGCCCAGGCCTCGCATGTGCAGATCGAGATCGTCAAAGGCGCCGACCACCTCGAACTGATCGTCTCCGACGACGGCGTCGGCTTCAGCGAGGCCGCCCGCGACAAGCCGCATTCCTTCGGGCTGCGCGGCATCCATGAGCGCGTCGCTCACTTGGGCGGCACGGTCAAAATCGCCAGCACGCTGGGGCTGGGGACGCAGATCGCGGTATTCGTCCCGTTGCCGGAAGAAACTCCGCAACAGGCGCTATTCGGGGGAGCATCGATATGATCGACATTCTGGTGGTGGACGATCACGCGTTGATCCGTAAGGGCCTGATCATGCTGCTCGAAGAGAACCCGGAATTCCACATCAAGGGCGAAGCGGAAACCGGCATGCAGGCTATCAACATGGCGCGCGAACATAAATTCGATCTGGTGTTGCTGGACATCTCGCTGTCGGACAAACACGGCATAGACGTGCTCAAACAGCTCAAGTCCGAACAACCCGACATCAAAATCATCGTGTTGAGCATGTATCCGGAAGACCAGTACGGCCTGCGCGCGCTGAAGGCCGGGGCGATGGGCTATATCAACAAGCAGAGCGCACCGGAAAAACTGGTCGGCGCGATCCATCAGGTCGTCGGCGGCAAGAAATACATCAGCCCGGCGCTGGCAGAACAGCTGCTGAGCAACCTGATCGGCGAATCGCAGGAGCAGCTGCACCAGAGCCTGTCCAACCGGGAATACCAAACGCTGTGCCTGATGGCCTCCGGCAAATCCCTGACCGAGATATCCGAGATCATGGTAGTCAGCCCGAAGACCGTCAGCGTCTATCGCGCCCGCATGCTGGAGAAAATGGGTTTCAACAACAATGCCGAGGCCGTACACTATGCCATCGCCCACGATCTAGTCGAAGCCAAGAAATGAATCATCGCTACCTCTGAGTCAATAAGGGATCATGAACAAGCCTTCCGCCACCCCCTCCGAACTGGCTCGCGAGACGCTGATTAAGCTGGCCTCGCACAAAATGCCGCCGACACCTGGCAATTACGCCAGAATCTATGCCGAAATCAGCGGCATCCCGATAGCCGATCAGGCTGGCGCAGAAAAAATCCTGCACCGACTCGCCGAACATCTCGGTCACGACCCCAAGGCAGCATCACAGAGCGCCGCATTGCAAAAAGGGATAGAAACGGAAAATTGGGAACTTTGTTTTAAAGAACTCCAGAAGCTACTAACGCAAACCAGTGACAGCGAACCCGCCATGCCGTGGGCCAACCTGATTCGCGACCTGCTGCGCCAGCTGGAAACCACACACAAGGGGATAACACTCGCCCGCAAGAAGGATGGCGTGGAAACCGTATTGAAACGTTTCTCCGCGAACCCGGAAACCCTGTTTGACAAGCTGAACGGCTTGATGCGCTCATGGGCGGAATCGCCGGTCGCCACGGCGACAGCCGAGGTCGAAACGAAACCAGCCGAAGTAGCCGCAATTCCTGTCGCCAGCCCCGCTGCCGCCATGGCAGTGGCGCCGACCGCCACCGGAAACATCGTCAGCCAACTCTCTGAAGCGCTGGCCCAAGCTCTGGAAAGCCTGTTCAGCGCACTGCCGGAATTAGCAGCAGAAGCCCCGCCCCTGGTGCAACAGGTACGCAACATCCAGACGCCCGAACAGATGTCCGCGCTGAACAAGCAGCTCCGCCACTTCTGGATCAGGGTTGAGCTGCACGCAGGGGACAAGATCAAGATCCACGACGGGCTGATCCGCTTGCTGCGACTGCTGGTGGAAAACATCGGCGAAATGGTCGAAGACGAAGAATGGCTGCACGGCCAGATCGCCATCCTGCAGGAAATCATCGCCAGCCCGATCGACCGGCGCAGCATCGCCGATGCCGAACGCGGCCTGCGCGACGCGATCATCAAACAAGGCCTGCTCAAACAAAGCCTGATCGAGGCAAAAAGCACACTGCGCAGCCTGATGACTACTTTCATCGACCGATTGGGCGAGATCACCGTCAGCACCGGCGACTACCACCAGAAAATCGAGGGATACAGCAAGAAAATCAGCAAATCCAAGAACATTGCCGACCTGAGCCACCTGCTGGAAGACATCATGCAGGACACCCGCACCATCCAGACCAACGCGTTACGTTCGCACGAGGAACTGGTCAACACCCGCAAGCAGGTGCAGGAATCCGAGGCCAAGATCAGACAACTGGAACAGGAACTGAGCCAGGTCAGCGAGCTGGTGCGCGAAGACCAGCTCACCGGTGCGCTCAACCGGCGCGGGCTGGATGCCGCCTTCGAACACGACGCCGGTCAGGCCGACCGCACCCAAAGCCAGCTGTGCGTCTCGCTGCTGGACATCGACAACTTCAAGCGCCTCAACGACACTCAGGGTCACCATGCCGGAGACCTGGCGCTAGTCCACCTGAGCGCCGTCATCAAGGAGGCGCTACGCCCCAGCGACTCGGTCGCCCGCTACGGCGGCGAAGAATTCGTCATCCTGCTGCCCGACACGTCGCTGGAAGAAGCGACCGCAACGATCGAACGCCTGCAGCGGGAACTCACCAAGCAATTCTTCCTGCATGAGAACGAACGCATCCTGATCACATTCAGCGCAGGGGTAGCGCAACGCGCCCCTCAAGAACCGCAGGAAGAGGTGATCGGCCGTGCCGACAAGGCCATGTATCAAGCCAAACACACCGGAAAAAATCGCGTCGTAACTGCGAAATAGCCAATCCGCCTGCGAGTCCGCCCTCGGAACGAGGGCCTCATCGGCACACAACGCGAAACTCGCATTAGCGAGATCCCCCTTCTCCCCCTGCGCTAATTCCATCCAGCCGCGAGATTGACTCGCGAGAACTTGCGAAACACCACAAATCGCACAAATACCGTCTGGAAACATGCAAATGGCGGGTTTTTATTGCTGTATTCAACGCTTTAAAAGCCCGACACAGCAAATATCATTCGACCTGCTTATTCGTTGCGTGCTATCGAGCCTGACAACACTGACAAATATCCGGAGGGGGGACGGAATAGCCCTCAAAACTCCAGTCGTATTTAGTAACTAAATGGAAATGGGCGGCCGAACAGCCGGGCGTAAACCGAAATTCAAGGAGAACTAAAATGCCACAAGTCATCAATACCAACATCGGGTCCCTGAATGCACAGCGCAACCTGAACTCTTCTCAGGGCGCAATGCAAACCGCATTGCAACGCCTCTCTTCCGGCTTGCGCGTCAACAGTGCGAAGGACGATGCGGCAGGTTTGGCGATCGCCTCGCGCATGGAAAGCCAGATTCGCGGCATGAACATGGCAATACGCAATGCCAACGACGGCATCTCGCTGTCACAAACGGCCGAAGGCTCGCTGGCAACTATCGGCGCCAACCTGGCGCGCATGCGCGAACTCGCCGTTCAAGGCGCCAATGCAACCGCCAATGCAGCCCTAACCCCGGACATCGCATCGATTGACCTGGAATACACCCAGTTGGCAGAGGAAAACGCGCGCGTTCTGGCCTCCACCAAGTTCAACGGCACCATACTGTTGACTGGCGGAGCCAACCTGACTTTCCAGATCGGCGCGAACAACATCCCTGGGGAAGACCAGTTGACCATCCAGACCGGCGCCATCGCACTGGGCACCTCCGCAAGCGTGCCGCCAGCCGGGATGGTCGATCAGATTGGCGCTCAAACCGCACTTGGCACCCTGGATGCCGACATTAAAGCTGTGGCAGACTTGCGTGCCACCTTTGGTGCGATGCAGTCGCGTTTCGAATCCGTAATCAACAACCTGTCAATCGCAAGCGAGAATCAATCTGCCGCCAAGAGTCGCATCATGGATGCCGACTTCGCCGCAGAAACCGCCGCACTGACTCGCGCCCAGATTCTGCAGCAAGCGGGCACCGCAATGCTCGCGCAAGCCAACCAGATGCCGAACAATGTGCTGCAACTGCTGCAATAACGCACCTGGTGGATTAACCCGCAACCAAGGTTAAGTCCGCCGGCATAGTGCCGATAACACTGCCAACGCGACCAAGCAACCCCTCCGATTGGGTTGCGAGCATCCTTTCCGCGCAAGAGCCTCCAGAGGCGCCAGCCGGACGCGCCGCAATCAGGTCATGGGATTTCACGCGCCCATGGAAATGGCATGGCGGCAGCCCAACAGCCGATTGATGCGGCAAAGAGCCAACCAAAATCTCCTAAAGTTTTCCCGCAAGGCTCCGATAACAGGCTCAACGGCGGTTGATTAAGCCCGACACTCGATGACGGCAAACCAACGTGAACGGCTAATCGGCCGGGTAAAAATCGAAATTTAAGGAGAGCTAAAATGGCACAAGTCATCAACACCAACATCGGATCCCTGAACGCACAGCGCAACCTGAACGCTTCTCAGGGCGCAATGCAAACCGCATTGCAACGCCTGTCTTCCGGCTTGCGCGTCAACAGTGCGAAGGACGATGCGGCAGGCATGGCGATCGCCTCGCGCATGGAAAGCCAGATTCGCGGCATGAACATGGCCGTGCGCAATGCCAACGACGGTATCTCGCTGGCGCAAACGGCAGAAGGCTCGCTGGCAACTATCGGCGCAAATCTTGCACGCATGCGCGAACTTGCCGTTCAGGCTTCCAATGCCACCGCCTCCTCCGGCACCAATAACGACGTCACGTCGATCGATCTGGAATATACCCAGTTGCAAGCGGAAAACGCCCGGGTTCTGGCCGCAACCAAGTTCAATGGCCAAGTGCTCCTGACAGGTGGCACCTCTCTGACTTTTCAGATCGGCGCAAACAGCGTCGCATTAGAAGACCAGTTGACCGTCGCTACCGGCAGTATCGCACTGACCGCCACTACCGCTTTGACCGACCCGGCTACCGCACAGCCTGAACTTGCCAAGCTGGATGCCGATATTGCAGCAGTGGCGTCAACGCGCGCCACGTTCGGCGCAACTCAGTCGCGCTTCGAGTCCGTGATCAGCAACCTGTCAATCGCCGCCGAAAACCAGTCCGCCGCTCGCAGCCGCATCATGGACACCGACTTCGCGGCAGAAACCTCTGCGCTGACCCGTGCCCAGATTCTGCAACAGGCCGGCACCGCGATGCTCGCGCAAGCCAACCAGATGCCGAACAACGTGCTGACTCTGTTGCGTTAAGGGTTAAGGTCTATTAATCTCCCGACTGGGTAACCGGTCGGGAACTAGAGGAAGGAGAGGCAAAATGCTTATCCAGAATACAAGCAACATGGCACAGGCTCCACAGCCTGCCAGGCAGGCCAGCGATGGCCTGCCTAGCGTCGCCGTTGCCGTCGCCTCGAGTCCACAGGCCAAACCCAGCGCACCTGTCGAATTGCCCGAAGTCGCAGTCAAGAAAGTGGCAGAGGAACACCCTTCTGCCACCCAATTGCAAAATGCGATGGAGGGTATCAACAAGGCGTTACGGCAATCAGGCAAGAGCTTGGAGTTCAGCGTGGACGAGAGCAGCAAACGGCAAATCGTCAAGGTGGTCGATACCGAGACGGGGGATGTAATTCGCCAATTTCCTTCCGAGGAAATGCTAGCGATTTCGCGCTCGATCGACATGATCCAGCAAGGCTTGCTGATCAAACAGGAGGCATAAGGGGATAACCATGGCAGTCTCATCGGCAACTAGCGGCGGCGGCATCGACGTAGCAGGAATCGTCAGCCAGTTAATGACCGCTGAACGACAGCCATTGGCTGCCCTCAGCACCCGAGAGGCCAGTTATCAATCCAAGATTTCCGCTTTGGGCACCGTAAAAAGCGCCCTTTCGGCATTTCAATCGGCGGCACGGAGCTTGAGCGACCTGAGCGCCACCCCAAGTAATACCACAGCCTCATCCGACAGCACCTTGTTCACCGCCACCGCGAGCAGCGCCGCGGCTATCGGTACGCACACGATAGAAATCGGCAATCTAGCGCAGGCGCAAAAACTGGCAGCCACCGGACAAACCGACACGACAACGGCAATTGGAACCGGTACGCTGACTTTCGATTTCGGCACAACTACCGCCGGAGTGTTTGCTTCCGGAGGTGCGGGTACGAAGACTGTCACTATCGACGAGACGAACAACACGTTGCAGGGTATACGCGACGCGATCAACGCGGCAAATATCGGCGTGACCGCCAATATCGTCAACGATGGCGGGGCCACCCCTTACCGCCTGACCCTGAGCAGCAGCGCAACCGGTCTCAGCAACACCATGCAGATTGCGGTTGCCGGCGATACCGCGCTGTCCGATTTGCTGAATTACGATCCGAACGGCGTCATGAACATGACCCAGACGGCAACCGCACAAAATGCCGCGCTGATAGTCGATGGCGTAGCGGTCAGCAAGGCCAGCAACACCGTCAGCGATGTCATCGATGGCGTAACGCTTACTCTGCTGAAGCCAACCACCGGCCAAGAATCCATTGAAACCAAGCGCGACACTGCCGCATTGCAGGCCGCTGTAGAAAGCTTCGCGAAGACATACAGCGACCTGAACAAGACCCTTACCGACCTGACTGCATATAACGCCACGACTCGCAAAGCAGCCGCGCTGCAAGGCGACTCGGTCATACGCGGGATGCAGACCCGGCTTCGCAGCATTCTGAGCGCCGAAGTCGCTACCGGGGGTACGCTCACCACACTGTCCCAGATCGGCGTAAGCACACAAAAAGATGGCTCGCTCAAGGTGGACACCGCGAAACTAACCGCGGCCATCAACGGTAATTTCGGTGATTTTTCCGCGTTACTTGGACGGCCGCTAGGCTATGGCTATGCCCTCAACGAGTTCGCGTCCACCACGCTGGGCTTCGACGGTGCTCTCACCGGACGCACCGAAGGACTCAACAATGCGATACGCGACATTGGAAAACAACGCGACGCGATCAATACTCGCTTGGTATCCGTGGAGGCACGTTACCGCCGGCAGTTCACCTCGCTGGACAGCATGCTGAGCAGCATGGGCCAGACCAGCTCTTACCTATCCCAGCAACTTAGCAAACTCTAAGACAGGAGATCACTATGAACGCGTCGTTAGCCATCAAGGCCTATACCAACGTCGGCGTCGAATCCAATGTCATTGCGGCCGATCCGCACAGACTGATTTCCATGCTATACCAAGGCGCTCTACAGGCTATCGCCAACGCCAAGAACGCCATCCAGCGCAAGGATATTCCCGCAAAATGCTCGGCAATTTCCAAAGCGCTGCTGATCATCGATGAAGGCCTGAATGCCAGTCTGGATAAAAAAGTAGGAGGAGAACTCGCCGGCAATCTGTCGTCTCTCTACAACTACATGTGCAGCCGTCTGGCCCAAGCCAACCTAAAAAACGATATTGCCGCTCTGGACGAGGTCTCTACACTGCTCGCCGACTTAAAAGGTGCGTGGGACAACATACGTCCGCCTGCGGCATCGGCCAATGCCGTCACGCCGTTGCCGATATCGACCGCAGAGCCATTATCCAGGCCTGCCGCCATCAGCAGGGTGCAAATGGCGTACGGAAGAGCTTGAAATGAATACACATCAAGTCATCGAAAACTATGAGTCGCTCTCCGCGCTGACCAACCAGATGCGCAATGCGGCAGAACATGGCGAGTGGGAAGAACTCGTGCAGCTCGAACAGCAATGCAGCCGAAAAATCGCAGAGATGAAACCCGTTGACGAAAACGTCGCACTGGACGAGCGCTCGCGGCAACTCAAGATCCAGTTGATCAAAAAAATCCTGGCGAACGACGCTGAAATACGCAACCGCACGCAGGCATGGATGGGTCAATTGCAGCGCATCCTGCAAAGCAACCACCAAGAACAGCGACTGCAACGGGCATACGGCGGCTGAATAGTCGCTACAGGTGCGCGGCCGGACTTCGCCCTCTTGCGCCTCCTGAAGCCTGCAGCAGATCGCGCCCGCCGCCTCGTGCATCTGGCCTGACAGGACGTCCCCATGCTGCCCGCCAACATCGTCAACGCGCTTCAAACGCTCGCCAAATCCGCGAAACCCACACTCTCGCTGGAAGTCACGCCACCAGCCGCCATCGGAAAATTCGAACCTGGGCAACAACTGCAAGGAGCGGTCCAATCGAAACTGGCTGAAGGGTTATTCAAGGTGCAAATCGCCGGCCAGACCCTGCAGATGAACTTGCCAGGCAACATCCAGAGCGGCGATACAATCAAGCTGCAAGTGGTTGCCGTGCAACCCAGGATCACCTTCAGCATGATGGCTTCGACCAGCCCGCTGCCGACTGCGGATCAGATCGGCGCGTCTGCGCGCCTGCTGTCCAATCTCGCAAACCTCCCGATAGAGCGGCCATTGGTTCAGCAAATGGGAGACAAGGCCGTGTGGGCAGCTGCGCAACAGGCTCCCGACACAAAACAACTGGCCGGCGGGTTACGCGAAGCGCTAAGCCAGAGCGGGTTATTCTACGAGTCGCATCAGGCGCAGTGGGTACGTGGCGAGCGCAGCATCGGCCAACTACTGGAGGAACCACAGAACCTGCTGACCGGCAAAACAATGCTGCTGTCGCACAACGGTTTACCGGCGGACAAGGCATCGGCCATGCAGGCGCAATCCGCCTCGCCCTCGCTATCCAAGGCGGGCGAGACTCCGCTGCAAATAGCCAGAGAGGTGCTGCCGCTGGTCCAGCAACAATTGCACACGCTGGAGAACCATCACATGGTATGGATGGGCCAGGTTTGGCCGGGGCAGCAAATGCAGTGGGAGATTCAGGGTGAGCCGGAGCACCGGAGCGGGCAACATGAAGAACGGCAATGGAGCACCGAGATGGAACTATCCCTGCCCAGGCTGGGCGACGTCCGCGCCCGCCTCGTATTCGCCGAAAACGGACTGCGGCTGACGCTGCATGCAACAGATGCGAGGACGGCCGATCTTTTCAACCGCGCGCTACCGCAACTCCGGGACTCGCTTGACCATGCAGGCATTGCACTAACCACTGCCGTGGTAGCAAAACCATGACCAACGACAAGCCTTCTTCGCAGCAAGTCGCCGTCGCACTCGCATACGGTCAGAACAACGGCGGCGCCCCCAAGGTCGTCGCCAAGGGGCGCGGGCTGATCGCTCAAGCCATCATCGAACGCGCGAAACAACACGGCGTATTCGTGCATGAATCCGAAGATCTGGTTGGATTACTGATGAAGGTCGAGCTGGATCAGGAGATCCCGCCACAACTCTATCTTGCCGTCGCAGAATTATTGGCATGGCTGTATCGCCTGGAACATGCCGATGCGCCGCAAGCACCGCCATTCGTCAAGCTGTAACCTTAAATTTCCACAGGCAGTTTGCTATCATTCCAAAATGAAGAAAAACATTCCCCTGACTATCGAAAGCCTTACCGACGCTGACGAAAAAGAATGCCGCATCATCTCGATGAAACAAATCGAGGCTATCCTGCACGACATCGCCACAAGCGGGACGAACGCGGCGCTTTATTACAACGCCAAGCGGGAATTCATCATGACCACGATACTGGATAGCGATGAAGACGGCCTGTGGGTGGAACAGGGACGCAGCGCAACGGAGAATCACCACATTACCGAGAGCCACAAAATTACGCTGGTAAGCTCGCACAATCAGGTCAAGGTGCAATTCGTCGTAAATTCCGCCAGCCGCGTAACCTATGATGGTCATCCGGCCTTCTTTCTGCCGATACCGGCCTCCCTCTATCGCCTGCAGCGCCGAGAATATTTCCGGCTATCCCTGCCGTCATCCGAGCATTTGCGTTGCCTTATCAACATCGCGAAGCCCAAAGAGGGGAATGCACCAAGCGATGCAGCACCACTTGAAATGACCATAACAGACTTGGAAATACGGGCCGCAGACATCAGCGGCGGAGGCGTTGGACTGGTCTGCATGGAGGGTGAATTCGAATTCGAACCAGGCGAGATCTATACCGACTGCCAGATCGAATTCCCCGAAATCGGGCCCATCCATGTAGCGGTTCTCGTCAAGAATATTATCCCCTTGTCCACGAACAAATACGGAAAAACCCTCAAACGGGTCGGCTGCGAATTCATCGATGTCGACGGACAAACATCCGGAAAACTACAACGCTTCATCACGGACAAACAGCGAATGATGGCCACAAGCAGCTTAACTGTGTAGCTCGGCATCCCCCCGGCAGATCGATGCGCTCGTCGCCAATTCACCTAGCTGGAGCTTTGTCGCCCCGATACAGTTTGTTATCATTGTCCAATGAAAAAAGATATCCCCCTGACTATCGAGAGCATTACCGACGCGGACGAGAAGGAATGCCGCATCTCTTCTGCGAAACAAATAGAAGCTATCCTGCGCAACATCGCTGAAACCGGAACGAACGCTGCGCTTTACTACAATCCCAAACGGGACTTCATCATGACCACGATACTGGATCTCGATGAAGACGGCATGTGGGTGGAACAGGGACGCAGCGCAACGGAAAACCACCACATTACCGAGAGCCACAAAATTACGCTGGTCAGTGCGCACAATCAGGTAAAAGTACAGTTCGCCGTCAATGCCGCCAGCAGCGTGACCTATGACGACCAGCCGGCTTTCTTTCTGCCGATGCCGACCATCCTCTACCGCTTGCAGCGCCGCGAATACTTCCGTCTATCCCTGCTGCCGGCGGAACAGTTGCGTTGCATTATCGACACGGTGCGCCCCAAAGGCCCCGATGCACCACAAGAGGCAATTCAGCGAACGGTTCCGGTAATGGACATCAGCGGCGGCGGCGTAGGACTGGCCTTTATGGAGGGCGAGATAGATTTCGTGCCGGGAGAAATCTACACGGATTGCCAGATTGATCTCCCCGAAATCGGACCGATCCAGGTAACCTTCGTCATCAAGAATATCGTCCCGTTATCCACGAACAAACTGGGGAAAGCGCTCAAACGGGCCGGCTGCGAATTCAAGGATATCGACGGCCCGACCACCGTCAAACTGCAGCGCTTCATCACCTACAAGCAGCGATTGATGGCCGCCAACGCTTCGGCGGCTCTGCTATAGCGCCTTCAGGGCGGCAGAGTTACACCTGCATATTCATGATGTCGTTGTAAGCCTGCACGACCTTGTTGCGCACCTGAACGGCGGCTTGAAAGTTGATGCTGGACTTCTGCATCGCGATCATGGTGTCGCTCAGGCTGATGCGCTCATCCCCCATCACAAAAGCCTTTTGCATGGTCTCGGAATTAGCCTGCGCCTGGGCGATGCCGTCCAGTGAAGATTTCAATACGTCGGCGAAATCGAGCTTGCCGGGTTGCGTCGCCCGCTCGGGCTCGCGCAACCCTGCCGCTGCCGCCTTGGCTACGCGCATCTGCGCCAACAAACTGTCTATTGCCGGGGTATTCAAAGTTTTCTCCTTTTTCAGGCATATGCACATTAACCGACCAGACGCCAGACAAGCCCGATGAAAAGGCATGGATTTGCGGCTGTATTCGGCTTTTCAAAAAGCCGGGGCAATACTGATAATACATGCAGCGTCCGAACATCCAACCTCAGGAGTGACTTTAAGTCATCATGGCAGATCAGGAAAACATTACATCCAGTCGTTTCAGCCAACTCACGCTCCAGCAAAAACTGGGGCTGGGCGTTGGCGTGGCTGCGCTGTTTGCGCTATTCGCCGGTGCATGGTTGTGGAGCCAGACGCCAGACTACCGCATCCTGTACAGCAATCTGTCCGATCGCGATGGCGGTGCGATCATCGAATCACTGCAGCAAATGAACATCCCCTACAAGTTTGCCGAAGGCGGCGGCGCCCTGCTGGTCGCTTCCGATCGAGTGCATGAAGCGCGCCTGAAGCTGGCCTCTCAAGGGCTCCCCAAGGGCGGCAACGTCGGCTTCGAACTGATGGAAAACCAGCGTTTCGGCATCACCCAGTTTGCCGAACAAGTCAATTATCAGCGCGCACTGGAAGGCGAATTGGCACGTTCGGTGCAAAGCATAGGCGCGGTGGCTGCTGCGCGCGTGCATCTAGCCATCCCCAAGCCCAGCGTATTCGTCAAAGAGCAACAGCGGCCCAGCGCCTCCGTAGTGCTCAGCCTCCAGGGCGGGCGACTGCTCGATTCGTCCCAGGTCAGCGCAATCATCCATTTGATTTCCAGCAGCGTGCCGGAGATGTCCGCCAAGGATGTGACTGTAGTCGACCAGAACGGCACGTTATTGAGCGCGGAACATAACGGCAACACTGGCGAGGGTTTGGACGCCAACCAGCTCAAATATGTGCAGCAGATTGAACAAAGCTACATCAAGCGCATCGAATCGTTGCTCGCCCCGATGCTGGGCGCAAACAACATCCGGGCACAGGTATCCGCCGACATCGACTTTTCGCGCACCGAGCAGACTTCGGAAATTTTCAAGCCCAATCAACCCCCGAACGAGAGTGCGGTTCGAAGCCAGCAGATATCCGAGACACTGAACGGCAACGGCCTTGCGGCCAGCGGCGTGCCGGGCGCGCTGAGCAATCAGCCGCCGGTTCCCGCAACCGCACCTATCGTCGCTGCATCCCCTGCCGTTGGAGTACAGCCCGGCAACGACCTCAACGTCTCGAATCTGCAGAAGGAATCCACCGTCAACTATGAAGTGGATCGCACGATACGCCACACCGTACTCCCGATCGGGGCAATCAAACGACTGTCGGTTGCGGTGGTGGTAAACGGCAACCGCAAGACGACCGACGCCAAGGGCAAAACCTCGATTCAAACCCTGTCCGACGCCGACAAGGAACAAATCAACAATCTGGTCAGAGAGGCGATGGGATTCGATCAGAATCGCGGCGACAGCCTGAATGTTCAGGTTGCATCTTTCACCGACACCACAGAATCCGTCGAGGAAGCGCCGATATGGCAACAGCCGGATGCCATAGAATTGGCCAAAGAATTGCTCAAGTACGCACTGATTTCGGCAATCATGCTGTTCGTTATCTTCCGCATCATCAAGCCCGCGCTCCAGCATCTGCAAACCATAGCAAGCGACACCGGAGGATTTACGGCAGCGCCGCCACTAGCCGAACCGGAAGTGACCTACACGCCCAGCACGCCGAATTTCGAGCATAGCCTGCAGACGGCGAAACAATTGGCACAACAAGAGCCTAAAATTGTCGCCAGCGTGATCAAGGAATGGGTGAATCAATGACGGACGGCGTAGAAAAAAGCGCAGTTTTCCTGATGTCGCTCGGCGAAGCGGAAGCCGCGGCCGTGCTGAAATATCTCGAACCGAAGGAGGTGCAAAAGATCAGCGCGGCGATGATGAAACTGAAGAATCTCAGCCGCGACGAGATTTCTCAGGTGTTTCACGAATTCATGGTCTCCGCATCCAGCAAGACCACCATAGGCATGGATTCCAGCGACTACATCCGCAACATGCTCACTCAGGCGCTGGGCGACGACAAGGCGTCCGGTCTGCTGGATCGCATCATGCACAACAGCGACACCAGCGGCATCGAAAGCCTGAAGTGGATGGATCCTGGCGCGGTGGCGGAAATGATCGGCAACGAACATCCGCAGATCATCGCGACCATCCTGGTTCATCTGGAGCCGGATCAGGCTGCCGAGATTCTCAAGATGCTCACCGAACGCACCCGCAACGACGTGTTGCTGCGCATCTCCACGCTGGATGGCGTACAGCCGCTGGCATTGCGCGAGCTCAACGATGTGCTGAGCAAGCTGATGTCCGGCGGCGGCACCGGCAAGAAGACTTTGCACGGTGGCGTCGAAACCGCGGCGGAGATACTCAACTTCATGGGCAATACGCTCGAAGCGGAGATGATGGAGAACGTGCGCAACTACGATCCGGAACTGGCGCAAAAGATCGAAGACAAGATGTTCGTGTTCGAGAACCTGCTGGATGTGGACGATCGCGGCATCCAGCTGATCTTGCGCGAGGTCCAGTCCGAGTCGCTGATCGTGGCGCTCAAGGCCGCCAGCGAAGAATTGCGCGAGAAGATATTCAAAAATATGTCTGCCCGCGCGTCGGAAATGATGCGCGAAGATCTCGAAGCGAAGGGCCCGGTGAAACTAAGCGAGGTCGAAGCCAATCAAAAGGAGATATTGAAGATCGTTCGCCGCCTGGCAGACGAAGGCCAGATCTCCATAGGCGGCGGCAGCGAGGAGGCTTATGTCTAGCGTGCTCATCCCCAAGGAAGAGCTCACGGCGTTCCAACGCTGGGAGTTGGCTTCTTTCGACCATCCGTCGAAGGGGGGCTTGGGCGTGCACGGAAAAATCGAGCTTGCCACCGTCGCCGAACTGGAACAAATACGTCAACAGGCTTACGACGAGGGCTACGCACAAGGTCATGATGCCGGCTATGCCGCCGGCGCACAGCAAATCCGCACAGAAATCGGCCAGGTTCAGGCCGTGATGCAACAATTGCAGACCGAACTCAATCAGATCGACGTGCAACTGGCGCAATCGCTGCTGAATCTGTCGCTGGAAATCGCAAGAAAAATGGTCGGCCAAACGCTGCAAGTCAACCCGGAAGTCATACTGGGCATAGTCAACGAGGCTATCGGCAGCTTGCCGCATTTCAACCAGCACGCACACCTGGTTCTGCACCCCGAGGATGTCGAGCTGGTGCGCAAGCATATGGGCGATCAACTGTCGCAAACCGGCTGGAAATTGCTGAGCGACCCCAGGATCGAACGCGGCGGATGCCGTGTCGAAACCGCCCACACCAAAGTGGATGCGACCGTCGAGGCGCGCTGGAAACGCATCGTCGAATCGATTGGACAGGACAAGTCATGGCTGGCCTGACCCCTTCCTCGCATAACGCCAGATGGCGCGGCCTCCTCGACGAAGGACGCGAGCACATCGCCCAATGCAACACCATGCCACCCAGCGGCCACTTGACCAAGGTGACCGGGCTGGTAATGGAGGCGGTCGGCCTGAAGATGTCGGTCGGCAGTACCTGTTTGATCCACCTGCCGAACGGCGTCGTCGCGGCCGAAGTGGTCGGATTCTCCGGTGAAAAATTGTTCCTGATGCCGGAAAACGACGTCTATGGCCTAGTGCCAGGCGCACGCGTCACACCGACCGACACCGTGCATACGCCTACGCTGGGCGAAAAACCGGCTCCCCCCAAACAGCGAGCCACCGACTCGGCCAAACATCTGCCCGTCGGCGACATGTTGCTCGGACGGGTGCTGGACGGCGCCGGACGACCGCTCGACCAGCTTGGAGCATTGCGCGACACCGGCTCCGCACCGTTGCAAAGCCGGCCGTTCAACCCGCTGGAACGCGCGCGCATCGACACCGCGCTGGATGTCGGCGTGCGCGCGATCAACAGCCTGCTGACCGTGGGACGCGGCCAGCGCATGGGCCTGTTCGCAGGCTCCGGCGTCGGCAAGAGCGTTCTGCTCGGCATGATGGCGCGCTATACCAGCGCCGACGTCATCGTGGTCGGACTGATCGGCGAGCGGGGCCGCGAGGTCAAGGAATTCATCAACGACATCCTCGGCCAGGAAGGGCTGGCGCGCTCGGTCGTCGTCGCCACGCCGGCCGACACCTCGCCGCTGATGCGATTGCAAGGCGCCGCCTATGCGACCACCATCGCCGAATACTTTCGCGACCAGGGCAAGAATGTGCTGCTGATCATGGATTCGCTGACCCGCTTCGCCATGGCCCAGCGCGAGATCGCGCTCGCGGTCGGCGAGCCGCCCGCGACCAAGGGCTACCCGCCTTCGGTGTTCGCCAAGCTGCCGCAACTGGTGGAACGGGCCGGCAATGGCCTGGTGGGCAGCGGATCGATCACCGCCTTCTACACTGTATTAACCGAAGGGGACGACCAGCAGGACCCTATCGCCGACAGCGCACGCGCCATCCTCGACGGCCACATCGTGCTGTCGCGACGACTCGTGGAGCAGGGCCATTACCCGGCGATCGACATCGAAGCGTCGATCAGCCGGGTGATGTCGCATCTGGCCTCACCGGAACATCTGGCACTGGTACAGCACTTCAAGCACCTGTACGCCCATTACCAGCGCAACCGCGACCTGATCAGCGTCGGCGCATACGTTCGGGGCAGCGACCCGTTGCTGGACGAGGCGATTGCGCTTTATCCGAGGATGGAGCAGTTCCTGAAGCAGGGCATGTTCGAGCGCGAAGCCTATCAGGCGAGCCTCGCCCAACTCTCGGCGCTGTTCATGCCTGTGCACTAGCGAGCTGAGCCATGACCAAACCCTTCTCTCTCGCAACCCTGATGAACCTAGCGGAACACAGCAACGAGTCCGCGATCCGCAAACTCGGTCAGCTGAACCTGCTTCAGCAGAGTGCACAGCAGAAACTGGACACCCTGCAGGGATTTCGCAGGGACTATCAGGCGCAGATGCAGAAAGGCGCCCAGGAAGGCATGAGTCCAGTCGAATTGCGCAATTTCCAGCAATTCATCTACAAGCTGGATGAGGCGATCGCCCAACAGCGCAAGCAACTCGAAAGAAGCCAGGCATCGACCCAGTTGGGCCGCAACGAATTCGACGTTGCCCGGCGCAAGCTGAAATCGCTGGACACGCTGCGGCAGCGTCATATCGAAACGCAAAGGAAAAACGCCGAAAAGGCGGAGCAAAAAGCGCAGGACGAACACTCCGGCAGAGCGGCCGCCCGCAGGATGAGCGACCATGACGAGCATGACAGCCCGGCGAAGAACTAGACGATGCACAGCACCCGCAGAAGGAGACGACCATGAACAACCTATTGATCAGCAGCGCCCCCCAGCCGTCCGGCAACGCCGCGAATGCATCGCAGCCAGACAGCGCGAACGGCGCCAATGACCCGGCCGCCGCGCCGTTTGCCCAGGTGCTGGCACGCAAGGTGGACAAGTCTCCTCCGCCAGCTTCGGATGCCAATGCCAATGCGGATGCTTCCGAAAACAGTGCAGCCCTCCCGCCCCCGGATCAGGCGGTAGTTCCGGTTGATGCACTGAACGCCATCCTGTCCCAGATCCCGGTAGAAATGCGCGGTACGAATGCCATGGATCGCGCAGCAATGCTCGCATCGGGCGACCGCACGGCTGCGCTCGATCCGGCCACCCTGCGCATGGCCGCATCCTCCCCCGCGACAGAGGTTCCCGTACCCGCATCAGCCAAGGATGGGGAAGCATTCCACACCGAACTGCCCGGTCAAAGCATCCCCTCCAACCCGTTAACCGGCATGGACAAAAATGCTGCCGGCAAGACCAGCGCCCCCCTCGCCATGTCCGAACAGCAGCTTCTTACCGACGCCCTGCGCCAGAGTGCTGCCTATCGTCAGGATCTGACCACCAGTCTCGTCCAACCCGCGGCATCCCAGATAAGCGCTGCCTCGATCTCTCAGGCAACGATCGCTGCAATGACAGGCCTCTCCGGCAATCAACCGACCGGCGCCACCCAGACTATCTCCACCCCATTAAGCAGCCCTGCCTGGGGAGAGGATTTCTCGCAGAAAGTCAGCTGGATGATCTCGCAAAAGAACCAGGTTGCCGAGCTGCACCTGAATCCGCCCAACCTCGGGCCACTGGATGTGGTGCTTAAAATATCCGACAATCAGGCCACCGCCCTGTTTACCTCCCCCCATGCCGCCGTGCGCGACGCGGTAGAGAGCGCCATGCCTAAACTTCGCGAATTACTGGCCGATAACGGCATCATGTTGAGCAATGCCACGGTCGGAGATCAGTCGCCACGCGACCGCAGTGCGGAAAATTTCGCAGATCGGAAGGGCGGCGCATCCTCTGGAAGCGGCTCTGCCGACGATGCGAGCGAAACGTCCGGAACTTTGCAAACGTTGCCGGTACAACGGCACAACGGAATGGTGGACACATTCGCCTGATCGCAAAACTACGCATTACATAACAATAATTTACGGCATCAACCGGGTTATCATTGCCCCCGGAATCCAGATTATCAACAAAGGAACAGAATATGGCCAAGGGAACCAAGCCGGGCTCAAAACCTGAAGCACAAGAGGAGGTAGTCGAGGCTGCTCCCAAGAAAAGCAAGAAGAAGCTCATCATCATCGTCGTTGCTCTGGTACTACTGCTGGCCGTCGGGGCCGTGGCAGCGTTGCTCTTGCTCAAACCGGCGCATCCGACCGGAACAGAGAATACCGACGCAGCCGGAAAGACCGAAACAACCGAGACGCCCACCGAACCTGCCAAATTTATCGATCTTGGAACATTCACCACCAATTTGTCGCCAGAAGAAGGCGATCGTTTCATACAAGTCTCAATCTCGCTCAAAATAAGCAGAGCCGAACTGGAGACGATGGTCACAACCAGCGCACCTGAAGTAAAACATCGCGTAAACATGCTGCTGCAGAGCAAACTGCCATCCGAGCTGGCTACGGCTGAAGGCAAAAATAGACTGGCCGCTCAGATCAAGGTGCAGATCCAGTATGTACTGGGACTGCGCAAGACGGCTCCGCTTATCGGTACGGCCCAAATGGATGCACCCGCCGATCCCAAGGTAAAGGGCGGATTGGACGAAGTGTTGTTTACATCATTCATTATCCAGTGACATGAAAGCTGACCAATAACGGCCAATGAGCGAATTCCTCTCACAAGACGAGGTCGATTCCCTGCTCAGGGGAGTGACCGGCGAAACGGACGAAGCTGACACCAGCGCGGAACCGACCGGAGGCGTTCGCCCATACAATCTTGCTTCGCAGGAACGCATCGTACGTGGGCGCATGCCCACGATGGAAGTCATCAACGAGCGCTTCGCCCGTCTGTTCCGCATCGGCCTGTTCAACTTCATCCGCCGCACGCCGGAAATTTCCGTCGGACCGGTGCGCGTGCTGAAGTTCGGCGAATTCATCCGCAACCTGCATGTCCCCACCAACCTGAACATCATTCAGGCCAAGCCGCTGCGCGGCAACGGCCTGTTCATCTTCGATCCGAATCTGGTGTTCCTGGTGGTGGACAACATGTTCGGCGGCGACGGACGTTTCCACACCCGCGTCGAAGGACGGGAGTTCACCCAGACCGAGCAGCGCATCATCCAGAACCTGCTGGTGGTGGTGTTCGAGACCTACGGCAAGTCATGGGAGGCCGTGCATCCGCTGGAGTTCGAGTTCGTGCGTTCCGAGATGAACCCGCAATTCGCCAACATCGCCACCCCGAACGAAGTCGTCATCGTCACCACATTCGATATAGAACTGGGCGGAAACGGCGGCTCGTTCCATGTCTGCATGCCTTACTCGATGCTGGAGCCGGTCAAGGATCTGCTCTACAGCACAATGCAGGGCGAGCACTTGGCGATGGATCATCGATGGCTGCAACTTCTGTCCAAACAGGTACAATCCGCCCAAATCGAACTGGTCGCCACACTCGGCCAGGCGGAAATCCACATGGAACAAGTCCTGAAAATGCGCGCCGGAGACATCATTCCGCTCGAAGTCGATGAAAACATCGTCGCCACCGTGGATGGCGTGCCCGTAATGGAATGCAAATACGGTTCATTCAACAATCAGTACGCGCTGAGAGTCGAGCGTATGCTTTCGACCAGCGAAGGAGAGGGTAATGGCTGACGAAACCGGCGCCAACGAGGACGCGATCACCGCCGATGACTGGGGGGCCGCGATGGCCGAGCAAACATCCACCACAGCGGCCGACGATTGGGGTGCGGCGATGGCCGAGCAGACAGCCGTCGAGAGCAAACCGGTCGAGTCGGCCAAGCCGCATGTGTTCGAGAAATTCGGCGCGGTCGGCTCCTCGACCGGCCAGAACGATCTCGACATGATTCTGGACATCCCGGTGCAACTGACCGTGGAACTGGGACGAACCAAGATGCCGATCAAAAATTTGCTCCAGCTCGCCCAAGGCTCGGTCGTCGAACTCGCAGGCATGGCCGGCGAGCCTCTGGACGTGCTGATCAACGGCTTTCTGATTGCCCAGGGAGAGGTCGTGGTGGTGAACGACAAACTGGGCATCCGCCTGACGGATATCATCACCCCGTCCGAACGGCTGCGCCGCCTGAATCGATAGCATGAGTCGCCTTCACTCCCTCTTCGCCACCGTTATGCTGGCGGTGCCCGTGCTGGCATCGGCGATGGATGGCACTCGCCCCACCTATGCACCGCCGCCTCCGGCTGTCAGCTCAAGCAGCATCGTACAGATCATCTTCAGCCTGCTTCTCGTGCTTGCCGCCATCGTTCTGGTCGCCTGGCTGCTAAAGCGCATGAATCTGGCGCAACAAGGCACGGCCGGCTACCTCAAGGTGATCGGCGGCGTTGCGATAGGCCAGCGGGAGCGTGTCGTACTGGTGGAAATCGATGACATCTGGCTGGTCGTCGGCGTCGGCCCCGGACAGATACGCACACTGCACACACTGCCCAAGCCGGCAGGCGGGGCTTCCGATGTCACGAATTCGAGCACCCCGCCTGCATCGACCGACCGCAAGTTCGCCACGATGCTGGCTTCCGTCATCAGTCATCGCCCCGCAAGCAGGAAGCCCGATGCGCACTAGTTTTTTCGCATTGCTGCTGCTCGCTCTAATCGGTCTCACCCAACCCACCTGGGCGGCGGAAGTAGGCATACCCGCACTAACCAGCGCACCGGCGCCCGGCGGCGGCCAGACTTACAGCCTGAGTCTGCAGACGCTGCTGCTACTGACCTCGCTGAGCTTTCTGCCGGCGATCCTGCTGATGATGACCGGATTTACACGCATCATCATCGTACTGAGCCTGCTGCGCTCTGCGCTCGGCACGCCGTCGTCCCCACCCAATCAGGTACTGATCGGGCTAGCGCTGTTCCTGACGTTCTTCGTGATGTCGCCTGTGTTCGACAAGATGTACACGGACGCCTACCTGCCCTACAGCGAAAACAAGCTGGACTTCACTCAGGCCGTCGACAAGGCCAGCGTCCCGCTGAAGACCTTCATGCTGCGCCAGACACGGGAAGCCGACCTTGCCTTGTTCGTCCGCATCTCCAACAGCGAACCGCTGCAGAGCGCCGACCAGGTGCCGCTGCGCATCCTGGTGCCGGCCTATGTCACCAGCGAGCTGAAGACCGCGTTCCAGATCGGCTTCGTGATCTTCATCCCGTTCCTGATCATCGACATGGTGGTCGCCAGCGTGCTGATGTCCATGGGTATGATGATGCTGTCCCCATCGATCATTTCGCTGCCGTTCAAAATCATGCTATTTGTGCTGGCCGACGGCTGGAATCTGATCCTGGGTTCGCTGGCACAGAGCTTCTACACCTGACAGAGCCGACATGACACCCGAAGCCGTCATCACCATCGGACAGCAAGCCGTCGAAATGACCCTGCTGATTTCCGCGCCGTTGCTACTGACTGCGCTGGTCATCGGTCTGGTGGTCAGCATCTTTCAGGCGGCGACCCAGATCAATGAAATGACGCTGTCCTTTATTCCCAAGATGCTGGGCATCTTCGTGGTGCTGATTTTTACCGGGCCGTGGATGATCAGCATGATGGTGGACTACATCCAGCGCCTCTTCGGCAACATCCCCTGGATGATCGGGTAAACAAGACGTGCAGGAACCCGCATGATCAGCGTCACCAGCGCACAGCTCGATGTCTGGCTCGCCGCACTGGTTTTTCCGCTGGTGCGCATTCTGGCGATGATCTCCACCTCTCCCGTACTAGGCAATCAACAGGTGCCGAAACGGGTCAAGATTGGGTTGTCCGTCCTGCTCGCCATCCTTATCGCTCCGACTATCCCGGCCATACCCCAAGTATCGGTCGGCTCCCCGCAAGGCCTGCTGATTATCATTCAGCAAGTCATTATCGGCGTGGCAATGGGCTTCACGATGCGCCTTATTTTCACCGCCATCGAAATGGCCGGCGAACTGGCAGGACTACAGATGGGTTTGGGATTCGCCAGCTTCTACGATCCGGTGAACTCGTCTTATTCGCCGATCGTTGCACGCTGGCTGGGCATGATCGCCATACTGGCCTTTCTGGCCATCGATGGACACCTTTACATGCTGTCGGCGCTGGCGGAAAGCTTCGCCACCTTGCCCATCGGCAGCGCCATGTCGAACGAAGGCTTTTACAGCGTTGCCAGCTGGGGAAGCAGCATCTTCACCTTTGGCCTGCAAATCGCTTTACCCATCGTAGCCGCGCTGTTGATCACCAACATCGCGCTGGGCATCCTGACCCGCGCCGCACCGCAACTCAATCTGTTCGCAATCGGCTTCCCCATCACGATAACCATCGGATTTGTGGTGCTGATGCTATCGATGCCCTACTTCATCCCGCTATTCGACCGGCTGATTCAGGAAGGTTTATCTGCGACGATCTGGCTGGTGAAACCCGATCAGAGGTAATCGAACAACGACATGCCCGAGACTTTGGCGAAAGACTTCTGCGCGGCCTGCAGATAAATCTGCTGCTGCGACAAATCGCTCAGCGCCTTGGTGTAATCGACGTCCTGAAGCGCAGAAAGCGACTGCTGATACTGCACCCCAAGATCCTCGCCAGACACCTCCAGCGCATCGAGCTCATTCAGCCGCACCCCCACGGAAGATCGGCTGGTCAAGACGTTGTCCAGAGCCCGGTCTATCTGGTTGATGGAATATGCCAAACGGCCTCCGAAACCTGCTGCCGGGCCATTCAAATTTGCAATCATGTCCGACAGGGTTTTAAATACGCTCTCGTTGCTGCTGGGAGACACGGTGAAAGTATCGCCATTGATCGGGGTTCCGCTGACACTGAACTGCATCCCATCGAAGCCGATGGCCTGTCCGGCGACATAAGGCACGCCTACCAGAGGAGAAGCGAAGGTGGCCAGATCGGTCACGTTGTAAGTCAGCCCCCCGTTCCCATCGTCAAAGAAAGTCACTTCATAATTATTGCCGGTCAACAAGGTTGCATTAGTCACATTGCCTACAGTGGCCACTCCCGTTCCCTGATTGGAAAGACCTGTATTAACATTTGTGCCGCCCTGAACGACAAAAGTGCCATTGCCATTTTTGACACGCATGAACACATCGGCCCCACTCTCGCTCGATGGCATTTGACGAGACGCATTCACTTGTATCAAACGCTGTCCATCGTCGCCCGCGTAGGCCACGCCTGCCGGTGTATCGATGAATGGCTGTGTCTTGGACTGAAAACCGGCGAACAGGAAGTTGCCTATCCCATCGTTACTATTAGCCAACCCCACCAGCGCTTGCAGCTTGCCAGTCAAAGCATTGGCAATCATCTGCCGATCGTTAACGCCTAATGCGCCATTCCCGGCGGAGATCGCTGATTCACGCACATCCTGCAACAAACTAGTGGCGCTTTGCAGTATGCTTTCCGTCAGTGACATGGTGTGGCGAGCAGCCCCCCGATTGACGGAATACTGCGTATTGACGGCACTGGACTGCGAAAGGCTCAATGCCTGTGCTGCCGCCACCGGGTCATCTGCCGGAGTAATGAATTTCCGACCGGTTGAAACCTGTTGCTGCGTCTGCAGCATGCGCTGCTGCTGCAGAGACATTGCTGCAATGTTGCTATCGTACATCGAGTTGGAACTGATACGCATGATTCACCTACCTCCCTAACGCCAACAACTCATCGAATAACGTACTGGCAATTTGCATCGCCTTGGCGGAGGCCTGATAGGCCTTCTGAAAGCGTATCAGGTTGGCCGCCTCCTCATCCAGATTCACTCCCGAGACCGCCTGTTGTTGTTTGAGCGTCTCGTTGACCATATTGGTTTGCGCCAAGCTGGTCACGTCCATTTCATGCGTTCTGGTGCCGATCAACCCGACCAGTTGCCCATACGCGGCTTGGAAAGTTGCCGTACCGTTGGACAGGGTGTTCTGGTTCTGCAGACCGGCCAGCAGCAAAGCATTGCGGTTGTCGCCGGTAGCATTGGTATTAGGCGAAACCGTGAAAACATCCCCCGCCGCCGGGATGCCGGTGATATTCACCGTCCAGCCGTTGTAGGTAATGTCCTGCCCGGCCACATAGTTCTGCGCATCCACAAAGAAGGGATTGAGGGGGTCGGTCACATCGTCGACGGTGTATGTCTGCGGAACGACTGCGGGATCGGAGAAGGTAATGCTGATCGATCGCTGCAGATCCGGGTTCAGCGGCAACGGAGGATTGACGGTTCCGCTGCTGATGCGCCCAGTCCCGATATTGGTCAGGGCCGCAGCTCCGCGTATCGGCGCCGCCGCCGCAATCTTGGCGGGCTCGCTGATCGCAAGTCCAATGCCGCTGGCGCCATTAGCTGTGGGGCGAATCAAGAAAGAATCGCCGGCGGCGAGCGCGCCCGAAGTCAGCGTGACCTGAAAACCATCCACGGCAGGCAAGGCGGCCGGATCAATCCCGAGGTCGGTCACCATGTTGTCGGAAAGGCGCAACATCGAGTAGGTGGTGCCATCGAAGCGCAACTGGTAATCGCTGGTGGTCAACAGATTCACGTCGACGATTGCACCCGTCATCGTTGCGCCGCCGGTATTAATGGCCGCAGGGCTGATTCGTGGCGCCGCCATGGTGAACAGATTCCCGCCCAGAACACCGCTCAAGTCCAGCCCCATCTGATTCTGCTGATTCATGCGATCAGCCAGACCCAGCGCAACCCGACCGAGCGCATTGCGCGCCGGCTCAAGAGTTTGATCGCGAAACACCAGATAAGCGCCCAGCGTACCGCCCTGTAAATTGCTTTGCTGGATCGGAGCCTGTTGCCCGTTGATATTGTAGGCAATCTCAAGCTTGCTCGAATCGGAAGGCGATTGAACAGCCTGCAACCCATAGGTATTTTCGTCGACCACCAGCGCCTGGCCGGTGCCGATAAATATGTTCGTCGTACCATCCGGTTGCCGCAGTACTGTCGCCTTGACTTCGTTATTCAACAGACTGATCAACTGATCGCGTTGATCGAGCATGTCGTTGGGCAAAGCTCCTTGGCTGCTGGCAGCCGTCGCACGCTTGATATTGCCATTGAGCACGGCGATCTGCTGGGCATAACTATTGATCGCGCTGACGGTGCTGGTTATTTGCCCGTTAATACCATCTGAGATCTCAGTAAAACGCTGATCGATCGCTTGAAAACGATTTACGGCATACTGCGCGCTACTGATGAAGGCTTGACGTGAAGGAATGGATTCCGGATTGCTGGCAACGCCGTTCATTGCGTCGAAAAGCTGCTGCATCGCCGGGGATGCTCCAGCAGCCGGATCTGCGATCAAATTGTCGATCTGACGCAACGAAGTTGCGTAAGAGGTCAGATACGACGCCTGTGCCTGCTCCTGAAGTAACTGAGTGGAGAGGAATTGATCGTAAATACGTTTCACACCGGTAACGTTCACCCCCTGCCCGACAAATCCTGCGCCAGTCTGCTGCGCATTGCGCGAAGCCGTCTCTACAACTTGACGTGTATAACCCAAGGTGCCGGCATTGGCGATATTATGTTCTGTCGTCGTCAGACCGAACTGCGCAGCGCTCATTCCACTAAGCGATGCACCAAACAAGCCGTTTCCCATGTCTTACTCCTTAAAATGCCATACCAGCCCACACAGCAGAGTTATCGGCGCATCTGGTGCGTTCTTTACGAAACACACTCAACACTCCCCGCCAAAACCACAATGGGGCATCAGGCTTTAGCCGCATCGATCATCCCCATTACCTTGGCCAACTTATCGGCATAATGCGGATCCGTCGCATATCCGGCGCGCTGTATCGCCGTGGCCATCCCTGCCGGGCTGCCGGCCTGCTGCATCACCTCTGCATATCGCGGATTGTTGCCGATCAGGTTGGCATGATCCTGAAACGCTTCGGCGTAAGATGAATATGCCCTGAACCGTTCGACCTGCTTGTAAGCGATCCCGTTCCTATACTCGGTGGTCATCACCTCGGCGACCTTGCCATTCCACCCCGAAGTGGCCTTGATCCCAAACAGGTTAAAACTGTTGCTGCCGTCCGGCATGCGAATCTCGCGTTTGCCCCAGCCGCTCTCCAGCGCGGCCTGCCCCAGTATCAGTTGCGCCGGCACGCCGCTAGCCCGGCTCGCCTGCATCGCGAACGGCGACATGCGGTCCACAAAATTCTGCTGCGCATTCTCGCTGTATGCCGACGGCAAGGCGCTCATCCCCTGCACAGCCGGCGGCTGAGCGCCGGAAGATGCAGGCAACGCCGCCGGCTTCCCGGTTTCGGGTTGCCCCGCCATATTGCGGCTCAATTGCTGCACCATGATATCGGCCAGCCCCACGCCCCGGCTTGCCATGTTCTGCGCCAATTGCTGATCCAGCATACCGGTGAACATCCGCGTCTGTTCGTTATCGAACATGCCTTCCTGCGGAGTCGCTTCGCGCATGCTTTTCAACATCATGTTGAGAAACACCGATTCGAACTGCTG
>JALNYK010000061.1 GCA_023229845.1 Gallionella sp.
CTGCTGCGTCAACCAGAAGCCAGTCGTGCTGGACTTCATGGGCCTTAGCGGAAAATGTTTTCATAGCCACAATTCCTAAAAATTCAATAAGTAAACCTCGAAGGGCGCGCATTCTATGTCAGCCACCACACCCATGTCAAACGAAAGTTATCCTGATCGCAGAATGACCGCAGGGACAGCACTACAAGGCGGCTCGCCGGCTCAATAGCCCGTCCAGCCAGACCTTCCAGCACGCATATTTTTCGGCAAGCTTCGAAGGGGCGCAGATTATAGCGATCTTCTCGACACCGCGCTCAACAACAAGCGGCATCCCCGCCGCGAGTCTCGCTGCACCGACCAGCCCGACCTCGGACTGGGGCGACAAATAAACGTCCGCAAACGGCGCACAGCGGGCGATGCCCTGCTGCAAGCACGACAGATTGGACAGTCCGCCTGACAGATAAACGCGCTCGATGCCGAACTCGCTATGCATATCCTCCAGCATGCGCGCCACGCGGAAGACGATCCCCTCCAGCAACAGCGCCGCAATACGTTGCGGCGGCAAGCCCTCGACCGGTGCGGAGAACATCAACCCCAAGTCCTTGCGAAAGTAAGGTGCCCCCAGCCCGCTCGGCTCGGCGAGGCAGAAGATGTCGTCGCGCGCCAACTCCTCCGCGCGGCAATCGGCCGCCGGGTAGGGGGCCAGCGCCGAGGCGATGGAATTGAGCGTGCCCTCGCAGGCAAAATGCGCCAGCCCGTCGCCGTCCTGCCACAGCAGCGTCTGCAGATAACCCGCCGGTGCAGCACATCCGTAAGGAAGATGACGAATCACGAAACCGCCTGTCCCGAGATTGACCAGCGCATCCGACGATCCGATTGCGATGCTCGCAACCAACGCCGCCGATTGATCCGCAACGCTCGCCATTAATGTCAGTCCATTGTTGAGCGGCAACGCCCATCCGGCAGAGTCACACATCTCCGGCAGCGCCTCGCGCGGGACACCGAACAATTCACACAGTCGCGGCGACCATTGGCGCTCATGGACATCCATCAACAAGGTGCGCGCCGCCATCGACGCATCGGTCTGATAATGCCTGCCATCGGTCCAGCGCCAGATCAGGAAAGTGTCCAGCGTGCCCAGCAGCCACTCGCCGCGGACCAGATGTTCGCGCCATGCAGGATGTTCACGCAGCAGCACGCGCAGTTTGGGAGCGAGGTAATAGGACGTGATCGGCAATCCGGCGAGCGCTCGTATCTCGGCCTCCTCACCGCGCAACGCTTCACAACTTGCCGCACCGCGATCATCCTGCCAGGAGATCAGCGGCGTGACGGGGCGACCGGTGGCGCGCTCCCATACAAGAAAAGAAGAGCGCTGGCAGCACAGCCCGAGCGGAGGGCGCGCATCCGTCTGCGCCAGGCCCGCTATCCGAGCAAGACATTCGGCCAGCACCTCATCGGCCGCGTGTGCATAGGCCAGCGCGTCGCTCTCGTAGCGTCCGCCGTCGACATTCATCTCGGGTACGGGGCGCGCGACGATGCCATGCAGCTCGCCATCCGCCGACAGCAAGCCGGCCTTGATCGTAGTCGTGCCGAGATCGAGCGCGACGGCTGCGGCTACAGCCAGCACGCCACGACCTCTTGCGCGATCCGTTCCTCGTTCCAGCCCAGCACGGGTGCGACCAGCACGGCGAGGCGGCGCAATTCGTCTTCATCGAGGCGCGCCAGGATCAGCAACGGCATCCGGCGACGCAACAGATCGGACAGATGCACCACCATCTCGTCTATCGCGCAGAACAAAAGATCGCCCAGGATCAACGGCAGGTCGGGCACGATGCGCTGAGCCAGTTCCGGCCTCTTCTCGATCAGGCGGAATACCTGCCCGCTGCGCCGCCCATGCCGGCGAGACAGCCACATCGCGCTGTCGGCGTCGATACCCAGACGCCGCGCAGTGCTGCGCACAACCTCGTCCTGCGCCGGCTTCCAGGGCAAATCGCGCTCCCCTGTCGTACAACTGGCTTCGACGCCAAGCGTCCGTGACACCTCATCGACGATGCTGCATGCATCCTCGCGCGCCGAGGTAATCTTGCCGCCGACCGAGCAATGCAGGCCGTTGCCCAGCGTCTTCAGTTCCCAGTCGCGACTGGCCGCGGAGGGCGACGCATCGTCGCTGCGCTTCATCACGCGCAACCCGGCATAGCTGCCGATCACGTCCTTCCGGCACCAGGCCGTCTTCAGATAGCGGTTCGCCGCATCGAGCAGATATTCCACGTCGGCATTCTCGACGCTCACATGATCGAGATCGCCGCGATAATCGGTGTCGGTCGTGCCGAGCAGCGTGCGGCCATACCACGGGATCACGAAGAACACGCGCCCGTCCGACTTCGCCGTCAGCAGCAGCGCCTCGTTCGTGCCCAGCCCCGGCATCACCAGATGCACGCCCTTGGTCAGCCGGCACCATGTGCGCCCCGCATCGTCTGCGGCCAGCCACTGCCCGGAGGTGGCAACGCATTGCCGCGCACGCACCTGTACCGAGGCATCGCCCGTCTCGTCGCGCACCGTCGCACCGCACACCTGCCCGCCTTCTTCGTTCCATTCGACCAGCTTCGCATAGTTGACGCACACCGCGCCGTGCGCGATCGCCCCCGCGACCACCTCCAGCACCAGCCGCGCATCGTCTGTCTGCGCGTCGCCATAAGTGAAGCCGCCCTTCAGGTTCGTCTCGTCCAGCCAGGGGAAGTGTTCGGCGAAATGCGCGCGGTCGTGACGGCGATGCCGCATCTGCTCGTCCGGAAAACCCGCGAGCATGTCGTACAGCGTCAACCCGGCTTCCAGCTTCAACATGCCGTTGCGGCTGTCGGCATACACCGGCACGCCGAAGCGCAACGGCCACACCCTGTGCGGCGCGATGCGCAGCAAATGCTGCCGCTCCGCGAGCGCCTTCATCACCAGCTTGAAATCGTAAGTCTCCAGATAGCGCAAGCCGCCGTGGATCAGCTTGCTCGACGCGGAAGAAGTCGCTCCCGCCCAGTCGCCCTGCTCGACCAGCGCAACCTTCAACCCGCGCTGCGCCGCGTCGTAAGCCGTCCATGCGCCATAGATGCCGCCGCCGCAGATGAGCAGGTCGAATTGGGTGTTGGCGAGAGAAAGGAAGGAGCGGTTCATAGGATGTCAGAGGTCTGCTCGCTGCTCGCAAATAGCGCGAACTCGAAGGCCGCCCAAGCAGATGCTCATAGGGCTTGGGCTTCGGTGCGTTTGGTTACGGCTGTCGATGTACCGGCTTCATTCATCGCCTCATGCCACCCCGATAAAGATTGCCAGCGCGCGGTTCACCGACACCATCGATTCATCGTCCAGCCGCCCGAACGCCTCTCCGACTTTCTCGCGCGCTACCGACTGCGGTTTGTCCACCATGATTTGGGATGCTTTGCTCAGGCCGTTGCGCTCGGAGGGCTGCACCGTAATCCTGAACAACGGCGCATCGCGCAACTCGCCGGTTACCGGCAGGAGAGTGACGGAGGGGTGCGCTTCGAACAAATCGGACTGGATGACCAATGCTGGGCGGGGCTTGCCCAGATCGCCCTGCAAAGCCACTGTCACCAGATCGCCACGCCTCATTGCCAGCCTTCGCGGTCGCCCGCAGCCTCCAGCCAATCGTCGATTTCGCGCTCATGTGCGTCGTCCTTCAACGACAGCGACTGGCGGCGGCACTCCTCGGCAAAGCCTGCGCGTCGGGTATCCGGCACCCAGATTTGCACCGGGCGCAGCCCGGAAGCGCGCAAGGCAGCGCGGTGGCGCTGAACCCGCTCGGATGTACTTGTTCTCATTTGAAAACCTCCAACAAATATGCGTTACATGAAACGCATGGTAGTCCGCTTTTCTGTTACATGCAACAGCCCGATAATGTCCGCCCAACTGGTGAGGACTCATTCGCCGGAAAGCCTCTCCCTGACGAGGCGGTATTCGGTCATGCCCAGCGCGACAGGAGAAGCTTTACGCATGCTCCATTCGTTCCCGCAACGCCAGCGCCTTCTGCGGCACATCGCTGATCAGGATGTCCACGCCCAGCGCCAGCGCGCGGTCTATCTGTTCGTCGCTGTTGCAGGTATAGACGGCGATGCGCTTGCCGCGCTCGCACACCGCGCCGACCATCGCTTCGTTCAGCGTGGCTATATGCACGCACAGGCCGTACAGGAAAGGCTGCGCGTCCAGCACCTCACGCGCAAAGGCCGCATCGTGTTCCGGCTCCAGGTTGAACACTAAAGGGAATTGCGGGGCTATGCGATGCGCATAGACCAGGCTGCCGAGGTTGAACGACGACACCAGCACCTGGTCGCCGCTCGCCGCGCCGACCAGTTCCAGCGTCTGCCTGACCTTGGCTTCGTGTCGCTCGACCGGCTCCCAGTCGCGGTTCTTGATTTCCAGCAGCAGGCGGCAGCGCGTGCGATACGCATCGAGAAATTCGCGCAGGCTCATCACGCCTTCGTTACAGGATGATGCGCGCAGCGCTTCGTTTGCCCCCTCCCCCGCTTGCGGGGGAGGGTTGGGGAGAGGGGCTTTCCCAGCGAAGTGCGCCGCAAAATCCATCGCCTGCAGCTCAGCATGATCGAAGTCGTCAATACGCTTGTCTTTCATTCCTAGCTTGTCGAGGAAGCGGTCGTGCCACAGCACCGCGACGCCGTCGCGCGTGAGCTGGATGTCGGTCTCGATGCCGTCGATGGGATAGGCGAGCGAGCGCTCGAATGCGGTACGCGTGTTCTCCGCCGCCTCGCGGTTCGCGCCGCGATGGGCGTAGATCAAGGATTGATAGCAATGATTCATAATTTGGCGCTGCCGTCACAGGACGGCATACCATACAGGAATATCGGCAGCTGCAACGGGTCGAGAATCAGACCAGCATATTCCCCGCCGTCAGCTGCACGATGTTCACCCCGGACAGGATCGCCAGCGCGGTTTCCGCTCCGTTCGCCGCCAGATCGGTCGAGTGATACACCGTCACCGCATTGGCGTTGGCCGAGTCGGCGATCACGATGTAGCCATCCGTAGCGATCACGGACACGTCGGCCGCGATCGCATTCGCCGCATCGGCAATCGTCACCGGCGTGGCGTCGAAGATGAAGACGTTGGCCGCGACGAAATCGGTCGTCAGGGTCTGGCCGGTCGCGACGGCGTCAAGCAGGTTGGCGATCGCGGACAAGTCCAGCACATCGCCGCCGTTCGCGACCGGCACGGCGCTGAAACCGATGACGGTGTCGGTTCCGTCTGCAATTGAAGTCAGCAGGATCGTCGCGGAGTTGGCGGCGGTCGTGCCGGTATCGGTGATGACGATGGTGTCGGCGCCTGCGCCGCCGTTGATGAGGTCGGCTCCGCCGTTGCCGTAGATCACCTCGCCGGCCGCGGTGCCGTTCAGGATGTCGGCTGCGGTGGCGCCGGTGACGATAGCGCCCGTTCCCAATGGCGTGACTTCTGCGGTGCTGAAACCGGGAATCGCCGAGAGCGGCGCGGCGATATCCGTCAGCAGCGCCGTCTTGGCATCGTTGGACAGCACGTAGCCGTCGGCGAACACCAGCCGGTCGTTCGAAGCACCCGCC
>JALNYK010000031.1 GCA_023229845.1 Gallionella sp.
GACAGGTTGATGGTGTTTACCGGAAATGCCAATCCTAAGCTCGCAGAAGCAGTCGCGCAGCATCTCAATATCAATCTCGGTCGCGCCACGGTAGGTCGTTTTTCCGACGGCGAAGTGATGGTCGAGCTGTTGGAGAACGTGCGAGGCAAGGACGTTTTCGTGCTGCAGTCTACCTGCGTGCCGACCAACGATAATTTGATGGAAGTCATGGTGATGGTGGACGCGCTCAAGCGCGCTTCAGCCGGTCGCATCACTGCCGCGATTCCGTATTTCGGCTATGCGCGCCAGGATCGCCGTCCGCGTTCCGCGCGTGTCGCGATCACCGCGAAAGTCGTCGCCGATATGCTTTCCAGCGCAGGCGTGGATCGCGTGCTGACGATGGATCTGCACTCCGACCAGATACAGGGCTTCTTCGATGTGCCGGTGGACAATATCTACGCCAGCCCGATCCTGCTGGCCGATGTGTGCAAGTGCAATTACCCGAATCTGATCGTGGTGTCGCCGGACGTCGGCGGCGTGGTGCGCGCTCGCGCGCTGGCCAAGGAACTGGACGCGGATCTGGCGATCATCGACAAGCGTCGTCCGAAGCCAAACGTTGCCAAGGTGATGAACATCATCGGTGACGTGGTAGGGCGCACCTGTCTGATCATGGACGACATGGTGGACACCGCCAACACGCTGTGCGAAGCGGCGAATGCGCTGAAGGAAAAGGGCGCGACACGCGTGCTGGCCTACTGCACTCATCCGGTGCTGTCCGGTCCGGCAATCGAGCGCATCGAGAATTCTGCGCTGGATGAACTGGTGGTCACCGACACCATCCCTCTGAGCGAAGCCGCGCGCAACTGCAAGCGCATTCGTCAACTGAGCACCGCAGAATTGCTGGCGGAAACCATCCGCCGCATCAACAACGAAGAATCGGTGAGCTCGCTGTTCACCGAATAGTAAGTTGGGCTCGATAAAGCTGAGCCCAACCTACATCAGGTTTTAGCGGCAACCATGTCGGTTGCCGCAAATGTTGAATCGTCTGGTCGCGGACGATTCTGTTTTTTGGAGAAGTGAAATGACTATCGAAATCAATGCAACAATTCGCAAGGCGCAAGGTACGGGTGCGAGCCGCCGTCTGCGTAATGCCGGCCGCGTGCCAGGCGTTGTCTACGGCTCCGGCGATGCCGTCGCGATCGATCTGGATCACAACGAGATCTACTACAAGCTGCGTTCCGAGGCGTTCCACGCTTCCGTGCTGTCGCTGAACGTCGAAGGCAAGAAGGAAACCGTGCTGCTGCGCGACTTCGTGATGCACCCGTTCCGCCAGCAAGTGCAGCACATCGATTTCCAGCGCGTGGACGTGAACCAGAAGATGCACAAGAAGGTGCCTCTGCACTTCATCAACGAAGAAATCGCTCCGGGCGTCAAGACCGGCGGCGGCAAGATTAGCCACGTGATCCACGATCTGGACATCACCTGCTTGCCTAAGGATCTGCCAGCCTTCATCGAAGTCGATCTGGGCAAACTGGATCTGGGCCATTCCGTACACGTTGCCGACTTGAAGCTGCCGAATGGCGTCGAAGTTGCTGCGCATGGCACCCATACCGGCGAGGCCGTGGTGGCAACCGTGCAAGTGCCGCGCGGTGCAGTCGAAGCTGCTGCCGAAGCAGCGACTGCCGAAGCTGCTGCACCTGCCGCCAAGAAGTAATAACGGGGTCGACCGACCCTCGCAACCCGCCATCGCTGATACCGGCATGGCGGGTTTTTTATTTGTACTGATTCGATAACTATGAGTTCGATACGCCTGATCGTCGGGCTGGGCAATCCCGGCCGTGAATACGAGAATACCCGTCACAACGCCGGCTTCTGGTGGCTGGACGAGTTCGCGCGCATGCACAACCTGAGTTTCCGGAGCGAGGCCAAGTTCCACGGGTTGGCGGTGCGCGGCCAACTGCATGGGCACGAAGTCTTCCTGCTCAAGCCGCAGACCTTTATGAACGTCAGCGGCCGCGCGGTCGGTGCGCTGGCGCAGTTCTACAAGATCGCCCCGGCCGAGATACTGGTCGTTCACGACGAACTGGATCTGCCGCCGGGCAGCGCCAAGCTGAAGCTGGGCGGCGGCCACGGCGGTCACAACGGCCTGAAGGACATCATCGCCCATCTGGGGACGAAGGATTTCTGGCGGCTGCGCCTCGGCATCGGCCACCCCGGCGAACGCAGCGAAGTAGTCAACTTCGTGCTGAACGACCCGCGCCGCGAGGAGCGGGGGCTGATCGACGAGGCGATGCAGCGCGCGCTGGACGTCGCCGAGATGGTCGTCGAGGGCAAGGCCGAGGCGGCGATGCTGAAGCTGCATAGCGCCTGATGGGGTGACGAAAATCGTCAGTGGATGGACGAATTTCGTTGCGGATAATTTCCCGCGGGGGCGACGAGAATTGCGGGTGTGTATATAAATCAATGAGTTGAAAGTTTGGCACGGCTATTGCGTTATCTCGGGCAACACACGATGTGTGTTAACCGTAAATCGGGCCGATGGCTTGGTCGAATGGCTAAATAACTCTTAAAGGAGCTTTACATGAAGAACGTACAAAAAGGCTTTACCCTGATCGAACTGATGATCGTGGTCGCGATTATCGGCATCTTGGCCGCTGTGGCGATCCCGGCTTACAGCAACTACACCAAGAAGGCCAAGTTCACCGAAGTGACTCAGGCGACCCAGGCTATCAAGATCGCCATCGAAGGATGTGCATCCGAGGCTGGCGCCGTAACCGATTGCCATGATGGCGTAACCACCTCCGGCGTTCCCGCCGATGTCGGTACGTTCGGCAAATACGGCACCAGCGTGACAACTGCCGCTAACGGCGTGATCACGGCCACCGGCAATGCGCAAGTGGACAACCTGACTTACATCCTGACTCCAACCTATGACAGCGTTAGGGGCGTTAGCTGGACTGCTTCGGGTACTTGTATCGCTGCAACTTTGTGCAAATAACACCAGTTTTAACTGCTGGTGCGTTATTCGACCCCCTCCTCGCGAGGGGGTTTTTGTTGTGAGAATGAAACAAGCATCCAGGCGCTGACGAATGCTGAATAAATGTAAACAAACGAGTCTGTTAATAGCGCTGCTGGTGGCGTTCGTTGCCGCCTTATATGGGCAATTCCTGTGGAGCCCCACTTTTTTTGACGATGGTCAGTTTTTTAAGCTGGACGAAGATGGTCGTCCGCATGTTTTGCAATATGCCATAGAGTTTTCGCCGCTGGTGTTGCGTTCTTTGCCTTATGCCACGCTGGCATGGACCGCTCAGTTGTTCGGCTATGATTTAATCGGTTTTCGTATCGGCAATCTGCTGTTGCATGCTGCGACCGTAGTCGCGCTGTTTTTCTTCCTGTTGCAGCTATTTGAAGTGGTGTTGGCTAAAGTCTCATCGCGTTCGGATGGCTTGAAGTTGCGTTGGGCCGCATTTTTTGCGGCGCTGTTGTTTGGCCTGCATCCGGTAGCGGTATTTGCCGTGGGATATCTGACGCAACGCACGATAGTGATGGCCACGCTGTTCAGTTTGCTCGCCATGTATGCCTACGTGCGCGGCAATGTGCAGAAAAAGCAAGGATGGTTGTGGGCGAGTGTGTTTTTTTATTACTGGGCCGTTTATTCCAAAGAGCATGTCGTCATGCTGCCCGCCGTCATGCTGGCATTGACTGTGTTGCTGCATGAAGACTGGTTTGCCCGGTTAAAGCGGATGTGGTCAATATTTGCGGCTTTTGCGGCAATTGCGTTGCTGGTGATATTGGCCAAGAAGGGGGTGTTGGGCGGGGTGTATGAAATCAATGCTCCCGATATGTTGCAGGAGATCAGTCCAAAAGATGCTTACCCGTTCAGCGTATTGACGCAATCCTGGCTGTTCTTCAAATACTTTGCGCTATGGATATTGCCGAACCCGGAATGGATGTCGGTGGATATGCGCGAGCCATTCGCGAAGAGTTACTTTTCATTCTATTCGTTGGCTTTTGCTGCTTTCATTGTTTATGGAATGGTAGCCGTATATCTGTTGTTTAAGCGCGGCATGATGGGCTTGCTCGGTTTCGCTCTGCTGTTCCCCTGGCTGATGTTTATGACCGAGATTTCCACGGTGCGCGTACAGGAGTCTTTTGTGCTGTATCGCAGCTATATTTGGGCGGCAGGGGGCGTTGCAATATTGCCTGTGCTTTTCTGGAGAGCAACTGCGCGGGGTGCGATCTTGATGCTGTCTATCATTGCAATGTTCATGTTCGGTGTTGCAATGGAGCGACTCAGTACTTTCTCGCATCCGGTCCTGGTGTGGGACGATGCAGAGAAGCTGGTGAAAGGACGGTCGGATTTGCCCGGCGTTTTCAGGATTTACTACAACAGGGGTTCGCGTTATTTGCAGATTAACGAGTACGACAAAGCGATCGGCGACTTGAAACGCTCGATCGAACTTTTTCCGCCGCAACCATATGCTTACAATAATCTTGGCCTCGCATATTTTAAGAAGGGCGAACTGGAAGAGGCCGTGCGGTTTTATTCAATAGCCATTGAGATGAACAAGACCAGTTCGGACGTGGAGGCGCCTCGTTACTATTACGGTAGAGCCATAGCATATGAAAAGCAGAAAAACTGGGCCGCAGCGAGTGAGGACTATAAGGTAACTTGCAAGCTTGCTGGTAAGGGCTGCGACAAAATCAACTTACCTCTGGTCGGAACTTTGCCCGAACATTGAACCGATGGTCTATTTTCGGTTCGCTTCCAGCATCCCCCTCAATTCTCGCAAGTCGCTCTCGATCACCGACAACTGGTAGAAGTTGCCGCCGGACTGTTTGGCCAGTTCTAGCTGTTCGAGCGCGGCGTGCAACCGGCCTTGCCAGGCATAGCCGTAGGCCTGCGCCTGGTGCTGTTCGAAGCGCTTTCCTAGTTTCGCATAGCTGCGCGCCTGCAGGTCATACAGCGTGGTGTCGCTGGGATGGCGGACGAGCTGCTCGGTGAGCAGCTTTGCGGCGGTCTCGGCTTGTCCACCGTCGATCAGCAGTTCGGCATAGTCGTAGACCAGCGCGCGGTGCTGCGGAAAGTCCTGCACGGCGGCGCGGTAGAACGCGGTCGCGTCGTCGTGCATCGCGCGTTTCACCCGTCCGGCGAGCGTTTCTATCATCGCGTTGCGCCTGGCGGCCGGGTCGCTTTTCGCCTGTTTGCGTAGCTTCGCCAGTTCCTGCGCGGCGCGTTCGGTTTCATGGTTGCGCAGCAGCGAAACGATCAATCCGTAGCGCTGGGCGATCGGATTGCCGTGTTTCTGTGCACCGAGCGCGTCGCTGAAGTAGGCGATGGCGTCCAGCGTGGTCTTCTGCCTTGCGATTAGTTTGGTGCGCACCAACTGGAAGTCCAAGCTGTCCGGCACCAGCCGGTAGGGCTGTTTCTGCACGCGGTTGGCAATGTCGGCGACGCGTTCGCTGGTGATCGGGTGGGTGCGCAAATAACCCGGCATGTTGCCTTCCAGCAATCGGGTGGCGGTCTGCAGCCGGTCCAGGAATTCCGGCATCGCGTGGGTGTTGAATCCGGATTTGAGCAGGATCTCGAAGCCGATGCGATCCGCCTCCTGCTCGTGGGTCCGGGTGTAATCCAGTTGGCTCTGGATGCTGCGCGCCTGCATGCCGGCCAGCGCAGCTTCCGAGACCTGCGAGTTGCTGCGCGCGGCGAGGATCGCGACCGCGAGTGCGGCCATCGAGGCCAAGCTGTCGTTCTGCGTGCCCGCCACTATGCGCGCCAGATGGTGTTGGGTGACGTGGGCGATTTCGTGGCTCAGCACTGCGGCCAGTTCCGATTCGCTCTGTGCGGTGAGCAGCAGGCCGGCGTTCACGCCGATGAAGCCGCCGGGCATCGCAAAGGCGTTGACGTTGTAATCGTCGAGCGCGAAGAACTCGAAACCGGTGCTGGGTTCGGCGCTGTTCTCGACCAGCTTGTAGCCGATCTGATTGAGGTAGTCGTGGATTTCTGCGTCGTCGAAATACTGTTTGCCGGAGCGTATCTGCAGCATGCTCTGTTGGCCGATTTGGCGTTCCTGTAAGGGCGTCAGCACGGTCTGGGATGTGTCGCCGAGGTCGGGCAGTCCGTCGCCCAGCGCGGGGGTTGAAAGACACAGCAACAGCAACAAGGGCAGTTTTTTCATGACCCGTATGATAACCGTTTTCGCAGGCGGTTCCTCTGGTGCCGAAATGTGGCAACAACACGCGCCGGGCATAGGTTGCGGCTCCGATTTGCGCTAGAATCGCCGCCCTTCGAAACAAGGAACGGAAACATGACTGATTTTAAAAACATCACCGCTGCGGAGTTGCAAGCGATGTTGCAGCAGGGCGGTCTGCGTCTGGTGGACGTTCGCACCGACGCGGAAGTCGCGCGCGGCAAGATCCCGCAGGGCGAGCCGCTGCCGCTGCACTTGATTCCGCTGCGTATCAGCGAAATGGACAAGGCGGCTACCACGGTGTTCTATTGCCAGATGGGCGGACGTTCGGCGCAGGCTGCCGCGTTTGCCGCCGCCAATGGTTTCTCCGATGTGTACAACTTGCAGGGCGGCATCACCTGCTGGGCGCAGGCCGGTCTGCCGATTGCATGATGGAAGACGAGAAACTATTGTCTGCTACCCCGGCCGATACCGAGCTGGATGTGCGGCAACTGGCATGCCCGTTGCCCATCCTGCGCGCAAAGAAATCGCTGGCCGGCATGACCAGCGGGCAAGTGCTGAAGATCGTCGCGACCGACAAGGGCTCGCCGAACGATTTCATCGATTTCTGCAAGAAGACCGGGAATGAGTTGCTGTCGTCGACTGAGGCGGGCGGCGAATTTATTTTCCTGATCCGCCGCCGGTAAATGTGTGTAGGGGCGTGATTCACCTCGAAGAGGTTCTTGTACCCTATGGGTATCACGCCCTTGTTCCGATATGAAAAACGGGCGTGATGAATCACGCCCCTACAACGATTACCCCAGCTTCTTGCGTTGTGCCTGCAACTGCGTCAGCGTAGTGCCGAAGCCCTCCAGCCGTTTCTTTTCTTGCGCTACCACCTCCGCTGGAGCGCGGGCGACGAAGCTCTCGTTGCCGAGCTTGGCTTCGGCCTTGGCGATTTCGTTGGTGAGGCGGGCGATCTCCTTGTCCAGGCGCTCGCGTTCTGCCGCGACATCGATCTCCACCTTCAGCATCAGCCTGACGTTACCGGCGATGGACACCGGCGCATCGCCTTCCGGCAGTTCGGCGACGACCAGCACTTCGCTGAGTTTTCCGAGGCTGCTGATGTAAGGGGCGAGTGCGTTCAACAGCGTTGCGTCGCCTGCGGCGATCAGCGGCACGCGCGCAGCAGGCGACAAACTCATCTCGCTACGCAGGCTGCGGCAGGCGTTCACCAGTTCTTGCAGTAACGCGATCTGCGCGATGGCGGCTGCGTCGATCTTGCTGCTGTCGGCCTTGGGATAGGCTTGCAGCATGATGCTGTCGCCCTTGGCATTCGCCATCTGCGCGACGGATTGCCATAATTCTTCGGTGATGAACGGGATGATGGGGTGGGCCAAGCGCAGGATGGTTTCCAGCACACGTACCAGCGTGCGGCGCGTTGCGCGTTGCGCAGCCTCGTTGCCGTTCGCCATTTGCACCTTCGCCAGTTCCACATACCAGTCGCAGTAGGTGTTCCACACCAGTTCGTACACCGCGCGCGCGGCCATGTCGAAACGGTAGTCGGCGAAGTGCGTCGCCATTTCGGCTTCGGTCTGTTGCAGCAGACTGATCATCCAGCGGTCGGCGGCGGAGAATTCCAGCGGCAGGCTTTCGTCCTGCCCCACATCCTTGCCGTCGCAGTTCATCAGCACGAAGCGCGTGGCGTTCCACAGCTTGTTGCAGAAGTTGCGATAACCCTCGCAACGCTGCATGTCGAACTTGATGTCGCGGCCGGGCGAGGCGAGCGAGGCGAAGGTGAAACGCAAGGCGTCGGTGCCGAAGGCGGTGATGCCTTCCGGGAATTCGCGGCGCGTGCGTTTCTCGATCTTCTCCGCATCCTTCGGGTTCATCAGGCCGGTGGTGCGCTTCTTCACCAGTGAGTCGAGATCGATGCCGTCGATGAGGTCGATGGGGTCGAGCACGTTGCCCTTGGACTTGGACATCTTCTGGCCTTCCGCGTCGCGGATCAGGCCGTGCACATACACATCCTTGAACGGGATTTGGCCGGTGATGTGCTTGGTCATCATCACCATGCGCGCCACCCAGAAGAAGATGATGTCGAAGCCGGTGACCAGCACGGAGGAGGGCAGGTATTGTTTGACGAACTCGTTCTGCGCGTCGAACGGCTTGCCTTCTTCCCAGTCCAGCGTGGAGAACGGCCACAGTGCGGAAGAGAACCAGGTGTCGAGCACGTCGTTGTCGCGGTCTAGTTGTCCGGCATAGCCTGCCTTGTCGGCCAAGTGGCGCGCTTCGGCCTCGTCGCGCGCGACGAACACTTCGCCGTTCACGCCGTACCACGCGGGAATCTGGTGACCCCACCACAGTTGGCGCGAGATGCACCAATCCTGGATGTTGTTCAGCCACTGGTTGTAGGTGTTGACCCAGTTCTCGGGGTGGAACTTGATCTCGCCGGAGCTCACGCATTCCAGCGCCTGCTCGGTGATGCTCTTGCCCTCGGGGCCAGCTTTGCTCATCGCCACGAACCACTGGTCGGTCAGCATCGGCTCGATCACCACGCCGGTGCGGTCGCCGCGCGGGACTTTGAGCTTGTGCTTGTCGGCCTTGACGAACAAGCCAGCCGCTTCGAGGTCGGCGCAGATCTGCTTGCGCGCAGCGAAGCGGTCCATGCCCTGATACTGCTTGGGGGCGTGCTCGTTGATCTTCGCATCCAGCGTGAGGATGGAGATCATCGGAAGCGCATGGCGCTGCCCCACCGCATAGTCGTTGAAGTCATGTGCGGGTGTGACCTTGACCACGCCGGTGCCGAATTCCTTGTCCACGTAATCGTCGGCGATGACCGGGATGGTGCGGTCGCACAGCGGCAGGGTGACCTGCTTGCCGATAAGGTGCTTGTAACGCTCGTCTTCCGGATGCACCATCACGGCCACGTCGCCCAGCATGGTCTCGGGGCGCGTCGTCGCGACGACCAAGTGACCGGAGCCATCAGCTAATGGATAGCTGATGTGGTACATGAAGCCGTCTTCTTCTTCCTGCACCACTTCGAGGTCGCTGACCGCGGTGTGCAGCTTGGGGTCCCAGTTCACCAGACGTTTGCCGCGGTAGATCAGGCCTTCGTTGAACAGGCGCACGAAAGTCTCGGTGACGGTCTTGTTCAGTTTCGGGTCCATCGTGAAGCGCTCGCGCGACCAGTCGGGCGAGGTGCCGAGGCGGCGCATTTGTTGGGTGATGGTGTTGCCGGAGTATTCCTTCCACTCCCATACCTTCTCGATGAACTTCTCGCGGCCGAGATCGTGGCGCGAGACGCCTTGTGCGTCCAATTGACGCTCGACGACAATCTGCGTGGCGATGCCCGCGTGGTCAGTGCCGGGCTGCCACAGCGTGTTGTCCCCGCGCATGCGGTGGTAGCGGGTGAGCGCATCCATCAGCGTCTGGTTGAAACCGTGGCCCATGTGCAGCGTGCCGGTGACGTTGGGCGGCGGCAACTGGATGCAGAAAGATTCGGTCTTGTTCGGATCGAGTCCGGCCTTGAAGTAACCGGCGTTTTCCCAAGTGGGATACCAGCGGGCTTCGATGTCTTTCGGTTCAAAACTTTTTGCGAGTTCTTTTTGCTGAGTCATATTCGTGCGGTGATAGATCAGCCAGGCGGCTGTAGAGGGGCGCGATTATAGCAAAGCGGAGGGGCGGAATCCCGTGCGCTATGAGCGCAGGCGGACTCTGGATTACGGGCGGGAGATTACGGACGAGATTGGGGCGGGGTGTTCAGTATTTCGTGCAGCAATTCCGGCAGCGCGGCGCGGAATTCGTTGACGGCCTGTTTGACGGCCAGCCGTTGCAGCTTTTCGAGATGGTGGCTGAGTTTTTGCGTGAACACGACTTCGAGGCGCGATTCGAGCAGTCGCAGCAACTGCTGAATCTCTTCCTCGCTGAGCGTGTGTGCGGCGGGAGGCGGGGGGGCGACGACCTCGGTCAGCGTCGGCAGGTCTTCCGGCGCGGGAGAGCCTACCACCTGGGTCAGCACTGGCAAGTCGGTCGATGAGCTATCGGACGGATCGGGGCTCATGCGTTTTTCGCTCCGGAGAGGTCGATATGGCGCAATTCGTAGCCTCTGTCCTTGTAGAACTTGTAGCGCTCCCGTCCCAGCTTGCTGTCTTCGGCGTCGGTACCGACGATCTCGATGACGCGCTCGAAGCGGCTGAAGAACGGCACGCATTCGTTGTGCAGGCTGATCAGCAGGTCGTGGTGCGGGAAGCGCTCGCTGCCGCTGTTCAATACGACCGGCATTTCCTCCGATTCTGCCGCGTCGCTGCGGCAGTGCGGGATGAAGGCCGTTGCCGGGTACTGCCACAGCAGCTTGTCCAGTGCCTCGGTGGTCGCGTCATCCGGCGCACTGAGCACGACGCGCACACCGTTCTGCATCGCCTTGTGGCTCAGCTGGCAAGCGGTGCGCAGCTTGTCTTCGCTGCCGGTGTAAAAATCAACTTTAGTCATTATTCAAAAAAGTCCTAGTCCACGAAAAACACGAAAAGCACGAAAAAAGCATGTTCGTGAATTTCGTGTTTTTCGTGGACATGGGGTTTTATGCCTTAGTCGTGCGATTGATCAGGTACTGCGTCAGCAGCGGCACCGGACGACCGGTCGCGCCCTTGTCCTTGCCGGACTTGTTGGCGGTGCCGGCGATGTCCAGGTGCGCCCAGCGGTAGTCCTTGGTGAAGCGGGACAGGAAGCAGGCCGCAGTGATGGTGCCGCCGGCGCGTCCGCCGATGTTCGCCATGTCGGCGAAATTGCTGTCCAGCAGCGGCTGGTAGTCGTCCCACAGCGGCAGTTGCCACACGCGGTCGTGCGACTGATCTCCCGCTGCGACGAGCTCCGCGGCGAGCTTGTCGTCGTTGGCGAACATGCCGCTGACGACGTTGCCCAGCGCGATCACACAGGCACCGGTCAGCGTGGCGATGTCGATCACGGTGTCCGGATTGAACTTCGCCGAGTAGGTCAGCGCGTCGCACAGGATCAGGCGGCCTTCGGCGTCGGTGTTGAGAATCTCGATGGTCTGGCCGGACATCGAGGTGACGATGTCGCCGGGGCGGGTGGCCTTGCCGGAAGGCATGTTCTCGCAGGTAGGGATCACGCCGACCACGTTGAGCTTCAGGCCCATTTCGGCGATGGCATGCATCGTGCCGAGCACGCTGCCCGCGCCGCTCATGTCGTACTTCATCTCGTCCATGTCGCCGCCCGGTTTCAGCGAAATGCCGCCGGTGTCGAAGGTGATGCCCTTGCCGACCAGTACGACAGGCTTCTGTTTTTTGTCGCCTCCGGAATACTCCAGCGTGATCAGCTTGGCCGGATGGTCGCTGCCGCGCGTGACAGACAGGAAGGAGCCCATGCCCAGCTTCTGCATGTCCTTCTCTTCCAGCACGGTGGTCTTGATGCTTTTGTGCGCCTTGCCCAGCGCCAATGCCTTGGCGGCGAGGAAGCTAGGGGTGCAGATATTGCCAGGCAGGTTGCCGAGTTCCTTGGTCAGATCCATGCCGTGTGCGATCGCCTCGGCCTGGGCCAGCGCTTGTTGTGCGGCGGCATCCGGCTTGTCCGCACAACCCAGCACGATCTTGCGCAATGCCGATGCGTCGGCCGGCTTGCTCTTCAGATGGTCGCAGCGAAAGCCGGACTCGGCGGCGAGCAATACGGCCTGTTTGATTTTCCAGCCGACGTCGCGATCCTTGACGGCGAGCTCGGTGAGGAACAGCGCGGCATCCTTGCCTGCGGTCTTCTGCAGCACGGCGAAGGTGGCGCGCAATGCATCCAGATAAGGTTTCGCGGCGAGGTCGGCGGCTTTACCCAGGCCGACCAGCAGCACGCGCTCGGCGGCGATGCCGGGGACATGGTGCAGCATCAGCGTGCTGCCGGCCTTGCCGTTCATGTCGCCGTTGGCGATTACGTCGCTCAGGCGATGTTCAGCCGCCTTGTCCAGCGTTTGGGCCGGTGTCGAAAGCTTGCCGCCTTCGAATACGCCGACGACGACAGTGCCGCTCTTCAGTTTTTCCGGGCTACCTTGTTTTATGCTAAATTCCACGCGTCTCTCCTTCAGATGTTCGAATTTCTTCTCGATGCCGGATTATCCGCACACTCGCCGCACAAAGTCAAAGCCGCCACGCATCGGGGTGTTCCACCGTGCGCTGGTCGGCGAGCTCACCAGCAATGGCCTGCTGGTGTTTGCGGTGTTGCTCGGCATCGTCGTGGTCAGCCAGCTGATTAGATTGTTGGGCGATGCGGTCAGCGGTCGGATCGCCGTGGAAGGGGTGCTGGCGCTGCTGGGCTTCGCGGCGATGAACTACCTTGCGGTGCTGCTTTCGATCAGCCTGTTCATCTCCATCCTGCTGACCCTGTCGCGCGCCTACCGCGACAGCGAGATGGTGGTGTGGTTCGGCTGCGGCATCGGGTTGACGCGCTGGATACGACCGGTGATGTGGTATGCGTTGCCGGTGGTCGGCCTGATTGCGTTGCTCAGCTTGGTATTGTCGCCCTGGGCGCTGCAGAAGGCCGAGGCATACAAGCGCAAGCTGGAGAGCCGCGACGACGTCGCGGCCGCTGTTCCGGGCACGTTCCGTGAATCCCGGCAGGCCGACCGGGTGTATTTCGTCGAGAACGTGAACCTGGGTTCCAATCGGGTCGGCAATATCTTCGTGCAGTCGACGCAGAACGGCAAGCTGGGAACGATGGTCGCGCGCGAAGGTTTGCAGGAGACGCTGCCGAACGGCGACCGCTTCCTGGTGCTGCTCAACGGCACGCGCTACGAAGGCACGCCCGGCCAGCGCGACTACAATATCGTCGAGTTCGAGCGCCATGCAATCCGCATCGACAGCGTCCCGCCGAAACTGGCGCAGCCCTGGGTGCGCACAATGTCCACGCCGGAGCTGCTGCGGGAGCGCAGCCTGATGAGCCACGCCGAGCTGGACTGGCGTGTCGGCCTGCCGATCAGCGCGGCCATCCTGGCGTTGCTGGCGATCCCGCTGAGTTACGTCAATCCGCGCGCCGGTCGTTCGCTCAATCTGGTGCTGGCGATTGTGCTGTACATGTTCTACAGCAACCTGATCAGCGTCAGCAATGCCTGGGTCGCGCAGGGCAAGCTTTCTCCGGGCATCGGCCTGTGGGGGATACATGCGTTGATGCTGGCGGTGACGATACTGATGTTCCAGCGTCGCATGATGCTGTTCTCATGGCGCAGGCTGTTCGGCAAAGGACGCGTTCAGCCGGAGGCCAGTGCATGAATCTGCTGACCCGCTATCTCGGCCGCGAGATTTATCTGAGCATCGCGCTGGTGTTCGCCGCGCTGATCGCGCTGTTCGCGTTCCTCGACTTGATTCACGAGTTGAACGTGATGCAGGGGCAGTACCACATCGGCTATGTGCTGCTGTTCGTGGTGCTGACCATCCCCGGCCATATCTACGAACTGTTCCCGGTGGCGGTGCTGGTGGGCACGATCTTCGCTCTGGTGCAAATGGCGGCCAGTTCCGAACTGACCATCTATCGCGCCTCGGGCGCATCGCTGTGGCAGATGATGTCCGCACTGTTCAAGATCGCGTTGCCGTTGGTGGCGTTGAGTTTCGCGTTCAGCGAGTTCGTCGCCCCTCCCAGCGAGCGGCTGGCGCAGCAACTGCGGCTGAAGGCGCAGAACGCGCAGGTGGCGCTCAAGGAATTCCGCTCCGGCGTGTGGGTGAAGGACGAGCGCAGCTTCGTGAACGTGAAGAACGTTATGCCCGACACCAGCCTGCTGAACATCGACATCTATCGTTTCGACGAGACCTCTCATTTGCAGGCCATCACCCATGCTAGTCGGGCGAATTTCATCGAGCAGGGGCGTTGGCGTCTCGAAGAGGTGCGCGAGACCCGTTTCGACAAGCACGGCATCAGTGTCCAGGCGATGGACTCGCAGGAATGGGCATCGGCGCTGAATCCGGCGATCCTGAGCGTGCTGCTGGTGGTGCCTGAGCAGATGTCGGCCTACGACCTCTATCAATACACCGCCCACCTGAAGGAGAACCGGCAGCAAAGCGCGCGTTACGAGATCGCGATGTGGAACAAGCTGGTTTATCCGTTCGCGCTGCTGGTGATGATGATACTGGCGCTGCCGTTCGCCTCCTATCACAAGCGTTCAGGCGGTATCAGCGCGATGGTGTTCATGGGCATCGCGCTGGGGCTGGTGTTCCACTTCGTCGGACGCCTGTTCGCCAGTCTCGGGGCGCTCAACAACTGGCAACCGCTGTTCAGCGCCACGGCGATGACCGGCTTGTTCCTGCTGCTGGGGATGGCGATGCTCTGGTGGACCGAACGACGCTAGGGCGTCGTCGATTGTTGCAAGCTTACGGCGCTTTCTTCGCTTGTTCTTCCCTGACGATCTGCCTCACCTGCTCCTGTTTGTCTTCCGGAACCTGACTAAAGGCGCGGTACTTTTCGCGCGCCGCCTGACGCTGCTCGGGGGTGAGTTTGCTCCATGCGCCCAAGCGGCCGAGGAAGCGCTGTTTCTCTTCCGGACTCAAGTCCGGATAGTGGCTGGCGACGGCGAGCAGGCCGCGTTGCTGTTCCTCGGATAATCCTGCCCATTGCTGCACCATCGGCGCCAGTGCTTGCTGCTGCATGGGGGTGAGGGCGTGCCAGGGTTGCGGCGCGGCAGCCGCGGGCGAAAGGTTGATTATGCAAAGTAGCGCAAAGGCGGCGATGGAGGGTTTCATTCGGATCTGTGGTCGATAAATACTTCCATGGGCATGTCGTCGGTCAGGATGGCTACATCCAGATGCGTCATCATTTCATGTTTGCGCAGGTGTTGCCAATAGCCACTGCTGCCGACAACCACAGCGAGCAGCAGAACCGTTGCCACCCATTGTCGGGGCGTGTGCGGGAGTTGCCAGTGGAATCCGTGTTTGGCGTCGAGAGCAAATGCCGGAGCGTGTACGTTCTGCCGGTCGAGCGCGGTATGGCGAGCCCGGCGCAATGCCGCTACGGTATTGCTATCCAGTTGCTCGGCGGAGCGTGTAAGCAACCCGGCGATTTGTTCCGGGGCGATATCCGGCGAATCGATATTTGGCGATTTGCGGTCGTGCGGCAAACGGGGCTCGATGTTCATGGCAGTTCCATTCCGGTGTCTTTCAAGGCTGCAGCCAGCGCATGCGTTGCGCGCGAGCAGTGGGTTTTCACACTACCCTCGGTGCATCCCATGACGGCGGCGGTTTCAATAATATCCATTCCTTCCCAGTAACGCAGCAGAAACGCCTCGCGTTGACGCGCCGGCAGCCGTTCCAATGCCCGTTCGATCCGGGAGATGATCTGTTTTTGTTGCAGCTCCGCGTCAGGCAACGGTGGCGCACTGCGATTGTCGTCGTCCACCAGCGATTCCAGCGGGTCGAATTCGTCTTCTTCGCTTTTCGTTGCAAACGAGGAAAATAGTGTTGTCCAAGCGTTCCGGACCTTCTGTCTGCGGTAATAATCGCGTATGGTGTTTTGCAGGATGCGCTGGAACAGCAGCGGCAACTCCTTGACAGGTTTGTCGCCGTATTTTTCGGCGAGCTTGATCATAGAATCCTGCACGATGTCCAGTGCGGCATGCTCGTCGCGCACGGCGAACAGCGCCTGTTTATAGGCGCGACGCTCTGCGTTGCAAAGGAATTGCGACAATTCGGTGGGGGTGGACAGTTCGATACTCCTTTTCGACCGGATGAATGGTAGCAAATAGCCGCTCGTGCCGGGAATGTTGCTGTGACTGCGATGGATTTGTAGCCATTCTTGTTCGAATGGTGGTATAAATCCGCTCGTTCCGCAGGTGATGTTGAATGTCAATTCAGGGGGAAGCTTGGTTACGCGTCTGATGATTACCGATGATCACGAACTGGTTCGTTCAGGTCTGGTTCAGTTCATGTCCATGTCTGCGGATGTGCAGGTGGTTGCCGAAGCCGGCTGCGGCGCGGAGTTGCTGGAAAAGTTGCGTTCGGTGCAGGTTGATGTGTTGCTGCTGGATCTCGTTATGCCCGGCATTTGTGGCGCGGAACTGGTTGCTCGCGTCAGGGGCGCCAACCCCAATTTGCGCATTCTGGTGCTCAGTATGCACAACGACACCCAGACCGTGCTGCGCGCAATGAAGGCCGGTGCTTCTGGCTATATCACCAAGAACTGTTCTCCACAAACGTTGATTGATGCGATACGCAAGGTTGCTGCCACCGGGAAATATCTGGATCCGGAAATAGCCGAGCGGCTTGCCTTCGCTTCGTCTTCGGCGGAGGTTGATGATGTCGAATTGACGTTATCGGAGCGCGAAATGCAGATATTTCGCCTGATCGTCAATGGGTTGTGCATCAAGGAAATTGCTAATGAATTGTCCATCAGCGACAAGACGGTCAGCACCCACAAGGCCCATATTCTCGCCAAGCTTGGCTTGAAAAGTGTTGCAGATTTAGTGCGATACGCGATGCAAGGTAAGCTGTTCTCTTAACTCCCTCATCATTTCCCTATCCGTCTCCTCCCGGAATACGACGGCGAAATAGTCACTCACCGATACTTACTATTACGCAGTTTGGGCAAAATTCGCTCCACGGTAATCGAGCCTTCGACTGCCTTTACGCGATACCCGAACAACGAACCCTTTTAAGGAGCGATAGTGAGGACTATTAACAAGCAAGGGCATCAAGCCGGCGAAGAGCGAGTCGCTGCCATTACTGTGCGCCAGACACTCAGGAATCTGGGCGTGAAGGAATTTATGGGGAATATGGGGACTGTCGGTGGCTGGCGTAACCGGTTACTGTCGCCCCCATTGGCGGAAGACTATGCGATACATTTACTGGCTCCCATAGGCGAAGTCTCCGGGCGGGAGTTGCAAAGCTCCAACGATGCCAAAGCTGAGCCGTTTCAGACTACCATTGGCGATTATGCCGGCCTCCCCTCGGTCGAACACTCGTCGGCTATTACCTACATCTCATCGTGCCTGCCGGGGCGCCACTTGATTTATGTCAGCCCGCAGATAAGTAATCTAGGCTTTATGCCGGAAGACTTGCTGGACCGTCCTGATTTGCGCCTGAAACAGGTGCACGAGGAGGATTTTGGACGGTTCGAACAGGCGCTACGGCACAGTTGCAATGCGGCCGAGAAATTCAGCTGTCACTACAGGCTCTACGACAACCAAGGCAAGGTGCGCTGGTTCCACGATGAAGCCAGTGTGGTGTGCGACGAAGCGGGGACACCGTTGTTCATCAAGGGCGTTATGCTCGATATCACCGACAAGAAGCGGATGGAGGCCGAACTGGTCGATCATCGCTATTGCCTTGAGCGCAATGTCGAACAGCGTACCCGGCAACTGACGAAACATATTGCCATGCTCGAATCCTGCAACGCCTCGTTGTGCGACCAGCTCTCGTCCGCCAGACTGGAGATTGCCGCGTTGAAACAACAGTTGATGCTGCTCTCGCCGGTATCGGACGAGGAATGCTCATCCGAATAATTGTTCTGCCGTTTGTTGCCCAGCCAGGGCGAATCCATTTTTATTTTCACGGACGAAAGGGGAAGTCCATGAAATCTCATTGCGCGTCTACGACGGAACTTAATCGATCCGCGCCGGAAGGCGCGTGCGACGCACGAACCATGGCATCAGTAAGACGTAGCTGTGTCGACCGGGTATCGCAGATGATCGAGCACCTCATACTTGCGGTTGTCGTTCTGATGGCCTTGTTGGGGAACTACGCAACCCACAGCCTTTTGATGAGTGAAGTTCTCATTCTCTGATCGCCGGCATCGGTCGCACTCCATGCTGTACCACGACCGCGTCAGCATCTCCGTGACATTCAGCGTCGCACAACGCAACCCGTTGTTCAGGCGCGGTCGCTTTGTCTTTGTCGAGTGGCTGCCGGAGGTTCTTTCCGATTACGGTGCGGTGAAGGTCGCTGGCCTGTGTGCGCGCGACTGTGCCGACAGCGGATTCACCCCTTCCATAGCGTACCGCACAGCTGGTACGTGGATCGGCACCGGATCGAATGCGCGCGGTACTTGTGGGATTCCTCGTCGCAACAGTCGCGCAAACTATTGAATTCATCAAGGAGATCCAAAAATGTTGCGCACACTTCGTCTCTGGACCAAGGCTGTGCTGGCTATGGGATTGTTGGTTTTCATGGTTGGTGGGCTGTTGACGGCTTCCAATCTCCGCATTATGGAAGAGTTGATACACAAGGCCGAGATGAACGAGTTGGAGGCTCATCTCAAGGCCATTTCGAACCGTATCGCTACGGAGACACGCATCGCCGAGACGATGAGCGCCCTGGTCGCCAACATGCCGCTGGCCCAGGAGAAATTCGCTGCCGGCGATCGCGCCGCGCTCTCCGATCAGTTTCTCCCCGGCTTCAAGGTGCTTGCCAAAAACTACGATGTCGAACAGTTCCAGTTTCATATGCCTCCGGCGACATCCTTCCTGCGCTTGCACAAGCCGGAAAAGTTTGGTGACGATTTGTCTTCCTTCCGTAATACCGTAGTCGTTACCAACGAAACAAAGAAACCTACACGCGGGCTGGAAGGCGGCGTGGCCGGCTTGGGCGCGCGCGGCATGGTGCCGGTATCCCGCAACGGGATGCATGTCGGATCGGTGGAGTTCGGCATGAACTTCGGGCAAGCCTTCTTCGACAGTTTCAAGGCGCTGAACAAGGTGGAGGTGAGTTTCGATCTGCTTGATGGCGACATATTCAAGACGCATGTTTCGACCCTGGGAAAAGAGCCGCTGCTATCCCCTGAAACTCTGCACAAAGCGATGGGCGGCGAACCGCAGCTGGATCACCGCGATATTCAGGGCGTGCCGCATGCCGTATATGCCGCAGCGGTCGACGATTATTCCGGCAAGCCTATCGGGGTGGTTGAAATCGCCATGGATGAGAGCAGTTATCTGGATTCCATGGCTAGCGCGCGCAATTCTGCGCTGATGTTCGGCGCTCTTTCCCTGCTGCTCGGGCTGGGCTTGGCGATGCTCGCCGCGCGTCATCTCGTCACGCGCATCAACAGCGTTGCCACCGCCATCGACGGAGTGGCGCGCGGCGACCTGACCGTGCATATTCAGGACGACCACAAGGACGAAATCGGCGACTTGCTCCACTCCGTAAAGAAAATGCAGGACAGCCTGCTCAAGATCGTTAGCGAGATTCGCGATATCGTCGACGCGGCCGCCAACCGGGGCGACTTCAGCATCAAGATGGATATGGACGGCAAGGAGGGTTACACCAAAGAACTGTCCGAATTGCTCAACCAGTTGAGCGACACCGTCGATGGGGCGTTCAAGGACACTATCCGCGTGGCGACGGCCTTGGCCAACGGCGATCTGAGCCATAAGGTCACCCGGGAATATGCCGGTGCTTACGATCAGTTAAAAGTGAGCGTCAATACCACCGTAGATTCATTGACCAGCATCGTCGGCGAGATCAAGAACATCGTCGATGCCGCCGCCAACCGCGGCGACTTCAGCATCAAGATGGGTTTGAGCGGCAAGCAAGGCTACACCAAGGAGCTGTCTGAATTGCTGAACCAGCTCTCCACGGTGACCGAGTCCGGCCTTAATGACGTGCTGCGCGTCGCCAACGCGCTGGCCAAGGGCGACCTGACCCAGACCATCACCAAGGACTACCAAGGTACTTTCGGTGCAGTGGAGGCTGGCGTGAACGGCACCGTCGCCAACCTTAAAGAACTGGTCGGTGACATCAAGGTTGCCACCGACACTATCAATACCGCCTCCAAGGAAATTGCGGCGGGCAACAGCGACTTGTCGCAGCGCACCGAGGAACAAGCCAGCAGCCTGGAAGAGACCGCCAGCAGCATGGAAGAGCTGACCTCGACCGTGAAACAGAACGCCGAACACGCCAAGCAGGCGAACCAGCTGGCGATAGGCGCATCGGATGTTGCCGGGAAGGGCGGTGCGGTCGTGCATGAGGTTGTCGATACGATGGATTCGATCAACGAGTCGTCGCGCAAGATCGTGGACATCATCTCGGTGATCGACGGCATCGCGTTCCAGACCAACATCCTGGCGCTGAACGCGGCGGTCGAAGCGGCCCGTGCGGGCGAGCAGGGCCGGGGCTTTGCGGTGGTCGCGGGTGAAGTGCGCAATCTTGCACAAAGAAGTGCGGCGGCCGCGAAGGAAATCAAGACACTGATCGATAACTCGGTCGATAAGGTCGAAGGCGGCAGCAAGCTGGTGGCGCAAGCGGGGCAGACGATGGAAGAGATCGTGACCTCGATTAAGCGCGTGACCGACATCATGAGCGAGATCACCGCGGCGTCGGTCGAGCAGAGCCAGGGCATCGAGCAGGTGAATCAGGCGATCACCCAGATGGATGAGGTCACGCAGCAGAACGCGGCGCTGGTCGAGGAGGCGGCTGCGGCTGCGGAATCGCTGGAAGAACAGGCTCAGAACCTCGCGGTCGCGGTGGCGACGTTCAAGGTGGACGAGGGCACGGCGGTCGCGGTGAGCCGCGCGCCGGCAACACGTTCGGCTCCGGCTCGCAAACCGGCGCTGTCAGCCAAATCTGCCGCCCCGGCAATGTCTGGCAAGGTCGGTGCGCGCAAGGTGACAGCGGGAGCCGGCGTGCAGGGTAGCGATGATGGCGAGTGGTCGGAATTCTAGTGTGAGGATTTCGGATTTGTTGATTACCCGGAAGGTTGGTAGCAGGGAACAGGAAGTGATGTTGGATTGAAAATGTCGTTTTAACCGGAGCCAAGCAGTTCTAACTTTATATTGAGGAGCAAGCCATGAAAAAGTATCTGATCCTGATTGCATTGATGGGTTTTTTCTCGCAACAAGCGATTGCGGCCGATAAATATGCGACGCCGAAAGAGGCTGAGGCGATGGTTGCCAAAGCGGTCAAGGCCATTTCGGCCAACCGGGAGGGGATCTTCAAGGAGATCACCGCCAAGGATAAGAAATGGGTATATATGGATCTTTATGCAGTGGTTTATGACATGAACGGGAAATGTCTGGCGCATGGGCAAAACGAGAAGCAGGTGGGCAAGGATCTGATCGACCTTGCCGATGCCGATGGCAAGGAATTCGTCAAGGAGCGCGTGGCTCTGGCGAAGTCCAAGGGCAAGTTCTGGCAGGACTACAAATTCACCGATCCGGTGACCAAGAAGGTGTTGCCGAAGTCTGCTTACTGCGAAGCGACCAGTGATGTCATTGTTTGCGCAGGTGTTTACAAGCGTTGAACTTCTCTACTCGGCGTCGCTGGATTAATCCGACGCGCCGATATTTCGCAGAGGGAGTATCACCATGAAAATGCGTTCGAAAATTCTCCTCTCTCCATTGATGGCCGTCGCCCTCATGGTCGTTCTGGGGCTGGTGACCTATTTCAACCTGACGTCGGCGCAGGACGATTTCGACCATTTGGATCGTTACAATATGGAACGCATGGCGACGGCCAACACCGCGCGCAGCGAACTGCTGGAAGCCAATGTTGCGGTCTACCGCCTGTTTTCATGGATTGCGAACTTCGACGAGGAGCGCATACGGAAAGAAACTGAACTTATTAATGCCGGCATCGACAGCGCATCCAAACGGTTCGCCGAACTGGGCGAAAGCAGCGCCATGAGCGAGGAAGAAAAAAAGGCCATTCAGATCATCATCGAGGTGCTTCCGAAATACAAGAAAGCGGTTGCACAGGCATTAGACATGGCCGTGTCGGATGTTTCGTCCGGCGCGGGGATGATGCAGGCCGCCGACAAGCGCTTTCAGGCGATTGCCCAGCAAGTGAACATGGTGGTTGAAATGCAGCGGCAGGATGCGCAGGCAACCATGAAGAACGTGGGCAAGGGCTTGTCTCTCACCCTTGTTATTGCGCTGGTGCTGGTTGCCAGTGCGGTGGCCTTGTCGCTGCTGCTCGCATGGAAAGTCAGCGGCGGCATCATGAGTCAACTCGGCGGGGAACCCGATTACGCGGACGAGGCGGTGCACCGGATTGCGGCAGGCGACCTGTCGATGGATATTGCGATCTCTCCGGGCGACAAGAACAGCCTGATATATTCGCTTAAGTATATGCAGGACAGTTTGCGTCACATTGTCGCCGAGATCAAAAGCATCGTCGAAGCGGCGGCGATACGAGGCGACTTTGGCGTCAAGATGGATTTGGCCGACAAGGTCGGCTACACCAAGGAACTTTCCGAACTGCTGAACCAGTTGAGCGACACTGTCGACGGTGCGTTGAAAGATACAGTCCGCGTCGCCACCGCACTGGCTCACGGCGATCTTTCGCAAAAGATCACCAAGGAATATCCCGGCATGTTCGGACAGACCAAGGACGGTGTGAACGACACCGTCGAGGCGCTGACCAAAATTGTCGGCGAGATCAAGAATATCGTCGAAGACGCGGCGGTGCGCGGCAGCTTTGCCACCAAGATGGATATGACCGGCAAGCAAGGGTACGTTAAGGAGCTATCGGAATTGCTGAACCAGTTGTCCAACGTCACCGAGGCCGGCATCGCCGATGTCGTGCGGGTCGCAAATGCCTTGGCCAAGGGAGATTTGACCCAGACCGTTACCAAGGAATACGCGGGTTCCTTTAACGACATGAAGCTCGGCGTCAATGGCACGGTCACTAACCTCAAGGCATTGGTTGGCGACATCAAGGAATCAACCGACACCATCAACACCGCATCCAAGGAAATCGCAGCCGGCAACAGCGACTTGTCGCAGCGCACCGAGGAACAAGCCAGCAGCCTGGAAGAGACCGCCAGCAGCATGGAAGAGCTGACCTCGACAGTGAAACAGAACGCCGAACACGCCAAGCAGGCGAACCAGCTGGCGATAGGCGCATCGGATGTCGCCGGGAAGGGTGGCGCGGTCGTGCATGAGGTGGTCGATACCATGGATTCGATCAACGAGTCGTCGCGCAAGATCGTGGACATCATCTCGGTGATCGACGGCATCGCGTTCCAGACCAACATCCTCGCGCTGAACGCCGCGGTCGAAGCCGCGCGCGCGGGCGAACAGGGCCGAGGCTTCGCCGTGGTGGCCGGAGAAGTGCGCAATCTTGCTCAAAGAAGCGCCGCCGCAGCGAAGGAGATCAAGACCCTGATCGATAACTCGGTCGATAAGGTCGAGGGCGGCAGCAAGCTGGTCGCCCAAGCGGGGCAAACGATGGAAGAGATCGTGACCTCGATCAAGCGCGTGACGGACATCATGAGCGAGATCACCGCGGCGTCGGTCGAGCAGAGCCAAGGCATCGAGCAGGTGAATCAGGCGATCACGCAGATGGATGAGGTCACGCAGCAGAACGCGGCACTGGTCGAGGAGGCTGCTGCGGCCGCCGAATCGCTGGAAGAGCAGGCGCAGAACCTCGCGGTGGCGGTAGCGACTTTCAAGGTGGACGAGGGCGGCGGAACCGTCGTGGTGGCGCGGCGCGAAACGGTGCCGGCAGCGGCGCGCAAATCTGCGCATCCGGCCGCCAAATCTGCGGCTCCGGCGAAGGCCGGCAAGCTTGCTAAGGCGACTGGGCAGGGCGTGCAGAGCGGCGAGGATGGCGATTGGGCGGAGTTCTAAATTGGTTTGTGTAGCGGGCGCAACGTCGCATTGCCCGCTCGTGGCATGCATAGCAGTACTTTTAACAGGAGGTCGAAATGAGCAAGGTCATTGTTTTACCGGCATGGTTGAGTGTGTTGTCGCTGGCGGTAGCATTGTTCGTCCCGTTGGGAGTATCCCTGATTGCCGATACTTCGATGGATGCGGGGCGGACTGGTGCAGGGCGAGTCGTGTCGTCTGGCACATCGATAGGACAGCCCGTGCTTAGTCATCCCGACCATCGGGGATGAGGCCTGACGTTTAGCCCTTCATTCGGGATTGTGGGCGGCGGAGGCGGAGCCATGACGGCGGCCCGCCTGTCCGGATTAGATGTGCCGGGCCGCGACGAAGGTTGTCGGATAATAGGGGAGCGACAGTGACGGATGCAGAAAGTACGGCTGCGTTGGTGCTGCTGGATCGCGTGTTCGGCGATTTTTCTATGGTGTTCTACACCGCTGAGGCGGGCGGCGACTTCACGCCGAGTTGGCTGAGTATCAACTCCGTTCGGGTATTGGGGCTGTCGCCGGAAGGATGTGTCGGTTCGGGCGGCTTCTGGCGAGAGCATCTCCATCCTCTGGATGTCGAGCGTGTGTTGCACGAATTGGATCGTCTGTCCGAGTTCGGGTATATCAAGCAGGAGTTCCGCTTGCGTTATACCGAGGATAGCTACCGTTGGGTCGAGAACGAAGTATCGCTCAGGCGGGACGCGCAGGGGGAGCCGGCCTATCTGGCCGGTTGCCTGCGTGATATCGAAGCTCAGAAGAACTGTGCTCTGGAATATGCCCGTTTGCAGGAAACACAGCAGGCTAGCGAGCATTTCTATCGTTCCGTGTTGGACAGCCTGCCGCAACGCCTGTTCTGGAAGGATCGCAATTCGGTGTTTCGTGGCTGCAATCTGAGCGGAGCGAAGGCGCTCAAGCTGGCCGATCCGAATGCGATTGTCGGCAAGAGCGATTACGATTTTTATCGGGATCAGGAGGAGGCCGATTACTTGCGCCTTCTGGACGAAGAGGTGATGAGTTTGGGACTGGCCTCTTATCATTGCGAGGTGCCAGCACGCGAGGCCGATGTTTGGCTGGACGTCAGCAAAGTGCCGCTGTGCGACGAGCGCGGTGAGGTGTATGGGCTGCTGGTGTGTTACGAGGACGCCAGTGCGCTTAAATACAGCGAGATGGCCTTGAATAAATTCAAGCGCGCGGTGGAACAGAGTTCGAACAGTGTGTTCATTACCGACGCGAGCGGAACGATCGAATACGTCAATCTGACTTTTCTGGAAACCTACGGCTACGAGGAAGTCGAGGTGTTGGGACAGAAGCCTCGCATGCTGCAATCCGGGCTTACCTCGATCGATATTTATCGGGAATTATGGCAGACCATATCGAGCGGACGGAACTGGAGCGGCGAACTGGCCAACCGCTGTCGCAACGGCGAGCTTACCTGGCAGTCTGTTTCCATTTCTCCGATAACGGATGACTTGGGTTCGATCACCCACTTTCTCGCGATCGAGGACGACATCACCCGGCACAAGACGCTGGAAGTCAATCTGAATCATCAGCTCGATTTCATTCAGGCGTTGATCGATGCCTTGCCCCACCCGATTTATTACAAAGGAACTGACGGGCGTTATCAACAGGTCAATCGGGCATTTGAGGAATTTGCGCATCTGGGGTGCGGCGATGGTGTGGGCAAGACGGTATTCGACATTTTTCCGCATGATCTGGCTGTGCAACTGAAGGCCATGGATGATGGGTTGATTGTCAGTCCGGGCAATAGCATGCGCGAATTCCATTTACAGGAACAGGATGGCAGTCAGCGCGACATCCTGTCGCACAAGGCCGCGTTCACCGACGAGCGCGGAGAGGTGATCGGCATCATAGGCAGCCATTTCGACATTACCGAATACAAGCGCGTGGAGGCGGCGCTGGCGGAAAACGAGGCGCGTCTGCGCGAGCTGACCAGCACGGTGGGCGAGGGCATCTATGTCGTGGACGAGCAGCAGGTGATCACGTTCGTTAATCCGGCTGCGGTCAAGATGCTGGGCTGGAGCGAGCGGAAATTGATCGGGCAAGACGTGCACCGCATCTTCAATTGTCCGGGCCACACCGATTCCGCCGAGCCCTGTTGCTTGGCGGAATTGATCCGGCAGTCGCAACGCACCCTGCGCAGCCAGGGGGACACGTTCTTGCGCAAGGATGGCATGCCGTTTCCGGTGTCGGTGATCGCTTCGCCTATTTTGCGCGAGGGACGCTATGCAGGCGCGGTGGTGGCGTTTCACGACATTACCGAACAGCAGTTCACACAGCGCCTGCTGGACAATGCGCTGCAGGAACTGCGCACCGTGCTGGATAACGCGCAGATCGGAGTGGCCTATCTGCGCGAAGGCAAGTTTTCCTGGATCAATCGCTATATGGAGCAAATGTTCGGCTACACGATAGACGAGTTGCTAGACGAGTCGCTTGCTATCCTGTGCGGCATGGGTGATTCAGCAAGCTGCAAAACATGCGAAAACGGGATGTTGCGGCATCTGGGCGAGAACCGGGTATACGAGAGCGAGCATCAGATGCGGCGGCATTCAGGAGAGAAGTTCTGGTGCCACCAGCGCGGCGTGGCGATCGACCCTGACGACCCTGCCGCCGGCAGCATCTGGATCATGTTGGACATCGACAAATTGAAGAAGACCGAGCATCGGCTCAAGGCGCTGAACGAGAGCCTGGCGCAGCGCGTGGACGAGGAAACACGCAAGTCGCTGGAGAAAGAGCGGCTGCTGATCCAGCAGGGACGCAATGCGGCGATGGGCGAAATGATCGGCAATATCGCACACCAGTGGCGCCAACCGTTGAGCACGCTGGGGTTGGTGATACAGAACATCCATTCGGATTTTCGGGAAGGGGCGCTCGACGAAGACGAGCTGGCGAAGTACGTCGACACCGCGAAGCGTGTGATTCAGCGCATGTCCTGCACGATAGACGATTTTCGCGATTTTTTCCGGCCGAGCCGGGTCAAGGAGCAATTCTCGATCTATCAATCGATAGAGGAAACTATCCGGCTGCTGGCCGCGATGCTGAAAAACAATGGCATCGAGATTGCTCTCACTGGCGATCCCGATCTGGTGGTTTACGGTCATCCCAATGAATTCTCACAGGTGATCCTGAATTTTGTGGTCAATGCCAAGGATGCGCTGGTGGAGAGGAAAACCCACAAGGGGCGCATCGACATTGCATTGAATGTGCGCGACGGCAATGGCGCGGTGACGATACGCGACAACGCCGGCGGAATCGACGAGGATCAGTTGGAGAAGATTTTCGATCCGTATTACACGACCAAGCCGAATGGCACTGGCATCGGTTTGCACATGAACCGTACGATCATTGAACAGCACATGAACGGCAGCATTACCTGTCGCAATCTGTTCGACCGTGAGCAAAGGCGGGGAGCCGAGTTTTCGATCACGATCCCGTTGCATCATGATGAAACGGAAAGCCGTCGCGAGGTGACAGCATGAGCGAACCGAATCTGGGCGATCTGACTGTCCTGTATGTCGAGGACGACGAGGATATGAGCGAGCAGGTCGCGCATTTTCTGCACAAGAAATGCGCCCGCGTGCTACAGGCGGCTAATGGTCGAGAGGCGCTGGAAATATATCAGGCACAACGCCCGGACATGATCATCAGCGACGTGATGATGCCGGAGATGGATGGGCTGGAGTTTTCCGAAATCGTCAAACAGCGCGACCTGGCGATGCCTATCATCCTGACGACGGCATTCAACGATTCGGCCTATCTGCACCGTGCGATCGACATCGGCGTGGATAACTACGTACTCAAACCGGTGGCGCTGGACAAGCTGCATGCCGCGATGCTGAAAAGCGCGGATTTGCTGTTCAAGACGCGTGCGCTGACAACCAGCCGGGCGCAACTGGAGGCTTATCACCAGGCTGCCGAGGAAGAGCGGGCGCTGGTGTCCGACCTGATGAAGCGCATGATGCAGCCGGATCGCATGGTCGATGTACAGGTGCAATACCGGCTCGAACCTGCGGACCTGGTTAGCGGCGACCTGATCGCTTTTCGCCGCTCTCGCAACGACAAGCTTTACCTGATGCTGGCCGATTCGACCGGACACGGGCTGCCTGCTGCGCTCAATCTGCTGCCGGTGAACCATGTGTTTTACAGCATGGTCGAGAAGGGGCTGCCGGTGTCGCAGATCGTAGAGGAAATGAACTGGGCGGTGAAACGGCAATCGCCAGCCGACCGATTTGTGTCCGCGTTCGTCGCATGCATTGACCCGTATAACCGCGTCATCGAAACCTGGAACGGCGGCATCCCCGCGGCGATGCTGGTCAACGATGTCGGCGAGGCGTATCACACCATCGTTCCGAACAACCTGCCGCTGGGCATACTGGATCGCACCTTTGTCGCGCGCACCGACATCTTTCAGTGGAATTGCCACAGCCAGCTAACGATCTATTCCGACGGTCTGGTCGAGGCCGAGGACGAGCACGGCGTGGCCTGGGGGGCCGACAACATGCGGCGACTACTGTCGCAGACGCCGCTGGTGGATCGCTTCGACGCGCTGATCGACGGGGTGCACGATCATCTGGGGGTGCGTCGCGCGTTCGACGACATGACGCTGTTGATGGTCGATTGCGCGATGTGATGCGCAGGGAATCCGGCTAGCCGCAGTCTTTCGGAAACACAGCTTCGCCGTCGTGCCATCTTGCCTCTATCGTTTCGTCGGTCAGCGCCTGCAACACCGCACTGCCCAGTTCATGAGCCGAGGCGTGCAGTCCGACCTGGCGGTAGGCCTCCGACGTTCCCTTCATCAGTGCATCGGCTTGCAGCAGTATTTCCAAATTCTGAGGAATCTCGGGTGCGAAGTGTTTGCAGCTCTCCTCCGAAAGGGAGTGTGCCCGCCTGCACACGGCTGGCCTGACTTCGTAGATCGAGCAGAGATGGTCCTTAAGGAAAGCGCAGTCGGTGCGGCCCGCGCCATCGGTTGCCGCGGCAAAGTTGCGCAGGCGTTCGACGATGGCGGCGACTCGATCTGCCGGGAGCTTTTTTACCTCGCGTGCGATGCGAAAAATCTCGGGCTCGGTTGCTTCGACGCGGACGCTGCAACAGCAGGCGCAACCGGGCCTGCATTCCGTTTGTGCGCCGGAACCGGCCGACTGCCGCGTGACCTTGTCTACGGCGCGGTGCAAGTTTGCGACGAATTCGATCGCGACGTTCCGGTTCGAACCTAGATGGTTGACCGCACTCTGGCGGACTCTCTCGATAGAGTCCAGATAGGCGGCTTGTTCGTCGTGGCTAAGCATTCGGATTACATCCGCCACACCAGCAGCGTGGAGCGGTGCAGGTCGTCCACCTGCACGGTATCGTGCGGCGATTGTTCCGGCACGGCGAAGGTGCTGCTGATGAACACGCTGCCGGGGCGCATCTCGGCGCGGGCTTTGTGCCACAGGCGTTTCATCGGCACCGGCGACAGGTAGGCGAACACCACGTCGTATTGCGAAAGGTCGCAGTCCCACAAGCTGCCCCAATGCACCGCACATTGCCGATGGCCTCCGAACCTGATGCGCAGCCAGCTCCACAGGAAGGGCAGTGGGGCGGATTCCACGCCGGTGTATTGGCCATCCGGGCGGACGCCGGAGAGATGCGTCAGCACGCCGCCGAGACCGGAGCCGAGGTCTACGAAGCGGAAGCCCGTGCCGTGCTGCGGCAGGAAATCTTCCAGTGCGCGCCACACCTTATTGCTGGAAAGATACAGCGGCACCTGGGTGCGGAATGTGCTCCAGTACACCACCAGCAGCACAAGGAAAGCGGCGAGAAAGAGCTCGGAAGGGATGTCGAATGCCAGCATCACCACCAGCGCAGGGACGAACAGAAACTGGATATACAGCCACCAGCGAGCTTGTCCGGCGAAATGGCTGAGCATTGCGGCATATGTCCCGCACAGCAGCGCAAAGCCCAGCGGCGGCAGCGGTGCGACGCGCATGCTCAGCGCGGCGAGTAGCACTGCTGTGACTTGCAGCAGCAGGGCGGTGACGGCGGGAGGGAGTTCAGGGAAGCGGATCACTTGGTTGATTTTGAAAAGGTAATTGGTCCGCGAAAAACACGAAAGGCACGAACGTCCCTTTCTTATTAGTTATTGCATAATTCGTGGCACCACTCGATTTTCCGTAGGTCGGGCTTCAGCCTGACATGTCGGGCTGAAGCCCGACCTACAGAATACGGAGAGTCCGAAAGTTCGAGTGATTCCCGCTTGTTGTTTTTCGTGCATTTCGTGTTTTTCGTGGACTAGTTTTTTGTTTTGCAATGCGGAATCATCAACGTACCAGCCCGGCCTCGACTTCCTGCCGCTTGGCGTGCCCGACCAGGCGTTCCAGCAGCACCAGCGCGAAGTCCATTGCCGTCCCTGGCCCGCGCGAGGTGACGATGTTGCCGTCCTCTACGACGGCGGCGCTTTGCAGCTGGACCTTGGGATATTCGTCGAGACAGGTCGGGAAGCTGGTCGCGCGTCTGCCGTCGAGCAAACCGGCCTCGGCCAGCACCGACGGAGCGGCGCAGATCGCGGCGACCTGTTTGCCGGATTCGCTCATCTGCCGCACCAGTTTCAGCACGCGCGCATCGGCCTTGAGATGATCGGCGCCGGGCTGTCCGCCGGGCAGCACCACCATGTCGTATTGATGCGCCAGCGTCTTGTCCAGCGTGGTGTCAGGCACCAGCACCGTGCCGCGGCTGCCGCGATGCGGGCCTTCGTGCAGCCCGGCCACGGTGACCTCGACGCCGCCGCGCCGCAGGATGTTGATGACGGTGACGGCTTCGAGTTCTTCGCTGCCGTCGGCGAACAGGATCAGTGCGGTCTTCATCCTAGAATCCTCAGTTGGACGGTATGTAGTGTGCGTTCATCGCGGTGCAGGGCAAGGCGCGACGACAAGGAATGGTCGTTCCATTCCGAGGAGAAGCAACGCCGCCATGCGCCGTGAGGGACGCGCAATACGTGCCGTAGCGACTCACCCAAACGGTGAGCGTGGATAAATCAAAAAATATTTTCTTGTTCGACATCATGCGTACCAAGTGGAGCGGTCAACTGAGGTTTCTAGGATCATGCTTCCATTCCCAGTTGGTAGGCTCTGAGCAATGCGCTCTTCAGTTGCGGGTGCTGTTCGAGATTTTCGATGCCCATTTCCTGCTGGACGATGATCTGCAGCGGGGCGGTCAGATTGCTCACGCCCCATCGCGCGGTGTAGCCATCCAGATCGAATACGCCGTCCTTCAGAAAATCGACAGCCATGCCTTGCGCGTTGTCAAAACGAATTTCCTCTTCCTGCATCACCTCGTAGAGGTAGGAATAGGTGTCAATGCCGTGTTCGACCGCCAGCACGATGTGCAGCGACGGCAGCGTGAGGTATTTCTCCAGCACCCGATCCAGATCCAGCGTCGAGGAGAGGTCGTAGCTCTCTCCCTTGAAGCTGAACTCGATGTGGGCGTCGATGCGGTTTGCGGCTTGTGTCGTACTTTCGTGCATGCTTACATCTTTCCGATGTCTTCGATCGCGTCCACGACCATTGCGGTTCCTACCGCGATCAGCAGGATGTCCGCAGCCACGCGCACGTAACGGTGGCCTGCCGGCGGTGCGCCGAGCTGTACCACGAGCCGGGGTGGCAGGTCATGGAAGATCGCGTCGCGCGGCAGCGGCTTGCCCATCGCCCATTTCTTCGCCTGTCCGGGCGGCATGCAGCCGTTGCGCTTCTTGGCAAGGCCGGGCGGACAGCGCCCCGCGCGAAACTGTCCGGCGAAATAATCCTGCACGACGGTGCGCTGTTGCTCGCCGAAATGCAGGCTAATGCTCATGCCGCTCGCGTCGCGCGGCGCATCCCCATGCTGCTGGCGGTTCTCCTGTTTCTGCTCCTGCTTCCCAGACTTGTCGCCGCCGGCCCATGACGGCTTGTCGGCAAGCGCCGTGCCGCTGGCCAGCATGGCTGCGAGCGCGAATATCAGAGTGTGGATGGTGCGGATGCGTTGCATGATCGGCCTCCGGAATAAGAGTAGCGGGGGAGCATTGTCCCCCAGCCCGATACACCCTGCAATAAGGGATTCCCCGATGCGCAGGTCGCGGAGATTTCCTAGTCGCGGAAGTTCTGGTACTGCAGCGGGAAGTCGGTGATGGACTTCTTGATGAACGCGATGGCGGCTTGCAGGTCGTCGCGGTTTTTGCCGGTCACGCGCACGGTGTCGCCCTGAATGCTGGCCTGCACTTTCTGCTTGCTGTCCTTGATCAGCTTGACGATCTTCTTCGCCAGCTCGATCTCTACGCCGACCTTCACCGTGCAGGAACGCTTGACCTTGTTGCCGCTGACCTTCTCGATCTTGTCGCTGATGTCGAGGCACTTGATGTCCACGCCGCGCTTGGTCAGTTTGCCGTTCAGGATGTCCTGCACCTGGTCGAGCTGGAACTCGTTGTCGGCATGCACGGTCAGCACCAGTTCGGCCTGCTCGACGCGCGCGTCGCTGCCCTTGAAGTCGAAGCGTGTGCCGACTTCCTTGTTGGTCTGCTCGACCGCGTTCTTGACTTCGGTCTTCTCTACTTCGGAAACGATATCGAAAGATGGCATGGTGTGCTCCCGTAAATTCTGGATCTTGCTTAACCGAAACTGCAAACGTAATCGACAGCGCCCGTACCGGTATGGATGTCGAAGCTGCTGTTCTCGGCCACCTTGAAGCTGCTGCCTGCGGCGTAAGTCGTGAACTCGGACTCTCCGGCGATTTTCACCGAGCATTCGCCTGCGGTGATTTCCATCAGTTCCGGCGCGCCGACGTTGAAGGTGAGCTGGCTGTTGGGCAGCACTACGCCCACGGTCTTGCGCGAACCGTCGGGGAAAAACACCGAGTGCGATACGCACTTGCCGTCGAAGAATACGTTGGATTTTTTGCCGACGCTGACGTTGTCGAATTTATCTGACATGCTGAGATTTCCTTTTTGGTCGATTGATGATTATTTGGGTTCGTTGGCTTTGACGCCTTTTTGATACGTGACGTAGATATAGACCGGGATGCCGAGGTCGCCGAGATGATGCTCGATCAGCGGCTTCACGTCGTTCCAGTCCAGACCGTTCATGCCGCACGCGAGCCGGGGCAGCGCGAGGCTTTGCAGCTTCTCTTTCTGGGCCAATGCACGCAACGCGTGCAGCGCATGGTTCACATGGGTCAACGAGGGATGCCCGGGCTTCTTGCCGTGATCGTATGCCCCATCCTGCGTGAACAGGTTGACGATCAGATGACCGTCGCTGCTCATCCATGTCCACAGTCCGCCGGACTTGGGATGCTGGGTCTGGCAGTAATGGCGGAAATCCTTGTACAGCGCGGGCAAGCGCTCGCGCAACTGCATCGCGAGACCATGCAAGAAGTCGTCGTTGGGGGCGACGCCTTGGGCTAAGGCTTTCGCACCGCTCAACAGAATGTCACCGCTCAGTTCGTGGATCATGTGCGCCCCCCGTTATCTGGGCACGGCACGCCGTGCCCCTACGTGTCTCTACTTGCGATTCTTCAGGTTGGCCGCGATGCGCATGCGCAGCGCATTCAGCTTGATGAAGCCCGCCGCGTCCTTCTGGTCGTAGGCGCCCTTGTCGTCTTCGAAGGTGGCGATGCTGGAATCGAACAGCGAATCGGTCTTCGAGTCGCGGCCCACGACGATCACGTTGCCCTTGTACAGCTTGACGCGCACCCAGCCGTTGACGGTCTGCTGCGTGTGGTCGATCAGGGTCTGGATCGCGCGGCGCTCCGGGCTCCACCAGTAACCGTTGTAGATCATGCTGGCGTAGCGCGGCATCAGGTCGTCCTTGAGGTGGGCGACTTCGCGGTCCAGTGTGATCGACTCGATCGCGCGGTGCGCCTTGAGGATGATGGTGCCGCCGGGGGTCTCGTAGCAGCCGCGCGACTTCATGCCGACGTAGCGGTTTTCGACCAGGTCGAGGCGGCCCACGCCGTGCTTGCCGCCCAGTTCGTTCAGCCTGGCCAGAATCGCGGCCGGCGTCATCTTGTTGCCGTTCAGCGCCACGATGTCGCCGCGCTCGAACTCGATGTCCAGGTATTCCGCCGCATCCGGAGCCTTCTCCGGCGACACGGTCCAGCGCCACATGCTGTCTTCCGCCTCGGCTGCCGGGTCTTCCAGATGGCGGCCTTCGTAGCTGATGTGCAGCAGGTTCGCATCCATGGAGTAGGGCGAGCCGCCCTGCTTGTGTTTCATGTCGACCGGGATGCCGTGCTGCTCAGCGTAGGCCATCAGCTTCTCGCGCGACAGCAAATCCCACTCGCGCCACGGTGCGATGATCTTGATGTTTGGGTTCAGCGCGTATGCGCCCAGTTCGAAGCGCACCTGGTCGTTGCCCTTGCCGGTCGCGCCGTGCGAGATGGCTTGTGCACCGGTCATGGTGGCGATCTCGATCAGGCGCTTGGCGATCAGCGGACGCGCGATCGAGGTGCCCAGCAGGTATTCGCCCTCGTAAACGGTGTTCGCGCGGAACATCGGGAACACGAAGTCGCGCACGAATTCTTCGCGCAGGTCGTCGATGAAAATATTCTCTGCCGGGATGCCGAACTTCAGCGCCTTCTGGCGTGCCGGCTCCAGCTCTTCGCCCTGGCCCAGGTCGGCGGTGAAGGTCACCACTTCGCACTGGTAGGTGTCTTGCAGCCACTTGAGGATGACCGAGGTGTCGAGTCCGCCGGAATAGGCGAGGACGGCTTTTTTGATGTCGCTCATATTGATGTGCTCTT
>JALNYK010000032.1 GCA_023229845.1 Gallionella sp.
AGAAAAACGGGGAAATCCCCCCCGCGGGACTATTTGAATCGAAGATTGCACATGAAAAACAGTACAGCACAGACTTTGAATCAAATACCAGCCAGCTTTTTACGTGGTTAATCTGGAAGCGTCAAGGCATTTTTCATATATCTTGAAAAAAGGCGGTTTATTGCCGCTTCCAGCCTGATGACGGGAGCGAATTTGCTGACCATTTGTCATTTTCATCAGCAGGCGATGAACTCCAGCGCATTGCCGTCCGGGTCGCGGCAGAACAGCGCGGCGCGGCCCGAACGACTCATCGTGTACGCGATGCCGGCCTGCTCCAGTTTCGTCCGCAACGCCTCCAGATCGTCGACACCCAGCGCAACATGGCGATCGCGTCCTCCGTGGCTGGGACGCGGCAATCCAGCCTCTGGATTCGGCAACTGCATCAGATGTATCTGCTGGTTCGATGCGAGGTCGTACCACACACCGTCGAAACCCATTGCGGGACGAGCCGGGCTGGGAGACAGGCCGAGGATGTTTTCGTAGAAGTCACGCGACCGCGCAAGGTCGCCGCTCAAAAAGGTCGCGTGATGGATGCCGGCGATCATCATCCCTTGACCGGAACCACCTTGAATATGGTCTGTTTCATGGTGACGAAATGACTGTTGGATTACGGGTGCGCCGGATTATACACATAGGGAAAACCCTATTTACTTGAGTGTCCGGAGGAGTAGCATACCCGCTCCATTTCAACCACGAGGAGCGGGATCATGACGAACGTCGAGCAGTTGCTGGGAGATGAAGCGGCACATCTGTTGCAATACCGTTGCGCGGGCATTTCGAAAGAATCCCTGCACCTCCCGGGACCGGACTATGTGGATCGCGTCGTGGCGATGAAGGACCGCAAGGTCGGCGTGCTGCGCAGCCTGCAGGCGCTGTACGGACACGGCCGTCTGGCGAACACCGGCTACATCTCCATCCTGCCGGTGGACCAGGGAGTGGAGCATTCCGGCGCCGCCTCGTTCGCCCCCAACCCGATGTATTTCGACCCTGAGAACATCGTCAAGCTCGCGCTCGAAGGCGGTTGCAACGGCGTGGCCTCGACGCTGGGCGTGCTCTCATCGGTCGCGCGCCGCTACGCGCACAAGATCCCGTTCATCGTGAAGATCAACCACAACGAGATCCTCACCTATCCCAACATGTTCGACCAGACACTGTTCGCCAGCGTGAACCAAGCGTTCGACATGGGCGCGGTCGCCGTGGGCGCGACGGTGTTCTACGGCTCTGAACACTCGCGCCGCCAGATACAGGAAATCTCCGAGGCGTTCGAACACGCGCATAGCCTCGGCATGGCGACCATACTGTGGGCCTACCTGCGCAACCCGGCGTTCAAGGTCGGCGACAAGGACTACCACGTCGCCGCCGACCTGACCGGCCAGGCCAACCACCTCGCCGCGACCATCAACGCCGACATCGTCAAACAGAAAATGGCCGAGAACAACGGCGGCTACAACGCGATCAAGTTCGGCAAGACCCATCCCAAGGTCTACAGCGACCTCACCACCGACCATCCCATCGACCTGGTGCGCTACCAGGTCGCGAACTGCTACATGGGCCGTGCCGGCCTCATCAACTCCGGCGGCGAATCCGGCAAGGATGACCTGCAACAGGCCGTGCGCACCGCCGTCATCAACAAACGCGCCGGCGGCATGGGATTGATCCTCGGCCGCAAGGCCTTCCAGAAACCGCTGCCGGACGGCATCGCGCTGCTGAATGCGGTGCAGGACGTGTATCTGGATCAGAAGGTGACGGTGGCGTGATGCCGGTCACCGGATGGACGGCTTAGGCCGTCTATCCGTTGCTGGCGGCAAGACTACTTCAGAAACAATGTGAAGCCCCCCCTTAATTCCCAGACCAATGAGTCGGTTTTATATGGCAGTTGATCTTTGTTGACAAAATGCCAAAACTGCAAGAACATGGCGGTTGACAATTTTGTCATATTGCAAAGTTACTGACCATGACTATACTTCCTTGGCAAGCCCATAAAGACCTCACCGAAGAACGCTTGAGCATCCTTGCGGAAGGATTGCTGAACGTCCGGCACGATACCTACGCTGAACTGACAACCCGGCTTGACGACAATTACAGTCGTGGTTGTGCCACATTTGGACGCCAACGGCAGTGGCTAATGCAACAAGCAAAATCCGAACGGTACGACTGGCTGACGCTAGCCAGCCCAGCCATGGATCTTACTGTGAACATCGGCAGCATCCCGGTGAGGTTCTTCACGGACGACCACGATAGCCCGAAGAAGCCCGGTTACTACAAACGCAACGATGTCGATCAACTCTTTTCCAGCGACGATACTGAGCCAGTAGTGTTCCGATTCGTCGTTGAGCCTGCAGCAACGTTGGAAGACGAGGATCGCGTTTTCTTCTTAGGCCACAATGTGTATCAGGAGGTAGTTGTCGAATGGCAATACCGTCCGAGAACCGCGATCATTCTCCCAGTCGGGTCCAACGCACCGGAGACCGTGGTGCAATCCGACGCTGAAGTTGGGCTAAAATCGCAGGACAAGGAACAAGGTGGTAAGGCCATCGGCAACAACAGCTAAAAAATGGAACAGCAATTTAATGGTACAAACTTGAGACTCGCCCGTGTTTTCCATGGGCTTTCTCTTGATGATTTGGCGGGGCTAGTCGGAAAGTCCCGCCAGTTCTTGCATAAGCTTGAAACGAATGACACATGCGAACCGACCCCTGAGCTAGCAGATGACTTGTCGCAGCAACTGCGGGTAAGGACAGAATTCTTCTATCAGCCACTGTCGGCGGTTCTACCTGAAGAGGAAGTCCATTTCCGCAAACTCTTTACGACGCGATCAGCCATCAAGCAGGCGGCGATGGCAAAGGCTGAGATGTTCCTGCAATTGGTGAACTATCTCGACGAGCACCTGGAACTCCCCGAGGTTTCTATTCCTACAGTTGCGGATGTCGTTAGCGCAGACGACATCGAGCAAGCGGCTGAATTGTGCCGCCGCCATTGGAAACTAGGGCTCGGCCCCATTGATAATATGGTACGTGTGGCAGAACGCGCCGGCGCAGTCGTTACAACATTCAACTCCGTCTCAGCTGAAGTCGATGCGCTTTCCTACGCCCAGAAGCGTCCCATAATTGTCCGTAACGATGCAAAGCCCAGTGCATGTCGACAACGCTTTGACATTGCTCATGAAATTGGTCACTTCGTGCTGCATGTGGGACTGCAAACTGGAAGCCGTGTGACGGAATCGCAAGCAAATCGTTTTGCAAGCGCCTTTTTGCTGCCTCGCAGCATGATGGCTGCCCATTGGCCTAAGCCCAAGGGCAGCCGATTGGACTGGGTGGGCATGAAGGATTTTAAGCTAACATGGAAAGTTAGTAAGGCGGCCTTACTGTACCGGGCGCGTCAGTTGGACCTAATTGATGATGCGCAATACAAATCCGGCGTAATTACACTTCGCCGTACTGGTGAAGCGATCTCGGAACGCGAGGACAAGCTGATTCCACTTGAGCAACCAAATATGGTCCATCAGGCACTCCAAGTGCTTTGCAGCAAGGGAGGAAAGACTCCAGAGCGACTGGCCAAGGAATTAGGATGGTCTTTGACTCTGTTCGAGGAGGTTGCAGGAAGCCAACTGACACCGCTACAGGCTGAGGTCGTTTCCCTTACGGAATACCGGAAGAGAGCCTGATCTCAGGAAGGCTCAACAAAATGGCGCGGGGAACCGCGCCATTTTGTTGTCACTACACGACATTCGACGCAAAACAAATAGAAAACAGGAACAGACCTAGAAACCTCAGAGAACGGTCACTGTTTTCAAAACTCACACTGGCGAGCGGCAGCGATGATCGATCTAAGCCGTCCCACCCACTGTCAACCCATCAATCCTCAATGTAGGCTGGCCCACACCTACCGGGACGCTCTGGCCTTCCTTGCCGCAGGTGCCGACGCCGGGGTCGAGGGCCATGTCGTTGCCTATCATCGCGACGCGGGTCAACGCATCCGGACCATTGCCGATCAGCGTCGCACCCTTGACCGGCCTCGTGATCTTGCCGTCCTCGATCATGTAGGCTTCGGTGGTGGAGAACACGAATTTGCCGCTGGTGATGTCCACCTGACCGCCGCCGAAGTTCACCGCATACAGGCCGTGCTTGACCGAGGCGATGATCTCTTCGCGAGTCTTGTCGCCGTTGAGCATCATGGTGTTGGTCATGCGCGGCATCGGCAGGTGGGCGTAGGATTCGCGCCGCGCGTTGCCGGTGAGCGGCACGTTCATCAGCCTTGCATTCAGGCTGTCCTGCAGATAGCCCCTGAGAATGCCGTCCTCGATCAGCGTGGTGACTTGCGTGGGGTTGCCCTCGTCGTCCATTTGCAGCGAGCCACGCCTCGTGGCAATCGTGCCGTCGTCGACGACGGTGACGCCGGGGGCCGCGACGCGTTCGCCGACGCGGCCGGAAAAGGCCGAGCTGCCCTTGCGGTTGAAGTCGCCTTCGAGCCCGTGGCCGATCGCCTCGTGCAGCAATATGCCGGGCCAGCCGCAGCCGAGCACCACGGTCATCTCGCCCGCCGGTGCGGGACCGGCATCGAGGTTGACCGTCGCCTGATGCACGGCCTGTTCGGCATAGCGGCGCAGCATCGCGGCGTCGAAATAGCCGTAGTCGAAACGTCCGCCGCCGCCCGCGGAACCCTGCTCGCGTTTGCCGTTGGCTTCGACGATGACCTGCACCGACAGGCGCACCAGCGGGCGGATGTCGGCGTTCAGCAGGCCGTCGTTGCGCGCGACCATCACCACCTCGTATTCGCCGGCGAGGCTGGCCATCACCTGGGTGACGCGCGGGTCGAGCGCGCGGGCGTAGCGTTCGATGCGCTCCAGCAGCGCGACCTTGTCGGCGTCCTTCAGGCTGGCGATGGGGTCGTGCGGCAGATAGATGGAACGGCGCGAACCGTGGCGCATCGCGGGCACGGATTGCGCGCCGCCTTGGCGCGCAATCGCACGCGTTGCCTGCGCCGCGCTCTCCAGCGCGTTCAGGCTGATGTCGTCGGAATAGGCGAACGCGGTCTTCTCGCCGCTGACCGCGCGCACGCCGACGCCCTGGTCGATGTGGAAGCTGCCGGACTTGACGATGCCTTCCTCCAGCGACCAACTCTCGGCGCGGCTGTACTGGAAGTACAGGTCGGCATAGTCGAGGCGGTGCGCCATCATGCTGGCGAACACTTTCTCGATGTGCTGCGACTCGATGGAATACGGCGTCAGCAGCGATTGCTGCGCGGTGGCGAACAGGGTGTCGAACGGTGCGGCTGTTTTCATGGTATTCATCCTAGCAACCGTAAATGATGCGATGCGACAGCGCCGGCAAACTGGCGCGCAGGCTGGCCTGATACGACGGATTAACGTCGGCGACGACCACGCCGGAGCCGCGCGGCAACTGATCCAGTATTCGCCCCCAGGGGTCGACGACCATGCTGTGGCCGTGCGTCTCGCGGCTGTTGATATGGTAACCGCCCTGTGCGGCAGCGATCACGAAGGAGAGATTTTCGATCGCGCGGGCGCGCACCAGCGGTTCCCAGTGCACCTTGCCGGTGGTCGCGGTGAACGCGGACGGCAGCACGATCACGTCTACATCCTTCATCGCGCGGAACAGCTCGGGGAAGCGCAAGTCGTAGCAGATCGCCAGACCGATGCGTCCGAACGGGCTGTCGATCACCACCACCTGATCGCCCGGCTCTATGGTCCTGGCCTCGTTGTAGCTCTCGTTGCCCAATTCCAGATTGAACAGGTGAATCTTGTCGTAGCGCCCGACCTGCGCACCGGTCTCGTCGAACACCAGGCAGCTATTCAGCACCTTGTCCGGCGATTTCGCCGCCAGCGGAATGGAGCCGCCCACCAGCCATATCTTGTGCTGCTTTGCCGTCTCGGCGAGGAAAGACTGGATCGGCCCCTGCCCCGGCTGCTCGCGCACCGCGATTTTTTCCTGCTCGTCCATGCCCATGATCGCGAAGAACTCCGGCAGCACCACCAGCTTCGCGCCCTGTTCGGCGGCCTTGGCGATCAGCCGTTTCGCCTCGTTCAAGTTGCCTGAGACGTTGGGCCCGGAGGCCATCTGGACTGCGGCGACCTTGTAAGCGCCGGCTTGTGCGGCAATGCGTTGCTGGGTGGAGTTTCCGTGCGACATGTTTGCTTTCTCTGCTATTTCTGGTTGTTTGGTTTGACTACGGCCTGCCCCGCCTTGGTTACGGTGGGATCGTTCCATGTGCCGCCGACATTGTATTCAAACGACACCATCTTATCGAGCGGATTGCCCAGTACTTTATTGACCAGCAGCGCACCGAGACCGACTGCGGGGCCGGCGGCGAAAGCGCCCAGCAGCGACACGCTGTCGCCCAGCGTCGGCAGGATCGCCACACGCAAGTCCTGCGTCTCGCGATTCAAATCGACGCTGCCCTTCATTGTCACCTTGGCGGATGAGCCGTCGATGCGGAAGTCTTGCGACCGGATCACGCCATTAGCTATCGTCGCATTGCCGTTGATGCTGTCGAACTCGAAGCCGTCGCTGAACACATCGGTGAAGTCCAGCGTGATGCGCTTTGGAATGGACTGCAGGCTGAGCACGCTGAGCAGTTTGCCCACGCCCGGCTTCATCTTGAGGAACTGGCCCTTCTCGGCGTCCAATCTGAGCGTACCGTCCAGCGTCGCGTAGTTGAAATCCTGCGGCGCCCCGTTCCATGAAACGTTGGCGACCAGTTTGCCTTTGCCCGCTTTAACGGTATCCGGATAACCCGACCGCGACAGGATTTTGCCGGCATCGCTGATCTGCAGTTGCAGATTGGCATCGGTCCGCGCATTCTGCTCGGAGCTGTGCCATATCCCGTCGCCGACCAGACTGCCGTCAGGATTGACGATGCTCAACCGGCGCAGACGCCAATCTCGGCCCTCTGGATGCCCGACCAGATCTAGCCGCCCGACCTGCGCCCCATCCACCTTCAGGTTCTCTATGGAAATCTGCAGCGCCGGCAAGTTGCCTGGCGACGCTATGATCGCCTCCGGCTGTGCCGAACCACCCGACACACGATTACTCTCGACCCATACGACATTCTGCAAGCGCGCCGTCAGCTTGCCCTCGCCGCGAGGCTGCCATTCCAGTTCGCCGTCCAGCACGGTGCTGGACAGGCGCGCCGCCAGCCCTTCTCCGCGGGCACTGGCATCGATTTCCAGATTGTCCACCTGCATGCCGAAACCGGATGCCCGATCGACATGCAAATCGGCCCCACCAAAGGGCAGGCTAGCCGTCTCATCGTCCGCCCCTGGCTGCAGCTCACCCCATCCCTGCAACGACAACTGGGGAATTCGCCCGACCAGCCACACGCCATCTTTTTTCAGCCATTTGCCGAGGTCTCCGGTCTGGTTGAAGGCGACGACGCCGTGCTTGATCGCCATCGCACCGTTCTCGTCGCGCCGCAGCAGTCGCGCGCTCAGCGATCTCCCCAACTGGACCTCGACCGTATCCTGCCCTTCGGCCACGATATGCTTCTCGACATGCAAAGGCATCGCATCGATTCCCCGTTTGGCGAAAGGCAGGGGCAGCGATGATGCTATGCCTTGCAGGCTGGAATTGATGACCAGTTCGGCGGACTTGTTGACCACCTTGATGTCGGCATCCCATGACGCGCTGCCGTGCAGTCGTTTCAGCAGCGGGTGAGGATCGCTCTTGCGCAACGCATCGAGGTCGCAGCGCCCCCGCGCGCTGGCATGCAATATGCCGCCCTCAGCGCTTTGCACATCGATTGTCGCGGGACCGCCCAGCACGATGGACTGAATCTTTTCAGCCGACACGCCGGATTCGGTGAACGACAGCGTCCCGCGCGTATCCCGCAGCAGCGGCGCTCCGCTGCCGAGATCGATGTCGTTATCCTGCGCGCGGAAGGAGCCGGCAACCTTCACCGGTTGCTCGCCCTGCAGCGGCACACGCAAGAACAGATCCAGATGCCCGTTGCCTGAAGCACTCATGCCGTCGGTGAAGCCGTCTATATAACCGCGCACCGGGCTTTGCTGGATGAATTGCAGAAAGGTCTCGCTAGACGCCACGGCCACGCCACGCACTTCCAGCGGCAGGTCCTCGCTCATCAAGTCGGGAATCGCGATGGTCACATTCTGCAACTGCGCGCCCAGCATGGTCGCGGTGGGCGCCTTGACCTCGAGCTTGTTACCGCGTATCCAGAATGCCCCGTCGATGTGTTCGATGCGCGGCCAGTCCCGAGCAAAATACAGCACCGTATCCCGCGCATGGCCGCCTATCTCCAGCAAGGCATCCTCGGTGCCATCCAGCGGAAAATCGCTCAGGTTGCCTTTCACCCGCACGCGGAAGTCCTCGGTATGCCCGGCCAGCAGCGCGCCCTTCAGCCAATCGTTGTCTTCCTTGTCCAGCGCGGCCAGCGGCGTGTAGCGATAAGCCTTGGTGACATCGCCGCGCGTCAGCGCGACGGTCAGGTCCAGCACGCCCAGCGTGCCCTTCTGCGTCCGGTAACTTCCGTACAGGTTACCGGCCAGATCGTCGTTGGCCACGGCGACGTTATCGACCTTCACCTGTGTCTCGCCGCGTTTGCGCGTCCAGCCGACCTGGCCGGTCAGGGTCGCGAACGACAGCGCCTCGGGCATCGCGCCCGGCGCATCCACCACCAGATGGCGCGAATCGATATTCAGGTTGCCGCCATCCTCGTCGCCATCCACGTCGAGCGACAGCCCGGAAAATCCGGGAATGGCTCCGACCCGCCGCACCGCGAGATTGTCGAAGCGCCCCGCGATCCGGTATTCCTCGGGGCTGGTCATCGGCCCCTGCCAGCGCAGATTCAGGCCGGACAGGTTACCCCTGGGCGCATAAGCATCCAGTTGCGCGCGCAATCCGGCATCCAGCGGCACGAAACTCGCCAGACTGGACAACGTTTCCAGTTGCAGCAGATTGGCGCGCATTTCTCCGCCCGCATCCTTGGCCTTCTCCGCGGCAATGCGCAAATAAAAATCGGTGGGAGGCAATGCAATGCCGTTATGCAGCCGCATCGACAAGCGTTTGGTGGACACCTCCAGATCGCCATCGACCTCCTTCCAGGAGGCGCGTCCGCGCAGGTCGAGCAGCGCCAGTTCCGGCACATCTTCGGCCAGCCTGGTCACCACGTCGTGCAAATCCATATCTGCCGTGATCTCGCTCACCCTGCCCTGCGCGATCCCCAGCCAACCGCGCAACGCGCCGCGCCCGCGACTGAATTCGCTCGGCAAGTCGAGCCACGGACGCCATGCGGTCACATCGGTGTAATCCAGCCTGGTGTATATCTGCCCGCGCCACTGGGCCAGATCGTCGAAACTCTCGCCGCGAAAATTGCCGCGCACATCCAACGGCGTGGACAACTCTGCAGGCGGCAAGGCCTGCAACGCAAAGCGGTGTTTGCCGAAGAAATTTTCGATGCGCAGATTAACGCGGGTCAGCAATAGCGGCGGCGCGGCGCGGCGCTCGTCCAGCCATACGATGCTGGCGTCGCGCACAGCCATATGCGATTGGCGCAACAACCAGTCGGCCAGACCGTTGTCGCCGCCCTGGCTGGACAACGCTACGCCGCCGATGAAAAAGTTGCCCTGCGCATCGCGGCGCACCAGCAGTTCGGGTCCGTCGATCTCAAGGCTGGCCAACCGCAACTCCGCCGTCAACAGCGACAACCAGGACACGCTGCCGTCGATGCGCGGCAGCGTCAGCGCGGGCTGGCCCTGGCGGTCGAGGATGCGCACATCGGTCAGATTCAGGCGCGGACGCAGACCTTGCCAGTCGCCGGCTATCTTGCCTATCGTCACCGGGCTGCCGATCGCCGTGGACAGCGATGCGACGATCCGCTCGTGATGCTGCCCGATGTCCGGCATCAGCCAATAGCGCAGCACGACGATAACGATCGCCATCAGCACCGCGATGGCCGCCGACGCGACGATCGCAAGCCGGGTCAGCCAGTTCAGGCTGTGCCACAGCAGGCGTACAGGGAGCGAATTCAGCATCGATAGTGTAGGCGCAACGCGCCGTAATTGAGGTCTGGACTTATAATCAAAAAAACTCGCGCATTCTAACTTGAAATGAACACCTCACACCCGCCGTCCGCAAGCTTCGCCGACCTGCTGCAACACACCGTGAATTGCAGCCGCTATGCCAGACACATTCTGAAAGTGGACCCAGATTTGCTGAATTGGTTGCAAGCGAACTACGCCATGCCCTGCGACCGCAGCGAGATGCTGGCACTGTTGCAACAGTCGGCGCCCTCTCCCCAACCCTCTCCCGCAAGCGGGAGAGGGGGCGAACGTGTCGCTGACGCGACGATGATGTTCTCTGACGAGACCGAGTTGTCGCGCGCGGTGCGCCGCTTGCGCAAGCAGGTAATGGTCAAGCTGATCCTGCGCGATCTGAACGGATTGTGCGACCTGAACGAAGTGATGCAGGCGATGACCGCGTTGGCCGAGGTGTGCGTGCGGCAGGCGCAGGCCTGTCTGATGCGCGCACTGCAAGAACAGTACGGCAGCCCGATCGGGGAAGCCAGCAAGACGCCGCAGGAATTGCTGGTGATCGGCATGGGCAAGCTGGGCGGCGGCGAGCTTAACGTTTCCTCGGACATCGACCTGATCTTCGTCTATCCCGAGGACGGCGAGACCGACGGCGCGCGCGCACTTTCCAACCACGAGTTCTTCACCAAGCTGGGACGCCGCCTGATCAACGCCATCAACGACCTCACCGCCGACGGCTACGTGTTCCGCGTGGACATGCGGCTGCGCCCCTACGGCGACAGCGGCCCGCTGGTGATGAGCTTCGCCGCGCTGGAGGAATACCTGGTCAGTCAGGGGCGTGAATGGGAACGCTATGCCTGGATCAAGGCGCGCGTGATTTCGCCGGCGGAAAATCCGCACATCGATGAGCTGTCGAAGCTCGCGCAACCCTTCGTGTTCCGCAAATACCTGGACTTCGGCGCGATCGACTCGATGCGCAAGCTGCACGCGCAGATCCGCCAGGAGGTGCAGCGCCGCGACCGCCTCAACAACATCAAGCTCGGCCCCGGCGGCATCCGCGAAATCGAATTCACCGCGCAGGTGTTCCAGCTGATTCGCGGCGGTCGAGATGCGAGGCTGCGCATACGCCCGACGCAGCAGGTGCTGCAGGTGCTGGTCGCCAACGGGCAACTCGACGCGGCGGTCGCCGCCGGCCTGGACGCCGCTTACATCTTCCTGCGCAATCTGGAGCACCGCCTGCAATATCTGGACGACCAGCAGACACAGGAGATGCCGGAGAAGCCCGAAGATCAGGCGATCATCGCCGCCGCGATGGGCTACGCCGACTATGCCGCATTGCTGGAGCCGCTAGCTCACCATCGCGCATTGGTAACCCAGCAGTTCGAACATATCTTCGGCGAACAGAAGAGCGAACAAAACGAGGCGCAAACATGGCGCGAGGGCGTGACCGTCGAAGAACTGACTTCGCATCTGACGTCTCTTGGCTACCGCGCTGCGCCGGAGACCGCACAACGCCTGCTGCAACTGCGCGAAGGTATCCGCTACCGCCAGTTGCCCGATCCCAGCCGGCAGCGGCTGGATAAACTGATCCCGCAATTCATCGCCCAAAGCGCGCAACAGGGCGAACCCGATGCGACGCTGGCGCGCTCGCTGACACTGCTGGAAGGCGTCAGCCGCCGCGCCGCCTACCTCGCTTTCCTGTCCGAATATCCGCAAGCGCTGCAACGGCTGGTGCGGCTGATCGCAGCCAGCAGCTGGGTGGCCGAATACCTGACACAGCATCCGGCGCTACTGGACGAGTTGCTGGATGCCCGCGAGATGTACCGACCGCCGCAATGGCAGCAGATCGACGCAGACCTGCAACAGCGCATGACCGACAGTGTCGGAGACACCGAACGCCAGCTCGACGTGCTGCGCCAAGCCCAGCAGGAACAGACCTTCCACCTGCTGGCGATGGATTTACAAGGTCTACTGCCGCTGGAGAAACTCAGCGACCATCTCTCCGACCTAGCCGACCTGATGTTGCGCCATGTGCTGAAACTGAGCTGGGAGACCGCGCGCAAGCGCCACTGCGAGCAACCGAAGTTCGCGATCATTGCCTACGGAAAATTGGGCGGCAAGGAACTGGGCTATGCCTCCGACCTCGACCTGATCTTCCTGTACGACGACGACCATCCGGACGCTCAGGAAAACTACGCGCGACTGGCACAGCGCATCAACACCGTGCTGGGCAGCCACACCGCCTCGGGGCGCTTGTACGAGACCGACCTGCGCCTGCGCCCGAACGGCGCGAGCGGCCTGCTGGTCAGCTCGGTGGCAGCCTTCGCCGAATACCAGCACAGCCAGGCATGGGTGTGGGAACATCAGGCGCTGACGCGCGCGCGCTTCAGCGCGGGCGACAGCGATGTCGGCGACGCGTTCGAACGCATACGCCGCGATGTACTGTGCCAACCGCGCGACCTCGATACGCTACGCCGCGAGATTCTGGCGATGCGCCAAAAGATGCTGGACGGCCACCCCAACGATAGCGAACTATTCGACATCAAGCACGACCGCGGCGGCATGGTGGACATCGAATTCATGGTGCAATTCCTCGTGCTGGCACATGCCCAACGCCACCCGCAACTGACCGCGAACATCGGCAACCTTGCCCTGCTCAAACTGGCCTGCGAACTGGAACTTATCCCGGCGGAACAGGCGGAACGGGTGCGCGAACTCTACCGCTCGTTGCGCCAGACCCAGCACCGGATGCGGCTCAACAGCTCGGCACCCTGCCGCATCGAACAGGGCGTGATCGACACCGGCGCGTGCAAGGAGCTATGGGAATTGCTTCTGATTACTCGGGAAGACCAATAGGGGCCGACTGAGCGAATTTACGAACCCGCAGGATTTTCAGAAACCGCGCTCGTTTGTTCTGGACGCGAGTGGTTTTCCACGAATGCTTTAAGGCCGAATTGCACCAACTCGTAGGTTTTGTCGATGTTGGAGGCAATATCTCCCTCCAGCACCTTCAAGCCATCGAGAATCTCGCGCGCTTCGGCAAAACCCTTGTCAATACCACCCCCTATCAGCTGGACGAAATCGACCAACGCGACATTCAGGTCTTTTTCCGAATGATTTTCAGCATACCTGCCGAAAAACGCCGTACTCATAGACACAATGCGGTCTGCCGTCGCCTGCGGGCTGAAATCCATGCCAGACTCGGCTGCCGCCTGAATAGCATTGTCGCCAAGCTCTGGCGCCAATACCTCATTAAGATGCTCGATGGCAGATTTAAACAGCAGGCTCATGGAATGGTTGCCGGCACTTAGCGACACTTCCATCGATGCTTTCAGGATAGATGTGTTGTACGCCTGTCTGGATGCGTCAACGCCTGATTTGGCAGGCTCCGGCGCGCGGAGCTCAACAGCCTCCGGCCTGCCTTCAGGATGTATGCGGGCCGAGGGGACTCCTTGCCCAATAGATTCGACTTTCATCATGGTCTCTCCTTGTAAAAGGGATACCTGAAACTCGCCTGTTCGATTTCAAACCATGGAAAATGCACATTGGTACTGTTGAAAAACTTCAGGCGACGGATGCCGCATATGGGAAGCGCTCTGCAATCCGCTCGACTAACTTCCCTATGCGGTTAATAGAAGACAAACAGGACACGAATAGGTTCTGGCCCGATTTAAGCTGCGAGCCATCCCGCTTCGCTAGGGATGGGGTGATGTTGGTATTTTCGCGTGGCCGCCGCCGTATGAATCTAACCTTGCCGAGTCCCCGGCGTAAGCTATTCGACCTCCCCCTTCAAGGCCATGATGGATGCCACCGTACGCTTGGAGGCGTCGGTGAACTCGCCGGACAGGAGCGCACGCGCCCCGTTGATGTCCCGGTTATCGACCCGCTTGACCACCTCTCCGGCGCAGCGGTGGAACAAGGCATGCCTGTCCTTCAACTCGTCGAAGTGGCCGATATGCTGGTATTTCGAGCCATCGCCATAAATCCATTTGCCTAACGCGCACTGGTTGTCCTGGCACACGATTGCGCTGTCCAGCTTCTCGGTGCCGGTGCCGTCGATGAACTGGGTCAGGCGAATTTTCCATTTGATGTGTGCAGCGACCGCATCGTCGAAGTGGTTGCCGGCCGGCTTGGCCGCCCCGGACTTGTCGGACAAGGCCAACTGGCCGGCCTTTGTATCCACCTTGAACACGGCGACCGACGCCGACAGATTCTGCGCCTGTTCTTCCAGCGCCTCCGCCGCAGCCGCGGCCTCTTCGACCAGCGCGGCGTTCTGCTGCGTCACTTCATCCATCTGGGTGATAGCAAGATTCACCTGTTCGATGCCTTGGCCCTGCTCGAACGAGGCTGCGGTAATTTCGGACATGATGTCGGTCACGCGCTTGATCGAGCCGACGATCTCTTCCATCGTCCGGCCGGCATCGCCGACCAGTTTGCTGCCTCCTTCGACCTGTTCGACCGAATGTCCGATCAGGGTTTTGATTTCCTTCGCTGCCGCCGCACTGCGCTGCGCAAGGTTGCGCACTTCGCCGGCGACCACCGCGAAGCCTCTTCCCTGTTCGCCGGCACGCGCCGCTTCCACCGCGGCATTCAGCGCCAGAATGTTGGTCTGGAATGCGATGCCGTCAATAACGCTGATGATGTCCTCGATCTTGCGCGAAGAAGCATTGATCGAGTCCATCGTCGTGACGACTTTACCGACCACCGCTCCGCCCTTGCCTGCCACATCCGATGAAACGATCGCAAGCTGGTTCGCCTGTTTAGCGTTTTCGGCGTTTTGCTTCACGGTGGAAGTCAGCTCTTCCATGCTGGAAGCGGTCTCTTCCAGACTGCTGGCCTGCTCCTCGGTGCGCTGCGACAGATCGGCATTGCCGGCGGCGATTTCTTTGGCGGCGGTATTGATCGCTTCGACCGCGGTTTTGATTTCCGTTACCAGCGTCTGAAGATTCTCCACCGTGGCGTTGATGTTCTGCTTGGTCATGTCGAACAAGCCGGGATAGTCCTTGGTGATCGTCTGCGTCAGGTCGCCCACCGCCAGCGCCTTGGCGACACGAATGATGTCGAGCAAGCCTCGCTCGGTCACCTCGGAGAGCCGGTTCATATTCTCGCACAGGGTCTTGTTGTAGCCCGTTTTCCCATCTGCATTCAATCGCGTGCTGAAATCGCCCTGCCCGGCGGACAAGGCGATGAACTGGATGTCGTTGACGATCCCGTCCAGCGCCTGCACCGTGCCGTTCACCCCCTGCGCCGTCTGCCCGAACAGGCCGGGATAATCCTTATCGATTTTTTGCGTCAGGTCGCCGTTCGCCAGCGCCTGTGCCACCCGGGAAATATCCTTCAGGCCGTCTTCGGTCACGTTGGAAAGCTGGTTCAGCAATTCGGACAGATCCTTGGTGTAGCCTGCCTTGCTGGTCATATCCATTTTCACGCCGAAATCGCCTCGTACCGCCGCTGCTTCGACGATGTTCTTGATCTCGGCAACGATGGTCCGCAGGCTGTCCTGCATGGTCTTCATCAAACCCAACAGTTCACCGACCTCGTCCTTTTGACGCGTGTCGATATCGACGCTCAGATCGCCGCCTGCGATCGCGCCCGCGATACGTTTTGCCGTTCCAAGCGAGCGGACGATGTTGCGGATCAGCAGCATGCCGGTCAAGGCCGCCAGCAGAATGCCCGCCACGATGGCGGCTATCGAAAAATTGCGCGTCATGACATTGGACGCCACCGCGTTGTCATATTCCTGTTTGCTTAAATCGATCTGCAGCATAAGAAGATTTTGCATCGCTGCGGTGTTATTCATGTAAGCGGGACCGGCTTCCTTCACGACAACGGAATTGGCTTCGAGATAATTTCCCGCCTTGATCAGAGCCAATGCTTTGTTCCGCACAGTTTGGTAAGCCTTGCGTTTCGCAATGAATTCATCCGCAAGATTTTTCCCTTCCGGGGTCTGGGCTGTGGCGAGGAAACCTTCCCAACTCTTGTTGTTATTTTTAGTGTTCTCCGCCATCTTGTCGGTGTGAAAGGACAAGGGATGGTCGTGCAATACACTTTCCGGCAGACGCGGATCGTGCATCAGCATCAAGTGAACCTGGCGCTGGTTTTCTGCCTGAAGGTAATTTACCTCCGCCAACCGGACCGCGCCGATCAATCGGTCTTCGTAAACCGTGCGCAGCCCTTCTTTGCTGATATTCATACCGCGCAGGCCTATGACGCCGATGACTACCGACACGAGCGATAAAAATGCGATGAGAGAAATCAGGCGGGTCTTGATGGTCAAATTATTAAACATGATGTTCGTCTCACTTTCGATTGCAAATTTGCATAGTTAAGCAGTAATCAATTCTGCCGGTTCACGCCGCTGCCCTTCTATCAGCATCGCCTGATAATGCATGTCCTGGTTAAAACTCCTTCCAGTCCTCGTCGCCCGCCGGTTTGGCTTTCGCCTTGGCCGGGACCTTCGCGGGCGCAGCCTTGCGAGGTGGTGCGATCCTGCGCGCCGGGGCAACAGGAGCCGGCGCGCGACGCACCGCGACCGCCGTGCCAGCCCCCTCGTCCACCTTGAACGTCGCCACCGCCACCGCCAGGTTATGCGCCTGCTCTTCCAGCGATTCCGCCGCCGCAGCCGCCTCCTCGACCAAGGCTGCATTCTGCTGCGTCACATCGTCCATCTGCGTGATCGCGAGGTTCACCTGCTCGATGCCGGCGCTCTGTTCCACCGAGGCCGCGGCGATCTCGCTCATGATGTCGGTCACGCGCTTGATCGAGGTCACGATCTCTTCCATCGTTTGCCCGGCCTGGGCGACCAGCTTGCTGCCGCCTTCTACCTTCTCGACCGAGTCGCCGATCAGCGTCTTGATCTCCTTGGCTGCCGCAGCACTGCGCTGCGCAAGGTTGCGCACTTCGCCCGCCACGACCGCGAAGCCGCGGCCTTGTTCACCGGCTCGCGCCGCTTCCACCGCCGCGTTCAAGGCGAGGATGTTGGTCTGGAACGCGATGCCGTCGATCACCGAGATGATGTCCACGATCTTGCGGCTGGATTCGTTGATCGAGTCCATCGTCACGACCACATTCTTCACGACATCGCCCCCCTTGGCCGCCACGTCCGAAGCGCCGATCGCCAGTTGGTTCGCCTGCTTGGCGTTCTCGGCATTCTGCTTCACGGTCGAGGTCAGTTCCTCCATGCTGGAGGCGGTCTCTTCCAGACTGCTGGCGTTCTCCTCGGTACGTTGCGACAGGTCGTGGTTTCCGGCGGCGATCTCCTGGGATGCGGTGTTGATGGTATCGGTCGCCGCCTTTATCTCGCCGATGATCGTACTCAATTTCTCGGCGGTGGCGTTCGCATCGTCCTTCAGCTGCCCGAATGTACCGCTGTACTCATTGGTGATGCGATCGGTCAGGTCGCCGCGCGCCAATGCCTCCAGCATACGCACCACTTCCTGCAAGCCCTGGTCCGAAGTCTCCATCAGGTGGTTGATATCCTCGCTCAGTTTCCTGAAGAAGCCTTCCTTGCCTCGTATGTCGATACGCTGGGTGAAGTCGCCTTGCACCGCGGCCTCGACGATATCGGCCACTTCCTTTTCTACCGCGACCTCGGTGGTGCGATCCTGCCACTCCAGCGCCGTGCCCAGACGCTGTCCGTGCGCGTTGACGACCGGACTCGCGGCCAGCGCAAAAGTGTGTCCGCCCACGACGATCTGCGCCCGATGCGTTCCGGTCAGGCCGGCCAGCAACTGCTGATGCCGAGGGTCCTTGTGGAAGCGGCCAATGTCGCTGCCCAGCAGGTTCGCCGCATCGAAGTCGGGGATATCCTTGCGGATGTCCGCCTCGCAGGTCTTCATTAACTCGCTCGCGGCACCATTCATGTAGATGAGCCTGCGCTCGGGATCCGAAATCATCACGCCGGTCGACACATTGTCCAGGCCGATCTTGATGCGCAGGTTCGTATCGGCCTCCTTGCGCGCCTCGACCACATCGATCCCCAGAACGGTCTCCATCGACTTCATCGCGTTCAACATGACACCGATCTCTGTGTCCGGCTGGGTGTCGATCTGCACATGGTAATTGCCGATCATGATCTGCTTGATCGACTCGGTCGCGAGGCGCAGCGGTTTCAGGATGCTGCGCAGTATCAGTGTCGAGGCGATGATGCCGATCAGCAACGATGCCAGCGTCACAGCGAGCGAAACTGTTCGATAGTGGGAGTTGCGCGCCCCCAGCTCAGCCACATCCTGCTTGAGTTGCGCCTGGGTCTGCTGCTGTACCAGAGTCACCAGTTCGCCCATCAGCTCAGTCGGCTTGCGGTCCATGCCCTTGACCAGTCCGTCGACGACTCCGCTGCTGCCGGCGTTGTTCACCTGGAACGAACCGAGCGCGTTGTGGTAGTTATCCATCAGTTCCACATGCGCCGCGAGCAATGCATCGACGCCGTCGGTCTTGACGCCGAGTTCGGCCATGATCGGCTTCAGTTTCTGCAGATCGCCGGCGACCTCGCCTCCCTTCTCGTCGAATTTCTTGCGGTATCTTGCGAACTGCTCGGCATCGTGGCCGCGCAACAGCAGATTCTTCCACTCCTGTATCTGCTCCTTGAAATCGACCTGGGCGAGACGCGCGGTATCGACCGCGGCGGTCTGTTTCTCGGCCATCGTCAGCCCCTTGACCGCCAGCGTATTGCTGCCCGAAAACCCGTTCAGGTTATAGGCGACCAGCGCCATCATTGTCAGCAGCAGCATTGCTACCAGTCCGACCAGCCTAGCCCTGACGCTGGTATGTCCCAGCCAGGAGTTCAGGCTGTTGAACAGCCCCGGCGACACCAGCCGTCCCTCTTGCAGCCGCAATCTGCATTGCCCGGCGCGCATCTGCCGGTAGAACGATTCGGCCAGCGCTATCTCGCTACGCGCCGGCTTGTAGCGCACCGACATGTAGCCGACGAGCTTCCCGCACTCATACAGCGGAGTGACGTTCGCCTCGACCCAATAGTAGCCGCCGTCCTTGCGCCGGTTCTTGACCAGACCGGTCCACGGCTTGCCCTGCTTGAGCATCGCCCAAAGGTCGGCAAACGCCTCCGGGGGCATGTCCGGATGGCGCACCAGATTATGCGGAGCGCCAAGCAGCTCTTCCCGGCTGTAGCCGCTGGCCTCAATGAAATCGTCGTTGCAATAGGTGATGACGCCATTGAGGTCGGTCTTCGATGCCAGCAGAACGCCGTCCGGCATCACATACTCTTTGTCGTTCACGGGCTGGTTGTTGCGCACAGTCTTCTCCTCCCTCCGAATATTATTTTAATAATTCTGATTCCATTTTGAATTGATGGGGCATTTCATCCACCGGATTGCATCAAAACTCCGCCCACTCCTCGTCGCCGCCCGCGCCCCCCCTAGGCTTCGCCGCGGCCTTGGCCGGGACCTTCGCGGGCGCAGCCTTGCGAGGTGGCGCGATCCTGCGCGCCGGGGCAACAGGAGCCGGCGCGCGACGCACCGCGACCGCCGTGCCAGCCCCCTCGTCCACCTTGAACGTCGCCACCGCCACCGCCAGGTTATGCGCCTGCTCTTCCAGCGATTCCGCCGCCGCCGCCGCTTGTTCGACCAGCGCCGCGTTCTGCTGGGTCACTTCGTCCATCTGGGTGATCGCGAGGTTCACCTGTTCGATGCCTTGGCTTTGCTCGACCGAGGCCGCGGTGATCTCGCTCATGATGTCGGTCACGCGCTTGATCGAGGTCACGATTTCTTCCATCGTTTGCCCGGCCTGGGCGACCAGCTTGCTGCCGCCTTCTACCTTCTCGACCGAGTCGCCGATCAGGGTCTTGATCTCCTTGGCTGCCGCAGCACTGCGCTGCGCAAGGTTGCGCACTTCGCCGGCCACGACCGCAAAGCCGCGCCCCTGCTCACCCGCGCGCGCCGCCTCCACCGCGGCATTCAGCGCCAGAATGTTGGTCTGGAACGCGATGCCGTCGATCACGGAAATAATGTCGACGATCTTGCGCGACGATTCGTTGATCGAGTCCATCGTGGTGACCACCTCGTGCACCACCGCGCCGCCCTTGATCGCAACATCGGAGGCCCCGATCGCCAACTGGTTGGCCTGCTTTGCGTTTTCGGCGTTCTGCTTCACGGTCGAAGTCAGCTCCTCCATGCTGGAGGCGGTCTCTTCCAGGCTGCTGGCCTGCTCCTCGGTGCGTTGCGACAGATCGCTGTTGCCGGATGCGATCTCCTGGGACGCGGTGTTGATCGTATCGGTCGCATCCTGGATCTCGCGGATGATCTGGCCGAGCTTCTCGGCGGTCGCATTGGAGTCTTCCTTCAATTGCCCGAACGTGCCCTGATAATCGTTAGTGATACGTTCGGTCAGGTCGCCGCGCGCCAGCGCTTCCAGCATGCGGGCCACTTCCTGCAGCCCCTTGTCGGAGGTTTCCACCAAACCATTCACATTCTGCGAAAGCTCGCGCATGAAACCTTCCTTGTCGGACAGATCGATGCGCCGGGTGAAGTCGCCATTCTTCGCGGCTTCCACGATGGTTCGCACTTCGGACTCGATCTTCAGTTCCAGCGTTGCATCCTGCCATTCCACCGCGGTGCCGATGCGCACGCCCTTCTCGTTGTTCACCGGGATCACCGTCAGCTTGAAGGTGCGGTCGGCTATCCTGATCGTCGCCTTGTGCATGCCCGTCAATTGCGCCACCATCGCCTGCTGGTGCGCCGAGTCCTTGTGAAAACTGTCAATATTCGAGCCCAGCACCTTGTCAGCATCGAAATGCGGGAGCTCCTTGCGGATCGCTTCCTGGTTGTCACTGAACAGACGATGTGCGGTGCGATTAATGTAAATGATCTTGCCGTTGATGTCGGCGATGGTCACGTTGGCCGTGGCATCGTCCAGCGCCGAGCGCACGCGCAAGGCCTCGTCCGACACACGCTGCGCCTCGCGCACCATGTATACCAGCGTGCCCTGCATGCTGCGCATCGCCGCGATCAGGCTGAAACTGTCGCCCTCGCGCGCCTCTATCCTGTAATGCAGATCGCCGCTGGCGATCGCCTGTGCGACCTGACGCGCATAGTTCGGCTCGCCCCCCAATTCGCGCAACAACACGCGAATAATCCACACCGCGAAGAACAGGGTCACCGACAAGGCGAACGCGGTCATCATCAGGAAGGTCCACCACTGGCGGCGCGCCTGCGCCTCCAGCCGGCCGGCCAGCTCGTCCAGTTCGCCTGCCAACCCGTCTTCGATCTGCTTCATGCCGTCGATCTTTTGCGTGATGGTTTTAAACCAGTGCGCCGGATCTACACCGAAACCGCCGCTCACTGCCTTGTCGATAGCTATCTGGCGCAGGCGCTCCACCTCGACCACGGCATCCTTATTCACCTTGCCTTGATACGCATCCAGCTCCAGCTTGCTCGCATAGCCGCGGAACAAATCGGAATAGGTCTTCTGGTTGGCCAGCAAGCCGATGAAACGCTGATAGGCATCTCCCTCGAACTTGTCCGCAGCAAAAGCCCCGTTCACGGTCGCGCGTTCGCGTCCGGCCATCTCCTTCTCGTTGAGGAACATCAGATATGCCGTGGTTGAACGCGCCAGCTCCTGGTTGGAGCTGATCTTGGCCGTGTACGAGATCACATTCAGCCAGTCCCCGATCAGCCCCGTATAGAAGTTGAACGAGTCCTTCGGCGCCAGGCGCAGACTGGAAATATCAGCACGGCCGGATTCCAGCGTTTTCATACGCTCCTGCGCCTTGATCAAAATTTCAAGGAAACCGGGCTGCAAGCGACCTTGATCCAGCGTCGCAATCAGTTCGCGCAACTCGCCGATACGATCGTCGGTTTCCTTGCGCTGCAGCGGCAACTCATTGGCGAACTTGGCGCCGCCTGAAGCCAGGAAACCTGCCGACATGCCGCGTTCCTTCTGCGCCTCGTGGATCACCGCACTGGATTTCACCGCCAGTTCGGCGCTGACCTGCATCGCCCTAAATTCGTCAAGTATTTTCGTTTTTTCCCATACGCTGTTAGCAGAGAAATACAACAAGCCGAGAATAGGAAAGAGCAGCAACATCAACAGACGCCAACGCAGCGGAACGCCGGAAAGCAGGGAATGCTCACCGGCATGCAAGTCCACTTTTTTACCGGCGCGTATCGCCTGATAGATCGTTTCCGCCCGCGCAATCTCGTTCGCCGTCGGTCGACGGCGCACCGAGGTATAACCGACGATCTCGTTGCCCTCGCGGGTCGGCGTCACATGCGCATGCACCCAATAGTGATCGCCGTTCTTGCAGCGATTCTTGACGATTCCTTCCCAGCCACGCCCGGATTTCAGCGTTTTCCACAGATCGGCGAATGCCTCCGCCGGCATGTCCGGGTGGCGCAGGATATTGTGCGGCTGGCCTATCAGTTCATCCTTGGTATAACCGCTGATTTCGACAAAATCGTCGTTGACCTGGGTGATAACGCCCTTCAGGTTGGTCGAGGAAACGATGTTGACGTTTTCGCCGACAAGGATTTCCTTCTGGGTTACGGGCAGATTAGTACGCATGGCTTCCTCCAACTCATTATTTTTTCTGGGCCCCGAAACAACGCTCGCATCGAATAAAACGCTGTCTTAAAACGACTTGGGTACGAGCAAACATCCCTGCCGCTCATACCCAATTTATTTCTCTTGCCCCGTAGGGGCGTAATTGTGTCAACTCCACACGCAGCTTGCCTGCTACGGAGTGGATTGCCTGACTTGGTTGCATCACGTCCTAATTTGTACATTTCCCATGAGGGGCCTGATAAATCACGCCCCTCCAATTATTAAAACTCTTCCCACTCCTCCTCACCGCCCGTCGGCGTGGCCTTTGCCTTGGGCTTGGCGACCGCCTTGGCCGGGGCCTTCGCAGGTGCAGCCCTGCGCGCCGGAGTTGCAACCGGGGCGCGACGCGCCGCAACCGCCGTGCTGCCGCTCTCGTCCACCTTGAACGTCGCCACGGCGACCGCGAGGTTCTGCGCCTGCTCTTCCAGCGACTCCGCTGCTGCTGCCGCCTCCTCGACCAGCGCCGCATTCTGCTGCGTCACTTCGTCCATCTGGGTGATCGCCGTGTTCACCTGTTCGATACCCTGGCTCTGCTCGGAGGATGCTGCGGTGATCTCGGACATGATGTCGGTCACGCGCTTGATCGAAGTCACAATCTCTTCCATCGTCTGGCCGGCTTGGGCGACCAGTTTGCTGCCGCCTTCGACCTTCTCGACCGAGTCGCCGATCAGGGTCTTGATCTCCTTCGCTGCCGCCGCGGAACGTTGCGCCAGATTGCGCACTTCGCCGGCCACGACCGCGAAGCCTCGGCCCTGTTCACCCGCACGCGCCGCTTCGACCGCGGCGTTCAGCGCAAGGATGTTGGTCTGGAACGCGATGCCGTCGATCACGCTGATGATGTCCACGATCTTGCGGCTGGACTCGTTGATCGAATCCATCGTGGTGACCACTTGCCCGACCACCGCGCCGCCCTTGCCGGCAACGTCCGAAGCGCCGATGGCAAGCTGGTTTGCCTGCTTGGCGTTCTCGGCATTCTGCTTCACGGTCGAGGTCAGCTCTTCCATGCTGGAAGCAGTCTCTTCCAAGCTGGAGGCCTGCTCTTCGGTGCGCTGCGACAGGTCGGCGTTGCCGGAGGCGATTTCCTTGGAAGCAGTGTTGATGGTGTCGGTAGCGTCCTTGATCTGACCGACCAGATCCTTCAGGTTGGTGACGGTGCCGTTCACGCCGAGCTTCATGTCGTTGAACGAGCCGGCGTATTCCTTGCTGATGGTCTGGGTGAGGTCGCCCTTGGCCAGCGCATTGGCGACGCGCACGACATCGGCGATGCCGGTTTCGGTGACGTTGGACAACTGGTTCAGCAACTCGGCCAGCTCCTTGGTGTAACCGGCCTTGCCGTTCATGTCCATCTTGGTGCTAAAGCTGCCGCGGACGGCGGCGTCTTCGACGATAGCCTTGATTTCGCCGACGATCCGGGTCAACGCGTCGACGGTGCCGTTCACGCCTTGCTTGGTTCGATCAAACACCCCGGCATAGTTGCCGGTGATCTTCTGCGATAGGTCGCCGTTGGCCAGCGCGGTCGCGACGCGGGTGACGTCGTTCAGGCCGGTCTCGGAGACGTTGGACAGCTGGTTCAGCAGTTCGGACAGTTCCTTGGTGTAGCCGGCCTTGCCGTTCAGGTCCATCTTGACGCTGAAGTCGCCGCGCACCGCGGCCGCTTCGACAATGTTCTTGATCTCGGCAACGATGGCGCGCAGGCTATCCTGCATGGCCTTTAAAGACTGCAACAGCACGCCGACTTCGTCTTGCTGGCTGGTGTCTATGCTGGAGCTCAAATCGCCGTTGGCAATCGCGCCCGCAACCTTTTGCGCGGCTTCCATCGAACGCGAGATGTTGCGGATCAGCATGAAGCCGATGAGCGAGGCCAGGCCGATGCCGAGCATGATGGAGGTGACGGAGATGATACGGGCGCTGAGGTAGGCCGCCTCGGCTTTCTCGTACTCTTCCTTGGCGACATCGATCTGCAAGGTTTTCAGGTCGTCGGCCAGATCCATCGCCATGAGCCCCTTCGGTCCGACGGACTTGACCATCTGTGCATTCGCTTCGGGATAACGCCCCTGCTTATACAGGTCCATCGTGACCAGCAACCCGTTCTGGACGAAGTCCTTGCGCGCCGCCATATATTCTTCGGCGATTATTCTCTCTTCCGGCGTCAGGTAGGTCTCCATGTAATTGCCCCATACCTTGGTGATCTCGGCGATATTTTTCTCTATCTTGTCGGTATGCATCGCAATCGGATGGTCGTGCAGGCGACTTTCCTCCATGCGCTGATCGTGCATGCTGGCCAGATGCAGTTGGCGGATGTTCTCCGCCATCAGGTCGGAAATCTCGGCGATCTGATCCAGCGGAACGGTGCGATCCAGATACACCGTACGCAGCCCGTCGTTGCTCTGGCCCATGCCGCGCAGGCCGACGAAGCCGACGATGGCGAGCGCAATGGACAGAAATGCGATCAGGTAAATCAGGCGCGCCTTGATGGTAAGGTTCTTGAACATGATATTTCCCCCCTTGCAATTGTTATCGTTATGCGGCGGCTGCTTCGACCAGATCCATGTCGCGGCTGGTCATCAGTTTCTCGATGTCGACGACGATGATCATGCGCTCGTCCACCGTGCCCAGCCCGGTGATGTACTGGGTGTCCATGGTGCCGCTGAATTCCGGCGCAGGCTTGAGTTGATCCGGCGTCAACGCGATCACATCGGATACGCCGTCCACGACGATCCCTACCACGCGGTTGGCGATGTTCAGGATGATGACCACGGTGAGATTGTTATAGGTCACGTTGCCGAGACTGAACTTGATGCGCATGTCGATGATGGGCACGATGATGCCGCGCAGGTTGATCACTCCCTTGATGAAGTCCGGCGAGTTCGCAATCGTCGTGACCGCGTCGTAGCCGCGTATCTCCTGAACCTTGAGAATATCGATGCCGTATTCCTCATTTCCCAGCGTGAATGTCAGCAGTTCCCGGCTGTTTCCGCTCGCCGCCAGCCCCTGGTTTTCTTGCATGGTGCACCTCCTTCTCTTTATTTGGATTCGACCTATTGAAATCGTAGCAGCAACCCTCTCAGGACGCCATCCCGGAACTCGCTATTGCCAGATGTGAAGCTCCATGCTGAGTATCGTCCAGGCGCGCGGTCAGCCGGTACATCACCATCTCACCCTTGCCCTTGACATTGATCGTGGCCGGCGGCTCGAAGGCATAGCCGTGACGGATGCGGTTATAGGTGGTCTTGTCCACCTGGATGACATCCTTCACCGCCTCGTCGGTGAGCCGACTGGCGATGTTCACGGTATCACCCCACAGATCGTAGATGAAACGCTTGGTGCCGATCACGCCTGCGACCACCGGCCCCGTAGCGATGCCGGTGTGTATCCCGAGTTTGAAGCGGGCAAGCTCGGGAAGGTTGTCCACAAATTCGCGCATCTCCAGCGCAAGGTCGGCGATGTCTTTGGTATAGTCGCCCCGTTCGCGATTCAGCCCGCCGACCACCATGTAGGCATCGCCTATGGTCTTGATTTTCTCGACGCCGTATTTTTCGCTCAAGTCGTCGAAGCCGGAGAAAATCGTGTTGAGCAACGCAACCATTTGTTCGGGAGACAGCGATTCAGTCAGCTGCGTGAAATTCACCAGATCGGCGAACATCACCGTCACGTCGGCATAGCCGTCCGCGATCAGCCCCTGATGATCCTTCAGACGCCGAGCGATGCTGCTGGGCAGCACGTTGAGCAGCACTCGCTCGGATTTTTTCTGCTCCTCGGCCAGCAACTGGTGCTGCAGATCGAGCTGGGTCTTAATCTTGTCCATTTCCACGACGAAGTAGCGCACCAAAAAATAGATAATCGAAGACATCGCGGCGAAGTTGAGCGCGAAGAAGAAACCGATGGTCTTCATCGGGATGCCGCCTTCGCCGCCCGCGCTGAGGTAATAGTCGAAGAATCCGGAGATCACCGTCATCACCATGTAGGCGCTGAACCAGGGCACCGAGTCGCGCCAGCCGGAAACCACCAGCGCGCCGATGGGCGCCAGCAGCGCCCATAACATCACGCCGCTCGACGTGACCGAACTGCCTATGCTCCATTGCATGATGAACGGGACGAACAGGAACAGGCTCAACTGCACGAAGCGGAATACCGCGAAATTGCGAGTCCGGAGGTAATACACCAGAGAGCCCAGCGAGACCAGTTGGTAGCCGAGCGGGATGTCGGTCGAGAATTGCAGCCCCATCAGCCAGTAGATCGCCAGCCACAGCACCACCGCGAAGTTCATGAACGCGCAGGCGAAGATCAGCAGATCGCGGCGCAATTTATCTTCTGGCGTGCTGGTCGTCTCTGCAGTGATCTCAGGAATTTGTGTCATCTTTAACGGTCATCGCTGCCATTGTCGGAAGATCGGGACTGCGCATCGAATATGATGCAGAGGGCTTCATCATACCCGAACTATCTGGGCAAAAAAGTCCCTGAGCCGAGGGAAATTTCAAGCTGCCGCTTCATAATTCCGGGCGAAAACGCTAGAATCCCTGCTTTGCAACCGGCCCATCATTAAGGAACCCTGATTATGTCGATGTCTGACCGCGACGGTTTTATCTGGCACGACGGCAAGCTCGTGCCCTGGCGCGATGCCACCACCCATGTGCTGACCCACACGCTGCATTACGGCATGGGCGTATTCGAAGGCCTGCGCGCCTACGAGGCCGAGAAAGGCACGGCGATCTTCCGCCTGAAGGAGCACACCGACCGGTTGTTCAACTCCGCCCACATCTTCCAGATGAAAATGCCCTGGGACAAGGAAACCGTGATGGAGGCGCACCGCGAAGTCGTGCGCGCCAACAAGCTGAAGTCCTGCTACATCCGCCCCATCGCCTTCTACGGCTCCGAGGCGATGGGCATCGCCGCCACCAAGCTGTCCACCCATGTCGCGGTCGCGGCCTGGCCTTGGGGCGCGTATCTCGGCGAGGAAGGCATGGCCAAGGGCATCCGCATCAAGACCTCCAGCTTCACCCGCCATCACGTCAACGTGAACATGTGCCGCGCGAAGTCGGTGACGACTTACGCGAACTCCATCCTCGCGCATCAGGAAGTCGCCAACGACAACTACGACGAGGCGCTGCTGCTGGACGTCGACGGCTACGTGGCCGAAGGCGCGGGCGAGAACATCTTCATCGTCAAGAAGGGTAAGCTGTACACACCCGACCTGACTTCCTGCTTGGAAGGCATCACCCGCGACTCCGTCATCACGCTGGCCAAGGAGATGGGCATCGAAGTCATCGAGAAGCGCATCACCCGCGACGAGATTTACTGCGCCGAAGAAGCCTTTTTCACCGGCACCGCCGCCGAAGTGACTCCGATCCGCGAACTGGATCAGCGCACTATCGGCGCAGGCTGCCGCGGCCCGATCACCGAGCGCCTGCAGAAGGCCTATTTCGACTGCGTCGCGGGCAAGCATCCGCAACACACCGACTGGCTGGACTACGTCTGAGGAGCATCTCCATGAGCAATCAGGACATCACCCAGCGTTACATCGAAGTCACCGCGGACGATCTGCCGCTGACCTGCCCGATGCCGCACATGAGCCTGTGGAACCAGCACCCCAAGGTATCCATCTCGTTCAAGAACGGCAACGAGACGCGCTGTCCGTATTGCGGCGAACTGTATCGCCTCAAGGGCGAACACAAGGGGCATCACTAAGAACTCGTAGGTCGGGTTAGCGTAGCGTAACCCGACTTCGCAGTATCTGCCGCAGCAAGCACTGTCGGGTTACGCTGCGCTAACCCGACCTACAAAGACTACGACTCGCACAACGCGTAATGCAGAAAATCCTCGTCATCGCACCAAGCTGGGTCGGCGACTGCATGCTGATGCAGCCCATGCTGGAGCGCCTAGCCCAGCGCCATCCCGGTTGCCGCATCGACGTGCTGGCGCCGCCTTGGACCGAGAAGCTGCTGCGCCTGATGCCCGAGGTCTCCGACGTTATTGTCAACCCGTTTCCGCACGGTGCGCTGCAACTCGGCGCGCGCTACCGCCTCGGCAGATCGCTGCGCACCGCGCACTACGACCAGGTCATCGTCACCCCCAACTCGCTGAAATCCGCGCTCGTGCCATTCTTCGCCGGCATCCCGCTGCGCACCGGCTTCGTCGGCGAGATGCGCTACGGCCTGCTGAACGATGCACGCAAGCTGGACAAGCAGGCGCTGCCGCTGATGGTGGAACGCTTCGCGCAACTGGCCGAAGACAAGCATGGCATCATCCCGCGCCCGCTGGCCGACCCGCACCTGAGTGTCTCCGATACGCAACGCGACGCAGCACTCGGCAAGCTCGGCCTGACGCTGGACAAACCGGTCGCGGCGTTCTGCCCCGGTGCGGAATACGGCCCAGCGAAGCGCTGGCCGCCCGCCTACTACGCCGAACTGGCGCAGCGCCTGATCGCGCGGGGGTATGCGGTCTGGCTGTTCGGCTCGGGCAAGGACAAAGCCGTTGCGGACGAGATCGACGTGCTCACCGGCAACGCCTGCGTCAACCTGTGCGGGCGCACCGATCTCGGCGATGCGGTCGCGCTGCTGTCCTGCGCCAAACTCGCCGTCAGCAACGACTCCGGCCTGATGCATATGGCCGCCGCGCTGGACCGTCCGATGATCGCGATCTTCGGCTCCAGCAGCCCGCAATTCACCCCGCCTTTATCTGACAGCGCGCGCGTGCTGAAACTCGACATGACCTGCAGCCCCTGCTTCAAGCGTGAATGCCCGCTGGGACATTTCGACTGCATGACCAAGCTCACGCCGGACCGGGTGTGGCAAGAACTTCAACCATTGATGACGGAATAACAAGATGACATCCCAGAGCCCTCTCCCCAACCCTCTCCCGCAAGCGGGCGAGGGAGCAAACGAATCGCTGCGCGAACTTCCGCCCAAGGAAATCTTCAAGGCCTACGACATCCGCGGCATCGTCGGCAAGACGCTGACCGACGAGATCGTCGAGCAGATCGGCCACGCCATCGGCTCGGAAGCGGTCGCGCGCAAACAGCACACGATCGCCATCGGCCGCGACGGCCGCCTGTCCGGTGCGGGCTTCGCTAAAGCGCTTGCGCGCGGCATCCGGAAGAGCGGCATCAACGTCGTCGACGTGGGCCGCGTCGCCACGCCCATGGTGTATTTCGCCGCGTTCCAGTTGAAGACCGACTGCGGTGTGATGATCACCGGCAGCCACAACCCGCCCGATTACAACGGCCTGAAGATGGTGCTGGCCGGCGAGACGCTCTCCGGCGACACCATCCAGAGCTTGCGCGCGCGCATCGAGACCGGCGACCTCGCCCACGGCGCGGGCAGCTACTCGCAATACGACATCGCGCCCGAATACCATGCGCGCATCGTCGGCGACATCAAGCTCGCACGGCCGATGAAGATCACCGTGGACTGCGGCAACGGCGTCGCCGGCGACTTCGCCGCCAAGCTGTACCGCGGACTCGGCTGCGAAGTCACCGAGATGTACTGCGAAGTGGACGGCAACTTCCCCAACCACCATCCCGACCCTTCCGACCCGCACAACCTGCAAGACCTGATCGCCGCACTCAAGGACAACGGCGACGAACTCGGCCTCGCCTTCGACGGCGACGGCGACCGCCTCGGCGTGGTCACCAAGGACGGCAAGATCATCTACCCGGACCGCCAGTTGATGCTATTCGCCGCCGACGTGCTCTCCCGCAATCCCGGCGCGGACATCATCTTCGACGTGAAGTCCACGCGTAACCTTTTTGCATGGATACGCGAACACGGCGGCAAGCCGCTGCTGTGGAAGACCGGCCACTCGCTGGTGAAAGCCAAAATGAAAGAAACCGGCTCGCTGCTCGCAGGCGAGATGAGCGGCCACGTATTCTTCAAGGAACGCTGGTACGGCTTCGATGACGGCCTCTATGCTGGTGCGCGACTGCTGGAGATTCTGAGCAAAGTCGCCGACGCCTGCGCCACGCTGAACGCGCTGCCCGACGCCTTCAGCACGCCCGAGCTGCACATCAAGCTGCAGGAAGGCGAGAACCACGCGCTGATCGAACGCCTGAGCCGTGAAGCGCAATTCACCGGCGCGCGCGATATCATCACCGTGGACGGCCTGCGCGTCGAATACGCCGACGGCTTCGGCCTGATGCGCGCCTCCAACACCACGCCGGTGATCGTGCTGCGCTTCGAGGCCGACGGCGCAGCCGCACTCAAGCGCATCCAGGACGACTTCCGCCGCGTGCTGCTGCAAGGCAACCCGGCACTGCAACTGCCGTTCTAGAAGTCGAAACGAACCCCAGCTTCGCAACGAGGCAGGATGCTGGGGTTCGCTTCGCTCACCCCAGTCTACCGTTCTGCGTTTGTGGCAGCTGTACTTGTGGGAGCGTCCGCTTGCAATGAACCCAGATAATCCATTAGGCCGTCATTCCGGCGAAAGCCGGAATCCAGATGATCAAACATTTTCCCGCGCAAGCGGGACAACATCATGATTTTGTCTGCTTCGCAGAATGTTTTTTATGACTGGATTCCGGCCTTAGCCGGAATGACGGAATTTGGGCTAATGAACTATCTGGGATAAAACTTCTATGATTCGGACTAACTCGACGCGAACGCCAGTTCCCGCTGGCGCGGCTCCAGCCAATAGGCAATCTGCTGTTCGAGCAACGCCGCAAACTCTTCTTGAGTAGCCGGTTTGGCGACACAGATATTCGCGCCGACCTTGTAGCCCATCTGCACATCGTCCTGGGTGTATTCGGCCGATATCCCCACGACGGGAATCTCGCGGGTCGCGACGTTGTTGCGCAGGGTGCGCAGCACCGCGAGGCCGTCCAGTTTGGGCAGTTGCAGATCCAGCAGGATGAGGTGAGGCAATTGCTTCCTGCTCACGCTCCCCAGCCAATCCAGCACGCCCGTCCCAACCGACAGCACGGTCAGTTCGATGCGCGAAGCGGAACCCGCGACGGTCTGCTGCGCCCAATCCGCCAGCGACGAATCGTCGCTGATTAGCAGCACATTGCGAACCGTCGTTTTCCGGGCTGCTGCGTTCACCGATCTCTCCTAAGTGCGAGCCTTGACCCAGTCCGGCACTTCCGCCAGCGCCGCCGGCAGATTTTCGGGCTGCGTGCCGCCGGCCATCGCCATGTCCGGCCTGCCGCCGCCCTTGCCGCCGACTTGCTGGGCGACGAAGTTGACTAGATCGCCCGCCTTGACCTTGGACGTCAGGTCGGATGTGACGCCAGCCGCGAGACTCACCTTGCCGTCGGCGACCGCCGCCAGCACGATGGCCGCGGACTTCAGCTTGTCCTTCAGCTTGTCCATCGTCTCGCGCAAAGCTGCCGCATCCGCGCCTTCCAGCATCGCCGCGAGCACCTTCACGCCGTTAATGTCCTGCGCCTGCGCGACCAGTTCGTCGCCCTGCGAAGAAGCCAGCTTCGACTTCAGCGCGGCGAGTTCCTTCTCCAGCGCCTTCATGTTGTCGAGCACCTGAGCGATGCGCGCCGCGGCTTCCTGAGGCTGCGCCTTCACCGCGTCGGCGACCAGTTGCAACTGATCTTGCTGCTGTTGCACCAGCGCCAGCGCGCCCTCGCCGGTCACCGCCTCGACGCGGCGCACGCCGGCCGCGACGCCGCTCTCCGCGACGATCATGAACAGGCCAATGTCGCCGGTGCGCGTCACATGCGTGCCGCCGCACAGTTCGATGGATGAGCCGATGTTCAGCACGCGCACTTCGTCGCCGTACTTCTCGCCGAACAGCATCATCGCGCCGGTCTTCTGCGCGTCGTCTATCGCCATCACGCGCGACTGGGCCTCGGCGTTCGCCAGAATCTCGGCGTTCACGATAGCCTCGACGCGGCGGATCTCCGCGTCGGTCATCGGCTGCGTGTGGACGAAGTCGAAGCGCGTCTTGTCAGCATCGACCTGCGAACCCTTCTGCTGCACATGCGAACCCAACACCTCGCGCAGCGCCTTGTGCATCAGGTGCGTGGCGCTGTGGTTGCGCACGGTAGCGGAACGCGCCGCGACATCCACCTTCGCGGTGACACCGTTGCCGACCGTCAGCTTGCCGGTCTTCACGACGCCGTGGTGACCGAACACGGCCGCCTGTATCTTCTGCGTGTCCTCGACTGCGAAGATGCCGTGCACGCTGCGCAGCTCGCCGCTGTCGCCGACCTGGCCGCCGGATTCCGCGTAGAACGGGGTGTCGTCCAGCACGACCACGCCGATGTCGCCCTCGTTCAGTTCGTTCACCGACGCGCCGTCCTTGTACAGCGCGAGGATGTTGCCCTTGTGCTCCAGCGTGTCGTAGCCGTGGAAGATCGTCGCCGGGCCTTCGTATTCCAGGTTCGCGGCCATCTTGAACTTGCCTGCGGAACGCGCCATTTGTTTCTGGTTCGCCATCGCGGCGTTGAACGCGGCATCGTCCACCGAGACATCGCGCTCGCGGCAGATGTCGGCGGTCAGGTCCAGCGGGAAGCCGTAGGTGTCGTGCAGTTTGAACGCGGTCTCGCCGTTGAATACCTTCACGCCCGCCTTGTCCATCTCGGCCAGATCGGCTTCGAGGATGGCCATGCCGTGCTCGATGGTCTGGAAGAAACGCTCCTCTTCCTGCCTGAGGATGTCCATCACGCGCACTTGCGCGGCAGTCAGTTCCGGATAGGCCGCGCCCATCTGCTCGACCAGATCCGGCACCATCTTGTGGAAGAACGCGGCGCGCGCGCCCAGCTTGTAGCCGTGGCGGATCGCGCGGCGGATGATGCGGCGCAGCACGTAGCCGCGCCCCTCGTTGCCGGGGATCACGCCGTCGGCGATCAGGAAGGAGCAGGCGCGAATGTGGTCGGCCAGCACCTTCAGCGAAGGCGAGTCCACGTCGGCGCAATTCGTCTCGCGCGCGGCGGCCGCAATCAGCGCCTGGAACAGATCGATCTCGTAGTTCGCATGCACGCCCTGCAACACCGCCGAGATGCGCTCCAGCCCCATGCCGGTGTCCACCGAAGGCTTGGGCAGCGGATGCATCACGCCCGCCTCGTCGCGGTTGAACTGCATGAACACGTTGTTCCAGATCTCGATGTAGCGGTCGCCGTCTTCCTCTGGACTGCCGGGCAGGCCACCGGGAATATGCGCGCCGTGGTCGTAGAAGATTTCGGTGCAGGGGCCGCAGGGGCCGGTGTCGCCCATCATCCAGAAGTTGTCGGAGGCGTAGCGCGCGCCCTTGTTGTCGCCGATGCGGATCACGCGGTCCGGCGTCAGACCCATCTCCTTGGTCCAGATGTCGTATGCCTCGTCGTCCTCGGCATACACGGTGACGTAGAGCTTTTCCTTCGGCAGCTTGAACACCTCGGTCAGCAGTTCCCACGCGTACTTGATCGCGTCGCGCTTGAAGTAGTCGCCGAAGCTGAAGTTGCCCAGCATCTCGAAGAAGGTGTGGTGACGCGCGGTGTAGCCAACGTTCTCCAGATCGTTGTGCTTGCCGCCGGCGCGCACGCATTTCTGCGACGACGCGGCGCGGGTGTAGGGGCGCTTGTCGAAGCCGAGGAACACATCCTTGAACTGATTCATGCCCGCGTTGGTGAACAACAGCGTCGGGTCTTCATGCGGCACCAGCGAACTGGAAGCGACTACGGTATGGCCTTTGGAGGCGAAATAATCCAGGAACTTCTGACGTATCTCACTGCTTTTCATTTACTCACCAATCACTTAATGCGTTTC
>JALNYK010000003.1 GCA_023229845.1 Gallionella sp.
GGCGCACGGCTTCGTCCTGCCCCACCAGACGCTCGTGCAGCTTCGCTTCCATATGCAGCAGCTTGTCGCGCTCGCCCTGCATCATCTTGCTGACCGGGATGCCGGTCGCGCGGCTGACCACTTCGGCGATCTCTTCCGCGCCGACCTGGGTGCGCAGCAGCTTGTTCTTCGTTGCTCCACCCTCGGCCTCGCGCTGCGCGGCCTCTTTCATTTTCGCTTCGAGTTGCGGCAGCTTTCCGTATTGCAGCTCGGCGACCTTCTCCAGCTTGCCTTCGCGCTGCAGGCGCACGATCTCGGCGCGCATCTGCTCGATCTCTTCCTTCACGGTTGCAGCACCTTGAGCAGCGCCCTTTTCCGACTTCCATATTTCTTCGAGGTCGGCGTACTCGCGTTCCAGCTTCTTGATCTCGTCCTCGATCAAAGCCAAGCGTTTCTGCGAGGCTTCGTCCTTCTCCTTCTTCACCGCCTCGCGCTCGATCTTCAGCTGGATCAAACGGCGTTCGAGCTTGTCCATCACCTCGGGCTTGGAGTCGATCTCCATCTTCATGCGCGACGCGGCCTCGTCGATCAGGTCGATGGCCTTGTCCGGCAGGAAGCGGTCGGTGACATAGCGGTGCGACAGCTCCGCCGCCGCAACGATAGCCGGGTCGGTGATCTCGACGCCGTGGTGCACTTCGTATTTTTCCTTCAGGCCGCGCAGGATGGCGATGGTCGATTCGACGCTGGGCTCGTCCACCAAGACCTTCTGGAAGCGGCGCTCCAGTGCGGCATCCTTCTCGATGTACTTGCGGTATTCGTCCAGCGTGGTAGCACCTATGCAGTGCAATTCGCCGCGCGCCAGTGCGGGCTTGAGCATGTTGCCCGCATCCATCGCGCCCTCGGCCTTGCCCGCGCCAACCATGGTGTGCAGCTCGTCGATGAACACGATGTTCTTGCCCTCGTCCTGCGACAGCTCCTTCAGCACCGCCTTCAGGCGCTCCTCGAACTCGCCGCGGTACTTGGCGCCGGCCAGCAGCGCCGCCATGTCCAGGCTCAACACGCGCTTGCCCTTCAGCGTCTCCGGCACTTCGTCGTTGACGATGCGCTGCGCCAGGCCTTCGACAATCGCAGTCTTACCGACGCCGGGTTCGCCGATCAGCACGGGGTTGTTCTTGGTGCGACGCTGCAGCACCTGGATCGCGCGGCGAATCTCGTCGTCGCGACCGATCACCGGGTCGAGCTTGCCCTGACGCGCGCGCTCGGTCAGGTCCATGCAGTATTTCTTCAGCGACTCGCGCTGGCCTTCGGCCTCCTGCGAGCCGACAGACTCTCCGCCGCGCACCGCGCTGATGGCCGTCTCCAGCGGCGCGCGCGTCACGCCGTGCTGTTTCAGCAAACGTCCGGCCTCGCCCTTGTCTGAAGTCAAGGCCAGCAGGAACATCTCCGAGGCGATGAACTGGTCGCCGCGCTTCTGCGCTTCCTTGTCGGTCAGGTTGAACAGGTTGGACAGATCGCGCCCCACCTGCACCTCGCCGCCGTGGCCCTCGACCTTGGGCAGACGGTTCACCGCGTCATTCATCGCGGCCTTCAGCGCGTTGACGTTGCCGCCCGCGCGCGCCAGCAGCGATCCCGCACCGCTGTCGGCGTCGTTGAGCAGCGCCAGCAGCAGGTGCTGAGGCTCGATGAACTGGTTGTCGGCGCCGACCGCCAGGCTCTGGGCATCGGACAGGGCTTGCTGCAGCTTGGTGGTGAACTTGTCGAAACGCATGTCTATGCACTCCTCTGTTGAATTCGGATGATCGCTAGATGGGGAAGCCCGCGGAAATTTCAACCCCGCGCCTTGATCCTCTATACTGCGCCCATCTGAACAGGAATGCATCATGCCCTACCCTAACCTAGCCCTGCACATCCACGCCGGCGTCCGCGCTGCCCTCGACGAAGACATGCGCGACGGCGACCTGACCGCGCAACTGATCCCCGCCGACGCAACTTCCACCGCGACCGTCATCACCCGCCAAGAGGCCGTACTGTGCGGCTCACCCTGGCTGGAGGAATGCTTCCACGCGCTGGACCCGGACTGCGACATCCGCTGGGCGGCGCAGGAAGGCGAACTCGTGCAACCCAACCAATTGCTCTGTACGATCAGGGGCAATTCCCGCGCAATGCTCTCCGCCGAGCGCTGCGCACTGAACTTTCTGCAGACGCTATCCGCGACCGCGACGGCGACGCGCCGCTACGTGGACATCGTCGCGGGGACCAAAGCAAAGATACTGGACACGCGCAAGACGCTGCCCGGCCTGCGGCTCGCGCAGAAGTACGCGGTCACGGTCGGCGGCGGCGTCAACCAGCGCGTCGGACTCTATGACGGGATTCTTATAAAAGAAAATCACATCGCCGCTGCGGGCGGCATACGCGCGGTGCTGGAACAGGCGTTCCGCCTCGCCCCGCCGGGAGTGACGATACAGATCGAGGTGGAGAGTCTGGACGAACTGCGCGAGGCGTTGGATGCGGGCGCGAAACTGGTCCTGCTGGACAACTTCACGCTGGCCATGATGCGCGAGGCAGTGGCGCTGACCGCGGGCCGCGCGGAACTGGAAGCCTCCGGCGGCGTCAATCTGGATACCGTGCGCGGCATCGCCGAGACCGGCGTGGACCGCATCTCGATAGGCAGCCTGACCAAGGATGTGCAGGCGGTGGACCTGTCGATGAGGTTCGAGTAAATCAGGACACCTCTAGAAATCGTTGCGAGCAAGCCTGAGTGCAAGGAGCCGCGCAGTGAATGACGAGACATACCACGAAGGTAGGCGAGGAATGAACGAGCACGCGACGCAGCAATCAGGCTGCGCAGTAGATTTATAGAGGTGTCCTATGTGCCAGTTGTTGGGTATGAACTGCAATGTCCCGACCGACATCTGCTTCTCGTTCACCGGCTTCCAGAAGCGCGGCGGCGAGACCGACGTGCATGCCGACGGCTGGGGCATCGCGTTCTTCGAGGGCAAGGGCGTGCGGCTGTTCCTCGACCCGCAGCCCTCGGCGCAATCGCCCGTCGCCGAGCTGGTGCGCAACTACCCGATCCGCTCGCTGAACGTGATCGCCCATATCCGCAAGGCAACGCAGGGCGTGGTGTCGCTGGAGAACACCCACCCGTTCCAGCGCGAGTTGTGGGGGCAGTATTGGGTGTTCGCGCACAACGGCAACCTGCCGCAGTTCCAGCCAGAACTCGACGGCAGCTTCATGCCGGTGGGCAACACCGACAGCGAGCGCATCTTCTGCTGGCTGCTGCAAAGTCTGCGGCAACGCTTCGACGACGCACCGCCCGGCCGCGATGAACTGTTCGATGCGATCCACGAGCTGACCGCGCCGCTTGCGGCGATGGGCATCTTCAACTATCTGCTGTCGAACGGCGACTCGCTGTATGCGCACTGCTCCACCGAACTCAGCTACATCGTGCGCCGCGCACCGTTCGCCAAGGCGCACCTGAAAGACGAGGACGTGATGGTGGACTTCAGCGAGGTGACCTCGCCGAACGACCGCGTCGCGGTGATCGCGACGCTGCCGCTGACCGACAACGAACCCTGGGTGACGATGCCGCCCGGCAGCCTGTGGCTGTTCCACGACGGCGAAGTGGCGGCGCACCGCCTGACCGCGCCCAGCCCGATCAAATCTCTTTCAGGTAATTGAATTCGGCGGCCGCGTCCCCATCTGCGGCACATCGTCAAATGAAAGGAACGCCATGACCGACTCCCTGCATATCGTCTGCCCGCATTGCAACGCGGTGAACCGCGTACCGGGCGAGAAACTCAACGCCGCACCGACCTGCGGCAAATGCAAGCAGGCCCTGTTCTCCGCCCATCCGGTCGAGCTGAACGGCGGCAACTTCGACAAACATATCGCCCGCAACGACATTCCGGTGCTGGTGGATTTCTGGGCGCCCTGGTGCGGCCCTTGCCGGATGATGGCGCCGGCGTTCGAACAGGCCGCCGCGAAGCTGGAGCCGCGTGTGCGGCTGGCGAAGCTGAACACCGAGGCCGAGCAGATGCTGGGCGCGCGCTACAACATCCGCAGCATCCCGACGCTGGCGCTGTTCAAGGGTGGACGCGAGATCGCAAGGCAGGCTGGGGCGATGGATGCAGGAAATATCGTGCGCTGGGTCGGCAGTGTGATCTAAAAAACCTGAATAAGTCCGTTCGCCCTGTCGGGGGACCGCTCCTACGAAAACCGATGTCCCCTGTGTTTTTTGTAGGATGGGTTGAGCAACGCGATACCCATCAAACGCACCGCATGGGTATCGCTGCGCTCAACCCATCCTACGAGTCGTTGAGCTGAGGCTTGCGAGCGACCAGGTCGATCAGCGCCGACATGCCGTGGTGGCCGGAGCCTTCGCTGATGAAACTGTCGTGCTCGGCGAGGTGCAGTACCTCCATGTCGGCGAACGCCTCGCGCAGCATGTCTTCGGTGTAGAGATTCTCAACCTGCGACGGCCCGCCGGTGCGGTATTCGAGCTGGCGCGGCGTGTAGCCTTGCAGCAGCAACAGGCCGCCCGGTTTCAGGCTGCACTGGATATGGCCTAACATCTGCGCGCGCAGTTCCGGGCCGACGAACTGGATGAAGATCGCCGCGACGACATCGTAGCGGCTCTCGCGCCATTCCCAATTCAGCAAGTCGGCCAGCTCGAAGTCCAGCTTTGCGCCGCGCTCCGCCGCCAGCCGCTTCGCCTTCTCCAGCGCCACCGGCGAACTGTCCACCGACAGCACCTCCAGCCCCTGTTCCGCCAGCCATACGCCGTTGCGCCCTTCGCCGTCGGCGACCGCGAGGCAGCTCATGCCGGGCTTCAGCAGGTGCCGTTGCGAGACGAGAAAGGCGTTCGGTTCGGTGCCGAAGTGGTAGTGCTCGCCCGCATAGCGTTCGTTCCAGATGCTCATCCTGTCTCCTCGTCGTCGTGTTTTCGCCCCGCGCTGGATATAAAACGCGGCCGGTATTATATTCTCCGCCCATGAGCCAGACCGACACCCCAGATAGCGCCGACACTCCAGATAGCGCCGACACTCCAGATAGCGCCGACACCCCGGATAGCGCCGACACCCCGGACAGCGCAAAACCGCAAAATGCGCCGGCAACCGCAAGTCCGTCACCCGCTCATCATCTGCATGGAACGGAACACAGCGACAGCGTGCGCCATATCGTGCGATGGCATGCCGACGTCCTGCTCGACGGCCACGCCTGCCAGGGCATCGTCCACGAGATATCCGAAAGCGGCGCGACGATTTTTCTGGATTTGAATCCGGGCAAGATAAAGACGCTATCGCTAAACCTCCATGTACCGCCGCTGGACGACAAGCATGGGCAGCATATCGTCGAAGTGGAAGGCAAGATCGTCTACTCGATCCACGACAGCGAGGAGCAGCTATTCCGCGCCGGCGTCCAATTCTCCGAATTCGCAAATGAATCCGATCCGGCGTTCCTGGCCTCGTACCTGAACGGCCATTAGGAACCCGCGCCGTCCCCGGTCGCATGGTGCGCATGCCTGCGCTTGAACCAGTTACTCAATAGCTGCACCGCATCGTCCACATAGGTGAACACCACCGGTATCACCAGCAGGCTGAGGAACGTCGAGGTGATCAGGCCGCCGATCACGACGATGGCCATCGGCGCGCGGAAGCTCGGGTCGACGCCGATGCCGAGCGCGACCGGCAGCATGCCCGCGCCCATCGCCATCGTGGTCATCACGATGGGGCGCGCGCGTTTCCTGCAAGCGTCGATCAGCGCCTCGGCGCGGTTCATGCCGCGCGCGCGGCGCGACACGATGGCGTATTCGACCAGCAGGATGGAATTCTTCGTCGCGATGCCCATCAGCATAATCAGGCCTATCATCGACGGCATCGACAGCGCGGTGTGGCTGATGAACAGCGCGAGGAAAGCGCCGGGTATCGACAGCACCAGCGCGGCGAGGATGGTCACCGGCTGCACGAAGTCCTTGAACAGCAACACCAGCACGATGTAGATGCACAGGATGCCGGTCAGCATCGCCAGCCCGAAGCTCTCGAACAATTCCGCCATCGCCTCGGCATCGCCGACCGTCGTGGCGGAGATGCCGCGCGGCAGTCCTTTCAGGCCGGGCAGCGCCATCGCCTGCGCCTCGACCTCGCCCAGCGGTTGCTGATTGAGCTCGATCTCGAAGTTGATGTTGCGCTTGCGATCGTAGCGGTCGATCTCGGCCGGACCGCTCTCCAGTCTCAGGTCGGCCACGCTGCCCAGCATCACCGGCCCGTGCGCGCCGTGCACCACCAGCCGCGACAACAGTGCTATGTCCTGCCGCGCATCCACGCGCAACTTCACGACGACGGGTATCTGCCGGTCCGGCAGGTTGAGCTTCGCCAGCGCCTGATCGTAATCTCCCGCGGTGGCGATGCGCAGCGTGTCGGCTATCGCGGCGGAAGTCACGCCGAGGTCGGCGGCGCGCGCGAAGTCGGGGCGCACCACTAGTTCGGGGCGCACCAGACTGGAGGTCGAGGTCACGTTGCCGATGCCGGGTATCGTGCGCAGGTCGCGCCCGACCTTCTGCGCATGCTGATTCAAGGCCTGCCCGTCCTCGCCGGCCAGCACCAGCACGTACTTCTCGTTCGACGAGGCCAACCCGACCTTGACGCGCATGCCCGGCAACGCGGTCAGCGCGTCGCGCAGTTGCGCCTCTATGGTCTGCTTGCTGATGTCGCGCTCCTGGCGCGGCGTGAAGTTCAGCGTCAGCGTCGCCTTGCGCACATCGCTGCCGGCCTGCGGCGCGAACGGATCGCCGCCCGCGCTGCCGCCGCCGATGGCGGTGTAGATCAGCTTCACATGCGGGTTCTTTTCGACGATTGCGCGCGCCTGTTCCGCCGCGCGGTAGCTATCCTCGAAGCGGCTGCCCGGCGGCAGCGTGATGGTCACCTGAGATTGCGACAGGTCGTCCGGCGGCATGAAGCCGGTGGGCAGCAGCGGCACCAGCGCGAACGAACCGAAGAAAAACACGGCAGCGCCAAAAAGCGTCAACACCCGGTGTTTCAAGCAGAAACTTGCCCACTTCAGATACCACACCATCCACGACGGCAGTTCGTGCGCCACGCGCGCCCGCAGGATGTAAGCCGACATCATCGGCGTCAGCATGCGCGCGACCACCAGCGAGAAGAACACCGCGATGGCCGCGGTCCAGCCGAACTGCACGAAGAACTTGCCCGCCACGCCGCTCATGAACGCGGTGGGCAGGAACACCGCGATCAGCGTGAAGGTCGTCGCGATCACCGCCAGCCCGATCTCGTCGGCCGCCTCCATCGCCGCCTGGTACGGCGTCTTGCCCATCTCCAGATGGCGCATGATGTTCTCGATCTCGACGATGGCATCGTCCACCAGCACGCCGACCACCAGCGACAGCGACAGCAGCGTCACCACGTTGATCGAGAAACCCATCAGGTACATCGCCGCGAAGGTCGGGATCACCGCCAGCGGCAGCGCGGTCGCCGCGACGACCGTCGCGCGCACGTTGCGCAAAAAAGCCAGCACCACCAACACCGCGAGCGCCGCGCCCTCGTACAGCAGCATCATCGAGCCTTCGTAGTTCTCCACCACCGGATCGACGAAGTTGAACGCCTCGGTGATGACGATGCCCGGATGATCTGCCTTCAGTTTTTCCAGCACCTTGCCCACGCCCGCGGCGACCTCGACCTCGCCGTAGCCGCGCGCGCGGCTGATCTCGAAACCGATGACCTGCTGACCGTTCAGCAGCGCCGCGCTGCGCCGCTCGGCGATGGTGTCGCTGACAATCGCGACCTGGTCGAGGCGCACGCTGCGCCCGTCCGGCAGGTGGATGCTCATGCGCGCGAATTCTTCCGCCGTGGCGACCGTCGCGATGGTGCGCACCGATTGCTCGCTGCCGCCGATATCGGCGCGACCGCCGGAGGCCTCCTGCTGGATGTCGCGCAACTGTTTCGAAACGTCCGCCGCGGTCGCGTTCAGCGCGAGCAGCCGGGCCGGATCGAGTTCGACGGCGATCTGCCGCGTCACGCCGCCGACGCGGCCGACCGCGCCGACGCCGCGCACCGACAGCAGCGATTTGGTCACCGCGTTATCGACGAACCAAGACAGCTCCTCTTCGCTCATGCGCGGCGAAGAGATGGTGTACGTCAGGATGGGCAGCCCGCTCAGCTCGACCTTGGCCACGGTCGGGTCGCGCAGATCGCGCGGCAGGTCGGAACGCACGCGGGTCACCGCCGCGCGCACGTCGTCCACCGCCTCCTGCGTGCCCTTCTCCAGACGGAATTCGGCGGTAATGATGACGGTGCCGTCGAGCACCTTGGTATACAGATGCTTCAGCCCCTGCGTGTTCGCCAGCGAATTCTCCAGCTTGCGCGCGACCTCGGTCTCCATCTGCGCCGGCGACGCGCCGGGCAGACTTGCCGTGACGGTCACCATGGGCAGATCGATGTCCGGGAACTGCTGGATCTTCATCGCCTTGAAGCCCATGAGGCCCATCAGCGTGAGCATCACGAAGGCGAGAATCGCGGGAATAGGATTGCGGATCGACCAAGAAGAGACATTCATGCTGCTTATTCCTTGACGACCTGCACCAGGTCTCCATCGGTCAGGAACGCGCCGCCCGACTCGGCGACGGAGACGCCGGCGTCGAGACCGGCAATAATCGCTATGCGGTCGCCGAAGCGCTGGCCGATGGCGACCTTGCGTTCCTGCACCTTGCCGTCCGCGCCGATGGCGTAGACATAGGCCGCGCCATCACGCTGCACCACCGCGGATTGCGGCAAGGTCTGCGCGATCTCGTGCGCATCTCCCAGCCTGATTTCGCCGCGCGCGAACAGCCCGGCGATCAAACCCGAACCGTTCGGCAGGTCGACCAGCGCATGGCCGTAACGGGTCTGCGGATCGACCGAGGGCGAGATCGCACGCACCCGACCCTTGACGGTGCGTCCCTCGCCCACGGTAATTTCCGCCGACATACCCTTCCGCACCAGCATCAGCTCGTCCGCGGTCAGTTCGGCGCGCCATTCCAGTCGCCCCTTGCGGATCAATCGAAACAACTCTGCACCGGACTGCACCGTCGAACCGACGCTGGCGTTCGCCGCCGAGATCACGCCGTCGTCGGGCGCAATGACACGGCCCTGGATGTAATCGCCGCCGTCGCGCGTGCGGTTGCCCAGCGTCAGCAGCACGTCGCCCTGCCGCACCCAGTCACCTATGCCAGCCTTCACCTCCATGATGCGCAATCCCGGCAACTGCGCGCCGATGATTGCCTCCTGCCATGCAGCCACGCTGCCGTTGGCGGAGATAGTCCGCATCCATTGCGCCGGCGCGGTCTGCACCGCGCGCACCGTCAGCGCGGGTTTAGCGGTCGGCTTCTGAGCGGTCTGCGCTTTCTCATCTTTGCCCGAGCAGGCGGACAGCGCCGCCATCAATGCGAGCAAGATAACTGTTTTGACCATGCGCCCCTTGTTCGACCCTGATGTACTCATTTGCATTTCGATTTGTCCTTATGATGCTTTGCACCCGAGCGCGCGATTATGAAGCATTCCGCCGCACGATTCGCCCCGTGCGATCAAACGCCGGAAAACATCCGCCACCAGCCATATAGCGTGACGAACGACACCAGCAGCCCCACCGCGACCATCAGGTTCGCCAGATCGGGATCGAGGTCATGCTCGTTCGCGACGATGGCCGCGGTGATCATAGGCGGCATCGCCGCCTCGAACAGCGTCACCTGGATCGCCTGCCCCTGCGCACCGAACAGTTGCACATACAACAGGTAAATCGCCAGCGGCGCGAGGATGAGTTTGAAACCCAGTCCGAGTACTAGGTTGCGGCCATGCTCGGCGACATGTCCCAACCGCAGTTGCAAGCCGACCGACAGCAGCGCCAGCGGCGCGAGCGTGTCGCCCAGACGTTTCAGCAACGTAGAGAACCAGTCCGCATACTCGACCGGGATCAGCAGCAGCGCGAGCAACAATGCGATGAACGGCGGGAAACGCACGATACGCAAGGCGATCTCCGAGGCCGTCGGCCGTCCCGAAGAATAGATGCCGGCGACGGTGATGCCCAGCACGGACAGCGTAAAGAACGAGCCGAGCTGGTCGGCGACGATGGCGGTGGCCAGCCCGCTCTGGCCGTAATAGGCCTCGACCATGGGCAGGCCGAAGAACGAGGTGTTGCCCAAGCCCCCGACCACGATCAGCGCGCCCGTCGTCGCGCGCGACAACGCCAGCCAGCGCCCCGCCAGCCAGAAGAAACCGGCCGACAGACCGAACACCAGCCAGGCCATCGCGGCAACCAACAGCACCTCGCCGGAGAGTTTCAAGTCGTGGATGTACAGCAGCGTCAGCGCCGGCAGCGAGACATGGATGATGAAGCTGTTGAGCGCGGCCGGGGCATTGTCTGGCATGCGTCCGAGGCGGCGGAGTATAATGCCTGCCGCGAAGCAGACCGAAAGCAGTATCAGGTTCGACATTCGTGTAAGTTAAGTTCGATCAATATGCACCACGTTACGAACCCGGACACCGGATTCCCTTCAACATTCGGAGATCGTCAACATAATGAGTCCTGGTAACGAGTTTTTCAGCATAGCCGATGACAGCGAGATACCGCTCTGCGATGTCGCCGACCTGCCTGCTCTGCTGAACAAATCCAAGCCGGTGCACACCGCACCGCCCAAGGGCAGCAAGGAGCACCGCACGGTGCAGCGTTATATCGTGAAGTGGCGCTGCACCGCCTCCATCGACTCGCAGCAACTACACCACGGTCACATCAAGGACATCTCCGTCAGCGGCGCCGCGATCCTGCATGAGCAGAACTTCCATGCGGCAGAGTTCATCAAGTTGCATATCTATATGTCGCCACCGCCGCCGGCAAGACTGCCCTGCATCATCAGTGTGCTTTGCAAAGTCGCCTATACGCTGTTCGACTCCAAGGAACAGCGTTACAGAACGGGCGTCAGCTTCCTGAAATTCGCCACGGAATACGACCCGTCATTTCTGGACGAACACCTCAAGAAGCACTCGCTGACGGTATTGTTCTAAAGCGGATCAGTCCGGCACGTTCGCCGAGATATACGCCTTCAGCTTCGCCACATCCGCGTCCATCACCTCGCAGCGTTGCGGCAGATTCTCGATGCCTTCCAGCTTGGCGGGACGCTCCGGTTGACGGCCCAATGCTTCCTGTATCGTCTCGGCGAATTTAGCCGGCAGCGCGGTCTCCAGGCAGATCAACGGCAGGCTCGGACGGCGCTGCTCCAGGCCGACCTTGATGCCGTCGGCGGTGTGGGTGTCGACCATCACGCCGTACTCTTCCCACAGCTCGCGTATCGTCTTCAGGCGATCTTCATGCGTGCTCTTGCCGGAGGCGAAGTCGAACTTCGGCAGGTCGTTCCAGTAGTCCGTGCCCTTGATGTCGAACGAACCGCCCGCATCCACCTTGCTCCAGAACTCGCGCACCTTCGTGCCGTCGCGCCCGACCAGATCGAACACGAAGCGCTCGAAGTTGGACGCCTTGGAGATGTCCATCGACGGGCTGCTGGTCTCGTAGGTGTGGTCGGTGCCGCGCGGACGATAGACGCCGGTGCGGAAGAACTCGTCCAGCACGTCGTTCTCGTTCGTCGCCAGAATCAGCTGGCCGATGGGCAAGCCCATCATGCGCGCGATGTGTCCGGCGCAAATGTTGCCGAAGTTGCCGGATGGCACCGAGAACGCGACCTTCTCGTCGTTGGACTGCGTCGCGGCGAAGTAGCCCTTGAAGTAATACACGATCTGCGCCGACACGCGCCCCCAGTTTATCGAGTTGACCGTACCGATCTTATATTGCGCCTTATAGACATGATCGTTGGACACCGCCTTCACCATATCCTGCGCATCGTCGAACATCCCCTCGATGGCGATGTTGAAAATATTCGGGTCTTGCAGCGAATACATCTGCGCGCGCTGGAAGCCCGACATCTTGCCGTTCGGCGACAGCATGAACACGCGAATGCCGCGCTTGCCGCGCATCGCGTATTCGGCGGCGGAACCGGTGTCGCCGGAGGTCGCGCCGAGAATATTCAACTCCGCATGATCTTTCGCCAACACGTACTCGAACAGGTTGCCCAACAGCTGCATCGCCATATCCTTGAACGCCAGCGTCGGACCGTTGGACAGTTCGAGGATATGCACCCCCGGCGCAATCGTGCGCAGCGGCGTGATCTGGGTCGCATCGCTATCGGCGCGCCCGTTGCTGTAAACCTCGGCGGTGTAAGTCTTCGCGACGATGGCCTTGAGGTCTGCCGCGGGGATGTCGGTGGCGAACTTCGACAGCACCGCAAACGCGAGATCGGCATACGACAGTCCGCGCCAAGCGTCCAGTTCGGCGCGCGTCACCTGCGGGTATTGCTCCGGCAAGTACAGCCCGCCGTCGGGTGCTAAGCCGCCCAGCAGGATTTCGGTGAAGGTCTTCGCGGGCGCGTTGCCGCGGGTGGAGATGTATTTCATTTGATTACTACCTCGTCAGTTCCCTCTCCCTTGCAGGGAGATAACCAGCGACTTGCCCGCTTGCGGGCTTAGTCGAATGGCTAGTTGTTTCATCAGGGTTAGGGAGAGGGTAGAAGTTCAGCGCCCCTCTCCCCCAGCCCCTCTCCCGCCAGCGGGCGAGGGGAGTTTGTTTATTTCCCTAGTTCTTCCATCCGCAGCTTCGTCACCTTGCCCGCCACCACGCCCAGCTTCTCGATCTTCGCTATCGCCGCGTTGATGCGTTTCTCGCGCGTCTGGTGCGTCAGCATGATCAGGTCGGTCTGGTCTTCGCCTTCGCCCGGTTCCTTCTGGATCACGGCGTCGATGGAGATTTGTTCGTCGGCGAGGATGCGTGTGATGTCGGCCAGCACGCCCGGCTTGTCCTGCACGCGCAGGCGCAGGTAGTAGCTGGTCGTGACGTCGTCCATCGGCAGTATTTTCAGGTCGTCCATCGCGTCCGGCTGGAACGCCAGATGCGGCACGCGGTTCTCCGGGTCGGCGGTGTGCATGCGCGTCACGTCCACCAGATCGGCGATCACAGCACTCGCGGTCGGCTCGGCCCCTGCGCCCTTGCCGTAGTACAGCGTCGCGCCGACGGCATCGCCCTGCACCAGCACGGCGTTCATCGCGCCTTCGACGTTGGCGATCAGGCGCTTGGTCGGGATCAGCGTCGGGTGCACGCGCAGCTCGACGCCCTCGTCGGTGCGCTTGGTGATGCCCAGCAGCTTGATGCGGTAGCCGAGTTGTTCGGCGTACTTGATGTCCGCCGCGTCCAGCTTGGAGATGCCTTCAATGTAGGCCTTGTCGAACTGCATCGGGATGCCGAACGCGAGCGCGGACAGGATGGTGATCTTGTGCGCTGCGTCCACGCCCTCGATGTCGAAGGTCGGGTCGGCTTCGGCGTAGCCCAGACGTTGCGCTTCCTTTAGCACCGTGTCGAAGCTCAGCCCCTTGTCGCGCATTTCGGACAGGATGAAGTTGGTCGTGCCGTTGATGATGCCGGCGATCCACTCGATGCGGTTCGCGGTCAGGCCTTCGCGCACCGCCTTGATGATGGGGATGCCGCCCGCGACCGCCGCCTCGAACGCAACCATCACGCCCTTGTCCTGCGCGGCCTTGAATATCTCGTTGCCGTGCGTCGCCAGCAGCGCCTTGTTCGCGGTGACCACGTGCTTGCCGTTAGAAATGGCCTTCATGACCAACTCCTTCGCGACGCCATAGCCGCCGATGAGTTCGACGACGATGTCCACTTCAGGATCGGCCACCACCGAGAACGCATCGTCGGTGACGCGGCATGCGCCGCCGGTGACCTGTTTCGCCAGTTCCACGTTCTTGTCGGCAACCACCACGATGCGGATCGGACGGCCCGCGCGGCGGGTGATTTCTTCCGCGTTGCGCTGCAACACGGTGAATGTGCCGCCGCCGACGGTACCGATGCCGAGGAGTCCTACGTTGATTGGTTTCATTTCTTCATTTCCTGTTTGTGTAGGTCGGGATTCATCCCGACAGGATAGCGTCGGGATGAATCCCGACCTACATTTTCAATTCGTGCCGTGTTGCTTGCGGTAGTTTTCCAGGAAGCGCGCGATACGGCCCATCGCATCGGCCAGATCGTCGGCGATGGGCAGGAACACGATGCGGACATGGTCCGGATGTATCCAGTTGAAGCCGCTGCCTTGCACCACCAGCACCTTCTCCTCTTCCAGCAGTTCGAGGATGAACTGCTGGTCGTTCGCAATCGGATACATCTTCGGGTCGAAGCGAGGGAACAGGTACAGGCCCGCCTTAGGCTTGACGCAGGTCACGCCGGGAATCGCGATCAGCAACTCGTAGGCGAGGTCGCGCTGCTTGCACAGACGACCGGTCGGTGCGACCAGGTCGTGAATGCTCTGATAGCCGCCCAGTGCGGTCTGGATCGCGAACTGTCCCGGCACGTTGGAGCACAAGCGCATCGAAGCCAATATCGTCAGGCCGTTGATGTAGTCCTGCGCGTGCTTCTTCTCGCCGGACAGCACCATCCAGCCGGCGCGGTAACCGCAGGCGCGATAATTTTTCGACAAGCCGTTCATCGTGACGAACAGCACATCGTCGGCCAGCGAAGCCATCGAAGTATGCGTCGCACCGTCGTACAGCATCTTGTCGTAGATCTCGTCGGCGAAGATGATCAGCTGGTGTTCGCGCGCGATCTGGATGATCTCTTTCAGCATCTCGTCCGAATACAGCGCGCCGGTCGGGTTGTTCGGGTTGATGACGACGATGGCGCGGGTGTTCGGCGTGATCTTGCTGCGCATGTCGGCCAGATCCGGCATCCACTCGCTGGCCTCGTCGCAGATGTAGTGCCGCGGCGTGCCGCCGGCCAGCGTGACCGCCGCGGTCCACAGCGGATAGTCGGGGGCCGGCACCAGCACTTCGTCGCCGGTGTTCAGCAGGCCCTGCATCGCCATCACGATCAGCTCGGACGCGCCGTTGCCAATATAGATGTCGTCCAGCCCCACGCCCCGGATGTTCTTGCCCTGGCAGTAATGCATGATCGCCTTGCGCGCCGCGAACATGCCCTTGGAATCGGAATAGCCGGACGAATTCGGCAGGTTCAGGATCACGTCCTGCTGAATCTCTTCCGGCGCTTCGAAGCCGAAGGGCGCCAGGTTGCCGATGTTCAGCTTGATGATGCGCTGACCTTCTTCCTCCATTTGCTTGGAGCGCTCCATCACCGGGCCGCGGATGTCGTAGCACACGTTGGAGAGCTTGGTCGATTTCAGGATGGGTTTCACGTTATTTCACTCGATTCGTTCGGGGTGTCGCGCGTCCGCTCAATGTTAGAATCCGGCGCATGGACGCAACTGCCGCAAGGGGCGGGATTTTACCTGCCAGCCCCCGATGCAGCAAATCGAATGGAGAACGGCCTTGAAGATGCAACAGACTCGCCCCGACAGCACCCGGATGTTCACCGCACATGGCGCAGGCTATGTGGACGTGAACGGCGAACGCTATGATCGCAGTATCGCGGTGCGTGCCAGCGAGGTGCGCAGCGACTGGACCCCTGCCGGTTTCGACGGCCTGACCGAGGCCGATTTCGCTTATTTCCTCGAACTGAAGCCCGACGTGCTGCTGTTCGGCACCGGGGCCAAGCAGCGCTTCGCCCACCCCGGCCTGTACCGCGCGCTGACCGACGCGCGCATCGCCGTCGAGTTCATGGACACCCCGGCGGCCTGCCGCACCTACAACATCCTGGTCACGGAAGGCCGCCATGTGGTCGCAGCCATACTGCTATGAGCATCGAACTGACGAAACAGACACGCACCGAGGCCATTGCTTCGATAGAGCGCTACTTTAAAGAGAATCTGGAGCAATACATGGATCAGCGGTTGGGCAACATCGCCGCCGAAGCGCTGCTCGACTTCTTCGTAAAAGAAATTGGCCCAGCGGTCTATAACAAAGCCGTAGCCGATGCGCAGCAGAGACTCCAGGCGCGGGTGATGGAACTGGACATCGAGATACAAGAAGAAGAGTTCCAGTATTGGAAAAAACCCAGTACGAATAGAAAATAGACCGGGAAGACAAATGAACCATTCCCTGAACAACGTCATCACCCAGGCCGAACAAGTCATCGTCGGCAAGCCGCGCCAGATCCGCATGGCGCTCGCCTGCCTGCTGGCGCGAGGTCATCTGCTGATCGAAGACTTGCCGGGCGTGGGCAAGACCACGCTGGCGCAGGTGCTGGCACGCACGCTGGGGCTGGAGTTCCAGCGCATCCAGTTCACCAGCGACCTGTTGCCCGCCGACATCCTCGGCGTGTCGATCTACCAGAGGGACAACGGCAAGTTCGAGTTCCATCCCGGCCCGATCTTCGCGCAGATGGTGCTGGCCGACGAGGTGAACCGCGCGACACCGAAAGCGCAGAGCGCGCTGCTGGAGGCGATGGAGGAGCGCCAGGTGACTATCGAAGGCACTACGCGCCCGCTGCCGGTGCCGTTTTTCGTGATCGCGACGCAGAACCCGACCTACCAGATCGGCACCTTCCCGCTGCCGGAGTCGCAGCTCGACCGCTTCCTGATGCGCATCCGCATGGGCTATCCAGACCCGCAGGCGGAACGCGGTCTGCTGTCCGGCGTGGACCGGCGCGAGATCGTCGCCGGGCTTGCGCCGCAGCTGGAAAGCGCCGAACTGCTGGCGTTACAGCAGCGCGTCCAGCAGGTATTCGTCTCGCCCGCGCTGCTCGACTACGCCCAGGCCATCCTGCGCCACACGCGCGAGGCGACGCGCTACGCCCATGGCCTGTCGCCGCGCGCAGGTCTCGCGCTGCTCGCCGCCGCGCGCGCCTGGGCGCTGCTCGACGGGCGCGATGCGGTGCTGCCGGAAGACGTGCAGGCGGTATTACCCGGCGTGGCCAGCCATCGCCTGCAGCCGCTAGGCGAGCGCGCGAAGCAGGACGGCGACGCGCTGGTGCAGGAACTGATCGCGGCGGTCGCAATTCCGTAGCGGACATGGAAGTTTCCCCGTGCTAACCGCACTCCGCCTACGCTTCAACATCTGGCTGTTCCGCCCGAAGGTCGAAAGCGGAACCGTCGTCCTCACCCAGCGCCGCATCTTCATCCTGCCCACCCGACAGGGACTGGCGATGGCCTTGCTACTGGCTCTGATGTTGCTGGGCGACATCAACTACAACCTCAGTCTCGGCTACGTGCTGACCTTTTTACTGGCGATGATGGCGGTGATGTCGATGCTGCACGCGTTCCGCAACCTCGCCCATCTGGAGGTCCGCGCCGGGCGCGCCGATGCGGTGTTCTGCGGCGAGACCGCGCGCTTCATGCTGCATTTCCGCAACCCCGGCACGCTGGCCCGTTATCAACTTGTGCTACGCCATGAGAACGGCGGCACGGTCACTTTCGACGCGCCCGCGCAACAGGACAGCGAGGTTGCTTTCCCGCTGGCGGCGACCAGGCGCGGCTGGCTGCAACCGGGCCGGTTGACGCTGTACACCGAATTCCCGCTCGGCCTGTTCCACGCTTGGTCCTACCTGCATTTCGACATGCGCTGTCTGGTCTATCCCCAGCCCGTCGAGGAAGCGGCGTTGCCGCCGAGCGATGCGCCGGACGGCGCGGGCAAGCGCAGCGTCGCCGGCGACGACGACTTCGCCGGGCTGCGCGTCTATACGGCGGGCGACGCGCTGCCGCGCATCGCGTGGAAGGCCTACGCACGCGAACGCGGCCTGCAGGTCAAGCAGTTCGCCATGCAGGTCGGCGAAGAACTGTGGCTGGATTTCGACTCCGCCCCGGAGCCGGACACCGAAGGCAAGCTGGCCCACATGACGCGCTGGGTGCTGGACGCCGAGGCGCAGGGACTGCGCTACGGATTGAAACTGCCGGACGGAGAACTGCCGCCCGGCGACGGGCCGGCGCATCGAGACGAGTGTTTGCGCAGAATTGCATTGTTTGGGTTGCCGAAATGACTCCAGAAAAAACCCTTGTCCACGAAAGGTACGAAATGGGGTTGGCAGGCATTTCGCCACAAGGCGAAAGCTCGCAAAAAACACGAACATACCCGAGTGTTTCCTGTTTCGTGCCTTTCGTGTTTTTCGTGGACCAATCAAGGTTTTCTGAATGAACAAGCCGCTGATCTACGCCCTGTTGCTATCCATCCTGATGGTCGCAGCACCCCATGCGGAGCATCTGCCGCCCTGGGTCTCCGCGCTGTGCGCCGCGTTGCTGGTCTGGCGCGCCTACCTCACCCGCATCGGCGGCGCATTGCCGAAGCGCTGGCTGCTGACGGCGATCACCTTCGCCGGCGCGGGGGCCATCCTGATCGAATTCCACACGCTGTTCGGACGCGAGGCGGGCGTTACGCTGCTGATCCTGCTGACCGCGCTGAAGTTCATGGAGCTGCGCAGCCCGCGCGACGCGACGGTGCTGATCTACCTCGCCTGCTTCATCGTCATCACCAACTTCTTCTACTCGCAGAGCATCCCCACCGCGCTGTACATGCTCGCGACACTGCTGGTCATCGTCACCACTTGGGTGCAGTTGAACGGGCAGAGCATCGCGCTCAAGCCGCGCCTGAAAATCGCCGCGACACTTCTGTTGCAGGCGCTCCCGCTGACGCTGGTGCTGTTCGTGCTGTTCCCACGCGTGCAGGGGCCGCTATGGGGGTTGCCGCAGGACGCCTTCGCCAGCAGCGGATTGTCGGACAACATGGCGCCGGGCAGCATCAGCCGGCTGTCGCTGTCGGACGAAGTCGCGTTCCGCGTCGTCTATGCCGGCCCGCCACCGCGCCGCGAGCAAATGTACTGGCGCGGCCCGGTGCTGTGGCTGTTCGACGGACGCACCTGGACACCGGGCAGAACTGCACGCACCATCGCCCCGGAATTCACCAACCTCGCACAGCCCATCGATTACAGCGTAACGCTGGAGCCGCACAACAAGACCTGGCTGTTTGCGCTGGATGTGCCGGATCGCCTTTCCGTAGCTGCGGATCTCACCCACGACTTCCAGATCGTACGCAAGGAACCGCTGAAGGCGCGGCTGCGCTACGACGCCCGCTCGCATCTCGCCTACCGCGCGAACCTGCGCGAGTCCGAGCAGCAAATCCAGCGTGCGCTGCAGCTGCCGCGTGCGCTCAACCCGCGCGCACAACGGCTCGCCGGACAATGGCGGACAGAAGGTGCAAACGATGCCGCCGTAACTCAAGCCGCGCTCGCCTATTTCAACCGCGAGAACTTCAGCTACACACTGGAACCGCCGCTGCTGACCGGCATGAACAACATCGACGAATTCCTGTTTGAGAGCCGCGAGGGATTCTGCGAACACTACGCCGGCAGCTTCGTATTCCTGATGCGCGCCGCGCATATCCCGGCGCGCGTCGTCACCGGCTATCAGGGCGGCGAATACAACGAGGTAGGCGGCTACTACATCGTGCGCCAGTCAGACGCCCACGCCTGGGCGGAAGTGTGGCTATCCGGCCAAGGCTGGGTGCGCATCGACCCGACCGCCGCGATTGCCCCGACGCGCATCGAACGCAACCTCGCCGCCGCCGTACCGGACAACGCCGCGCTGCCGTTCATGGCGCGCAGCGCACCGCAATGGCTGCGCGACCTGCGCCTGAACTGGGATGCGGTGGCGAACCGCTGGAACCAGTGGGTGCTGGGCTACAACAGCGAACTCCAGTTCGCCTTCCTCACCCGCCTCGGCATGGAAGACATCACCTGGCAGAAACTCGCGCTGAACATGACCTTCGTCCTCGGTCTGGTAGTCGCCACGTTCGCGCTGTTCATGCTGCGCCACCTGTACACGCAACGGCCGGACAAGGTGCAGGCCGCCTGGCTAAGACTGTGCAGCAGACTGGCAAAGGCGGGACTGCCGCGCGCGCCGCACGAAGGTGCGCAGGACTACGCCGCGCGCGTCGCCGCCGCGCGCCCCGATCTCGCCGAAGCCTTCCGCGACCTGGCGACGCGCTACAGCGCGCTACGCTACGGCGGCGAACCTGACGAACAGGCGCGACAGATGTTCCTGCAACGTGCCGCGACCTTCAAAGTCCGACAGGGTATAATCCGCGCCAGTTAACCGAACACGACCATCATGCTCATCACCCGCCGCCTGGAATTCGATGCCGGACATCGCATCCCCAACCACAACAGCCAGTGCAAACACCTGCACGGCCATCGCTATGCGATCGAGATCACGCTGTCCGGCGACATCATCGCGACCGAGGGCGCATCCGAGCAGGGCATGGTGATGGACTTCTCCGACGTGAAGCGCATCGCCAAGGAGAAGGTTGTGGATGCATGGGATCACGCCTTCCTGGTGTATCGCGGCGACCGCGCGGTATGCGACTTCCTCGCGAGCATGCCGGGCCACAAGACCGTGGTACTCGACGTGGTGCCGACCGCAGAACATCTCGCGCAGGCCGCGTTCGACATCCTCAACGCCGCCTACCGCGACATGTACGGCAACAACCTGCGGCTGGAGCGCGTGCGGCTGTACGAAACGCCGAACAACTGGGCGGACTGCGAGCGGACCTCGTAAGGGCACAGCACACCATCGCAAGGGCACGACGTGCCGTGCCCCTACTGGACACTCTGCGCGGCTTGATTCAGAATGCGCGCCTCTCGGCTGCAGCAACTGCCGCCCGAGTATGAAATTAAAACAACTGGAAGCGTGGCCGAGTGGTTGAAGGCACTAGTCTTGAAAACTAGCGAGGATGAAAATCCTCCGTGAGTTCGAATCTCACCGCTTCCGCCACCATGCGAAACGGCCCCTGAACGGGGCCGTTTTCATTCTCTACCGACGTATACGCTCAGTTCGACATCAGTTCGGCGAGGTGACGATTTTCCCGCAACAGGTTGCTGTAAGCCACCGCCTGTGAGACGGTATTTTTCAGCTCGTGTTCACGCCAGGGTTTGCCGATGTAGCCGTAAATCTCCGAATCGTTGATCGCATTGACCAGCACATCCTTGTCGGCATGGCCGGAGAACAGGATGCGTGCCGCGTCTGGCTGTATCTGCCGGATGGCATCCAGAAAACGTAGTCCGTCCATTTCCGGCATCAGGTAATCCGAGATCACCACATCGTAGCCGACCTGTTTGGCGCGCTCCAGCGCCTGCACCGGAGAGGTGGCGGTATGCACGTTGAAGCGAAAGTCGTGGTGCGCAACCGGGGATTCCGGATCTGCCGCATGCAGCAGCGCCGCATGCAGGTCGTCGAAGCGTTCGCGCGCAGTCAGGTCGCGAGTCACCGCGCTGAGCACATTGGGTTCGTCGTCGACCACCAGCACCTGATAGAGCTTGTTCGGGTCCTGTGCGCGTTGCCAATGGCGCTCCTTGCGGCAGAGTTCGGCGAGGCGCAGATTCTCCAGCAACGTGGTGCGGTGCACCAGCGCCTGCGCCAACGTCGCGGCCAGTTCGGCGCTATCCCAAGGTTTGCCGATGAAACGGTAGATATGCGTCTCGTTGATCGTGCCGGCTACCGCATCGAAATCGGCTTCGCCGCTCAGCATCAGACGTGCGGCATCCGGCTGCAATTTGCCGAACTGTTTGAGAAACTGGATTCCGTTCATATCGGGCATCTGGTAATCGGCGATCACCAGATCGAACAGGGTGTGCCGGCTATGCTCCAGCGCCTCGTCCGGCTTGGCGTATGTCTCGACCAGATATTCGCCCTGCAATTCGCGCCGCAACGCATTGAGCACATTCTGTTCGTCGTCGACTATCAGTATCCGGTGCATGCTCGCCCTCTCCGTCAATGTTTGCTTCTCAGCCGCAGCAGGTCGGCGAGAATGTGATTGTCCAGTTCCAGTTCGCGATGTGTCAGCGCCCGGTCGATCGAGGCACGCAACTCGTAGTCGCGCCACGGCTTGCCGACGAAGCAGCCGACACCCGCCCTGTTCACCGCCGCGACCAGCACATCCACGTCTGCCATGCCGCTGATCAGGATACGCACCGCATCGGGCTGCGCTTCCTTGAACTGGCGCAGGAACTCGATGCCGTTCATTCCGGGCATCGCATAGTCGCAGATGATCACGTCGAACTGCCGTTCGCGCGCCGCCCGAAAGGCCTCGTCGACATGGTCGAAGGCATGCGCCTCCAGCTGGTACAAGCCGAACGCCCCCTGGCTATAGGACTCGTCCAACTCGCGCTGCAGCGCCCGCAGCACATGCGGATCGTCGTCCACGATCATCAACTGGTACTTGTTCTTGCGTTTGAGCTGGTGACGCAAGCCGAAGCGCTCGAGATACTCCTTGGCCAGACGCCGGTTCTCATAGCGCAGATCGTAATCCCGCAGCGCCTGCCATAACGCGCTCTTCAAATCGTACTCGTGCCAAGGCTTGGCGACGAAGAAGTCGATATGGGCCTCGTTGATCGCCCGCATCATGTCCTCCATGTCGGCATGGCCACTCAGAATGATACGTGCAGCATCAGGCTGGATCTTGCGAAACGCCTTCAGAAAATCGATGCCGTTCATTCCCGGCATGCGGTTGTCGGAAATCACCACATCGAAATATCCGTCCGGCTCCCTGGCGCGCGCCAGCGCCGCCGCGGGCGAATCGAACGCTTCGATTTCCAGCCCCTCGTGGCCGACATAGGGCTGGCTCATCAATTCGCGACGGAGGGCGGCGAGGATGAAATCGTCGTCGTCGAGCAGCAGGATGCGGTAACTGTTCACGGTGCAGACTAGATCGTATGGGTAAAGATCGCCAACAGCTCACCAGCCGAAGCCTCGAACTCCTTGATATCGCGGATATGCGCGACGTTCAGCACGGTGTCCTTCAGCAGCAACAGCATGCCGTCCTTCGTGATCACGTCGTGCGTCAGCAACATGCCCTCGTGCAACTGGTTGCTGGTCACCTGAAATTCGGCATTGATGTGTCCATATTGTGCGGAACTGCCGATGATCCTGCGGAATGCGCCGACGACCGCGGGGTCGTAACGCATACCGCTGCCCTTGTCTATCGTATCCTGCGCCTGCTCCGGCGTCATCCGCTCATGGCCGAGCAGTCCCTGCTGCAATGCATCGTAATCGCTGGCGACCAGCAGGATGCGCGCGCCCAGCGGAATGGCCTCGCCGCGCAAACCGGAACGGTTGCCCATCCCGTCATAGTGATCGAGGTGATGGCGGATCAGCTCGGCGGCTTGCACCAGCGGATCGAGCGCCATCAATGCCGCGCCAGCACGCAACGGATGTTTGTCGAATTCTGCGCGATCGGCATAGGGCAATTCGAAATAGGGCTGGTCCAGCAAGCGATCCGGCAGGCCGATCTTGCCGATGTTATGCAGCAACGCGGCCGTTTCGATCGTCTGGATATAGTCTTCCGTCAGGCCCATCTGCTGAGCGATATTGCGGCATAGCTGCGCAACACGGCGCGAGTGCCCGGCCATCGCCCCCTTGCGTAGCTCCATCAGGTTGGCGAACACCTGGATCGTGGCGAAGTAATCCTGCTTCAGTCGCTCGTGAGCATGATCCAGCGAATCCAGCGCGGCGCGCAGTTGTTCGGTGCGCTGGCGCACTTTTTCTTCCAGACTCGCGTTTAACTCCTTCAGTTCTTCGTTCTGCTGCTGCGTCAGCGCCTCCAGCCGCAACTTCTCGGCCAGCAGATGCTTGCGCTCCAGCGCGTCGCGCACGACCAGAGCGATGTCGTTGTCGTCCCAAGGCTTGGAGATGTAGCGATAGATTTCGCCGCGATTGATCGCAGCGATCGTCGAGGTCAGATCCGAATAGCCGGTAAGCAGGATGCGCACCACCTCCGGCCAGCGATTGTGTATCTGCTCCAGCACCTCGGCGCCGCTCATCTGCGGCATGCGCATGTCGCAGATCACCAAGTCCACATTTTCCTTTTCCAGCAACGCCAGCCCGTCGGGGCCGTTCTCCGCGGTCAGGATGTTGTAGCCGAGCGGCCGGAACAGGCGTTTCAACGCGGCCAGAATGTTGGCCTCGTCGTCGATGAACAACAGCGTTGCCGGTTCGTTTGCAGGGGGTGCCGCTTCCTGGTTCATGCCTTCTCCTTGATTTCGGGTGGTTTCACCGGCAGCCAGACCCTGAAGGTCGTGCCCTTGCCGGCTTCGCTACGCGCCTCGATCTTGCCACGATGCTTTTCGACGATATTGTAAGACACCGAGAGGCCGAGGCCCGTCCCTTTTCCGACCGGCTTGGTGGTAAAGAATGGCTCGAAGATGCGCTGCATGTTCTCCGGCGGAATGCCTTTGCCGGTATCGGCCACCTCGATCCACACCCGCTCGCCATCCTGTCCGGTGCGAATCGTGATCTTGCCGCGCGCCTCGATCGCCTGCGCGGCGTTAACCAGCAGGTTCATGAACACCTGGTTGAGTTGCGAAGGCAGACACCATATCTTCGGCAGTTCGCCGTATTCCTTCTCAACCTCGCACTTATATTTCAGCTCGTTCCACACCACGTTCAGCGTCGAATCCAGTCCAAGGTGCACGTCTGCCCATACCCACTGGTCTTCGCTCTCGGCATGGGAAAACTCCTTGAGATCGAGGACGATCTTCTTGACCCGATCCAGTCCCTGGAGCGATTCGGCGATCAGCGATTTGACGTCCCGGCGCAAGAAATCGAAATCGACCTTCGCCTTGAACCGGCGCAACTCTTCCCGCGCCGGGCTCTGGCCGTCCAACGCAGCCTCGACGGCTTCGCACTTCTCGATAACGACGAAGAGGTCGGCCAGATACTTTTCCAGCGTGCCGAGATTGGAATTCACATAACCGATCGGGTTGTTTATCTCGTGCGCCACGCCCGCCGCGAGCAGGCCGATCGCGGCCATCTTTTCCGATTGCAGCAATTGGCTCTTCGCCTGCTCGAGCTGCCTGTACGCCTCCTTCTGCTGGTCCTCCATCCGTTTGCGCTTGGTGATGTCCAGCACATGGATACGGACCAGATCGATCTCGCGGACGTACGAAATATGCAATTCGTAATCGGCGTCGCCGACGGCGACCTCATGAACGAGCTCCTCCGCGCCATCGCGCTGGCGCAGCCCGGCGATGGGCTCCGCCATGCCGGCGAGCAGGGGATGAGCCGCCCCCTGCACGGCCAGCTCGGGAAACAGACGTTCCGCGACCGGATTGACATAGGTCACGTCTCCCGCCGACTCGACCTCGATTATCGGATTGGGATTCAGCCTAGGGAAGGAGGCCAGCCTGAGTATTTCTTCCTGCGCCTGCTGGCGTTCGATGCCGTGTCGGATATGCAGCAACAACTCGTCCATCTGATAGGGTTTGAGCAGGTAGGAATATGCCCCTTTCTGGGTCGCTTCGATGGCGGTATCCATCGAGGCATGGCCGGTCAGGATGATCGCCTCGGTCAACGGCGAAGCCGCCTTGATGCGCTCCATCACTTCGAGACCGGTCATATCCGGCAGCATCAGATCGATCAGCGCCAGGCTGACCGGCGCTTGCGCCAATGCGGCGAGCGCCTCGGCGCCGGTGGCGGCCATCGCCGTGTCATAGCCCTTGATTCTCAGGATATCGGCGAGCGTCTTCCTGAGATTCGGATCGTCGTCCACCACCAGGATTCTGGATTTTGCTTTCAGCATATGAGCCTTCCCGGTTATGCCGAGGCCAGCAGATTCTGCAATTTCATCAGCCGGATTTCCTCGATGATCTGGAACAAGTCATCCGTCTCGAACGGCTTGTACAGACAGGTATTGACGCCGATCTTGCACGCCCGCTCTATGGACTCCCCCATTTCATTTTTGTAGCCGGTCACCAGCACCACCGGCTTGCCGGGATACTTTGCCCGGATATCCGTCATCACATCCACGCCGTTCACCGCGCCCAGCTTGAGGTCGAGCACCACGACCAGCTTGTAGTTCTTTTCCAGGTCCCCCAACACGTTCCGCGGCTCGCTCTCGGTCTGGACCTGATAGCCGCGCAGCGTCAGGATGTCCTTCAGCGTCTTGCTGAATGCCGGGTCGTCGTCCACCACCAGGATGCTTTCTTCCTTGCGCAGCAGCGCAAGGAAGGACAGCAACATCTGGATGTTGAGCGGCTTGCTCAGCACGGCATAGGCGCCGGCCTGCCTGGCCTCATCCATCATCTCGTTGGTCGCATAGGCGCTGACCAGCACCACCGGCAGCGCGGGGGTAATTTGCTTCATCAGCATCAGCGCCTCGATGCCGCTGATGCCGGGCATCTTGATGTCCATCAGCACGCAATCCGGCTGCTCGGTCCTGACCTTCTCCACGCCCTCCTCGCCCGAGTAGGCCACGACAGGCTCATGCCCCTGGATTTTCAGGATGTCGCGAGTCGTCTTCACGATACGGCGATCGTCGTCCACTACCAGAATCTTCATTGCCAGCTCCCGTTATTCTTGTTGGTAAAAGGGCAAATCGTCCTGCATACACTTGCTGCTCGTTACATACCGGGCTGTAGGTCGGGCTTCAGCCCGACATCAAAAAATCTCCCGCCCCGACAACGCATCATCCAGCCAAACCGCATCCCATAACGAATAATCACCAATCCGTTCAACCAGATGCGCCCGTAATGGATTGGCCACAATATACCGCGCCATTTTGCACAAATCTTCATCTTGCCGCACAGCATGGTCGAAGTAGTTCGCCTGCCAAACTGCTTGTCCAATGGCGTGGGCAGATCGTCCTTTTAACAGCTGCACGGCCTCGGATAACTTGCCCTCATGCAACAGCATCAACCAATGCAAATGATCCGGCATGACTACGTAACAAAGCGTCTCCACCCTGCCCTCGGCTTGCAACGCCATCAACTGCCGCACCACCTTGCGCCCTTTGTCTAGCGATGAAAAATGCGCAGTCCGGTTCTGCGTTACCGTCGTAATGTGGTACACCAAACCCGATTGTGAAAAACGACCTTTGCGCAAATCGCTATAAGTCATTATTGCCTCCGTCCAGCAATCCCGTCGGGTTGAAACCCGACCTACCCTTTCCCGCTGCTGTCGACGTAGGTCGGGCTTCAGCCCGACATCCCGCGAATCCTGTCGTCGGCGCGGCAATCCTGTCACCTCGCCGCCGGCAGCGTGACGGTAAACACGCTGCCCCTGCCCGGCACGCTTTCCGCCTGCACGCTGCCGCCGTTGGCCTGCGCCAGGTTCTTCACCACCACCAGCCCCAGCCCGACGCGGCGCGTCTTGGTGGTGAACAGCGGCTGGAACAATTGGGCCTGCTGTTCCGGTGTCATACCGACGCCGCTGTCGCGCACGCTGACGGCAACGCTTCCGTCCTCATTTCCAACCGCGGCGATTTCCAGCGTGCCGTCTTCCGGCATCGCCTCCACTGCGTTGGAGATGAGATTCCACAACATCTGGTGCAGATGCATCGGATCGACGCGGACAAAGAGCGGCGTTTGCGGGATGTCCAGTTTGACAGTGACGGAAGGCGGAATAACGCATTTGCGCAGGGTCTGCCCGATCGCGCCCGCCACGTCGACCGCTTCCGGGTGCGGCGGCTTGGTGCGCACCGCATCCAGCAGGTCGGACACGATGCGCTCGGCATCCGCTATCTCGTCCTTGATGATGCCCAGATATTCCCTCGTGGTTTCGTCCGCATCGACCAGCACGGTCTGCAGGTAATACACCGCGTTGTTCATCACCCCCAGCGGATTGCGCAGTTCGTGCCCCACGGTGTCGGCCACCTGCCCCAGCAACACCAGCTTCTCCTTGCGCACCAGCTCTTCCTGCGCCTCCAGCAATTGCCGGGTTTTCTCCTTGAGCTCCTCGTTCTGGAGCCTGAGCGATTTCTCCGCCTGGCCTAGCGCCCGAACCCGCCAGCTCAGCGGGCGGAACAGGAACAGGTAAAGAATGGGCAAGAGCAGCACCGTCAGCAAGATGCCGTCCATGAAGTTTTCCACCATAGGCGGCATCGGCGGCATCAGCCCGAACAGGAACATGATGGCGATCTCGGCGACGAAGATCGAAATCGCCACGATGAGAAACAGCCGGGCTGGCGAGTGCGGCATGGCGCGATCCGCCATTTCCGCCGTCGCCCGATCCTCGGCCTGCTGCAGCGCGGCCTTGTGCAGCCTCATGGGCCGGAGCAGAAACAGGTAAAGAACGGGGAAAAGCAGAGCGGTCAGCAATACGCCATCCACGATGTTTTTCACCGCCGGCGCCATCGGCGGCAGCAACCCGAACAGGAACATGATGGCGATCTCGGTAGTCATGATCGAAACCGCCACGATGAAAAACAGCCGGGCCGGCGAGCGCGGGGCGGGGCTTTGAGGTTCGGGTTGCGCCTGTGTTCTGGAAGAGTTGTCGGGCATTGTTGTTCCTTTCCTCTTATCGCGTTTCTACCGCCGGACTGCCGCGGGCAGCGTGACAAAAAAAGCACTGCCCTTGCCGGCCTCGCTCTGCACTTCCACCCTGCCGCCATTGGCCTCGCTCAGGTTCTTCACCACCACCAGTCCCAGCCCGATGCCGCGCGCCTTGGTGGTGAACAGCGGCTGGAACAGCTTGCTCATCTGCTCAGGCGTCATGCCAATGCCGCTGTCGCGCACGCTGATGGTGACGGTTCCATCCGGCTTGTTCTCGATTGCGCGGATTTCCAGCACACCGCCTTCCGGCATCGCTTCCACGCCGTTGCTGATGAGGTTGTTGAACAGTTGGTCCATCTGCATGGCGTCCACCCACAGGAGCGGAAGCATTCCGGGTATTTCCAGCTGCACACTGACGGACGGAGGCATGGTGTGCTTGCGCGATATCCGCCCGATCAATTCGGCGACGCCCACGGCCTCGGGGTGCGGCGGCCTGGTGAACACCGCATCCATCAGGTCGGACGCCATGCGTTCGGACACCGCGATCTCGCTCTTGATGATGTCCAGATATTCCTTGACGCTGTCGTCCGCATCGGACAGCACGGTCTGCAGGAAGTACACCGCATTGCTCATCACCCCGAGCGGGTTGCGCAACTCGTGACCCACGTTGCCTGCCACTTGTCCGAGCAGCGCCAGCTTTTCGCTGCGCACCAACGCATCTTGCGCTTCGCGCAGGTTTTTCAGCATGATCATGACGCTCAGCGCATCCGCGACACGCTGCCCGATGTCATTGAAAATCAGCAGTTCGTCCTCGCCATAAGCGCGCGCCTGCGCGCAATGATGCAGCCCCATTACCCAGGGGCTGCCCACCCGCGGACGCAACGCCATTTGCATCTGGGACTTTATCGAGAATTGCTCGGCCACCGCAGCGGGAATGCAACGGAATGTTGCGGGGCCATAGGGGAGAGGCTCTGCGGAGGCCAGCGTCTCGCGCATTATTTCGGCCACTTCCGGGGTCATCGGCATCGCCATGCCGCGCACAAAAGCTCCCGGCCACTCCGGACGCGCGCGCTCCATGGGCACAGACCAGGAAGGCGCATCGGGATCGCAGGGATACAAAAACCAGGCGCGATCGGCATCGAATACGGCCAGTATTTCGTCGAGCACCTTCTCCAGCAGTTCTTCAATACTCGCGCTATGCAGGCTTATCCGCGAGATGCGTTCCATGACGTCCAGATGACGGAGGCGGCGGGAGAGTTGCTGTTCCATCTGTTTGCGCTCGGTAATGTCGCGCACGGTGGCCTGCAAGAACACGCCCTCGTCCACCTCCATGCGGGTCAGCAGCACATCGGCGGCGAACGGCTGGCCGTCCAGCCGCTGGTGTTGCCATTCGAGAAAGTGGGCGCCTTCGCGCATGGTGATCGCAATCATTTCCTGCGCCTTCTCGCTTGACAGGCGTCCGTCCGGCTGCCGCTCCGGCGAAACATCCAAAGGCCCGAGCGCGGTGAATTCGTCCACGCTCGCTGCGCCGAACAATTGCAGTGTCGCCCGGTTCGCTCCGGTGAACTTCCACGATGGCGGTGTCAGCAACATCAGGGCATCGCGCGAACTTTCGAACAACAGCTGATGTTTCAGTGCGATGGCCCGTAGTGCATTCTTCGCTTGCCGTTCGAGTTCGGCCTGCTGTTTCAGCGGCCGAAAAACCAGGAGATAAAGGGCGGGAGAAACTATCGCGGTGAGCGCGACGGGATCGAGGAACAAGAACAGTTTTTCTAGGAACGCATCTTTCGGGATGACGGCCTGGAAGCTGTTGATCAGCGCCATGATCAACAACTCGGACACCAGTACGATAAAACCCACCGCGACCACCACTCCCGCCGGGGTCTTCAAGAGCGCCGACCACTTATTCATATCGCCCTCCGGATTCCGGGCGAAGTTGCTTTCCCGCTCATATCAAGCCCCCCGTTTCATCCGCTACCGGAAGGGTGATGGCAAAGACCGTGCCTTTGCCCGCCTCGCTCTCCACGTTTACCGTGCCGCCATTGGCCTGCGTCAGGTTCTTCACCACCACCAGCCCCAGCCCGATGCCGCGCGCCTTGGTGGTAAACAGCGGCTGGAACAGATTGCCCATCTGCTCCGGCGTCATACCTATGCCGCTGTCCCTTACGCTGACGGTGAGGTTTCCTCCCGACTTGTTTTCAACCGCGCGAATCTCCAGCACACCTCCTTCCGGCATCGCCTCCACGCCGTTGCTGATGAGGTTGCGGAACACCTGATGGATTTGCTGCGGATCCACATGCATCGGCGACAGTGTTTCCGGGATGTCCAGCTTCACGGTGACGGACGCGGGGATGGAAAGTTTGCGCAGCGTCTGCTCGAGCAATTCATGCACGCCGGTCGTCTCGGCGCGCGGCGGCTTGGTGCGCACCGAATCCAGCAGATCCGACACGATGCGCTCGGAACCGACGATCTCATCCTTGATAATTTTCAGGTAATCCTTGACGCTGTCATCCGCATCGGCCAACACCGTCTGCAGGAAATACACCGCGTTGCTCATCACCCCCAGCGGATTGCGCAGCTCGTGCCCCACGCTGCCGGCGACCTGCCCCAGCACCGCCAGCTTCTCCTTGCGCACCAGTGCTTCTTGCGCCTCCAGCAATTGCCGGGTGCGTTCCTGCACCTTGATTTCCAGTTCTTCGTTCAACCTGTGGATTTTTTCCTCCACCTGCTTGCGTTCGGTCACGTCGCGGGCGATCCCCAACGCGCCGGTTGCCGCGCCGCGGCCTAGCGGCGTGATACTGAGGTCGGCATCGAAATATTCGCCGGACTTCCTGGCGATGCGCAGCCTGAAAGACAGCACGGATTGGCCAGCCAGCGTTTTGCGGAAGATGTCGGTGGCGTAGGGCAAATCGTCGGGGTGGATGACGGGCGCGAACGGCTTGCCGATCCATTCCTCGACCCGCCAGCCGGTGACGCGCTCGAAGGACGGGCTGAGGGAACGGAACGTGCCGTCCGGTTCGAGCAGGTAGATGATGTCGTCGGCATATTCGAAGATGCCGCGATAGCGCGCCTCGCTTTCGCGCAACTGCGCTTCCGCGTTCTTGCGCTCTGAAATGTCGCGGAATACGACAACCGCTCCCGTAATGGCGCCGTTGTTCCGTATTGGCGTGCTGACATACTCGACAGGAAAACTGGTGCCGTCCTTCCGCCAGAACACTTCACTCTCGCTACGCCGCACCACGCCGTCCCGCATGGTGGCATAGATCAGGCATTCCTCCGCCGGATAAGGCGTGCCGTCCGCTTTTTCATAGTGCCAAAGACTATGGCTGTTGCGTCCGATCATCTCCTCCACCTCATAACCGAACATCCGCGCGGCGGACGGGTTGACCAAAACGTGACTTCCGTTCGCGTCCATGGTGCATATCCCTTCGCCGGCCGACTCCAGAATCATCGCCAGGTCGCGCTTGAGCCGGTCCATGGCTTCTTCCGCAAGTTTGCGCACGCCCAGCTCCTGTTCCAGCAACCGGTTGGCTTCCTTCAAGGCCACCGTACGCTGGACCACCTCCTCCTCCAGATGTTCCCGGTGTTTTTCCAGCGCCTCGTCCCGCGTCTGGATTTGCGCCAGCATGTCGTTGAAAGCGCCGGCCAGCATGCCCACCTCGTCCTTGCCGTGAACCGGCACTCGCACCGCATAATCCTGCTGGGCGGACACCCTGCGCATCACGCTGGACAAGGTCGTGATGGGATCGACAATGGTCTTTTGCAGCCGGGAAAACAGGAACAGGACTACCGCAAAGACCCCTGCCGCGGCGATAAAGGTGAGCAGGGTGTGGCGCTTGATGTCGGCATAAAGCCCGCGCAGGTCCGACTCCAGATAAACGGTTCCCCAGACCTCACCCTTGAGTACGACCGGTTTCGACACGACCAGTTGGCCGAAATCGAGCAGGGAAGAATTCGACCCGAGGCGGGGGAAAGCGCTGTCCGGATGTCCCGGAACGCGATAGCGTACGAATACTTCGCCTTCCCTGTCGAAAAGCACCGCATCCACGATGTTCGGATTCCCTCTCAGCGTCTGCAGCACCTCCGTCGCCGCATCGTAGTCGCCGAAAATTATGGATGGCGCCGCATTCGCGCCTATCAAGGCGGCATAGATATTCATCTCCGACACCGTCTTGTCCCGCCAATTCACCCAGTCCCGTGCGACCAGGATGATGCTGACGGAAAACAGCGCGAGCGCGGTGGTCAGCAGACCGATCAGCATCAGCTTGTGCCGGATAGGCGCATCGCGGAACGGGATAAACAACCTCACTTTTCCTCCTCCGATTCATGGACCACCCTGGCCAGGCTCAGCAAACGGGAACTGACCCTAAGCCCCGCCCGCCTCACGGCTTCCAAGTTGATCTCGAAGCGCACATTGCTCCCTTCCTGATAGAGGTTCACCATCACGCCCTGTTCGGCATAACCCTCCGTATCGCCCACCGTCAGCACCGGGCTGTTCGCCACGCCTTCCAGAACTTGTCCGAACCGGCTACGCTCGGAAGTGGCGATAAACAACACGCGGCATTTTTTCAGACTGGCCCCGACGTCGACCCGCACGATCTCCCAGCTCAGCTCGCCGATCCGCTTGCCCTGCAACGCATCGAGCGCGCCGCCGAACGGATCTTTCCCCGCGACGCACAGCCTGGCGCTGCCGGACACAGGGGATGCTGCGGGCCATTCGACGAATTTGGCGATGTTGTGGATGAACGCGGCCTTGACCTCGTATTCGGAGGGGGCAGCCCAAGCGCCGCCGCACGACAGCGCCGCGCACAACGCGACCGCGAGACGTTTCGATATGCCCACCATCGCCTAGAACCGGTAGCCCAGCTTGAGCCTGAAACTGCGCCCGTCCAGCGCGATCGCATCGATGGGCGCATGCTCCGGCCGCGCCGGATCGGCATAACGCTTGTCGAGCAGGTTATAGATGCCGGCAGACAATTCCAGACCCCGCGCCAGCTTGCCATGCAACAGGGTCAAATTGGCTACGGTGTAGCCGCCCGTGCTTGCGCCGCCCACGGTCTTGCGCGGACCGGTGTACTGAAGCTCCATGCCGGCACGCAACGCATCGCCCCACACCGGCTGCGAATAATTGAGCTTCACCAGATGGTTGGGCGAATTCTCCAGTTCCATGCCGGTAGTCTGGTCGCGCGTGACCTGCCAGGCATAGCTGGCACGCAATCGCATTTCGTCCGCCCAGGCGCGTTCCGCCTCGAACTCGGCCCCCCTGGTCCGGACCCGTCCGATGTTCTGGAATACCAGCAGGCCGTCCGCGGGGTCGGTGATCTGATTGATGAGATTGCTGATGTCGTTCTGGTAGACCGAAGCGGTCAGGCGGAAGTTGTGTTGCAGCTCGTGTTCGGCGGCGAACTCATAGCTGGTGATTTCTTCCGGCTTGAGATTCGGACTCACCTTCGACGTTACATTGCCATCGTTGTAATACTGTTCGAAGGCGTTGGGAGCGCGGAAGGCCGTGCCATAGAGAAACTTTAACGTCGTCGTTTCCTGCGGACTCCAGATGAGTCCCAATCTGGGGTTAGTCGCTACGCCGACCGTGGAATAGCTGTCGTAACGCAACCCTGCATTGAGCAGTACTCCCTGCATCAGCGTGATCTCGTCCTGGAGATAGATGCCCTCCCGCTGGCTGCTGCGCCTGTCGTCCAGGTAAAGCGCGTAAGGCGCGACATCGAAGTTGCGCTGATCCTGCCGGAAGTTGTCCTGGTATTCCGCCCCCAGCACCAGCTTGTGCCTCTCGAATCGCCCCATCAGCCTGACCTCGGCGCCGCCCCACCTGCCTTCGGTCTCATCCCTGTTCAGGATGACGGGCGGGCCGAAGGGATAGTTGCCCGTAAAGGTGTAACTGCCGTAGAAGGCATGCCCGGCGATGTCCCAGCGTTCATCCAGTTTTCCGTAGTAACCGAGATCGGCGTAGCCCTGTTTATCGATCGTTTCGGCCGCCGGATCGTTGAACACCATGCCGAAGGCGGCGGTGGGAACCTGCTTGGTGCGGCTGGCATAGGCGCCGGTCAGCGTGAAGCCCGCATGGGCCAGCTTGCCGAACAGGCTGTGGTAGCGGTCGCCGTCGAGATTGCTGGCGATGCCGTTGTTCGTGGCGGGCGTGTTGAACTCGGGGAAGAACAGGTCCTGCCCCCGGCTGCGGTAGCGCGATGCCGACAGCAACACTTCCGTGCCGTTCTCGTATCGTTTGCCATAACTCAGACGCTCCTTGTCGCCGCCGAAACTTGCCAGTTCGCCCGCAGCCTCAACGCCATCGAGATCGCCGCCATGTCGCGTGATGACATTGACCACCGCGAAGAAGGCATTGCTGCCGTAGATCGAAGAACCCGGACCGCGCACGATCTCCACCCGTTCGATCAGGTCCACGTCCAGCGGAAACTCCGTGCCTATGGATGCCTGGTCGTAGACCGGGTCGTTGAGCCGGTAGCCGTCCACCGTCAGCAGGATACGGCTGTTGTAGTCGCCCGGCCGGTTGAAGCCGCGCACCCCCACATACTGGTAATTGCGGTCGTAAGTAACGAACAGACCGCGCGCGCTGGCGAGTATATCGGCCAGCGTGCGGTGGCCGTGGTTCCGTATGTCGTCGGCCGTGACAACGGTGACGGTGGCAGGCGCCTCGGTAGTCTTCTGGGTGAATTTGCTGGCGCTGTAGACCTCGACGGCGAGCAGCTCCTCTATGGACAGGCCGGTCAGATCTTGTGCCTCCGGCGCAAGCGAACGGGCTGCGGCCTGCATCGGCAGCGCGGCGCATAGCGCGAGAATCAGCATCGGAAAAACGTAACGGGAAAAATCAGCATTCGTTCTTACCGAAAAATAAGCTCTCATCGCGGCCTCCCTGAATTCGTATCGTTGCCTTGCTCAAACGGTCATGATTTTCTCGGTCGACGACTGCACCGGCAGCCAGACCCGGAAAGTAGCCCCCTTGCCGAGTTCGCTACGCACCTCAATCTTGCCGTGATGTTTCTCGACGATCTTGTAGGAGACCGAGAGACCCAGCCCGGTCCCCAGTCCGACGGGCTTGGTGGTGAAGAACGGATCGAACAGGCGCGGGATGATCTCCGGCGGAATGCCGTAACCGCTGTCGCTGATCTCGACCCACACCCGCTCGCCTTCCGCCCCGGTGCGGATCGTGATCGTGCCGCGCACTTCGATGGCCTGCGCGGCATTGACCAACAGATTCATGAACACCTGATTCAGTTGCGAGGGCAGGCACCAGATGTCCGGCAGGTCGCCGTATTCCTTGACCACCTCGCATTTGTATTTCAGCTCGTTCCATACCACGTTCAACGTCGTGTCCAGTCCGTGATGCACATCCGCCCACACCCACTGTTCATCGACATCGGAACGGGAAAAATCCTTCAGGTCGCGTATGATCTTCTTGATCCGTTCCAGCCCCTGATGCGATTCGGCAATCAGCGACTTGATGTCCTGGCGCAGGAAATTGAAGTCGCTCCTCGTCTTGAACTGGCGCAGCTCGTCCAGCAGCGGATTGTCTTTCCCCTGCACCGCTTCGGCTGCCTCGTACTTATCGATAACGACGAAGATGTCGGCAAGATATTTTTCCAGCGTGCCGAGGTTGGAGTTCACATAACCGACCGGGTTGTTGATCTCGTGCGCCACGCCCGCGGCGAGCAGGCCGATCGCCGCCATCTTTTCGGACTGCAGCAACTGGCTCCTGGCCTGTTCCAGTTGCGTGTTCGCCTCCACAAGCTGAGCATTGACTGCCGTGAGATGCTCGAGTTGCGCGACTATCTGCGCCTCCGCACGCTTGCGCTCGGTGATGTCTTCCTTGATGCCGAGATAATGGGAAGTACGCCCCTCGGCATCGCGCACCGGTGAAAGCAGGATGGACTCGACATATTCGCTGCCGTCCTTGCGCTGGTTGATCAGCTCGCCCTTCCATGTCTCGCCGCGCGTCAGGTGAGCCCACATCTCGTCGTAGGTTGCCGAAGAGGTCTTGCCTGAATGCAGGATGCGAGGATTCTGCCCGATCGCCTCCTCGCGGCTGTAGCCGGTGGCCTTGACGAAGGCCTCGTTGATATATTCGATCCTGGCGTCGAGGTCGGTGATCACGATCGAGCTGGGGCTTTGCTCGACGGCCAGCGACAGTTTGCGCAATTCATCCTCGGCCCGTTTGCGCTTGGCCTCGTGGCCGAAATAGTCCAGCGCGTAGCTGATGTCCGCGGCCATCTCGTCCAGCAGGTCGCGCACATCCTGGTCGAAGGCATTCATTACGTCCGAATACAGATTGAACGCGCCCACGACCCTGCCCTCCCGGTGCAACGGCAATGCGGCCGAGCTGCGCCAGCCCGATGCTGCAGCATGCTCGCGCCAAGAGACGTTACCCGGAGAATTCAGGAAGTCTTGGCTCCAGCATGGCCGGTTCTCGCGTATCGCCGTGCCGGTCGGATCCCAACCATGCTCGCTGTCGGCATCCGCCGATATCTCGATGCCGCGCAGATATTCTTCAGCGGCCTCGCCGCTGCTGGCCTCCGGCTTGACCATTTGCGTAACGGGGTCGAGCAGGCCGATCCAGGCCATGCCGAAACCGCCGAAGCGCACGACGGATTGGCAGATCTGCCCGAACAACTCCGCTTCGCTGGTGCTGCGCACGATGGCCAGGTTGCATTGGCTCAGCGCCTCATACAGCCGGTTCAGACGTTCGATCTTCGCCTCGGCTTGCTTGCGCTCGGTGATGTCGCGAATGATGCCGGTGGCATGCCATTCGCCGTGGAGGCTCATCGCCGAGACCGACAATTCGACCGAAAATTCGCTGCCGTCCTTGCGCCGAGCGGTGAGTTGCCGGGTAGTACCGACGATAGGTCCGCTCCCCGTCTGGGCGAAATGCCGCATCGCCTGTGCCGCCTGTTCGCCGTATTGCGGCGGCATGATCAGTTCGTGCAGGCTGCGGCCGACGGCTTCCGCCGCCGAGTATCCGAACATCTCCTCCGCCTTGCGGTTCCACAGATAGACGTTGCCTGCCGGGTCGATGCAGATGATCGCGTCGTTGGCCGTCTCGGTGATCGCCCGGTTGCGGTCCGCCGCCTCCTTGAGCGCCTCTTCCAGTATCCTGCGCTCGGTCAGATCGACAAACGTGACGATGTTCCTGCTGCCTATCGACGAGAAGGAAACCCGAACATAGCGCTGCGATCCGTCCTTGCAGGTGACCGTGGATTCCATCGGTTCGATGGCGCCATGTTCCCGAACGGCGTTCCCGACCCGCCCCGTCCATTCGTTCCTGACCTCTTCCCGGTATTGCTCGTCCGGATAGGCCTGCCGCCACCATTGGGTTATGTCGGGCACATCGTCGATGGTATAGCCGAACAACTCGGTGAAATGCCGGTTCAGTATGATGACTTTTTCGTCCGCCGCCGTGCCGACATCCACGATCATGGCGATCGGCGAGCGCTCGACCAGCTCCCGTATCTCCTCTTCGCTCTGCCGCAGCGACTTCTCCGCCGCCTTGCGCGCGCGTATGCCCTGCTCCAGCGACAACGCACCCTGCACCGCCGAAGTCAGGCGCTGCAGGTGATCCTTCATCACGTAATCCCTGGCCCCCAGCTTGACCAGTTCGACCGCCTCGATGTCGCCGAGCGCGCCGGTGACCATCACCACGGGAATGTCGGGACGGCTCTGGCGCACGATGTGCAACGCGTCCTTGCCGCTCATGTCGGGCAGGTTGAAATCGGACAGCACCACATCCGGCGCAAACTCGTCCAGCGCCCGGACGAAGGCGTCGCGCGTCTCGACGCGCAGCAAATCGACCTCGTCCCATGCGGTCTCCAGTTCTGCCTGGATCAGTTCGCTGTCGTTCGGGCTGTCCTCTAGGTTGAGGACGCGCAGCTTTCCGTGTTTCACATCCGGCAATGCCATTTCAGACACTCCTGCTCACGCTGCCGAGCGGCGGATGGTTGATGAGCGCCCAGAACACGCCGAGGTCTTTGACCGACTCGACGAAGCTGGGAAAATCGACCGGCTTGACCACATAAGCGTTCACGCCGAGCTGATAGCCCTCATCTACGTCGCGCTCCTCGCGCGAGGATGTCATGATCACCACCGGTATGGTTCTCAGTTCGGGATCTCCCTTGATACGGCGCAGCACTTCCATGCCGTTGATCTTCGGCAGCTTGAGATCGAGCAGGATCACCGCCGGGTTGCCGCACTGGCGCTCCGCATAGTCGCCCTGCCGATACAGATAGTCCAGCGCCTCCTGCCCGTCGCGCACAACCACGACCTCGTTGGCCAGCCTGCATTCGACGAAGGCTTCCAGCGTCATCTCCTCATCGTTCGGGTTGTCCTCGACCAACAGTATCCGTGCCAGTGTCTTCATCTCCGTCTCCCGTTTTCGGCAGCGCGAAATAAAACGTCGCGCCCTCGTTCACCCGACCCTCCGCCCATACTCGTCCGCCATGGCGCTGCACGATGCGCTGCACGTTGGCCAGCCCCACGCCGGTTCCTTCAAACTGCTCCTGCGGGTGCAGCCGCCGGAACAGGCCGAACAGCTTGTCCGCCTGGCGCATGTCGAATCCTACCCCATTGTCCTTCACGTGGCAGACCCATTCGTCCGCAGCGCCCGGAGCGCAGCCGATTTCGATTATCGCGATTTCGCGAGTCCGGGTGAACTTCAGCGCATTGGACAGCAGGTTTTGCAGCACCAGCGCCAGCATGCTGCGCTCCCCGGTCACCTCGGGCAGTGAGCCTATTTTCCATTCGACTTGCCGCCCCTCGGCCTGCGGACGCAGGGTGTCGCGCACCTCGGCCAGCAACAGGTTCAGATTGACCGGAGACTTCCTCAATCCGGTCCGGCCGATGCGCGAAAAGGACAGGATGTCGTCGATGAGTTTACCCATCTGGATTGCGGAGTCGGCGATGACCTCCATGTAATGTTTTCCCTTGTCGTCGATGTCGTCGTAGCAGCGATTTTTCAGCAGTTCGACGAAACCGGCGATGGAGCGCAGCGGTGCGCGCAGGTCGTGCGATACCGAATAGGAGAATGCTTCCAGCTCCTTGTTGGAGGCGGCCAACTGTGCGGTGCGCTCCTGTACGCGCTGTTCCAGTTCTTCGTTGAGCTTGCGGATATTTGCCTCGTACTGTTTGCGCGCGGTGACGTTATCGAAGATGGCCACAAAGTGCTCCGGCTCCGGGCAATAGACCGAAATCTCGAACCATCTGTCCAGCATCTCGACGTACATCTCGAACTGCTCCGGCAGCCCTGTCTGCGCCACCCGCCCATAAATCTCGAACAGTTCCGGGTTGGATTCGCGCATGCCGGAGACGACCTCGGTGGCACGCTTGCCCACCACGTCCTTCAGTCCGCTCAGGGTCTCGAAGGCAGGGTTGACTTCGAGATAGACGAAGTCTTCTGGCACACCCTCGCGATACAGCATCTTGCAATGCACATAGCCTTCCAGCATGTTCTCGAACAGCGAGCGAAAATGCCGTTCGCTCTGCTCGATCGCCGCCATCGTGCGCTCGCGCATCTCCACCCGGTGTGAGTGCTGCTGCTGCCGCCACAGCATCATCATTGCTCCGCTGACCGCGGCGATGGCAGCAAGGGCGATCAGGCTGACCCATAGCACCAAGTCCCGCAGCGGCGCCATCACCTCGTCGCGATCTATCTTGGCGATGATGTGCCACCCCGTCCCCGCGACGGGAAGATGGGCTGCCAGCACCGGCACGTCACGGTAGTCCCGCCCCTGCATCGAGCCGGATTCGCTCCGCCCCGGGGCCAAGGCATCAGCTTGCTCCAATGCCGACGCTGGTACTTTCAGTGTCAGCGCCGTACCTTGGCGATGACGCAGGTCGTTGAGATACATGACGGATTCTCCCTCGTGGCGCACCAGCAGCGTCTCGCCGCTGGCGCTGGCGGTCGGCCAAGTCTGGATCAGCGGGAAGATGAATTGCTGGGCCGTGACACGCAACACGACCACCGCCACCGCCCGCCCGCCTTGCCCATCCGGGACGACCAGCGGCACCGCCCACTCCAGGTGGATATGCCCCTCCTGGTCGCGGTAGATGTCGCGCCGCTGCACTTTCTGGCTGGCGATCACCTGCTGCAACAGATCGGGAAGCACTGGCGCCATTCCCACTTCTGTCCCGGAGGTGAGCAGAAAACGATTGTGGGTGTCCAGCAGCAGTATCCTGTCGTAGTGATAGCTGCTGCGCAGTTGATCGAAACGATTCCGGATAAGTTCGGCCAGTTTCTCATCCTGTTCCCGCCGGGCGAGCCGCGCGGCCAGTTCGGCCAGCTTCTCGTCCCCCGCCAGCACCTCGGCATCCCCCTGACGTTCCAGCAGCCAGTTCTCGATCTGCTCGGCCTTGAGCCTGGCGATGGCTTCCAGGTTGGCGTGGGCCTCACGCTCGATCTGCGGGCCATACAGACCGGCGATGGCAAATCCGATCAGCGGCACCACCAGCACCAGCGCGGCGAATGCCAGCGACAACCTGCCCGTGCCAAGCAGAGGCACGTCGGTTTGCCGAAAAGGCCTGACGCCCCGCGTCCTGAGCAACAGGTAAAGCAGGAAGCTGGTGACCACCACGAACGCCAGTCCCTTTGCCAGTTCGATGCGCACCCACAGAACCGGATCAGCGATGGTCAGCAGATAATCGGAGACGACAATCCACAGCGCGGCGAAGGCCGCATAAAACAACGCCACGCCAACGGGAGTGAGCAGCCTGGACAACAGATATTTACTGAAGATCGCCATCGCGCACCCTTAGTTTCGTTCATCTCGCCGGGAGCGTGTGCGCCTGCGCCCGGTTCATCAATGCGCCTGCTTCAAGCTAGCGGCGGGCGTATCGACATGCGGCGCCGTCCCGAATCAACTCGCCGTCATGCGACCGCGATCAACAGCACGCATGCTAGTGTCTTCATGTCGGCGCTTTCGATTTCGGCAGCGCAAAGTAAAACGTCGCTCCCTCGTCCACCTTACCCTCCGCCCATACCCTTCCGCCGTGACGCTGCACGATGCGCAGCACGTTGGCCAGCCCCACGCCGGTGCCTTCGAATTGTTCCTGCGGATGCAGCCGCTGGAAAAGGCCGAACAGCTTGTCCACATGGCGCATATCGAATCCTACCCCATTGTCCTTCACATAGCAGACCCATTCGTCTGCAGCGCCCCCGGCCTGGCCGATCTCGATCACAGCCACATCGCGCGTCTGGGTGAACTTCAGCGCGTTGGCCAGCAGGTTCTGCAACACCAGCGACAGCATCGCCCGCTCGCCGGTCACCTCGGGCAACGAGCCGATCTTCCATTCGATCCGACGCCCCTCTTCCTGCGGGTGCAGGGTGTTGCGCACCTCGGCCAGCAGCGCGTTCATATCCACGCGCGACAGGCTCATCTCGGCGCGACCGATGCGGGAGAAGGTGAGGATGTCGTCGATCAGCCGCCCCATCTGCACCGCAGCTTCGGAGATCACCTCCATGTAATGCTTGCCCTTGTCGTCGATGGCTTCGTAGTTGTGTTTCTTCAGCAGTTCTACGAAACCGGCGATCGCGCGCAACGGCGCGCGCAGATCGTGCGACACCGAATAGGAGAACGCCTCCAGTTCCTTGTTGACCGTTTCCAGCTTGGCGGTGCGTTCCTGTACGCGCCGCTCCAGCCCGACGTTCAGTTCCCGCAGGCGCCTTTCGTTCTGCTTGCGTTCGGTGATGTCGTCGAACACCGCGACGAAATGATTGACCTTCGGGCTATAGACCGCAATCGCAAACCATAATCCCAATTCTCCGACATAGGTCTCGAAACGCTCCGGCTCGCCGCCCAGCGCAACCCGGCCGTAGATCTCGAACAATTCCGGATTGGACTCCCGTATGCCGGGTATCACCTCGCTGACATTCCTCCCGACCACGTCCTTCAGCCCGGTCAGCTTCTCGAATGCATCGTTCACGTCGAGGTAAGTGAAGTCAACGGCCTTGCCTTCCTCGAAAATCATCCGGCAGTAGGCATAGCCGTCCATCATGTTCTCGAACAGCGAGCGGAAGTGCCTCTCGCTTTCGCGTAGTGCCGCTTCGGCGCGGTGGCGATCGGTCACGTCCCACACCATCGAGATCATCCGATTCTGCTCTGGCAGCGGGATATTGGCCGCGCTGACCACCCTGCGCTCACCGACTCGCGTGGTGAATTCGACGTCGTCCCAATGCATGCGCGCCGGATCGCCGCTGTCGATGTCGGCCATCACCCGCGCCCGTAGCCGTTCGCGCGCCTCCGGATCGAGATACACCTTGTCGAAGAAGTCGACGATTCCCTCCAGGCTGCCCGGCGGCACGCCGTAGATGTCGGCGAATCGGCGACTGACGAACACGAAGCGACCATCGTCCAGGGTATTCACCGCGAAGCCGATCGGCGCGTTCTCCAGCAGCGTCTCGACGAAGGCGTTGCGATCGCGCAACGCCTGTTCGGCGCGCTTGCGTTCGGTAATGTCGTGCGCAAGTGAGATGACCGCAGGTTGTTCGCCGAGCATAAACAGATGCGCATGTATCTCGACCGGAATCCGTCGTCCATCCTTACCCAGATGCACCTGTTCGAAGGTGACGGACTCCCCCGCCCGCAAACGTTCGATGATGGGACGGAGATCGGTATCAGAATCCGGCGCATCCAGTTGCGGAGGCGTCATGCCCAGCAGTTCGTCGCGCGTATAGCCGGTCATCCGGCAGGCCACCTCGTTGACTTCCGTGATCCGGCTCGGCATCCCGTCCGAATGGATTTCGTGGACATAGGCCGCGTCGGCGATGGCGCCGAACAGCGACATGTAACGCGCCTGGCTGTGGCGCAACGACTCCTCGCTTTGCTGCAAGGCCAGCGTCTTGACCTTGCTATCCTCCAGCGCGCTCAGCAGCGCCTGACGCGACTGGTTCGCTTCGGCCAGCAGACGTTCCGTTTCGGCTTGGGCCTCACGGATCGACACCTCCGCCTCGTGACGCTGGGTGACATCGCGGGCGATGCCCAGCACACCGAGCAATTCGCCCTGCGATCCGAACATCGGCATCTTGGTCGTTTCCGCCAGAATGCGCTGGCCGGTGTCGGCAATGGTGAGCCACTCTTCGTTGCTGCTGGGGCCGCCGACCGCGATCGCGGCACGATCCTTGGCACGGAAGAAGTCCGCCAGTTCCCGCGGGACGAAGTCGTAATCGGTCTTGCCGATTATGTCGGCCTCCTTCGCGCCGAAGAAGCGTTCGAAGGCGGAATTGCAGGCGAGATAGACTCCGTCCGGGTCTTTCAGCCAGATCAGGTCGGGGATGGTGGCCACCAGCGTACGCAGGCGCGCTTCGCTCAGCGCAACGCTCGCATGCATCCATTCGCGCTCGACTTCGATACGCGCCAGGAACCGGGCGCCCCATACCACCAAGGTGCTGAGCATGACGATGTAGCCCAGCGCGACCAGCGCCACGCCGAAATCCGGTTCGTACAACCCGTGGCGGTCGCCGAACAGTTTCAACCAGCCGATCAAAATCGGCAGCAACAGGCTGACCGGCAGCAGGCGACGGGCGAGCGCGCCGCCGCTGTCGTGGCGCCTGAGCAGCGCGACCGCACCTCTATCCGGCTGCGAACAAAGCAGGCCGGCCGCGAGCAACAGGAAGGCCAGCGCCGTATGCACGGCCAGTTGCAGGAAGTACCCCAGACCATAGACGTTGTCGGTGTCGTAGAGATAGATCAGGACGGAGGCCAGCGCCGGCAGCGCCGTCAAGATGGCGAGCACTGAAACAAGCTGGCCGCCACGAGCCGTTTTACCCTCGATCAGCAATGCCGAACCGAGCAGCATGAAGCATATGGCGCTCGCCGGTGCCATGCGCCCCGGCGCCAGCGTGCCGATGGCGCCCGCCGGCTCGTGGAAAAGCAATTGGTCTATGCCGAGATCGATGCCGGACAGGTATTCGAACAGCGAAAGTGCGCCGATCAAGACGACGATACCGGCCAGCAGCCGTTCGAACGCGAACCGGAGCGCCCCGAAGCGGGCCGGCTCGCAGGCCTTCAGCCAGAGCGCCAGTCCGCCCAGCGCAAAACCGAGTGCCGTATTGGCCTTCATCGCCACCCAGTGCGGAGAGATGCTTTTCAACTGCGGGATGTCCTGCAGCCAGCCGAATAGCACGAGCGCGCCGATGAAAGCGCCGAGCAGTCCAGCCCCCTTGGCGAGCACCAGCCAGAAGTCGTTGCTGTCCCAATATGCCGGAGGCTTCATGGTGTCCTCGTTGCTATGCCTGTGTTTCGTCCCCGTTCGCCGCGACGCTGGGGTAGCGTGGCGGCAGGCCGCTGCCGGCCAGCAGCTCGTTCACCTCGCGTTTCAGCTCCATGATGCGACTCTCCCTCCCTACCGTCGTTTCATTCCAACGGCGCAGTTCGTCGAGCTGTTCCTTGAGGGTCTGTTCTGCCTGTTTGCGTGCGGTGATGTCCTGCACAATAGCGACATAAGTTGCCGGCGATGCATTGGGCTGGCGCAGCGGCGAAACGGTAAGTTCGACCCAGATGAGATTGCCGTTCTTGTGCAGGAAGCGTTCCTCCACGGAGAACTCCGGCAGTATGCCGACCATAAGCGACTGGAGCTTTTCCTGAACGAGAGGCCAGTCGTCGGGATGGACGAGTGACCGATGGTTAATGCTGTGCATCTCTTCCGGGCTGTATCCCAGAATATCGCAGTACTTGCGATTGACGCGCAGGAACGATCCCGTATCGGCATCCACTTCCGCCACGCCGACAGCAGCCAGATCGAACAGGACGCGGAAGCGTTCGTCGCAGGCATCTTTCAGATGCGCCAGCTCGGCCTCGGTCGCCTTGCGTTGCGCCACCTCCTGTTGCAACTGTGCAACGCCTTCTTCCAGTTGCCGCGTGCCGGGCAGCTTCAGCGCGCGAGGGATCAACGGCCAAATCAGGATTGCAGCGACCAGCGAAACCAGCGCAGTGGCGGCCTTGAGCCATGCATCGAGCCAGTAGTCCGGATGCCAGATCGTCCAAATCCCCATCGCGTGGGTCGCGCCGCAGGCGAAAATGAACACCGAGAACAGCTTGAACATCCAGTTGAAATGGAGGTCACGGCGCTTGCCGACGAAATACAACAGTGCGAACGCGATGGAAAAATAGGACAGCACGATGACGAATTCCGCAATCACGTAAGTCCACAGCAATTCCGGCGTCCACAGATAGCAATGGCCGTGCGGCATGAAGCCGTCGCCGGACAGACTATCCAGTGCATGTGTCGCGAGATCCATGTTGCACTCCTTATATTGAAGAACAACGAGCAAGCTGAATAATTGCGGGGATTATAGCGACTCTCCCTTAAGTCGCTTTCGTATCTTGTTTACGACAACCGTCCGGTTGCACTCGTCTCTAACAAGAGGGGCGATGCAAACCGACAACTACTGACCAGGTCGCGCTTCCTGCCTTGCAGTATCCCCTGCGTCCGTTGGGCGACTCTCGTCCGGCTCAACCGGCTGTATGCGCTGGGCAGCCGTATCCGCCTTGCCCTCCGGCACGACCTGTTGCTCCACCGGCGCCTGCGATGGAAGGCGTGAGCGTTTCGACAAATAATGATCTCTGTTCATGGTCGTTCTTCCGATCCTGTTTTCCGCAGCCGTGGCGTATCCATGTTTCATTAACGGGCAACAAGGAATGCAAAAAAAGATGGAGATGCAGGAGTGTCGACAGTTCGCCGTATCTCTCGAACCGGCAACCCGGCCGGCATCGGATGCACATCCATTAGCCCCGTGGCATTGCGTCCTTGCCTTTCGACAAGTTTGCCCGCCGCTATCTTGTCCCAGCCCACAGGGAATAACAATAGGCCGAAATACCTATATATTTCGGTCTATCTACATCTCTAACACCCTTGCAGGCGAAGCAAGCCCCTGAAACCTCCTGCCATGGCGAATGGCAATTGAAACTTTTGACGCACTTGGTTAGTCTTATGCCCGCAACGACAAGGCCCGCATGCGATAATGCGCGGTATTGACGAGGCCCCTAGCGGGTAAGTTTTTCAACGTTTTCCGGGAGTCCACACATGCAATACCAAACCGCAACGCAAACCGGCACGCTGGCCGCCGAACAGAACAAGGTGCTGCGCAACACCTATATGATGCTGGCGTTGACCATGTTCCCGACCGTGATCGGCGCATCCGTCGGCATGTCCATGAATTTCTCGTTCATGGCCGAAAGCCCGATCATCTCCGCGCTACTGATGTTCGGCGCGATGATGGGCATGATGTTCGCCGTCTCCGCGCTGCGTAACAGCGTTTGGGGCATCGTCGCCCTGCTCGGCTTCACCTTCGTCGCGGGCGTACTCCTCGGCCCTATCCTGCAAGTCGCGCTGCACCTGAAGAACGGCGCAGAACTGGTCGGCATGGCCGCTGGCGGCACCGGCATCATCTTCTTCTCGCTGGCCACCATCGCCACCGTGACCAAGAAAGATTTCAGCTTCATGGGCAAGTTCCTGTTCATCGGACTGATCCTGCTGATCGTTGCTTCGCTGGCAAACATCTTCTTCCAGATCCCCGCGCTGTCGCTGACCATCTCCGCGATTGCCGTGATGATCTTCTCTGCCTACATCCTGTACGACGTGAGCCAGATCGTGCACGGCGGCGAGACCAACTATGTGATGGCGACGCTGGGCCTGTTCCTGAACATCTACAACCTGTTCATAAGCCTGCTGCAACTGCTGATGGCGTTCGCCGGCGAACGCGAATAAGCATCGCTGCATCAACGATAAGGCGGCCTGTTGGCCGCCTTTTGTTTTCATCGAAACGGAATCGAAAATGGAACTGAACACATTCCTGCAACGCCTGAACGACGCACCCGACAGCGTCTGCTTCAACGACACCATCGCGCTGATCGACGCACTGTACGACTTCACCCCGACCGCCTTCGCCAATGGCGCGACGCGCAACGAAGCCGGACAGAACAACGGCTCGTGCAAGCTTTTCTCGTTCGCGAAGCTCAACGGCCTGTCGCAACAGCAGACCCTGACCTGCTTCGGCGACTATTACCGCAAGGACGTGCTCGGCAACCCGGGAGGCACGGACCACCAGAACATACGGAATTTCATCAAGAGCGGATGGGATGGCGTCGAGTTCGATGGGGAAGCGCTGACGCCCAAGTAGGTCGGGTTTGTGCGTGCGTTGTCGGGGCGTTAGCCCCATACAACCACGGCCTACCCCTTGCGGGTGCAACCCGACATCTCCCAGCGTCGGGCTGGCTCTGCATAGCCAATCGACTAGACTGACAAACAGCTTTGCATAGCCATCTGACTAAGTTGGCAAACAACGCCAACCAAGTCATTGGTTAACGTCAGCCAAATCGCTGGTTAAATCCCGACCTACGGCTTGCGCTGCTCCGGTCGCACTCGCGGCGCGAGCAATTCGTCTCCGGCATCCGCATCGATCGAATTTCCCGCCGCATCCTCCATCGGCTGCTCGAAATCGTTCCAGCCGCGCACGCCGGTCTTGAGCGAGACGACATTGGAAAACCCCATCTGCAGCATCATGTCGGCGGCGAGCACCGAACGCTTGCCGGAGCGGCAAATCACCACGATCTCCTGGTCGCGTCCGGCGGCCAGTTCAGGCAATGTCTCGTCGTAGTCCCATTCGCAGGATTGTTCCAGCACACCGCGCGGCACGTTGATCGAACCGGGGATGCGCAGCATCGCGAACTCCGCCGGCTCGCGCACGTCGAGCAGCAGCGGCTTGCTTCCCGATGCGAGCGCACGACTCAGGTCCCATGGCATGATCTCCTTCACGCGCATCAGCGCCTCGGCGACCAGATCGTCGTATCTTTTCATCATTGAACTCCTTGAACAATCGCAGCCCGGATGGAATGAAATCCGAGACTCTCCCGGATTGCGCTGCGCTTCATCCGGGCTACTCTTTCTCGAACACCGCGATGGATTCGACATGCGAAGTCTGCGGGAACATGTTCATCACGCCCGCCGCCTTCAGCCTGTAGCCCTTGGCATGCACCAACACTTCGGCATCGCGAGCCAGAGTCGACGGACTGCAGGAGACATAGACGATACGGCGAGGGGCATTTTCGTCATTGATGGATCTCATCAGTTCGATTGCCCCGTCGCGCGGAGGATCGACCAGCCATTTATCGAAGCGTCCTAGCTTCGCCAGTGCGGCCTCATCCATCTCGAACAGATTCATTGCACGGAATTCGGTATTGCCTGCCAAACCGTTGGATTTGGCATTTTGGCCGGCGCGTTTCACCAGTGCATCGCTGCCTTCTATACCCAATACTTGCGCACCGCTTCTTGCAATCGGCAGCGTAAAATTGCCCAGTCCGCAGAAGAAATCGGCGATGCGTTCGCCCGCCTGCGGAGCCAGCAGACGTAGGGCGCGGCTGACCATCAGGCGATTCATGTCGCTGTTCACCTGGGTGAATTCGGTCGGCGCGAACGGCATGGTGATGCCGAACTCCGGCAGGCTGTAGGAAAGTTGCGGCGCATCCAGCGGGTAAAACGGCGCTACCGTTTCCGGCCCCTTGGTCTGCGTCCAGAACTGCACCTGATGCTTGTCGGCAAACTCCCTGATCAGGGCTTCATCCGACGGTGTGAGCGCATCCAGGATGCGCAGCACCAGCACATCCACATGCTCGCCGACCGCCACTTCGATCTGCGGCAGGATATCGCGCGCGGTGAATTTCTCATTCAACTCGCCCAGCAGCGGCAACAGGCGGGCGATCTTGGGCGTGAGGATTTCGCAATGCTGCATGTCGGCCACATACTTGCCGTTCTTCTCGCGGAAGCCCACCAGCGTCTTGCTCTTCTTCAACACATGGCGCACCGACAAACGTGCGCGCTGACGATAACCCCAAGGTTGTCCGTAGATCGGCGGCAGTATCATTTCAGGTTTGACTTTGCCGATACGCGCCAGATTATCTTCCAGCACGCGCTGCTTGACCGCGACCTGCGCACGCACCTCCAGATGCTGCATCGAGCAACCGCCGCACACGCCGAAATTCGGGCACTTCGGCTGCACACGCATAAAAGTCTGTTTCAGGATTTTGCCGACTTGCGCCTGTTCATAGTTGTTCTTTTTGCGATACGTGGAATAGGTCACGCGCTCGCCTGTCAACGCACCCTCGATAAAAATCACCTTGCCGTCGGCATGCGCGATACCGCGGCCTTCATGGTCGATCGACTCAATGGTTACCACGGGGGCTGTATTCGTTTTTTCGGTCATATCATTCTGTTATTTGAAAAATCTTGTTTCCAGCGCACGTCCGATGCGCCCCAGTCCGGTACGCGACCACACCCAACCCAGCATCACGCCGGTAGCATTCGCCAGCATGTCTGCGTACTCGAAGTAACGGTAGCCGGTCATACCCTGCAACAACTCCACGATCATGCCCAGCGCGATCAGCAAGACTGCGGCGAACAGGCGCTGGGTGCGGCGCACATACACTTGGCAGAACCACAGCATCAGCAGGCAATACGCCAGCGCATGTTCCAGCTTGTCGATGCCCTGGATATGCACCGGTTCCGGCGGGCTAGGGGCGAGCGAAAGATACACGACAGTGGCGACCCACAGCCATCCCAGCGCGAGCCAGGGTTTGCGCAGCTTGTGCATGGTCACTTCCAGGCGGCGAGGTATTCGGCCCAATGCGGTTCGGCGGATTTCGCCAGCGTGCCGCGCACCAGTTCAAGCTCCTGCTCGTAGCGCGCCTTGGTGAATTGGCCGCGCATCAACTGGAAGCGCGCAAACACCAGATACGTGTTCACGACGTCGGTCTCGCAATAGTTGCGAATCTCGGCCAATTGGCCCTGCTGATACGCGTCCCACACCTTGCTGCCGTCCATGCCCAGCTTGCCGGGGAAGCCGATGAGCTTCGCCAGTTCGTCCAGCGGCGCGTTGGCACGGCCGGTGTACATCGCGAGCAGATCCATCAGGTCGAGATGGCGCGAGTGATAGCGGCTAATGTAGTTATTCCACTTGAAGTCCTTGTCATCCTCGCCCTGATCCCAATACCGGGGCGACTGGATGCCGTGAATCAGCCCGCGATAATGCAACACCGGCAAATCGAAGCCGCCCCCGTTCCAGCTCACCAGTTGCGGCGTATATTTCTCGATGCCGTCGAAAAAACGCTTGATGATGCTGCCTTCATCCTCGCCCGGATCGCCCAGCGACCACACCTTGAAGTTGTCGCCCTCGCGCAGCACACAGGAGATCGCAGCAACACGCTGCAAATGATGTTGCAGGAAATCGCTGCCGGTCTTCTGGCGGCGCATCTGGAAGGCCATCTCGGCCACCTCTTTATCGCTGACCGCGCTGTCCACCTCATAGAGCGTGCGCAGCCCGGCGATGTCGGGGATGGTTTCGATGTCGAAGACTAGAGTGGGATTCATTTATGGTCACGCATTGTAAAAATGCCTCTCTCCCACGAATGGGAGAGAGGCAGGAGTAAAAAGATTATTTTTGCGACCAGCCGCCGCCGCTTTCCACCCACCAGCCCGGCTGGGCGCGCTGTATCCAGCGTTGCGCAAAGGTGCTGCGTATCTCGGGCTCCCAGTTGGGTTGGCCGTTGGCATTGGCAATCTCGGCGTAAAGCGCGTTGCGGTCGCGGTTCTCGGCGGCAACCAGCCCGTTCACCGACTGGCGCTGCGACAGCGGCACGGCGCTGGCGTCGCGCAGCGCAATCATGCCGTCGGATGCGATTCCCACCGCGCCGCTGGCATAGTGCGGCGCCAGCTGTGCATGGCGAGCCTGCATGCTCTGCTTGATCGCGTTCACGCCGGGGGTATTCACCTCCAGATCGACTGCACCGGCGTTAAATGCGAACAGCAACACGAACAGGCTAACGGGCATGGCAATTATGCCGCTCCTGTTGATGGAACATGCCATGCCCGTCCCCCTCTCCTCGACTCCTCGCTGCACTCTCCTCTCCCGCAAGCGGGCGAGGAGGCGAACGAATTGCTGCGCAAGTTTCACGTTAACGAGTGATTTCATCATGGCGTTCATTTTGTCTCCTTCACAGCAGGTTCGGTGGCAGCGGGTTTATCGGCCTTCTGTGTCTGCCACACTTCTTCGATGATCTTGTCCGCGGCCTTTTCCGCTGCGGCAGCGGGGAAATAGATGTTGATGGTGACGCAGGCGCCCAGCGCCAAACCTGCGAAAGCTATCCAGAGTTTTTTAGCGAAGCTTGCTGCGCTCGTTTTGGAGAAACTCTCTGCGTTCGTTTTCATCACGGCTCCTTTATTTGACCACGGCCTGCATATTTCCCTGCGTCACGCGCTTCAGGCGGCTGACCAGTTCGTCCCACGAGACGGCGCGATTGTAGCCCATCACGGTGATCGCCGGAATGCCGCCGCCCTTGACGATGGCGTAAGCCCCGCCGCTGCCGTTGTCCACGCCGCCCATATCGCATACGCCGTTGCGCAACGCGCAACGCCAGCCGATGCGGTCGTAGCCGAAATTCTCGAAAAAGCGCAGGTAACTGCGCTGGATCGCGGCCGCCGCGCCCGCTCCGCCCAGCGCGGAAATATTTTGCACCGCCTTTTGACTGATTTTCTTCGGATAGTTTCCGGCGCTGCTGGCGATATGCGCATCGAAACGCGCCGGCTGCCAGTTCTGCAACTCCAGATCGTTCACGTCCACATCGATGCGCCCCTGCATGCTGCCGAAGGAGAAGGTGCGCGTCAGCAAATCGAGATCGAGTTCGCGCATATTGAGATTCCCGTACAGGCGCGGTGCGGGGCCGAACGGATCAGCCAGCCGGAGCCGGCTCGCCACCACCGTGCCGTCGAACAGCTTCAACAGCAACGCGCCTTCCGTACTGATCTCCACCCCGTCATAGCTCACCCGGGGAATACGCCCCGCCAGCGTGCCCAGCATCTTCGGCCAGCCCAATGCCTGACTGAATCGTTCCATCGAAATGCCGCTCAGCGCCGCGCCGAACTGCCAGCGCCAGTCGTCGCCGTCGCGCCGCAGGCGGAAATCTTGCAGCTCCAACTTGCCGTCCAGCAGCGGCAACCCCGCTTGCGCCAAGCCGAACTCCATGCCGCGCATCTGCACCCGCCATTGCGCACCTCCGAACGGCACGCCGAGCAATTCTCCGCCGGCAAAAACGATGTCGGCATGCTGCGCCGCGTCGGGTCTCCACTCGAACGCCGCGTTCACCCCGCGCAATGCGAAGCGCCGCTGCGCATCGCCAATGCCCGCATCGCGCAGGGCGAGGCGCAGCGCTTGCGTCGCGCCATCGCGATAGCGCCAATCCACGTCGGCATGGCCGGACAGCGTCGCTTCCGCCAGTGCGCCGTTGTCGAAAAACGGCCTCGCATAATCGGCGAACAGCCGCTCCAGCGCGAGGTCGTCGCCGCGCACCGAGGCCTCGGCCAGCCGGCCCTGCTTCAAGTCCCAGCGCATGGAGAATTGCATGCTGCCTATCCCCGACAACGCAGCCTCGGCCCGCTCGACCACGAAGCTCGAACCGTCGTAGCTGCCGGACGCGCTCAACTTGCGTGCGCCCGCCCCGCCCAGATATAACGGCTGCCAGAACAATTCGCCGGACTGCCAGTCGAGCGAACCCAGCCAGTCCCACACTCCGGCCTTGCGCGCGGCGACCAGCTTCGCCGTTCCGCGCAACTTCTCCGCCGCATGCAGGCCGGTCGCATCGCCGAATCCGACATCGATCAGTCGCAAGTCTGTATCGAATGAATTCGCGCCCGACGCATCGCCGCCGGCATGCAGCGTTCCATGCAAGGTTCCTTGGGTAAATTGCGGCATATCTGCCGGGATAAACACCGCCAGCGACTTTGCCGGCGCGTTCCGCAACTGCGCCGAGAGCTGCCATACGCCGCTACCAAATCCATAACTGAAATCCAGCACCACGCCTTGCAGCTTGTCCAGACTGCCGCCGCGACAACTCATCCCGACGGTCGATAACTCGAAGCGCGCGCAGCGCAATCTCACGTTGCGCAGCTCGCGCCGCTGCACATGCAATTCGTCGATGCGCAACTCGGCGGAGCCGTCCTGCGGCAAGGCCAGCTCAATGCCGCGCGCAGAAAAATCCGGCGCGGCAATATCGGTGACACTCAGCGAAAGATCGGCAGCATTGACGGAAAAAGATAATGCGGAGAACAGCAAGAACAATTGCACCCGGATGGCGCAGCAGGCGAAGGAACGAAACAGTCTGGACACGGGGCGACCCGCTACTTGCTCTGGGCGCCCCTGTGGAAACGCTGCACGGCGGCGAACAACAGCGCAGTGTCCTGCTGCGTCAGTTCTGGATGGGCCTCGCGTAGCGCCTGGCGGGCATACATCGTCAGCGACTGTCCGCCCCAGCCTTGTGCGGGGTCGAAAAACGGCGCGGTCAGTTTGCAGGCCGATTCGAAAAGCGCGCGAATATGCGGATTCGCTCGCCTGTCCTCGCTGCCCGGCAAATCCGCACCGTCCCTGCGGTCCACATCGCTCAACATAACCATGATTACCTCTGCTGAAATTCAACTCGAAACAGCTGTTTCACCAGCCTCATTCCGCCGGCGTCACCGCCCCCACGCCCCAAACCTGTTCGGCATATTGCCGAATGGAGCGGTCGCTGGAGAACTTGCCCATACGCGCAACATTAAGAATTGCCTGCCGCGACCACTCCTCCGGCTCCCGATACAATGCGGCCACTTTTTTCTGCGTCGCCACATAGCTGGCATAGTCGGCCAGCAAAAAATAATGATCTCCCTGCGACAACAGGCTATCGCGTATCGACTGGTAACGTCCAGGATCCTCCACCGAGAAGAAACCGCCGCCTATCATGTCCAGCGCCTGGCGCAGCTCGAAATCGGCATGATAATACTCCCACGGATTGTAGCCACGCGCGCGCAACTCGGCGACTTCCGGCGTGGTCAGGCCGAATATGAAGATATTATCCTCGCCCACCTCATCGCGTATCTCGACGTTGGCGCCATCCAGCGTGCCTATCGTCAATGCGCCGTTGAGCGCCATCTTCATATTGCCCGTGCCGGAGGCCTCGGTTCCGGCGGTCGATATCTGTTCGGAAAGCTCGCAAGCCGGAATGATCTTCTCCGCGGTGGACACGTCATAATTGGGAATGAACACCACCTTGAGCAAATCCTGCACCGCCGGATCGTGGTTGACGATGCCCGCGACGTCGTTGATCAGCCGGACAATCAGCTTGGCCGTCTGGTAACCGGGCGCGGCCTTGCCGCCGAAAATCACCGTGCGCGGAACGATATCTTCCGTCTGCCCGGCACGGATGCGGTTGTACAGCGTGACGACATGCAGCACGTTCAGCAACTGGCGCTTGTATTCGTGGATGCGCTTGACCTGCACGTCGAACAGCGAATGCGGATCGACACGTATGCCGACCTGCTGCTCGATATATTCGGCCAGACGCAGCTTGTTGGCGTATTTGACCGCACGAAAATCTTTGCGGAACGAAACGTCTTCGGCGAATTCGGCCAATCTGCCGAGTTGTCCGAGATCACGTATGAAACCGCTGCCGATCCGCGATTCGATCAGTTGTGTTAGCAGCGGATTGGCCTGATTAAGCCAGCGGCGCGGCGTGATGCCGTTGGTAACGTTGATGAATTTATCGGGGTAGATGCGATGGAAGTCGGCGAACAGCGTGCTTTTCAGCAGCTCGCTGTGAATCGCCGCAACGCCGTTCACGGTGTGGCTGCCGATCACGGCCAAGTGCGCCATGCGCACGCGCCGCCCATGATCCTCGTCGATGATGGAGACGCGCCGCAGCAAATCGGTTTCGCCGGGGAACAAGTGGTTCACCTGCGCCAGGAAGCGATGATTGATCCCATAGATAATGTCCAGATGGCGCGGCAGCACCTTCTCGAACTTTTCCACCGACCAGGTCTCCAGCGCCTCGGGCATCAGCGTGTGGTTGGTGTAAGCGAATATTTTCGTGACCATCTGCCAGGAAAAATCCCAACCGAGATGATGCACGTCGAGCAACTGGTACATCATCTCTGCAACGGCAATCGCCGGATGAGTGTCGTTGAGCTGGATCGCCACCTTCTCCGGCAACAGGCTCCAGTCGTCATGATCCGAGCGAAAACGGTGCAGGATGTCCTGTATCGACGCGGAAACGAAGAAATATTCCTGCCTCAAACGCAACTCGCGCCCTATCGCCGACGAGTCGTTCGGATAAAGCACCTTGGACAGATTCTCGGTGCTGTTTTTCTCCTCGACCGAGCCGATGTAATCGCCGGCATTGAACGAATCCAGATCGAATTCCCGCGTCGCCTTGGCCGCCCACAGCCGCAGGTTGTTGACGGTCTTGGTCTTATAGCCCGGAATCGGCACATCGTAAGCCATCGCCATCACGATCTCGGGCTCGACCCAGTGATGCTCGGTCTTGCCGCTGGCGGAAGCGAACTGCACCACCTTGCCGTAGAACTTGACCGGATACAAGCGTTCCGGACGCTGGAACTCCCACGGGTTGCCGTAACGCAGCCAGTTGTCCGGATGCTCCACCTGCTGACCGTGTTCGATACGCTGATGAAACATACCGTACTCGTAACGGATGCCGTAGCCCATACCCGGAATGTCGAGCGTCGCCATCGAATCGAGGAAACACGCAGCCAGACGGCCCAAGCCGCCGTTGCCCAGCGCAGCATCGGTCTCCATCTCCGCAACCGTCTCGAGATCCTGACCGAAAGCCTGCAACCCGCCGCGCATCGGCTCATCGATACCCAGATTGAGCGCGGCGTTCGACAGCATGCGCCCGATCAAAAATTCCATCGACAGGTAATACAGCCGCTTCGGATCCTGCTCATAGTAATTGTCAACCGTACGCACCCAGCGCTCGATCAAATGGTCGCGCACCGTATGGGTCGTCGTGTCGTGCCAATCGCGACCGGTCGCAGCCTTGCTGCCCTTGCCGACGGTATAAAGCAGATGACTGATCAGCGAATGCTCGATCGTGCTCTGCTCGGAACGCATCAGGTACTTTCTCGGCGATTTCTTCTGTGGAGTGTCCATGATTTACTTTCATATGTTTCAGCCATTGCAACGAACGATGCAGCAACTAACCGCCAGAACACCCGAAAGAGCCGGTGACGTCGGACAAATTCACACCAATTTTATTCTTATATTCACCTCGCGACACGGCTTTATTAATCGCACACCGTTTTGGAATGACCTCCGCCGGCATCTGAAAATGGCGCGAAGCAACGCACAAGGAAGTCAGGGGAAACAAAAAAGCCCCGCATCGCTGCGAGGCTTGATTATATTGGTGCCGCTTGTCGGATTCGAACTGACGACCTACCGCTTACAAGGCGGTTGCTCTACCAACTGAGCTAAAGCGGCTTGGGGAAAAACTGGCTTGAAATCTTGTGAGTGGTGGGTCGTGCGTGATTCGAACACGCGACCAACGGATTAAAAGTCCGCTGCTCTACCGGCTGAGCTAACGACCCTCACTGCAAGGAGCGCGAATTATACAGACTCCGCCCGAACCGTCAACGACGAACCCTATTCAAAAAACAAAAAAGCTCGCATTTCTGCGAGCTTTTTTGTTTTGTTGGTGGGTCGTGCGGGGATCGAACCTGCGACAAACGGATTAAGAGTCCGCTGCTCTACCAGCTGAGCTAACGACCCGTGTAGAGGCGCGCATTGTAGTGGCGCGACGAAAATTGTCAAGAAATTCGTTGATTCAATCCGAGCGAGTACACAAATCGCTTCGTGGCAATACTCTGTTACGCGCTGCAATACAGTGTTGGATCGACGATGCCGGCGGCGGCAAATCCGGCACGGCGCAGACGGCAGGAGTCGCACACGCCGCAGGCGCGACCTTCCTCGTCGGCCTGGTAGCAGGACACGGTCTGCGCATAGTCCACGCCGAGCGCGGTTCCCTGCTGGACGATCTCGGCCTTGGACAGGTGCAGCAGCGGCGCATGCACGGTCAGCGCGCGCCCCTCGACGGCGGCCTTGGTGGCGAGGTTGGCCATGCGCTCGAAGGCTTCGATAAAGGCCGGGCGGCAATCCGGATAACCGGAATAATCGACCGCATTCACGCCGATGAAGATGTCCTGCGACTGCAACACTTCCGCCCAGGCAAGCGCCAGCGACAGCATGATGGTGTTGCGCGCGGGCACGTAGGTCGTGGGGATGCCCTCGCCGGGCTGCTGCGGCACGGCGATGTTGCTGTCGGTCAGCGCAGAACCGCCGAAGCCGGTCAGGTCGATGTTGACGACGCGGTGTTCCTTCGCCCCCAGCATCTTAGCGACGCGATCGGCGGCTTCGAGTTCGGAATGGTGGCGCTGGCCGTAATCCACGCTCAGCGCGTAGCACTCATAACCCTGCGCACGCGCCATCGCCAGCACCGTGGCCGAATCCAGTCCACCCGAGAGCAACACCACCGCATTCTTCTTCGTCATCGTCCCGCCTCGTCCGGCCAGAGTATTTTGTGCAACTGCAGCTGCATGCGCACCGGCAGGCGGTCGCGCAATATCCATTCGGCCAGTTGCGTCGCATCCAGCGAGCCGTGCGCCGGAGAGAAGGTCACTTCACACTTCTCCGCGAGGTCGTGCTGCGCGATGACCTGTTTTGCCCATGCGTAATCGCCCTCGCCGCACAGCACGAACTTGATCTCGTCGTGTTGCGTCAGCAGCGGCAGATTGTCCCAGCGGTTCTTCGACTCTTCACCCGAGGCCGGAGTCTTGATGTCCAGCACGCGCATCACTCGCGCATCGACGCCGCCGATATCCAGTGCGCCGCCGGTTTCCAGCGACACTTCGTAGCCGGCATCGCACAGCGCGGCCAGCAGCGTCAGGCAGCTCTTCTGCGCCAGCGGCTCGCCGCCAGTGACGCAGACGTAGCGCGGCGCATAGCCGGCGACCTGTTCGAGAATGTCGGCGATGCTCATGTTTTGCCCGCCGCTGAAGGCGTAGCTGGTGTCGCAGTAGGTGCAGCGCAGCGGACAGCCGGTCAGGCGGACGAAAACGGTCGGCAAACCAATACGACGCGTCTCGCCCTGCAACGAGAAGAATATTTCGCTGATGCGCAACTGCGCGTCAAGGTTGGCTTGAGACATGGGGAATTACTTGGCGGCAGCGAGCTGTTTTTTCGCCTTGGCGGCGGCTTCGCTATCCGGATATTTTGTGATTAGCAACTTGAGCGTTTTTTTCGCGAGATCTTCCTGCTTGAGTACGCTCTGGCATTCGGCGATGTTGAGCAGCACATCGGCATCCCTGACGTAGGCCGGATAATCCTTGCGCAGATTGCGGTAAGTCTCCAGCGCCGCTTTGTAATTTTTCATCGCGAGCTGGGCATCGCCCAGCCAGTAATACGCATTCGGCGCATGCACCGAGGCGGGATATTTTCCGGAAAACTCCTGGAACGCTTTGATCGCATTCAGGTGGTCGCCTGTCTTGAACAAGGCATAGGCGGCTTCGTAGGCGCGATTTTCCTGCGCCGGATCGTTCGGGTCTGACGCAGCCGCCGCTTCGCTTGCAGCGGCGGCGGCCTGCTTCTCGTTATCCGCGGATTCGATTTGACGCAATCGCGTATCCAAATCCACGTAAAAATCCTTTTCGCGTTTCTCGGCATCCTGCAAGCCGCGCGACAATTCTTCGTTCTGGCCACGCAATTTGCGCAGCTCGGCATTCAGCGTTTCTATCTGGGACTGCAAATCGAGCATGGATTTGATCTGCTGCTCGGCGGCAGCTTCCAGCTTGAGCGCACGCTCCTCAAGTTGCTGGATCTGCTTGCGCGCCTCGTCGTCCGAGAACAACCCCGCCTGCGCGGGAGCGGCAAAACACAGAGCCAGCAACAGGAGAATGCGTTGCTTCATGTTACTTCGCGTACTTGATGTCGGTGCGACGGTTCTGCGACCAGGAAGCCTCTTCGTGGCCGGAAGCTACAGGCTTCTCTTCGCCGTAGCTGACGCTTTCCATCTGGCCGGACTTCGCGCCGCCCAGTTCCAGCATCTTCTTCACGCCGTCGGCGCGACGCTGGCCGAGGCCCAGGTTGTACTCGTTGCTGCCGCGCTCGTCGCAATTGCCTTCCAGACGCACCTTGCGGTTCGGATTGGAAGCCAGGTACTTGCCGTGCGCCTGCACCACCGGTTTGTCGGCATCCTGCACCGCATCGACGTCGAACGGGTAATACACGCTGCGCTTGGCCAGGATGCTGGCCGGATCGTTCAGCGGGTCGCCCGCAACCGGCGTAACCGGTGCAATAGCGGTCTTGGGCGCTGGGGTGGTGGCCTTGGCACCGGAATCGACAGGAGCAGCAGTTGTTTCAGCGGGCTTGTTGCTGGCGCAAGCGGCAAGCAGGTTCACCAATACGAGACTGATAACGAGTTTTTTCATGGTGCATCTCCTTTACTTTTGTTATTTAAGGATTCGGCCCCCAGACCGGCTCGCGGGCATCGCCGCTTTGCGTGAACATATGCTGCTTGACACGTCCGTCGCTGGAAACGGTCGCCAATATACCACGCCCGCGCGCCTCGCTGGCAAACAGGACCAGCTTGCCGTTGGGTGCAAAACTGGGCTTTTTCTCCCAGCCGCCCTCGGTCAGCAGCTCCATTTGCCCGGTCTGAAAATCCTGCAGTGCGATGTAGAATTTCCCGTTGTTGCGATGGGCGAACACGAAGCCGCTGCCGTCCGGACTGTGGCGCGGCGAATAGTTGGCGCCTTCGCCGAAGGTCATGCGCTGCTCGGGCCCGCCCTCGACCGGCATGCGGTAGATCTGCGCGCTGCCGCCGCGGTCCGAGGTGAACAGCAGGGATTGCCCGTCCGGCGAGAAATGCGGCTCGGTGTCGATCGCGCCGCTGAAGGTGATGCGCCGCAGATTGCTGCCGTCGGGGCGCACCAGGTAGATCTGCGAGCTGCCGTCGCGCGTCAGCACGATCGCCATCTGCTTGCCGTCAGGCGACCAGGCCGGCGCGCTGTTGCTGCCGCGGAAGTCGGCCAGCACCTTGCGCTGGTTGGTGTACAGCGACTGCACGAACACCACCGCATGGCCGGTTTCGAAACTCACGTACGCAAGATGGCTGCCGTCCGGCGACCACGACGGCGACATGATGGGTTCGTTCTGCGCCAGCACGACCTGCTCGTTGTAACCGTCGCTGTCCGCGACGATCAGCCGAAAATTCTGACCCCGGCGATTCACATAAGCGATGCGCGAACCGAACACGCCCTTGTCGCCGGTCATCTTCTCGTAGATCAGGTCGGCGATGCGGTGGCCGATCGCGCGCGCCTGCCCGTCGTGCGCCGACACCGCCTGCGCAATAAGCTCGGACTGCTTGACCACGTCGAACAGGCGGAAGCGCGCCTCGATACGGCCGCTGGGCAGCACCGTCACATTGCCGATTGCCAGCCCATCCGCGCCGCGCACCTGCCAGTCCGCGTAGCTGACCTGCGACGGCTCGGTCAGGAACTTGCCCGCGAGATCGACCATCCTGAACAGGCCGCTGCGCATCAAATCGCCCACCACGACCTCGTGTATGGTCTGCGACAGTTTCGCGTCGCCGCCCATCGGCACGATGGCCACCGGAATCTGCTTCTCGCCCGCGCCGATGATTTCGATATCCAGCACGGCGGATGCGACGGAAGCCTGAATCAGCAACAGCAAACCGGCGATGATTTGTATGACACGCATAACGATTACTCCTTCGGCCTGAACACCAGGCGCAACTCACGGAAACGATTGAACAACGCCGCATCCGGCGGCAACGGCAGCGGCTGCGCCTTGAGGATCGCGCGTTCCACGGCATTGTCGTAAGCCGCATGGCCACTGGATTTCAGCAAGCGCGGATTCAGCACCGATCCGCCCGGCAGCACCGTCACCAAAAACTCGGCGCGTGCATCGTCCGGTACATCCGGCGGCATCACGACCTTGCCCTTGATCTTGCCCTTGATCTTGGCGACATATTCGTCAACCACCCGGCCAGTTGCCGCGGCGCGCTCCGCCCGTTCCGCCTGTTCGCGCAACGCGGCCTCGTCGACCGGCGGTGCAACCGGCTTGGCCTCGACTTTTTTCTCCTGCGGCTTGGCCTTCTTGTCCGGAATCGCAATCTCCGGCTCAGGCTGGCTTTCCGGCTTCGGCGGCTCGACCGCTTCGACCGGCGGCTCCTCGACCTTGGGCGGCGCGGCAGGTGCGCTCGGGATGCTGTCCCACAGCTCCACGCTCATCGTCGCAGGAGGTTCGGTCTGCCAGGAAAATCCGAAATACAGCAGCGCGAAAAAAGCGCCATGCACCGCAACGGCGAGCAGTCCCGCGGGCAGCCTATAGGGCTCGTGTCCATAGGGATTTGGATAGACCGCTGCGCTCATTTCTTCGCTTGCGTCAGCAGGCCGACCTTCTTGATCTGTTGCTGCCGCAGCACGTCCATCACGTTGATGACTTCCTCGTAGCGCACGCTCTTGTCGGCGGAGATCACCACCGGCTGATCGGCGAACTCGCCCTCTCGCCCTTTCAGGATCGCAACCAGTTCGTCGCGCGTCACGCGGCTCTCCTTGCCGCCGCGCGCATGGTCGCGCAAGGCCAGCGAGTTGTCTTTCTTGATGACGACTTCCAGCGGCGAAACCGGCGGCGCCAGCGACTCGCCGACCTGCGGCAGATCGATCTGTCCGGGATTCATCATCGGCGCAGTGACCATGAAGATCACCAGCAGCACCAGCATCACGTCGATGTAGGGCACGACGTTGATCTCGTTCATCAAGCGGCGGGAAGTGCGGCGATTGGAATTCACGATGGCCTCGCGCGCTTAGGGCTGGCGTTGCAGCACGTTTGAAAACTCTTCGGTAAAGCTCTCGAAGCGCGTCGCCAGACGATTGATGTCATGCGCATAGCGATTGTAGGCAACCACGGCGGGGATCGCCGCGAACAGGCCCATCGCCGTTGCCACCAGCGCCTCGGCGATGCCGGGGGCCACATGCGCCAGCGTCGCCTGACCGACATTGGACAGGCCGCGGAACGCGTTCATGATGCCCCACACCGTACCGAACAGGCCGACATAGGGGCTGACCGAACCGACCGAGGCGAGGAAGGCCAAATGCGATTCCAATCTGTCCATCTCGCGCTGATAGGTCGCGCGCATCGCGCGGCGCGTGCCGTCCATCACCGCGCTGGAGTCCATGCCATGCTGCTTCTTCAATTTCGCGAACTCGGCGAAGCCGGCCGCGAAAATGCGTTCCAGCGCCCCCTGACCGCCGCGCGTGCTCTTCGCCCCCTGATACAAGTGGTTCAGGTCCGGATTGCGCCAGAACGCATCCTCGAACTCCTCGGTCATCCTGACCTCGGCCCGGATCGCGAACAACTTGAGGAAGATGTACCACCACGACATCAACGACACCAGCAGCAACAAACCCATCACCAGTTGCACCAGCACGCTGGCGTTGGCGATCAAATGAATAAAAGACAAATCCTGCGTTACTTCCATGATAATTCCCTTGGCATTGCAATTCCTTCTCGTTCAACCCCAATAATCCATCAGGCCGTCATTCCGGCGAAGGCCAGAATCCAGCGATTTGAAACATACTGCGAAGCAGACAAATCAAGCCGCTGGCGGCAAGTTTCGGGGTGCGGCCCCACCCCAAGATATTGTCCCACTTGCGTGGGGATTTATGAATCGACTGGATTCCGGCCTTCGCCGGAATGACCGTCTTTTCCAATAACCTATCCGGGTTCAAATCTTCCAATGCTTGCTCAACACCACCGGTATGCTGACCGGCTTGAAACTCTCCGCACCGACACAGACCAGATGCACCTCGCCCTCGGTCAGCAACTCGTCGCCGCGCATCACGGTCTGCGCCAGCGTGATGCGGCTGCGGCCGACTTCCTTGAGCTGCGCAGTCACATTCAGCATGTCGTCGAGCAGCGCGGGCCGAAGATAGTTCAACTCCAGTTTGCGCACGACGAACATCACACCCAACTCCGTCATCAGCCCGGCGTTGCTGTAGCCGAACGTGCGCAGCCACTCGGTGCGCGCCCGCTCCATAAAGTTCACATAGTTCGCGTGATACACCACCCCGCCCGCGTCGGTGTCCTGGTAATACACACGCGTCGGCAGCGAAAAGACCTTGTGCCTACTCATCCAGCAAATCCCCCATCACCGGGTTGCTCGCTACCGCCAGCCCAAAGTGGCGATAAGCATTCGCGGTCGCCATGCGTCCGCGCGGCGTGCGTTGCAGATAGCCTTGCTGGATCAAATAGGGCTCCAGCACGTCCTCAATGGTGTCGCGCTCTTCGCCGATAGCGGCGGCAAGGTTGTCCACGCCGACCGGCCCGCCCATGAACTTCTCGATCACGGTGAGCAGCAGCTTGCGGTCCATCAGGTCCAGCCCGCGCGTGTCCACGTCCAGCATAGTCAGCGCGGCATCGGCCACTTCGCGGCTCGCATCGCCACCCGCCTTCACGTCGGCGAAATCGCGCACGCGGCGCAGCAACCGGTTCGCGATGCGCGGCGTGCCGCGCGAACGCTTGGCGATTTCCAGCGCGCCGTCTTGCGACAAATTCATCTCCAGCAAACCGGACGAGCGCATCACGATGCGCTGCAATTCTTCCGGCGTATAGAACTCCAATCGCGCGACGATGCCGAAGCGGTCGCGTAGCGGGTTGGTCAGCATGCCCGCGCGCGTTGTAGCACCCACCAGCGTGAACGGCGGCAAGTCCAGCTTCACCGAACGCGCCGCCGGGCCTTCGCCTATCATGATGTCGATCTGGTAGTCCTCCAGCGCCGGATACAGAATTTCTTCAACGACCGGCGACAAACGGTGGATTTCGTCGATGAACAGCACGTCGTGCGGTTCGAGATTGGTCAGCAAGGCAGCGAGGTCGCCCGCGCGCTCCAGCACCGGGCCGGAGGTGTGGCGAATATTCACGCCCATCTCGCGCGCGATGATCTGCGCCAGCGTGGTCTTACCCAAGCCCGGCGGGCCGAACAGCAGCACATGATCCAGCGGCTCGCCGCGCCGCTTGGCCGCCTCGATGAATATCTCCAGTTGCCCGCGTATCTTCTCTTGCCCTACGTATTCGTCGAGCTGCTTCGGACGTAACGCGCGCTCCAATGCCTCTTCCTGACGCGAGGCGGGAGCGGCGGAAATGATGCGGGGCGCGGCGGAAAGGTCGTCGTTGTGGATCATGCTTGAAATCGGGTTAGTTGCTTGAAATCTTCGTATGCAGTTTCATTTGTACGCATTCACACGCAAGGCGATTGTTAATTACGATTGATACAGCCTGCCCTATTCACAAACGACCGCCGACTCGCCCCAACCAATACCCGGAACGCCGGCGATGGTGCGCAACAGCAAGTATCTGTACAACGCCGTCTACTACACGATACAGCACATTAAAAGGGAAACGCTGCAATCCCGCTTTGCGTATATCCGGCGGGCAGTCCAATGGGTAACTCAGCGGCGCGGCGCATACTCGCACCAGAGTCGCCTCGAACTCGACAATGTAATCCGCACCCAGCCCGGAAAGACGACTTTCATAGAAGGCAATGCTATCCAAATGCTCGTCCGCTGCAGCAGGATGGAACTGATAACTCATCGCAGCAGTTTTTGTGCAGCGGCACGCACCGCATCGGCGGAAACCAACGTGGCAAGGCCGCTATCCAGATCATCCGCACGACGCTTCGCTTCGTTGCGCCATTCTGCGGCAATTTCGCTTTCCCCTTGCATTTCCAGACTAAGCAACAACTTGTGCGCCAGTTCCGCCCGTTGCTGTTCAGGCAAATGCAAAGCAGCATCTTCAATAGTGTCGATAGTCATAGCCTTGTCCCTTCAATTACCCCAACGGGCATAGAAACCCGCTCCTGTTAATGAAACCCCTCATGCCCATTTGCGCGAATTCCGATTTTGAGGATGGGCAATCCGCCAGAATTATGCCGCAATTTTCCGCCCAAGTTCGCGCACGAGATTCGCGGAACAGGCGGGCAAACGCCCGCCACATCTCCCGGATGGCGCCCCCCCTCCCTACGCATCCTCATCCTTCGGCAACGGCGCCAGCAATGCAGCGATGTCGGCTTCGCCGAATTTCACCAGACCGCTCGCGTCCTCGGACAGGATGCCGGCGGCGAGTTCGGCCTTCCTCTCCTGCAAGCCCAGGATTTTTTCTTCGATGCTGCCGGCCACGACCAGTTTGTAGACGAAGACGTTCTTGGTCTGGCCCAGACGGTGGGCGCGGTCCGTGGCTTGATTCTCCACCGCGGGGTTCCACCAGGGGTCGTAATGGATCACGGTGTCGGCGGTGGTCAGGTTCAGGCCCACGCCGCCCGCCTTCAGGCTGATGAGGAAGATCGGCACTTCGCCATCCTGGAAGCGGCCCACCACTTCTTCGCGGTTTTTCGTGTCGCCGGTGAGTTTGACGTAGTCCAGTTTCTCGCTCGCCAGCTCTTCCTCGATCAGTTCGAGCATGGAGGTGAATTGCGAGAACACCAGGATGCGCCTGCCTTCGCTGACCAGTTCGGGCAGCATTTCCATCAGCAGGTCGAGCTTGGCGCGCTCCTTCACCTTCTTGGCCGCGGTCAATTTCAGCAGGCGCGGATCGCAGCACACCTGGCGCAGTTTTAGCAGCGCGTCGAGGATGACGATGTGGCTGCGCGCGAAACCCTTGTCGGCGATTTCTTCGCGCACGCGCTGGTCCATCGCGATGCGCACCGTTTCGTACAGGTCGCGCTGCGCGCCTTCCAGTTCGACGCTGCGCACGATCAGGGTCTTGGCGGGCAATTCCTTGGCGACATCTTCCTTGCGCCTCCGCAAGATGAACGGTTTGACGCGCTTGGCCAGCAGGTCGCGGCGCAATACGTTGCCGTGCTTTTCGATGGGTGTGCGCCAGGTTTTGGTGAAGCCTTTGGAGTCGCCCAGCAATCCCGGCAGCAGGAAATCGAACTGCGCCCACAACTCGCCCAGATGATTTTCCAGCGGCGTGCCGGTGAGGCACAAACGGTGTCGCGCACGGAGCTTGCGCACCACTTGCGCGGCCTGGCTGGAGACGTTTTTCACCGTCTGCGCCTCGTCCAGAATCAGCAGATGGTATTCGTGCTCGGACAGCGCCTCTTCGTCGCGCCACAGCAGAGGATAGGTGGTGAGGATGACATCGTGCTTCGCGATGGACGGGAAGTGCTCGGATCTTTCCTTGCCGTGCAGCGACAGCAGTTTGAGTTGCGGGGCGAAGCGTTCCGCCTCGCGCTTCCAGTTGAAGATCAGCGAGGTCGGCAGCACCACCAGCGAGGGCTTATCCATGCGCCCACTCTGTTTTTCCAGCAGCAGGTGCGCGAGCGTCTGCGCGGTCTTGCCCAGCCCCATATCGTCGGCCAGTATCCCGGCCAGCTCCTGTTCGCGCAGGTATTGCAGCCAGGACAGCCCTTCCAGCTGGTAGGGGCGCAGTTGCATCGCGAAGCCCTTGGGTGCTGCGACCGCCTTGATGCCCGAGGTATTCTTGAGTTTGTTGGCGAGATTCGCCACGGCGTCCATGCCCTTGAACTGCCAGCGTTCCATGCTCGCCAGTTCGTTGATGCGGCCCACGTCGTAACGGGACAGGCGAATGTTGTCGCCGCCCATCTTGCCGTCGAACAATTCGATCAGCGTGCGCGCCAGCGGCTTGATGCGCCCGGCGGGAACATGCACCCTGCCGCCCTGTTCGAGCTGCAACTCGACGGCTTCGTCGTCCTTCATTCTCTCCAGGCGGATCGCATCCAGCCAGCGCTCGTCGACCTTGAACAACTCGTGCAACAGCGGGGCCAGCGGCAGCCGCTGCCCGTTGACCACGATGCCCATGTTCAGGCTGAACCAGCCGCTTTCCGCTTCTTCGAAATCGGCTTCCCATGCCTCGACTTCGAGCAGGTGGTGGCGGAAGCCTTGCGGGATCGCGACCTCCCAACCCGCCGCCCGCATCTGCGGCACGGTTTGCTGCATGAACGAGGTCCAGGCATCCTCGCTGCTCAACGCATAAATCGGCCGATCGAGTATGTCGCCGGGCAAACCGAAACTGGGCATCTGCTCGAAACCGTATTCGGCAAGCGACTTAAGGAAGCGGGCCTCGGCTTTCTGGTCGCGCGTCACGCGCACGGTCTCGCCATTTTTCAGCGAGACAAATTCGCCCGGATGATCCGGCTTCAACACCGCGTCTCCATAACGGAATTTGATCCGCGCAATATCCAGCTCCTGAGCGCCTGCCTTATAGCCGCGAAAACGCCCCATCCACGATAGCCAGACCGTATCCAGCGACAGCATGGGCGTCAGCGGCGCGGCAATGGAACGCAATCTCGCCGTGCTGGGCGGAGGCAGGTCGGGCACCATTTCGCGCAGCACTTCGGCCACCACCGGCACGTCGATTTCCTGCAGCGGCGGCATGGTCAGCAATTGCGCGATCTGCGCGGGCGTTTGCACCAGCTTCAGCAGGCCGATCTCGCCGGTATCGCCATCCACATACCAGGTGGCATCCGGCATCGGCAGCACTTCCACCGCGTCGCCGCTACGAATAATCCTCGGCGTCATCCGCCCCGACTCGTCCGCGCCCCAATCCAGCCGCGCATCGCGCACCTCGCCCTGCCTGAGCGGAACCGGCACGCCCAGATGCCTGCCGCCCGCGGGCCTCGTCATCAGGCACAGCCGCCCGGTTGCCAGCAAACGCGTCAGAATTTCGCTGCCCTGATCACCCTCCACCATGAAACCGTCGTATCGATCGCGCTGCTTCCACAACAGCCGGAAGATAGACAAGTCTTCATCCGAGACGAACTGCGGAGGCTTGATCATCGCGCGTTCCACGTTGGACCACTCTTCCAGCCCGCTCAGGAAATTCCCGTCCGCATCCACCTTGCCTTTGAACAGGGCGATGACATAACCGCCGGTGTAGAGCGATCTCATCAGCGCATAACGCAAGCGCTCCGGGCGCACGACCGGCTTGGCTTTCTTCTTCGGCGGCGTCTTGACCGCTTTCTTGAAAGTTTCGACCCACTCCAGCACTGCCTGATTCACAGCGGGCGCACGTTCGCGCGGCAACGACAAGGCCGACAGCAAGACGGCTGCGGTGTGCTTGCATTTGAAGCCCACCGGACAAGTGCACAGCGGCTCGATATCGAGCTTGCCCGCATCGTTCAAATCGAAAAATATTTCCACATGGTAAGGCTGGCGCGCAGTGCCCTTGACCTGGGCGGCGATCACCTCATCGTCGATTTCGAGATGCTCGATCGAATTCAGGTATGCCTTGGCTTTATGCAACTCTTGCGCGCTGTACCAGCGCGTGACATCGGAAAGCGTGTAAGAAAGAGAAAGAGACATGGCAGAAAATTAGACGGCGTTTGCGCCGAAATGAATAGTAGCGCGGACCAACAGGGCGCGCAGGTTAACACGGGATAAAGCGGGAAGGCAGTTGCCCCAGCCTCCTATCCCTTGGACAGCAACTTGAGCGCCTGACGGATGCCGCCCGAGACATCGACATCCTTGGGTAACTGCTTCGCCGCCCAGTCGGCCTCCTTCTCGCTGTAGCCCAGCGCGATCAGCGCATTGGCGATGTCGTTGTCGGCGGAGGCAGAGACGCTGGACGCCGCGCCGCCAGAAAGCGCAGCGGCGACGAACTTGCCCTGCAACTCCAGCAGCAGGCGTTCGGCGGTCTTCTTGCCGACGCCGGGGATCTTGGTCAACCGCCCGGCCTCCTTGCTCGCCACCGCCTGCGCCAACTCCGCCAGGCTCAGGCCGGACAGCACCGACAGCGCGAGCTTCGGTCCGACGCCGCTGATTTTCAGCAACTGGCGGAACGCGACGCGCTCTTCCTGCGTGGCGAAACCGTACAGCAGCTGCGCGTCCTCGCGCACGACGAAATGCGTATGCAGCACCACCTTCTCGCCCAACGCCGGCAGGTTGTAGAACGTGCTCATCGGCACGTCCAATTCGTAGCCCACGCCCTGCACGTCCAGCAGGATTTGCGGCGGGTTCTTTTCCAGCAATATTCCGGTTAAACGACCGATCATTTTCTTATCCCAAGATTAAAGCGAGCGACAGCAGCGCCCCATGCGCCATCATCGCGGCGATGGTCAGCTTGATCGCATCGCCCAGTTGTTTCGGTTCTGCGGCATGGCGCAGCAGCTGTCGCGCCGCCTTGACGCTCAACGGCAGCGCCAACAATGCTGCCAGCGCGAGCAGCGGCAGCCAACCCAGCGCCACCGCAGTAAGCAGCCAGACATAAGCCGATGCCACGATCAGCACATAACCCCAGCGCGCATGATTTACGTCCAGCCGCGCGACCCAGTGCAGCTTGCCTGCGGCGGTGTCCGCACGGCGGTCGGGAAACTGGTTGATGTACAGAAGGTTGGTTACCAGTAGCGCGTAGGACAGGCCCGCGATCAGCGGGGCGACGGAGAAACCCTTGCGCTGCACGAAGTCGGTGCCGACGGTGACCAGCAGGAAGCCCGCCGCGACGCACAGTTCGCCGAGTCCGCGGCTGTTCAGCTTGAACGGCGTCGCGGAATAGGCCCAGCCGATGAACAGTCCGGCCAGCCCGATATAGAACAGTTGCGGCGCGGAATGCGCCATCAGCCACAGCCCGGCCAGCACCACGCCCGCCATCAGCGCGAAGCCGAAGTTGCGCATCTCGGCCTGCGTCATCACACCGTTCTGGATGAAGCGGCTGCCGCCGGTGAACGGGAAGATGCGCTCGACGTTCTGCGCATCGGTGCCGTTCAGCGCGTCGTAATAATCGTTCAACACGTTGGTGCCGGCCTGCGCCATCAGCGCGAACAGCAGCGTGACCATTGCCAGCACCGGGTCGATGGCGAGGCCGTCGTGACGGGCGATCGCCAGACCGACGAATACCGCCATCAGGCTCGCAGAGAGGAAGGCCGGGCGCGTCGCGGCGACATGGCGCGCGAACGGGTTGCGCAAGGCGTCGAGCGTCGGTTCCAGCGGTTGATTCATCCCAGATTGTCCATTAGAGAAATTACGTCATTCCGGCGAAGGCCGGAATCCAGAACGATTAAAAATTCCCCACGCAAGTGGGCCAAAATTATAGTTTTGTCCGCTTCGCGGCATTTTTTTATTGCTGGATACCGGCCTTCGCCGGTATGACGGCCTAGTGGACAATCTCGGTTCATACCATCCTTCCCCCGCGCACACGAAATCCCTTGCTCGCCAACGCGCCCATTCCGCTCAGCCCGCCGTGCGCATGGCAGATCGCGCAGGCCAGCGCGTCCGCCGCGTCCGGGCTGGGCGTGCCGGACAGTTTCAGCAAGCGCGTCACCATGGACTGCACCTGCTCCTTGTCGGCATGGCCGTTGCCGACCACCGCCTGTTTCACCTGCAACGCGGTGTATTCCGCAACCGGCAGATCGGCCAGCACCGCAGCACAGATCGCGGCGCCCCGCGCCTGACCGAGCAGCAATGTGGATTGCGGATTGACGTTGACGAACACCTTCTCGACCGCCGCGAGCTGCGGCTTATGCGTCGCGATCACCTCGGCGAGCGAATCCAAGATCACCCGCAGCCGTGCAGGCAACTCCCCGTCCGGCGTCTTGATGCAGCCGCTGGCGACGTAATGCAACTGTTGGCCTTCCTTGTCGATGACGCCGAAGCCGGTGATGCGCAGGCCGGGATCGATGCCTAAGATGCGCATTGGGGAAGGGGGAAGGGATAAGGGGGAAGGGTGAGTCATCGGTGTGCCACGGGTTTTACCCTTCTCCCTTCACCCTTATCCCTTCCCATCATTCTTCAATCACCGCCGTCGTATAAACTTCCTGCACGTCGTCCAGGTCTTCCAGCGCGTCGAGCAGCTTCTGCATCTTCACCGCATCGTCTCCGGCGAACACCACTTCGTTGGCCGGTTTCATGATGACTTCGCCGAATTCCGGTTTGTAGCCGGCGGTTTCCAGCGCCTGCTTCACGTTCATGAAATCGTTAGGCGCGGTGATGACTTCGATGCTGCCGTCGTCGTTGGTGGCGATATCTTCCGCGCCGGCATCCAGCGCGACCTCCATCAGGCCGTTCTCGTCGGTGCCGGGCGCAAAAATCATCTGTCCGCAATGAGTGAACATGAAAGCCACCGAACCGTCGGTGCCGAGATTGCCGCCGTACTTGCTGAAAGCATGGCGCACGTCGGCGACGGTGCGGGTCTTGTTGTCGGTCATGCAGTCCACCATCACCGCCGCGCCGTTGATGCCGTAACCTTCGTAGCGGATCTCCAGATACTCCACGCCTTCGAGTTCACCGCTGCCGCGCTTGATCGCGCGCTCGACGTTGTCCTTGGGCATGTTGTTCGCATAGGCCTTGTCCATCGCCAGACGCAGGCGCGGGTTAGTGCCGGGGTCGCCTCCGCCCATCCGCGCCGCAACGGTGATCTCCTTGATCAGCCGCGTGAAGATTTTGCCGCGCTTGGCGTCCTGCTTGCCCTTGCGGTGTTGAATGTTCGCCCATTTACTATGTCCAGCCATATTGCTCTCCGAAAACCAGTTAAGCGTTCCAAAAAAATAACTGCGCGATGGTATCATTTTCGCCCTGTTATCCCAATAACAAGCCTTTCGAACAAGATATGACCGAACCGCTGCTGATCGCCAAGAACGACGAACACGAACTCCACCTGCTGCCTCAGATGGCCAACCGCCACGGACTAATCACGGGGGCGACCGGCACCGGCAAGACCGTCACGCTGCAGAGCCTTGCCGAATCCTTCAGCCGCATCGGCGTGCCGGTGTTTCTGTCCGACATCAAGGGCGACCTGTCCGGCCTCTCCAGAGGCGGCGGCGGTAACGCCAAGGTTGCGGCGCGCATCGAGCAACTCAAGCTGGAAGATTTCGAACATCGCAGCTATCCGGTGACGTTCTGGGACGTATTCGGTGCGGCAGGCCATCCGCTACGTGCGACCGTCTCCGACATGGGGCCGCTGCTGCTCGGGCGCATGCTGAACCTGAACGAGGTGCAGCAGGGCGTGATGGCGCTGGTGTTCAAAATCGCCGACGACAACGGTATGCTTCTGCTCGACCTGAAGGATCTGCGCGCGATGGTGCAGCATGTCGGCGACAACGCCGCCGAGTTCAAAACCGAGTACGGCAACATCTCCACCGCCAGCATAGGCGCGATCCAGCGCGGCCTGCTGCAGATCGAGACGCAGGGCGGCGACAAGCTGTTCGGCGAGCCGATGCTGAACATCGAAGACCTGATGCAGACCGACGGCAACGGCTACGGCATGATCAACATCCTCGCCGCCGACCGGCTGATGACCTCGCCCAAGGTGTATTCGACGATGCTGCTGTGGCTGCTGGCCGAACTGTTCGAGAACCTGCCGGAGGCAGGCGACCTCGCCAAGCCGAAGATGGTGTTCTTCTTCGACGAGGCGCACCTGCTGTTCAACGATGCGCCCACGGTGCTGCTCGACAAGATCGAGCAGGTCGTGCGCCTGATCCGCTCCAAGGGCGTGGGCGTGTATTTCGTCACGCAGAACCCGGCGGACGTGCCGGACAAGGTGCTGGGCCAGCTCGGCAACCGTGTGCAGCACGCGCTGCGCGCCTTCAGCCCGCGCGACCAGAAAGCGGTGAAGGCCGCTGCCGAGACGATGCGCGACAACCCGGAACTGGACGAGACTGCCGCGATCACCGAGCTCGGCGTCGGCGAGGCGCTGGTCTCCTGCCTCGACGAGCACGGCCGACCCGGCGTGGTCGAGCGCGCGCTGATCGTGCCACCGCAGGCGCAGATCGGGCCCATCTCCGAATCTGAACGCAAGACGGTGATCGCGAATTCGCTGCTCGCAGGACATTACGAGAAGGCGGTGGATCGCGAATCCGCCTACGAAATCCTCAAGGGCCGCGCCGCCGCAAGCCAGGCAGAGCCCGCACAAGCGCCCGCCGCGAGCGGCGGACTGGGCGGGATGCTGGGCAGCGTCCTCGGAGGCGGCGGCAGCCGTCGCGAAGGCGCGGTCGAGGCGCTGGCCAAGAGCGCGGCGCGCGCCATCGGTTCGGAAGTCGGACGACAGATCATCCGCGGCGTGCTAGGTTCGCTGCTGGGCAAACGGCGCTAACATAAGCGCGGCCGGTATTCAGGGAGGAAAGGCGGGACATGAAGACGATACTGATTGCGAATCCCAAGGGCGGCAGCGGCAAGAGCACGCTGTCGGTGAACATCGCCGGCTACCTCGCCAGCCGCGGCCAGCGCGTCGCGATGCTGGACCTCGACCGCCAGCAATCCTCGGCGCTGTGGCTGTCGATGCGCCCCCAGAACCTGCCGCCGATACGCCCACTCGACGAGAAGAAAAAGCACGGCCAGGAAAACGACTGGCTGGTGATCGACTCGCCCGCCGGCCTGCACGGCAAGAATCTCGCTTATGCGCTCAAGCTGGCGCACAAGGTCGTCGTGCCGGTAGCGCCCTCGCTGTTCGACCTCTCGGCCAGCCGCGATTTCCTGCAACAGCTCGGCGAAGAGAAAGCCTCGCGCAAGGGCAAGCACCACATCGGCGTGGTCGGCATGCGCATGGATGCACGCACCCGCGCCGCACAGGCGCTGGAACATTTCCTGTCCACGCTGGACCTGCCGATACTGGCCTACCTGCGCGAGACGCAGGTGTATGTGAATGCCGCCTTCGAAGGTAAGTCGCTATTCGACCTGCCGCCCTATCTCGCGGAACGCGAACTGGAGCAGTGGGCCTATTTATTGAGCTGGCTGGAAAAGGACTGAGTCGCAACTCCTAGGACTGGAATCCGGGCAGCGCCCTCGCCTTGTCCACGATGCCGGCCCGCTTCAACATCTCAAGGTGCTCGGCCTCTTCGTGCCGGGTAACCTCGTCCAGATAGGCGATGTTCTTCTCTATGGATTCGAGGTAGTAGTTGTTTGCCACCCCCATGGTTTCCATGAAGTGATCTGACAGCCTAGCGTACAGCCCTTGGAATACACCGTCGAGCTTCTCTTTGGTGATTTCGTAGAAGCGCCGGGTCTGGCGCAACATGTCGTGCACGTTGCGGTAATTCCCGAAGTTCGCCTCCTTGAATTCGAGATAGAGGAACAACAGCTTCTCGAGGTAGGTGCGGTCGGCCATTTGCCCGACCAGATCGGCGGTCGCCACGAGCTGTCCCAGCAGGCGCGCATGCTCGTCCGCGAAAGGAATCTGCGCAAAGGGATAGCCGGGATCGGTGCTGCGGATCAATGGCTCCAGCCGTTGCCCCCAGCCTGCCGGAAAGCCTCTCTCCGCGGCATAGCAATGCATGAACGCTATACCGCGCGAAACATGGCACGGCGTATGTTGCGCCCCGGTCCCGCTCTCCTCGCCCCTGGCCTGCGCATAACCGATGTCATGCATCAGCGCCGCCATCATCACCAGTGTGACATCTTCGTCGCTCATGGAAATTCCGGAGACATGCACGCCATGCATCAGCCGCACCGCACACATGAAGACATGCAGCGTGTGCGCCTGATTATGATAGGGCGTCCGCACCGGCGCATAACCGGGATAGTCGCCGCAAAACAGAACCTTCACATCGTCAAAAACAGCGCGCGCCCGCGAGAAATCGTAATCCGGGTTGATGCGCCGGACGATGGCTTCCGCCTTGCGCCACACCTCGTCGGGGTCGTCGTTGGCGAACAAAGCATTTATTTCATCTGCAGCCGGAAACTCATTGCCACCCATCGCCGCCCCCCTGCCGCGCTGCGCGGCCAGACGTTAATGATTTACACGTTGAACAGGAAGTTCATCACGTCGCCGTCCTGCACGACATAGTCCTTGCCTTCGACGCGCATCTTGCCCTTTTCCTTCGCGCCCGCCTCGCCGCCGCAGGCGATGAAGTCGGCGTAGGAGATGGTCTGCGCGCGGATGAAGCCCTTCTCGAAGTCGGTGTGGATCACACCCGCCGCTTGCGGCGCGGTGTCACCCTTGTGTATCGTCCAAGCGCGCACTTCCTTCACGCCTGCGGTGAAGTAGGTCTGCAGGCCGAGCAATTCGTAGCCGGTGCGGATCAGGCGGTTCAGGCCGGGTTCTTCCAGGCCGAGGTCGGCGAGAAATTCCTGCTTGTCGGCATCGTCGAGATCGGCCAGTTCCTGCTCGATCTTGGCGCAGAGTGCAACGACAGGCGCGCCCTCCTTCGCCGCATGTTCGCGCAGACGATCCAGGTGCGGGTTGTTCTCGAAACCGTCTTCCAGCACGTTGCCGACATACATCGCCGGCTTGATCGTCAGCAGGCACAGCGGCTTGATCAGTTGTGTGTCATCGTCGTTCAGGCCGAAGGTGCGCGCGGGCTTGCCTTCGTTGAGGTGCGGCAGCAACTTCTCCAGCACCGCGACCAGCTTCTGCGCGTCCTTGTCGCCGGACTTGGCCTTTTTGCCGTCGCGCTGGATGGTGCGTTCCACGACCGCCATGTCGGCCAGCGCCAGTTCGGTGAGGATGACTTCGATGTCGGACAGCGGATCGACCTTGCCCGCCACATGCACCACGTTCTCGTCGTCGAAGCAGCGTACGACGTTGACGATAGCGTCGGTCTCGCGGATGTTGGCGAGGAACTGGTTGCCCAGGCCTTCGCCCTTGGATGCGCCCGCGACCAGACCGGCGATATCGACGAACTCGACGATGGCGTACTGCATGCGCTGCGGCTTGACGATCTTCGCCAGCTCGTCCATGCGGGTGTCAGGCACTTCGACGATGCCGACGTTAGGCTCGATGGTGCAGAAGGGATAATTCTCCGCCGCGATGCCCGCCTTGGTGAGCGCATTGAACAGCGTGGATTTACCCACGTTAGGGAGACCGACGATACCGCATTTCAAACTCATGACTATCCTTATGTGTTGTGTTGCCGCTGCAAAAACGGCGCGAATTGTAACATCCGCCCGGCAAAACCACCCGAAGGCGTACCAAACCGAACATCCCCAAGGGCGATTCGGGTTGCCCCACAAAATGAATTCGGGGACAATCCCGGGTCTTTCTCGCACCGCATTCACTATTTGCAAGGATGATGTGGGTATGACCGCTATCGCAAAAATGAACCAACTCAACCCGGCTCTGGTGCAACCACCGATGAGCTGGTATTTCGATCCGAAGATGCTGGAGCTGGAACAGCGCGTGCTGTTCGAGCAGGGGCCGAAGTACGTCGGCCACGAACTGATGGTACCCAACCTGGGCGACTATCATGTGCTCGACGGCGAGGCACAGATGCTGGTGCGCAATCCGAACGGTGTGGAACTGCTATCCAATATATGCCGCCACCGTCAGGCCACGATGCTGCAGGGGCGTGGCAACGCACAGCACATCACCTGCCCGCTGCACCGCTGGACCTACGAGACCGACGGCAAGCTGCTCGGCGCGCCGCATTTCCCCGAGAACCCCTGTCTGCACCTGAACAAGACGCCGCTGCAGAACTGGAACGGCCTGCTGTTCGCCGGCCGCCGCGACATCGCGAAGGATCTCGCCAACATGGGCGTGATGAAAGATCTGGATTTCTCCGGCTACATGCTGGACCGCATCCAGGTGGACGAATACGCCTTCAACTGGAAGACCTTCATCGAGGTGTATCTGGAGGACTACCACGTCGTGCCGTTCCACCCCGGCCTCGGCAACTTCGTCGATTGCGACCAGTTGCAGTGGCAGTTCGGCGAACAGTACAGCGTGCAGACCGTAGGCATCAGCAACGCGCTGCGCAAGGTCGGCAGCGATGTTTACGGCAAGTGGCAGGAACAGGTGCTGCGCTACTACGGCGACAAGCTGCCGAAGTACGGCGCGATCTGGCTGACCTATTACCCGAACATCACGGTCGAATGGTATCCGGGCACGCTGGTCATCAGCACCCTGATCCCGCGCGGCCCCGAGGCCTGTACCAATGTGGTCGAGTTCTACTACCTCGAAGAGATCGCGATGTTCGAGCGCGAATACGTCGAAGCCGAACAGAAGGCCTATAACGAGACCGCCGTCGAGGACGACGTGATCTGCGTGCGCATGCATCAGGGCCGCAAGGCCTTGTACCAGCAAGGCGTCGAGGAACACGGCCCGTACCAGTCGCCGACCGAGGACGGCATGCTGCACTTCCACGAATACCTGCGGCGCAACCTCGCCCCGCACCTTTGAATGTCATTCCCGCGCAGGCGGGAATCCAGCCCATATAAACATCCCCGCGCAGCGGGACAAAATCAAAAGCATGTTGAATAAAACCACTGGATTCCGGCTTTCGCCGGAATGACACCAAAGAGCATGGGTTCGTTATGGATGCTGGCAGCCGGACTTCTGTTCGCCTGCATGGGCGTGTTCGTCAAGCTGGGCGCCGCACATTTCTCCCATGTCGAACTGGTGTTCTACCGCTCGTTCTTCGGCCTGCTGCTGGTGTACGCGATCCTGCGCCGCCAGCAGGTGAGCATCGCGACGACGCACTGGCGCCCCCACCTGTGGCGCGGCATCTCCGGCACGGTCGCGCTGGCGCTGTTCTTCTACTGCATCACCGCGCTGCCGCTCGCGACCGCGATCACGCTGAACTACACCGCGCCATTGTTTCTGACGATACTGACGATGCTGGTGTTCAAGGACAAGTTCAATCTGCCGCTGACCATTGCGATCGCGCTGGGCTTCTGCGGCGTGGTGCTGTTGCTGCATCCGACGCTGGAACGCGATCAGCTGACGACCGGCCTGCTCGGCCTGATCTCCGGCTTCCTCGCCGGCGTCGCCTACCTGAACGTCAAGCAGCTCGGCATGATGGGCGAACCGGCGACGCGCGTAGTGTTCTACTTCAGTCTGATCGCCTCGATCTGCAGCGGCGCCTGGATGCTGTTTTTCGGCGAGGTGCATGCGATCACGCAGCAAGGTTTCGCGATCCTGCTCGGGCTGGGCGCCACGGCGACACTCGCGCAACTCTCGATGACGCACGCCTATCGCGTCGGCAAGACGCTGGTGGTCGGCAGCATGGCCTACAGCACCATCATCTTCGCCAGCCTGTTCGGCATGCTGCTGTGGGATGAGGTATTGACCGCCAGCAGTTGGCTGGGCATGACGTTCATCGTCGCCAGCGGTGTGCTAAGCTTGCGCCTGTCACCTAAGCACTAATCGGAAGAACAACATGATCACCATCGAACAGACCGACAACCTCGTCAACGCCGCCGTCATCGGCGAATTTACGCTTGCCGACTTCAAAACCTTCGAAGAACAATCGCTGTACAAACTGAAATCGCCCGGAGAACTGAACCTGCTGTTCGATCTGCGCGGCATGGTCGATTACACCGTCGACGTCGCCTGGGAAGAGATCAAATTCTTCAGCCGCGAACACAACCACGACTTCAGCAAGATCGCCGTGGTCACCAGCGACCAATGGCTCACATGGCAGGCCTGGGTATCGCGCCTGTTCGTCGATGCCGATATCCGCGCGTTCGCCGACTACGACGAGGCGCAGGCCTGGGTCAAGGAATAAAGGAACCTACTGCGCGGCTCGATTGCGGCGTTGCGCGGTGCTCGGAATCCTCATGTACATTAAGTACATTCCGGTTCCTGCGCTCCGTGCGCCTTGCACTCAAGCCGCTCGCTACGGTTCCACATAGCCTCACAAGAAAGCGACAAGCTCAAATTTCCTTTCTTTCGCCGCTTTCAGGCACTGCATGCTTTCCGTGAGTTGATTATTACAATCTGCCCATCTTCGGCAACTCGCCCACCAGCGGCGCGACGTAGTCGATCCACGCCTGCGTGACGTCGTTGCCCGCCGCATTGATGTACTCGTCCTTCATTTCGGTCGCATCGCGCGCCACCGAGGACAGCGGTGCGATGAAGCATTCGCTGGCATACGGCTGACTGCTCAGGCGGCGGATCGCGACCGAGCCGGGCTGTCCGGTGCCGGCCGCATGATTCACCGCATAGTCACCCACCGCGCGCGCCTCTTGCGCATCGATCTCCGAGACGATGGTCGGGAAGGAGCGCTGCAGATAGCCAAACGTGTCGGCGCGCACGCGCACTTTCTGCCCGGGGAACGCCTCTTTCACCAGCGCCGCGAGCGTATCGCCCAGCGCACCCGAACCGGACAGCTGGACGTTGCCGTGCGAATCCTTTTCGCCGCTGGTCGAGATCGGGTTGCCGTCCTTGTCGGTGATGCCCTCGGAAGCGGCGATCACGCAACGACCGTATTTCGCCACCGCGTCGCGTACGTCCTGCTTGAATTTCTCGGTATCGAACACACGCTCCGGCAAGTAGATCAGGTGCGGGCCATCGCCCTCGCCCTGCCGCGCCAGCGCGGATGCGGCGGTCAGAAATCCTGCGCTACGCCCCATCACCACGTTGACCTTGATGCCTTCCAGCGCGCGGTTATCGCGGTCGTCGCCCATGAAGGCGAGTGCGACGAAGCGCGCCGCCGAGGCGAAACCGGGGCAATGATCGGTGACCTTGAGGTCGTTGTCTATGGTCTTGGGGATGTGCACCGTGCAGAAATCGTAATTCGCCTCTTTCGCCATCTCGGCGATGATGTGCGCGGTCTCGGCGGAATCGTTGCCGCCGATGTAGAAGAAGTAGCGCACGTCGTTCTTGCGGAACACCTCGAACACCTTCTCGCACTCGGCCTTGCCGGGCTTGAGGCGCACCGAACCTAGCGCCGCGGCCGGCGTCGTGGCGACCAGTTCGAGTTGCTCTACACTCTGCGTGGTCAGATCGACGAAGTCTTCCTTCATGATGCCGGCGATGCCGTGGCGCGCGCCGAGGATGCCAGTGATGTTAGGCTGCTTGCGCGCCGCCAACACCGCGCCGACCAACGACTGGTTGATCACCGCGGTGGGGCCGCCGGATTGCCCGATTACCATCTTGCCGACCAGTTTGTTCTGCGTAGCCATAGCGTCGTCTCCTTGTAGTGGGGTCGGAGCATTCTAAACCTAACGGGCATGGCGATGATGCCTGATAATAAAATTGACCATACCCGTCCCTCTCCCCAACCCTCTGGTAGAACTACTAGCCATTCGACTAAGCACGATAAAACCGTGCAAGTCGCTGGTTATCCCGCAAGCGGGGAGAGCGAAGCGAGGGGGGCGAAGCCGGGCAAACGAATCGCTACGCGAATTCCACGTTAACGCCGCTTAGCGGCATCTTCCTGCATCGTTTATAATTGTGGATTCTTATTTCATCCATCCTGAGGAAGTCGCATGAGTCTGTTAAACGTCCGTCCCGGCAACAAGCTGCCGCAAGAATGCAATGTCATCGTTGAGATCCCGAAACACGCCGATCCGGTCAAATACGAGGTCGATAAGGACGCCGGCGTGCTGGTGGTGGACCGTTTCATCGGCTCGCTGATGCGCTATCCGGCCAACTACGGATTCATTCCCGAGACCATCGCCGACGACGGCGATCCGGTGGACGTGCTGGTCGTCACGCCGTTCCCCATCGTGCACGGCGCGATCATCCCCTGCCGCCCGGTCGGCGTGCTGCAGATGTCCGACGAAGGCGGCGACGACGCGAAGATCATCGCGGTGCCCACCGACAAGCTGACGCCGCTGTACCGCGACGTAAAAACATACAAGGACCTGCCGGAGATCACGCTGGAACAGATCAAGCACTTCTTCGAGCTGTACAAGGCGCTGGAGCCGGGCAAGTGGGTCAAGATCCGGGGCTGGGAAGGCGTCGAAGCCGCCCACACCGAGATCATGAAGGGCGTCGAGAACTACAAGGCATCCACCAACAAGTAATCCGCACAGGAGGCGAACATGACCGCACGCATCATCGACGGCAAGGCAATCGCGCAGGAAGTACGCGCCGAATGGAAGGTGCGCGCCGACGCACTGAAGGCGCGCGGCATCACCCCTGGACTGGCGGTCATCATCGTCGGCGAAGACCCGGCTTCCAAGGTCTATGTCGCCAACAAGGTGAAGGCCTGCGCCGAACTCGGTTTGCACTCTGAGCATATCGCACTGCCCGCCGACACCTCCGAGGCGACGTTGCTGGCGAAGATCGCCGAGCTGAACGCCGATCCGAAGATACACGGCCTGCTGGTGCAGCTGCCGGTGCCCAAGCACATCGACAGCGACAAGATACTGAACGCCATCAGCCCGGACAAGGACGTAGACGGCTTTCACCCGATGAACGTCGGCGCGCTGGTTACCGGCAACATGCGCTTCGCGCCCTGCACGCCTTACGGCTCGCTAATCCTGCTGCAGAAGAGCGGCGTGACCATCGAGGGCAAGCATGCGGTGGTGGTCGGCCGCAGCAACATCGTCGGCAAGCCGATGGCGCTGCTGCTGTTGCAGCACAACGCCACCGTGACGATCTGCACTTCCAAGACCGTCGACCTCGCGAAGCACACCCGCGATGCCGACATCCTGGTCGTCGCGACCGGCCGGCCGAAGATGATCACCGGCGACATGATCAAGCCGGGTGCGGCGGTGATCGACGTCGGCATCAACCGCATGGCGGACGGCAAGCTGTGCGGCGACGTGGATTTCGATACCGCGAAGGAAGTCGCGGGCTGGATCACCCCGGTGCCGGGCGGTGTCGGCCCGATGACCATCACGATGCTGGTAGCTAACACCGTGCAGGCGGCGGAACGCGCGGCCGGACAATAATCTTCTGCTGCACAAACGAATCGGGCGACCATTGGTCGCCCTTCGTCTTCTCAAGCCCCGTCGATACGGGGCTTTTTTATCCCGTTAAAAAAATTTAAACTTTTTTGGAACTATTCCGGAAACGGCCGCTCTATCTCTGCATTGGCGCAAGCCAAAACACGTTTCTCCTCCCTGAGCGTGTAGTCTTGATTCCACAAAATGGTCAAGATGTTTCGCCCCCACTCTACGGACTGGGGGCATTTTTTTGCCTGCCCTTTTCTCAGCCCCCGGTCAGGAACCGATCAACTCGATCTTGTAACCGTCCGGATCAGCCACGAACGCGATGACCGTCGTCCCGCCCTTCATCGGCCCGGCCTCGCGCACCACCGCGCCTCCGCGCCGCCTGATTTCGTCGCATGCGGCATAGACATCGCCGACCTCGATCGCGATATGGCCGAAGCCGCTGCCCAAGTCGTAGCTCTCGACGCCCCAGTTATGAGTCAGTTCGATCACCGCCTGCCCGCTCTCGTCGCCGTAGCCGACGAAGGCCAGCGTGAACTTGCCCTCCGGGTAATCCTTGCGGCGCAGCAGTTTCATGCCCAGCACGCCGGTGTAGAAATCGAGGGAGCGATCCAGATCGCCGACCCGGATCATCGTATGAAGTATGCGCATGGTTTATTTCTCCGTATATGTCAGCGGCACACTTTGTTGCCGAAAGGGTCGATGCCGCAACGAGTGTGGGCCTTCCGGCTTTCCATGCCGCCATCTGTCGAGGTCGCCTCGTCTTTCCCTGCTTTCCCGGCTTTCCAGTCGGAAGGCACTGCAATCGGCGCTCCACTTTTGTCCATACAGACGGTATTGCCGAAATCGTCCGTGCCGCAACGGATCGCCTCGGCGGCGAAAACCACCTGTGGCACCAACAGCACGAAGAGAAGTAAAACGGAGTTCCGCAGTGCCACAACGACGAGTCGAGCCGACATCGGGTCAGCGCAATCCCAACAGCGCATCGAACTCCTCGAAAGGAATCGGTTTGCCGAACAGATAGCCCTGATAGAGCATGCAGCCGTTCGCCTCCAGGAAATCACGCTGTTCCTGCGTCTCCACCCCTTCCGCGATCACTTCCATGCCTAGGTTGCTGGCCATGCCGATGATGGTCTGGATGATAGTCGCGTCGGAAGCCTTGCTGCCGATATGTTGCACGAACGACTTGTCGATCTTCAGTTGGTTGAGCGGCAACTGGGTCAGGTAAGCCAGAGAGGAATAACCGGTGCCGAAATCGTCCATCGAAAAGCTGACGCCGAGTTGCCTGAGCGCATGCATCTTGGCGATCGTATCGTCGACATTGTCGAGCACGATGCTCTCGGTCAGTTCGAGCTTGAGGCGCATCGGGTCGATGGCGGTGCGACCGAGGATTTCGCTGACCTGCGCGACGAAATCCGGCTGGCGGAACTGTCGCCCGCTGACATTGACGGCAAGCTGCAATTCGCGGGTGCTCGGGTCGGCTTCCCATGCCTTGAGTTGCAGACAGGCATTTTCCAGCACCCACTTCCCGATTGGGATAATGAGTCCGGTTTCCTCCGCCAGCGGGATGAATTGCAGCGGCGAGATCAGCCCTCGCTCCGGGTGTATCCAGCGCAGCAAAACTTCCGCCCCCAGAATGCGGCCGCCGTGGTTGACCTGCATCTGGTAATAAAGCCGGAATTGCTGTTTGCGCAAGGCCTCGCGCAAGCCGGCTTCGAGCTGGGCGCGCACTTCCAGTTCTTCCTGCATCGCCGGATCGAAGAAGCGTAGCGTATTGCGCCCAGACTTCTTCGCCTCGTACATCGCCGTGTCGGCCTGTTTCAGCAGTTCATCCAGCTCCTGACGGTAATTGATGAACAGGGTGATGCCCATGCTCGATGAACTATGAAACTCGTTTCCCTCAAGAATATACGGGCGGTTGAGCGTCTCCAGCACTTTCTCGCCCACACCACGCGCCTGAACGGCAGCCTGCGCACTTTCATTGCTCAAACCTTCCAGTACCAGCACGAACTCGTCGCCGCCGAAGCGTGCCACGGTATCCCCTTCGCGCAGGCATGCCTGGAGGCGCTTGGCCGCTTCGATCAACAACAGATCCCCGATGCCATGTCCCTTGGTATCGTTCAGCGTTTTGAAATTATCGAGGTCGATAAACAGCAGCGCACCGCCGCTCTGATTGCGCGCGCCGGTTGCCACCGCCTGCCGCAGACGATCCAGCAGCAGACGGCGATTGGGCAACTGACAGAGCGTGTCGTAATAGGCGAGATGGTGGATTTCATTCTCGGCCTGTTTACGTTCGGTGAAGTCGATAAACGTACCGACATAATTCGTGACCTTGCCGTCCTTCCCGACCACCGCGGTGATGTTCAGCCATTCCGGATAAATCTCTCCGTTCTTGCGCCGGTTCCATATCTCGCCTTGCCAGCCCTTTTCGCGATGCAGCGACTCCCACATGCGTCGGTAAAACTCATCGTCCTGACGATCGGATTTAAGCATCGACGGATTGCTGCTGATCGCCTCCTCGGCGCTGTAGCCGGTCAGACGGGTGAATGCCTGGTTGACCCGGATGATGATCCCGTTTTCGTCGGTCACCATCATGCCCTCGTCGGTCTCGAAGGCGATGGCGGCGATGCGCAACGCTGCCTCGCGCTCTTCCTGCACCGACATCATGTTGTTGAAGGCGTACGCCATCGCGGCAATGTCCTTCGGCCCGCCCGGCTTGGCGCGCACCTGCGATTCGCCCATCTGGGCACGCTCCATGCTGTCCGACAACGCGTCGAGCGGACGCGCCATGTTGCGGGAAAGGAAGCGGATCAACAGCAAAAACAACAGCGCAAAGGAAAGCGAAGTGGTCAGGTTGGTGATAAAGATGTCCGTTGTCAGCCTATCCATCGCCGCCTTGCTCATCGCCACGCTAACGCGCCCGAGCAACTCCGGCGGAGCGGCCTCGCCGAACGGCGATTCGGAAAAAGGCTGCGAATAAACCGGAGCGGCAAACAGCCATGCGTCGGCGCTTTCGACATCGAGCACGGCAGCGGCTTGCAAGCCACTGCCGTGCTCGGGCCGTGCCAGGAAGCGGTTCGGGTTGTCATCGCCGCGAGACAGCAGCAAGCGTCCGTCGGCATGGAATATCTTCACGCCGACCACCCCCGGGAAAGCCAGCGTGGCGTTCACCGCCTCCTCTGCGTTGTCGGCCGAATCGAACACCAGCGCCAGGGCGCTCTGGCGCGCCAGATTTTCGGTGATGCGCCGCCCCTGTTCGATCAGGTCGTCGCGCACCCGCTTGTTGCCCTGCCACGAACCGACGATAGAGGACAGCAACGCCAGCAACAGAATGCCGAGCGTGACCGTAATTCCCAGCTGGCGCTGGAAGGTAAGCTTCTGGAAAAATGCGGCAAATATCCTGTTCATGGCCGACGCACCTTATCGTTCCGGGAACGTCATATCGAAACCTTGCGCATGGCCCGCATCGATACCGAGGTGTTTGGCGGTGCGCAGATTGACCGCGATCAGCACTTCGCGCAACGGCGCCATGCCGGCGGCATCGCCTGCGCCGGAAGCCAACAGAGCCAGCGCGGAAACGGTCAGACGGCGACCCAGTTCGACGTTGTCCGGGTACAACGAGAACAGTGCGCCGCGCCTGACATGCATGGAATTGCTGGAAAACACCGCCAGATTGCGCGCCCAAGATTCCTGCAGCACCAGCGGCAACACCGTGCTTTCTTCCACCGTGGTGGAATCCTGCGGCAACCATAGCGCATCCTGACGGCGATCTGCGGTGGCGAAAATATCCTGATAGGCGTGCATTGCGCTGCGCAAATCCTGCGCCTCGTAGGCTTCCAGCTCCATTCCATGGGTGCGCGCAGCGTTTTTGGCCAGCCGTATCATCCACTCGTTCTGGCGCGGATCGTAGACGACGAACACCCGCCGCACCTTGGGCATCATCCCTTTCAGTCGCGAAAACAACAGGGCCGGGTCCGGCGACAGAATATTCACCTGCATGTTGCGCACTTCGTTGTTCGGCGCCGCCAATACTCCGCCGACCACCACGCCAATATTGCGATCCAGCAAGGACGCGGCCTTCATTCCCTGCCGTCCCAATGCGATCACCACCTTGATTCCCTGACGGTGCAAGGAATCGTTCAGTTCGGCGGCATTCGCTTCCGCCCCCACCGCGACAGTAACCACCCGCCCCCTGGCTTTCTCTTCGATGCCGCTGATAATCTGTACAAATACGCTGCGATAGGGTTCGACGACATCCGGATAGATCACCGCAATACCCGAGACCGGGTTGCTGACAGCGGCGGAAGGAAGCGCCCATACCGTTGCAGCACACATCAGCAGCGCTGACAATCCGCCAGTACGCACAAACCGACGCACGGGGAGCGCGAAACAGAAAAATGTAATGGATATGCCCTTGATCATTATTATTCGGCGTCATTAAAGTTTGCGTCGTCACGCAAACCGCAGAGCATCTCCCTAAATCCAGCAGGATGGCCCCTCAGCCCATCCCGATACCGGCCTGTCCGGCGACTCGACCATGAAAAGCACCCACGCACTATCGTCAAGATGACACGCCGACCGACCGATCGCACGCGCATTTCACTTGCGCAGAATGATAGCAGGCTTTACATTCCCCTTACATGTTTCATGGGTAAAAAAACATGCATGGCGGAAAGTTCGCCGGCAAAATCAACCGGCCCAAGACCGGCAAACCGATAGTCATCGGTCGACAAAAACAAAAAAACAATAAGAAGTGTTGCACTTCATTAGGAGGAGTTTTGCCATGGGCGCCAAGGTTACACTTGCCCACAGCCGTATTGAAACGGCTGAGGAGAAATTGACATCCATTCCGGATCTGATCCCGGATGTAGCCGATTTGCTGGTCGCCTATCTGGAACAGATAGGCGTCGAGTATGTGTTCGGCGTTCCCGGCGGCGCGATCGAACCGCTCTACAACGCGCTGGCCAGAAGCGAACGCCGTGGCGGCATCCGCCATATTCTGGCGCGCCATGAAACCGGCGCCGCCTTCATGGCCGACGGCTACGCCCGCGAAACCGGCAAGATCGGCGTGTGCTGCTCCACCTCCGGCCCGGGCGCCACCAACCTCATCACCGGCATCGCCTGCGCCCACGACAACAACATTCCGCTGCTGGCGATCAGCGGTCTTCCGGCACTGCCCACTTTCGGCAAGGGCGCGTTTCAGGAATCGTCCGGCATCGGCATCAACGTCTTCGCAATGTTCGACCACTGCACTCGTTACAACGCCATGGTGTCCCACCCTGATCAGTTCGAACGCAAACTGGCCAATGCGCTGATGGCAGCGCACCAGGACCCCGGCGGCCCGGCCCATCTGGCAATTCCGCTGGACATTCTGCGCAGCCAGGCGCCGAGTGCCACCCCCAGTTACAAATTAGCGACCCTGCTCGAACAAGAACCCATTCTGGTCGACGAACGCGCGGTGCAACAGCTATACGACGAACTGAGGCACTCGCCGCGTGTCGCATTCCTGATCGGCGCTTCTTGCGGCAACGCCATCGAAGCGATCATGGAACTGGCCGAACTGACCGGCGCACTGTTCGTCACCACCCCGGACGCCAAGGGCTACGTCAATCCCCGCCATCCGGCCTATTGCGGCGTGTTCGGCTTCGGCGGCCATGCCAGCGCCAATGCCCTGCTTTCCGGCGCTCCGGACATCGTGCTGGCTTTCGGCACCGGCTTCGGCGAATTAGCCAGCAGCGGCTGGTGCGATTCCCTGCTCAACAACCGATTGGTGCATATCGACAACTCCGAAAAGAACCTGATGCGTTCGCCGATGGCCATGCTCCAGGTGCGCGGCCATATCCGCACGGTATGCGAACGCCTGACGATGCTGCTGAAAGCGGCCGGCGCCTCCGGCTTCAAAAAACAGCGGGGCGGGATCGTATTGCAATCGCCCGCAAGCTACGACTCCGATGCCACTCCGCTCAAGCCTCAACGCCTGATGAAAACGCTGTCGGAACGTTGCCCCCCCAACACCCGCTTCCTTTCCGACATGGGCAACAGCATTGTGTGGACGACGCATTACCTGCAGCCCCACAACCGGCGCCTGCGCCAGCGTCCAGCCCTGAAAGAGCAAGGACAGCGCTCGGGCACAGCCAGTTGGCTGCGCCTGATAATGGACTTTTGCCCCATGGGCTGGAGCCTGGGTGCGGCGGTTGGCACCGCACGCGGCAATCCGGACTGTCCGGTGGTCTGCATCGTCGGCGACGGCACGTACCTGATGAGCGGACAGGAGATCACCGTCGCGGCGATGGAGAACCTTACCGTCGTCTTCATCGTGCTCAACGACGGCGCACTGGGCATGGTCAAGCATGGTCAACGGCTCGCCAAGGCCGAAGCCATCGGCTACCAGCTGCCTCAGGTGGACTACCGCATGCTCGCAGCCTCCATGGGCATCCCCGGCCACATCATCCGCTCGCCGCAGGAACTCGACGCCCTCGATTTCGATGCGATCCTGAAGCACAAAGGGCCGACATTGCTGGACGTGCGCATCGACGGCGAGGAAGTTCCGCCTATCGGCATACGCATGAAAACGCTGGGAACCTTGGAATAAGCATGCAGATTTTCGCGCCCGTATCCGGCACACAGGGAATCGGGCCATTTTCGTCTCGATGCAACAGAGTTGCATAGCGCTCGACATTTATGACATATAAAAAACGCTTGAATAATCAATCGCACGGAATGCATACTGCGTGCGATTTCGTCTCTCATTCAAAACTATAATGCAGGTGAATAATTCCGCACGGAGGAAGAAATGAAATACCGCCACCAACTTCTGTTCGCGCTACCGCTGCTGCTGCAAGCGCCTCTCGTCTTCGCCGAAACCGACGAGGAAAACGAGTTGGCGCTGATCTACGGCAGCAGGCCGCTCGTCTCCATCGCCACAGGCAACGAAATGGAATTGCGCCGCGCCCCTTCCGTGGCCTCGGTAATCACTGCCGAGGACATCAAGTCCATGGGCGCGAAAGACCTGGATGAAGTGCTGGAGACCGTGCCGGGATTTCACGTTTCGCGCTCTTCCATCAACTACGCCTCGACATACCAGATACGCGGCATCGGCAGCCCCTCGACCAATCCCCAGGTGCTGATGCTGCAAAACGACATTCCGATGAACTCCATCTATCGCGGCGACAAAGGCAAATCCTGGGGCGGCCTGTCGCTGGAGAATGTCGCCCGCATCGAAATTATCCGCGGTCCAGGCTCGGCACTATATGGCGCAGACGCCTTCTCCGGCGTGATCAACATCATCACCAAGACGGCGGCGAATGCGCCAGGCACCGAATTCGGCGTGCGCGCCGGTTCGTTCAACTCCAAAGACGCATGGATACACCATGGCGGCAAGCTGAACGAAGCCGTGGATGTCGCCGCCTACCTGCATATCGGTCGCACCGATGGCTTCAAGGAAATTATCACTGCCGATGCGGTGACCCGCTTGGACAGACTGTTCGGCACTGCAGCCAGCCTGGCTCCGGGACCGGTGAACACCGACTTCGACGCCATCGATGCCCATGTCGATTTCGGCTACGACAAATGGCGTCTGCGCGGCGACTACAAGCAGCGGAACAACGTGGGGACCGGCGCTGGCATTTCTTCCGCACTCGATCCGGTGGGCAAGGATAACAACGAGCGCATCTCCGCCGATCTCACCTGGAAAGACCCGCAGTTTTCCCAATATTGGGGACTGGGTTTCACCGGCAGTTACCTCAACCATGCCGAAGTGGCGGATAACTACAATATGTATCCACCCGGCACCCGGCTCCCCACCGGGCTATTCCCGGACGGCATGATGGGCTCTCCAGCCCGCTGGGAACGGCAACTGAGAATTTCCGGCTACGCCACCTACTCTGGCTTTACCGACCACAGCCTGCGTTTCGGCTTAGGCCATGAAGACCTGGATATGTACAGGGTGAGAACCGTCAAGAATTTCCTGTTGAATGCCGCTGGCGTACCCGTACCCACCGGGCCGGTGATCGACTACGGCACCATCCAGCCCCATCAGCTCCCGCACCGCCGGCTCAACGATTACTTCTATGCTCAGGACGAGTGGAGTTTCGCTCGCGACTGGATGCTGACCGCCGGGGTGCGCCACTCCCGGTATTCGGACTTCGGCGGCACCACCAACCCGCGCCTTGCTGTGGTATGGGATGCAGCCTACAACCTGACCGCAAAGTTGCTCTACGGCAAGGCCTTCCGCGCTCCGGCGCTCCTTGAACAATACGGCGTCAACCCTTCCGGCAACGGCAACCCCAACCTGAAGCCGGAAACCATAGAAACGATAGAAGCCGCCATTGCCTGGCAAGCAACCATGAATACCCAGGTGAACCTGAATCTGTTCCGCTACAACATAAAGGACACCATCCGCACCGTGGCCAATGCCGTAGCCGGAACCGGATCCACTTTCCAGAACACCGGCGCGCAGCACGGCGACGGCATTGAACTGGAAGCCGTGTGGGATGCCAACAGCAGATTGCGCTTCATCGGCAACTACGCGTGGCAGCGTTCCATTGATGCCACCACTAATCAGGATGCCGGCTACGCACCCCGCCACCACTTCAACATGCGCGGCGACTGGCAATTGGCCTCCGGCTGGCTGCTCGCCCCGCAGATCAATTGGGTCGCGGACCGCAAACGCCCCAGCGGCGACGCCCGCCCGCAAGTGCCGGACTACACCACGGTCGATCTGACGCTGCGCACCTCTCGCAGCGTGAAGCAGTGGAACTTCACGGCCTCCGTGCGCAACCTGTTCGATGCCACGGTGCTCGAACCCAGCACCGCGCCGGGCACGTCCATCCCCAACGACCTGCCGATGGCCCCGCGCTCCCTGTGGTTGCAGGCAATCTACAATCTGTGAGAACCATTCTGTTCAAACTCGCCGGATCGCTTACATCCTCCTGACTTCACCCCGCCTCCGGCGGGGTTTCCATATTGATTGAGGCACTTCGAATGGACATCTTACCCAGCACTCATTACCACCACCCGCTCGTCAAACAGTTCAACAGCGAGCACCCTGCCGGATCAAAGGAAATCGACCTCTCCGAACAGGCATTGATTGCCGAGGCGCGCCGAATAACCGGACTGGAACGCTTCGGCGACGACGATTTTCTTCCGCCGTTGCGAACGCTGCTCGACGCCGTCGAGAACGAGGCCAACCTCAACCCATTCGGTCGTCACATCGCAAGGACTCGCACCCTGCAGTCGCTCACTAACCGGCTTTGGGCCAACGCCAGCTTCGAGGCGCATCCCGACATACGGCAACGAAAAATCGCCGCACCTGTGATCATCGTCGGCCTCCACCGCTCCGGCACCACGCGCCTGCAGCGCATGATGGCGACCGACCCGCGATTGCAGCATCTGACCACATGGGAAGGGATCAACCCGGCCCCGCGCCCGAACCTGCCCGATGCAGGCCGCACGGCTCGTTACGAAGAGGTAAAGGAAGCGATCGCCGCCCGCCATACCGTGTATCCGGGAGCCCTGGCCCACCCGATGGGCGCCGACTGGCCGGAAGAGGAAATGCTGCTGCTCAATCACGCCTTCAGCGGTTTTTCCGCGCTGGGGCTGTACCATGTCCCCAGTTATTACCGCTGGTTTCTTGCCGACGACAAACAGGCCGGCTACCGCTACATGTCGGACCTGATGAAACTGATTTCCCGCTCCCGCAACGAGCCGGAAGGAAAACGCTGGGTATTGAAAAATCCCCAGCACATGCTCGACCTGCCCACGCTGATGCAGACATTCCCCGACGCCAAACTGGTTTTCATGCACCGCGACCCGCTCAAGACAGTGGGCTCCATCATGTCACTGAGTTGGCATTTCGCAGTGCAGCACACCGATCTGCCCTGTCGCGCCGCAACCCGCGACATCTGGATGGACTTCTACGAACAGATGGCGCGGCGCTGTATCGCCGCGCGCGAACACATCCCCGCCGCACAGCAACTCGATGTCCACTACGCCGACATGAACCGCGACTGGCGCGCGACGATGCGCCGCATCTACCAATTCGCCGATATGGAATTCGACTCCGCCACAGAGAACGCGATGGCCGCCTGGCTCGCCGAAAGCGAACGGGAAGGACTGCACAGCGGACATCGCTATGCGCTGGAGGATTTCGGTACGACAACGGAAGAAGTCGATGTGCGCATGAAGTTCTACCGCGAGCGGTACGACATCCCCTACGAAAAAGAGCGGAGATGACCGCCCCCTGCCTCACGCCACTGACCTAGTTTTCGCGCCGACCGCTCAGGCTGACGACCAGCACGCCCGCCAGCACCAGCGCCGAGCCTGCGATCTGCAACAACGAAATGCGCTAGCCCAGGAACAGATACGCCATGTAGATCGTGCTGACCGGCCCTGCCGCGACGCGCTGCCCGAACCGATGCGGCGGATGGCAAAAGACAGCAGAAACACCGGCAGCACAGTGGAGAAAATCGCCATCGCGATGGACAGCTCGTACACGCGCAACGGCAGATCGAGCGCGCTCATCGGGCGCATAAGCACGAACTGCAACAGGCTGGCCGCACTCGCGACCACCATCGCATAGGCGGTGAAGCGCATCGCCCCAATTCGCGCGATGGCATGCCCCGCCCCCACCAGATAGATCGAATAGGACAAGGTGCTAGCGAACACCAGCGCAGCGCCGATCAGCACGGCATCGCTCTCGCTCATGCCCACATCATGAAAAAACACCAGCGCGATCCCGGCATAACTTAACGCCATCGCCGCAATTGCCTTGCGGCCGATGGCGCGCTTGTAGAGCAGCGCCGCAAGAATCACCGTCATCGTCGGATAGAGGAACAGGATCAATCGCTCCAAGCCGGCGGAAATGTATTGCAGCCCCAAGAAATCGAGGAAGCTGGAACAGTAGTAGCCGTCAACAAGTCGCCCCACCATCCACCACGATCACGCTCCCAGTGGAATAAGCATTGCCGAACAAATACAGATAAGCCTCGGCAATTTCTTTGGCCGCACCAAGGCGATCAAGCGGCAAATTGGGAGCCAGTGTGCGGACGTATTCAATCCGTCCGGGAATAGGCCGATCAGCATCAACAAAACCGGGGCAAACCGTATTGACCCGAATGGGAGCTACCTCAATGGCAATCGCCTTTGCCAGTGCCTCGGTTGCCGCATTCATCGCGCTGACAATCGAATAGCCGGGATAGCTGCGTCGCGACGCAACCCCTGAGGTGAGCACGATAGACCCATCCTGACGAATATGCCGCACCGCATGTTTTGCCAAACGATATTGCCCCCAGAATTTTGCATCGAAAGCAGCAGTCACTGCGGCCAGATCATTCTCAAGAAATCGTCCTGACGGCAACTGCGGTTTAACGGTAATCGCCAAATGATCAAACGAGCCAACTCGCTGAAAGAATCCGATCACCGATTGTTCGTCCGATGCGTCAACCTGCTCCACCCGTACACGACCACCGAGCTGCTTTGCAGCCGCATGCAGTTTTTCCAATGACCGCGAAGCAATCACCACCTCTGCCCCAGCGCTGATCGCCTGCTGCGCCACCGCAAAGCCAATACCGGAACTGCCACCGACCAAAACGATTTTTTTATTACTGAACATAAAGTGATCCGAGGTTTTCGAGATAGGTTCACCAGTAATTTCAGGCCTATTTGGCAAGCAAATTAACTAACAATCTCTCCTCCCCTACCCCGCCAACCCCACATAAACGTTCTGCACGTCGTCGTCCGAGTCCATCGCTTCGAGGAAGGCTTCCACTTCTTCGCGTTCGGCGTCGCTACTCAGCGTGACGGGATTCTTCGGACGGTAGCCCAGTTGGGCGGATACGACGGTGAAGCCTTGCGCGGGCAGCGCTTTGCACACGGCATCGAGATCGGTGGTGTCGGTGATGAAGAGGGTTGCGCCTTCTTCGGAGGGTTCGAGGTCTTGCGCGCCCGCTTCGATGGCGGCGACTTCAGGGTCTGCATCTTTCGAGTTCGGCATCGCTTCTATCATGCCGACGTAGCTGAAGTCCCACGAGACGGAGCCTTCCGCGCCGAGCTGGCCCTTGCGGAACAGCACACGCATGCTGGACATGGTGCGGTTGATGTTGTCGGACAGGCATTCGACGATGACCGGCACGCGGTGAGGCGCGAAGCCTTCGTAGACCAGACGTTCCAGTTGCGCGCCGCCGTCGAGCAGACCCGCGCCCTTCTTGATCGCGCGCTCCAGCGTCTCGCGCGGCATCGAGGCCTTCTTCGCCTGTTCGACCACCAGACGCAGGCGCGAATTCAGGTCCGGGTCTGCCCCGCCTTTGGCGGCGACCATGATTTCCTTGGACAGCTTGCCGAAGATCTTGCCCTTGGCATTCGCTGCGATTTCCTTATGTCTGGCTTTCCACTGTGCGCCCATAATAATTCTCTAGTTAGTTTGAAAAAATCTGTCCACGAAAAACACGAAAGCCACGAAAAAAACCGCGAAAACCTGCTTGTCTAATTTCGTGCTTTTCGTGTTTTTCGTGGACAAATGGTTCTGCTTTTACGACCAGCCCATTCCCGCGCGCATCTTGCCTCAACTGCAGCAAGGCTTCAATCTCGAATTCAGATCAGAACGACCAAGTCAGTTGCATGCTAGCCCGGTCGCCCAGGTTGTCGGCAATAGTTAATGCATTGTTGCGCGCGGGGCCGGCGGCAATCGCGGCGGGGTTGGAGACTGTCATCGCTCGCCATTCGTAATTGAAAATGACGCGTACAGCAGGATTGACGGAGTACTGCAGGCCCAGCGTGGTCGTCGCCAACTCGCGCTCGTTGGCTATGGTCTGCGTCATGAAATCCAGATAGTCATAGCGCAGGTCGGCTTCCCATTGCGGCAGGAAGCGCCAGCCGCCTTCCAGATACCAGCCGCCTGCCTTTTCGTTTACGCCGACGACGAACGGTTGTCCCACGAAGGGCGGCGTCTGACCGCCGACGATCATGCCGGCGGCGCGCAGGTATTCCGCCGAGGCGCGAAAATCGCCCTGCAGATATTTGATCCCCACACCTTCGCGCACCAGCGAGTAATGCTGCGTGCCGAACAGCCGCGAACCGGCCTGCCGCCAGACGTATGCACTGAAGTCTTCGCGGTTGGGTCCGCGACTCTTGGATCCTTGGCTGCCTAGCAAGTATGACGCCTGAAAACGCAGCGTCAGATCCTTGCGGCCGTCGCTATCCAGCATCCGGTCGATCGAATCGCCGTTGGACAGCATCGCGGCATAGGAATACTCCCACTGGCCGCGGTTGAATGTGTCGTAGACCTGTACGCCCCAGTCGCGGTAGCCGGAAAAACCGCTGGTCAGGCTGGCGGCCGAAGCGCCGGCCGGATTGACCGCGCCGCTGGACTGCACCGGCAGCCCAACCAGCAGGTAAAGCACCACGTTGGAGTTGTACACATAGGGCGCGGAAACGTTGACGGCCTGCAATGCTTCCTCGCTGGTCGGTAACTTGAACAGGCCGGCGCGCACGCGCGCGCCGGGGATGAGGCTGACGGTCAGCGAGGCATCGGTCAGCATCACATCGCTGTAATAGGTCGTGCCGTTCTGTCCGGCGTCGAGAGCGGCGAAATAATTGATCTCGTCACTGAGCCTGCCGCGCGCGCCCAAGCCGGCGCGCAACACCTGAAACTGATGCGGGCGTTCCAGGTTCGGCCAGTTGAGGTTGAGCGCCGAATATTTGCCGTTATGTATTGCGACGGGACCCTGCAGCCCGGTCACCGGCTGCGCATCGATGTGGGTATAGGTAGGCTGGACGAAACCGAAATACCTGAACGCAGGCGCGTCCGGCATCTCGTTACCCTGCAGTTGCAGCCAGTTGGTTGCCGACGCGGACGCTGATGCCAGCATGGTTAACACAGCGATAACGGCTCTCAATCTCATATCCCCGGACTTTCCAGCAATTTAACGAATTCATGTGCCGCCACCGGGCGACTGTATAAATAGCCCTGCACTTCATCGCAATCATAGTTGCGCAAGAAGGCAAGCTGGGCCTCGTTCTCGACGCCTTCTGCGATGACCTTGAGCTGCATCGTATGCCCGAGCTGGATGATCGCGCGGACAATGGCTGCCGAGTCGGCGTCCTCGGTCAGATCGCGCACGAACGACTGGTCGATCTTGAGTTTGTCGACGGCCAGCCGCTTCAGGTAGGACAGGCTTGAGTAACCCGTGCCGAAATCGTCGATGGACAGCTTCACGCCCATGTCTTTCAGGCTGTGCAAGGTCCTGATCGCGACCTCGATGTCCTGCAACAGGATGGACTCGGTCAATTCCAGCTCCAGCAACTCCGCAGGCAATCCCGACTGCTGCAACGCCCGTGCCACGGTCTCGACCAGGTTGCCGCGCTTGAATTGCAACGCGGAGAGGTTGACCGCGATCACCAGCGGCTGCCCCTGCTCCCGCCATACCTGCGCTTGACGGCAAGCATCCTGCAGCACCCATTCGCCTATCGAAATGATGAGGCCGCTACGTTCCGCCAGCGGAATAAACCGTCCCGGCGGAACCAGACCGAATTCCGGATGCTGCCAGCGCACCAGCGCTTCCGCGCCGACGATGCCGCCGCTGCCGATGTCGATCTGCGGCTGGTAGTGCAACAGGAATTCCTGGTTCTTGAGCGCGTTGCGCAATTGCCCCTGCAGATGCAATTGCTCTTGCGCATCGAGGTTCATCTTCTCGGAGAAGAAACGGTAAGTGTCGCGCCCGCTATCCTTGGCCTGATACAGCGCGGTATCCGCATTCCTGAGCAGCGTATCGAAATCCCGACTATCGAGCGGATACAAACTGATGCCGATGCTGAAGGTCGCATTGATCGAATAGTCTTCGATTTCGAAAGGCTCGCTGAACACCTCGACGATATGCTGGGCGATGCCGCCGATCGCGCCGGAGTCGCTCAAATGCGGCAGCAGCACGATGAACTCGTCGCCGCCCTGACGGCTGATGGTATCGGTGTCGCGCAGACAGCCGCGCAGGCGCTCGACCACGCGAATCAGCAACTGATCGCCGAAGTTGTGGCCGAGCGTGTCGTTAACCTGCTTGAAGTTATCCAGATCGAGGAACAACACCGCCACACCGGAGTGCTCGCGCTCCGCCAATGCGGCAGCCTGCTCGAAACGGTCGCGCAGCAACACCCGGTTGGGCAACTCGGTCAACATGTCGTGGTGCGCGAGGAATTCCAGTTTTTTCTCCGCCGCTTCGTGCTCGACGCGGGTGCGCAAGGTCTCGATGCCGTACGCCAGATCGTTGGCCATTTCTTCCAGCAGTCTCACTTCCTCTCGCTCGAAGGCTGCGGTTTCGGCTGCATAGATCGTCAACGCCCCAATCACGCGCTTCTTGCCGACCAGCGGCAACGCAATGCTGGAGAGGTAACCGCTCGCCAAGGCCGCGTCACGCCACAACTCAGTGCGCGGATTGGTCCGGTAATCCTGATTGATGTCGGTCTGCCCCGTCCTGATCGCGGAACCCGTCGATCCTTGTCCCTGTTCCGTGTCGGCCCAGCATACCCCCACACTGGCCAGATAATTTTCATCGTCACCGTACTGCGCCACCGGACGCACGCTTTTTGCCGCATCATGCTCGGCAAAACCCACCCATGCCATGCGATAGCCGCCCTGCTCGACCACCAGTCGGCAAATCTCGGTCAGCAGTGCCTGCTCTTCCACCGCATGCACCAGCGCCATGTTGCAATCGCTCAACAATTTGAGCGCGCGGTTCAGCCGTCTCTGGGTTTGTTCGGCATGTTTGCGTTCGGTGATGTCCTGATTGACGCCGATCAATCTGGCAACAACGCCTTGTTCGTTTCCTTCTATCCTGTAGCGCACCTGCACCCAGCGGGGCTCGCCGTCGGCACACAGGATTCGCGCTTCGGTCTGAACAAAGGGATCGCCGATGTCCGCGCTCAAAGACTGCCGGATATACTCGCCCACCATTTGCGCATCGTCGGGGTGAACCATCCGCCGCGCGAAATCCGCCGAAGACATGCGATAGCCCCCCATCTTCTCTGCAGTGGTGTGGTGCAGCGAATAATATTGGTCGTTTAGCACGAATTCATCGCTGGCTACCTCATACTCCCAATGCCCCAGACGGGCAATCTGCAGCGCTTCCGACAACTTGGCTTCGCTCTCCCGCAACGCGACTTCCGCACGCAGGCGCACATCGAGCATTTCATTGAATTCTTGCGCCACTTCCCGGATTTCCGGGGGGCCATCCAGTTCGGCTCTGGCTGCGCCGTGCCCCTTCCTGATCGCGCGCGAAGCCGATGCCAGCGCGCCGATCGGGCGCGATATCTGGCGCGCGATCCACCATGCCCCACCCAGAATAAGCAACAGACAGATCAAGCCCAGCAACACATTCCTGAACAACGAAGCCCGGAGTTGGGAATAAACGGTGCTGGTCGGTATGCCGACATACGCGGACCAACTCGCGCCTTGTACCGGATGCACGTCATAAAATCTGGGCTGAACATCAATCCCGTCCATTTCCCCTTCCAGCCCGGCCAGCAGTTTCTTGACGGTGCTGTTGTCGCCAAGATTCTTTCCCACCCATTTTTCGGTATCGAGATTGCGCCAGACGAAAGTGCCCTCCGCGGTAATGACGCCGACGGTGGTATCTGGAATCAACGGCGCATTGGACAGATTGGGTTCGTACAAGGCCAGATCGAGCGGCAAACCGAGAAAACCGATTCTTTTCCCATGATCGTCGCGGATCGGATAGGTCAGCACGGTCACCCATCTGCCGGTGATCGGGCCGAAAAAAGGATCGCTCACGACGAAATCGTCCTCGACCAGCGACTTCTTGAACCAAGGCGCTTGGGCTACCGAAACCGGCTTGCCGCCCGGCTGCGGAACCGCAGAACAAATCGCCGTGCCTTGCATGTCGATCACGGTCATGTTGGCGGATTTAGGAAACAGCTGGCGAAAATCCCATAACACCCGATCGCAGTGTCGCGCATCCATCTTGCGGACAAGCGGGCGTTTGGCCATCTGCACCAGAAGATCACGGTTGGAGATCAGAACGCGATCGACATCGGAAGACGCGACCACCGCAAGCATGTGCGCTGTGGACTTCGCCTCGACGATGCGCTGCTGCGCATTGTCGAAAATCGTGTACACAAGTATCACTATCATCGGCAGTGCGATGGCCGCAACCAGCACCAACAACTGCGCGCGGATCGTGAGGAAGGATTTCATTTCGATGAATCCGGTAATCGGGGGATCGGGAGGGGCACTCTTCGTCTTTCAGTGCAATCGGGAAAGCGCCGACATCATAGCGCAAATACTCCTGCGGATTTATGAGACATATCCCTCATTGCAGAAGCCGATGGCATTTTGAACTTCATCTTTCATAACCAGATGGTTCAGGAGGCTACCGGCTGCGTCGCGCGAGGCAGAAAAACAGTAATTGTCGTTTGATTATTTTTATCCGAGACGGCAAGTTCGATCTTTCCTCCTTGCGCTTCGGTCAACAGCTTGGCCGAGTAGGTCCCCAATCCGGTCCCCCCCTGTTTCCCGTGGGTCACGAACTTGTCGAAAAAATGCTCGCGAATCTCTTCTGGCACCGCACCCTTGTTCGTTATGACGATGGTGAGGGGAGACTCGTCATTCAGCTTTACCGAAACCTGGCTCGCTTCGGGTGCCGCCTCGCAGGCATTCTTGACCAGGTTCTGGAACAGCGAATAGCACAGCATCGCATCGCCGAACGCTTCGGGCAACTCCTCGCCCACGGAGAAATCGGTATCGACCGAAATGGTCAGACGCTTCACGGAGAAAGTTGTACGTGAAATCTCGACGATGCGACGCAGTATGTCGCCGATCTTCACCGGCTTCGGATCGAGTTTGAAACGCCCGGTTTCGATCTTGAACAGTTCCGACGACAGGTTGATCATGTTGAGCACCTGCAGCGCGGTCTCCTCGACCATGCGCAATTGCTCGATCTGCTTGCGATTCATCGAATCGTCCTCGGCCAGGCTCTGCACCAGACCAAGCACCCCGGCCAGCGGCCCCTTCATGTCGTGGCGGGTGATGTGTTCGACATCCTCGCGCAAGCGGGCGGCTTCCAGCATGCCGTCGTAGTCCGCCTGCAGCTGCTTGTGCAGTTCGACATAGCGCATGAAGTTGCGCACCCGCGGGAGCAGCACCGCCGGGTCTATCGGTTTGGTGACGAAGTCCACCGCCCCCAGCTCCAGCCCCTTGTCGCGTGCTTCATCGCCGGTCATCGCGGTGACGAAGATCACCGGGATAGTCTCGGCGCTGGGATGCTCGCGCATCCGGCGCGCCACTTCGAAACCGTCCATATCCGGCATCATGATGTCGAGCAGCACCAGATCGGGCGGATTGTCCGAGCAGCAGATATTCAGCGCCTTGGCACCGTTGTGCGCGATGCGCACGCGGTATTCGTCCCTGAACAGATGCGCCAGCAACTGCAGGTTATCCGGCGTATCGTCCACCACCAGGATGGTCGGGCGAGCCGCCTCTTCTGTCGCTTCGACGGGCTCGCCACTGCCGATATCCGCTTGGCGATGGGTGAGGACGGCTGCTTCCTCATGATGCGCGATGAAGGCTTGTCGCGGCTTCCATGTCAGCAGTTTCTCGATGCGCTCGGCCAGCTTGCCGGTCGTATAAGGCTTCACCAGCAGGTCGCTCACGCCGCACGCGACCGCCTCGGCGACTTTCTCGCGCTCGGCTTCGGCCGTGATCATCATGAAGGGAAGATAGCGCAATCGCTCGTCAGCCCGAACGGACTTCAGCAGGTCGAGCCCCGACATCACCGGCATACTCCAGTCGGACAACACGACATCGACATGCTGGGATTGCAGGATACGCATGGCCTCCGCACCGTTCGCGGCGGAAACGATGCTGTCTGCCCCCAGGGACCGGAGTTGGTTGGCGTTCATCTTGCGCATCGGCTCGAAGTCGTCGACAACGAGGAAAGTCGTTTTTTTGGGGATCATCATAAGTCACCTCAAGCGGGAGCAACTCCGGTCTGTGCCAGATATTCGGCCTTCTTCGACATATCCTGGTCAGAATCGGCATATTTCGCCGCGATGGCGCGGAACTCGTCCTGCAGTTCCAGGAAGGCATCGACGATATCCGGGTCGAAATGCCTGGCCTTGCCGGCCTTGATGATCTCGACCGCTTTTTCATGCGTCATCCCTTCCTTGTAGACGCGGCGGCTGATCAGCGCATCATATACATCGGCCAATGCCATCAGGCGCGCGCTAATCGGGATGTCGTCCCCGGAAAGTTCATCGGGATAGCCGCTGCCATCCCATTTTTCCTGATGCGACAAGGCGATCTCCTTGGCCATGCGCAGGAACTCGACATTGGTTCCCAAGTCTTTCTCCGCCTGTGCGATGGCGTCCCTGCCCAGGGTGGTGTGAGTCTTCATGATCTCGAATTCTTCGGGCTCGAACTTGCCCGGTTTCAGCAGGATGCGATCGGGGATGCCGACCTTTCCGATATCGTGCAGCGGCGCAGATTTGAACAGCATGGTGATGTTTCGATCGCTCAGGAAGTGGTCGAATCGGGGATGATTACGCAGCTTCTCTGCCAGCACCTTCACATAGAACTGGGTGCGCCGGATATGGTTGCCGGTATCGGAATCGCGTGTTTCCGCCAGCGAGGCCATCGCCAGAATCGTCACATCCTGGATCGCCGCAACCTCGGCAGTGCGCCTGGCGACCTCAGCCTCGAGAAACTCGTTCTTGTCGCGCAGGAAATCGGCCGACGCCTTCAGGGTCAGATGGGTTTTTACCCTTGCCAATACGATGGGCGGACTGATCGGCTTGGTGATGTAATCGACCGCGCCCAGTTCCAGGCCGTGCTTCTCGTCCTCTATTTCGGCCTTGGCCGTCAGGAAGATCACCGGAATGTCGCGCGTCGTCGCATCGGCCTTCAGCCTGGTGCACACTTCATAGCCGTCCATGCCCGGCATCATGATGTCGAGCAGGATGAGGTCGGGCGGATTCTCGGATGCCGCGATCTTCAATGCCTTTTCGCCATTGCTGGCGACCTTGACCTTGTAATCGTCCTTGAGCAACCCGCTCATCAGCGACAGGTTATCCGGCGTGTCGTCCACCACCAGCACTGTCGGTTTGTCGGTAAAGTCGAACGTATCCATCTTTTTCTCCTTCGCAACAGATCATCATGCCACATGGGCATGTACCGCCCAGCCTTACGCCTGGACGAACCTTCGATATCGATAAACGTGCCGACCAGTCCGCCTTTCGGGCCGTCAGGCAAGCGGAACCCTTGCACCCAATACACGCAGCGATGTATCTTGCCGTCGGCATAGGTCAACTGCACTTCGCGCCTGACCGAGCCGACGCTGTCGATCACCGCCTCATCCTCCCGCTGGTAGGCGAGCCGCTCTTCCATGGGCAGACACTCGAGATCGAGCACCCGCTTGCCGATGAAATCCGCCTTGCGCACGTTGAATGCCTTTTCGTAAGCCGCATTGCAACCTATGAAGCGGGCATCCACGCCTTTATAGAAGATCGGATTGGGGATGCTGTCCAGCAATGCCTGCTGCAAGCCCAATTGCCTGGAGAACTCGGCGTTGTATTGCTGCTTGCGCGTGATGATCTCGACGCAAGCGGCGACGACCGGCTCCAGCTCCTGCAACACCTCCATATCCTTCCGGTCGATCGGCCTGAATCCGGCCAGTTCGACCACCGCCACCAGCTGCTCGTTCAGCAACAAGGGGCGGAGCAATATCCAGGATGGCTGTCCCTCGCCCGTACCCGAGGCGATGCGCAGATAACCCGCGGGAGGCTGATCCAGTTGAACCGGAACACGCTCGATAGCGCACTGCCCGGTCAGCCCTTCGCCATAGGCGACCGCACGACCATAATCGCCGTCCGCCACGCCATAACCGCCAACCAGCACCAGTTCGCGCTTCGCTTCGTCGGCGACATAGAACAGCCCGTACCGCACCTCCAGCATCGCAGCCAGACTAGACAAATAGCATTGCGACAAATCCCCGATACTGACGGCATCGCGCAACCTGGCCCCGGTCTCGGCCAACGCCTCGCCTCTTTTCGCGGACTCCACGACCGCTTTCTCGGCGTTTTGCCGCTCGACCGACTCGGCCGCCAGCCGCTCTTTTATCCGGCGGCGATATGCCAACAGGTACTGCACGGTCAAGCCCGATGCCAGCGCAAGCAGCAGGATACCGCCGAGCACACTCAGTTTGAGGCTTTTCGGGAACCACTTCGAAGCATCATGGAACCGCACCAGCGTCCAGTTTCCTGCGGGATCGCGCCAGTCCAACGGTATCCGCTCGGCCACATAGCGCACCCCATCGATGGAAAAGTCCGGGGCATAAGGATCGAAGCCCAGCACCGTCGGCGTCTTGTTGTCGAAACGCTGCCCGAACTGTTTCAGCTTGCGGATATCCTCCACCCGTTTCTCGCTGAATGGCGGCGACATGCTGAGCAGCCATTCGGGTTTGGTGCTGGCGAAGACCACCCCCTGCGGGGAAAGCAGCAGTCCGTTGCCGCCGGCCTGCCTGAGCACATCATCCAGGGGATCCGCCGACGTCTTGATCGAAATGACCCCGATGATCTTCCCCTTGCTGCTGCCTTCGTAAAGTGGCGCGGCATAGTAAATGCCGCGCGAATCCGAGTAAGCGCCGACCGCGGCATAGATGCTTTCCTGCCCCCTGATCGCCTGCTGGAAATAGGGACGGAAGGGTATCGATTTACCGGTGGATTTCTTGCCGTCGGTATCGTTGGCAACCATCAGCCCGTCCTGATCGACCACATAGGTGCCTTCGAAACCGAACTGTTTGCGCGGGATGGATAGCCGTTCCAGCACCTCCGGGGCATCCAGCGGATATTTCCCCAGTGCCGCCTGCTTGAGGACCGGTTCGTTCAGCCCTATCATCGCAGCCACCCCCATGTTTTTGCTGCGTATCGTCTCCACGCTGAGGTTGGCCTTGAGCGTCACCAGCGCGGCGACCAGTTCCGCACGGCCATCCGTTTCGGCCTTGTGCTGCAACAACTGGAGCGTCAGTGCGGCAACCAGCAACCCGGCCCCCAGCGCGAGGGCGACCGGGTGTCTGACGACTCTCTCTACAAGGTTCAACGTGGACATTTGTTCGCCTCAAGCTGTCAGGACAAGTCGATCTTGAGTTCGGTCGCTCGCTCGCGCAGATACTTGAGCGCCGCCTCGAAATCGTATTGCTTGATCGCACCGTCGATTCTGGTGAAATGCTCGGCCCCCATGGCGAATCGCAACAGGTCGAGATTCTCTTCCAGTACATCGCTGGCTTCGCTGTCGTCCTCCGCCAACAGACCGCCGAGTTTCTGCACCACGCCGGCGACCTTGTTCATGTCGAGCGATTCCGGTGGTTTGCCGCTTTCTTCCCCGGGCAGGAATTGCCGCAAGGCGGCGATCATCGCCCCCTGCTTCTTCTCGAACGGGGCGATCTTTTTCTCGACGGCTTCGGCGTCCGCCCCTTCGCGGATCATCTTCTCCAGTTCGGCGGCCATCTCCTGCAAGCCGCTGGCGCCGATGTTGCCGCTCACCCCCTTGGCGGAATGCGCGATACGCTCCGCCGTGGCGCGATCCCCGGCATCCAGTGCCGCCCGCAACTCGGTTGGGGTGGCCTGCTGATTGCTGACATATTTCTGCAGCATGCTCAGATATAGCGGTCGCTTGCCCAGCACGCGGCGCAAACCCAGTTCGACATCGAGCCCTTCGATCACCGGCAGGCTGATCTCGTCTTTGGGTGCATGGTGCCTATCCTGGATTTTCTCTTCGGCTTTCGCCGGAACAAACTGCGTCGGCTTGACCCACTTCAACAGGGTGCGGAACAGATCATCCGGCTCTATCGGCTTCGCCACATGGCCATTCATGCCTGCCGCTTCGCAACGCTCCTTGTCCTGTTGCATCGCATTGGCCGTCATCGCCACGATGGGCAGGGCCTTGTACTTTGCATCCTTGCGGATCTCCTCTGTGGCCGTCACGCCATCCATCACCGGCATCTGCATATCCATCAACACGATGTCGTAGGACTTCCTGGCCAGCATATCGAGCACTTCCTGCCCGTTGTTGGCGATCTCGACCTGGAAGCCGGCATCCTCCAGCAGGCCCACCGCCACTTCCTGATTGAGCTCGTTGTCTTCCGCCAGCAGGATGGCCGCCCCCTTGATCGCGGCGAGGTCCTCCAGCACGGTCGACACCTCGTGTTCGCTGGTGCGATGTTCGTCCACCTGCCCGCCCAGCACTCGCATCACGGTATCGAACAGCATCGAGGCATTGACCGGCTTGATCAGCACGTCCTCCAACCCGGCATCCTCTGCTTCCTTGAGCACCTCCTCGCGCCCGTACGCAGTCACCATCACCAGATGCGGAGGAGCGTTCAATCCGGCCGACTGGATTTCTCTGGCGGTTTCAATACCGTCCATGCCCGGCATGCGCCAATCGAGGAACACCACATCGAACGGGTTGCCGGATTGATCGGCGTGCCTGACGGCCTGCACCGCCGCCTTGCCATCCGCCGCCTGGATGACCTTGAAGGTCATACTGCCCAGCATGTCTTCCAGCACATTGCGGGCCAGTTCGTTGTCGTCCACGACCAGCACCCGGCGGCCGCGCAGGTCGGGCGAGGGGATCAATTTCTTCGCATCTCCCTTGGCCTTGCCCAACCGGGCCGTGAACCAGAACGTGCTGCCCTTGCCGTATTCGCTCTCGACGCCCACCTCGCCATGCATCATGCTCGACAACTGCTTGGAGATGGCCAGGCCGAGGCCGGTGCCGCCGTATTTGCGGCTGGTCGAGGTGTCCGCCTGCTGAAAGGACTGGAACAGCTTGCTCTTCTGTTCTTCGGTCAAACCAATGCCGGTGTCGCGCACCCCGAAATGGATCAGCACATCGTCATCGGTCTGCTCCAGCACTCTGGCGCTGACCACGACCTCGCCCTGCTCGGTGAACTTCACCGCATTGTTGGCGTAATTGATGAGGATCTGCCCCAGTCGCAGCGAATCGCCGTTCAGATGCTCGGGCACATCGGGTGCAATGTCGAAAACCAGTTCCAACCCCTTGGCGGAGGTCTTCTCGGAGATGAGGCTGGCAACGTTGTCCAGCACCTTGTCCATCTCGAAATCGACATGCTCTATGGCGAGCTTGCCCGCCTCGATCTTGGAGAAATCGAGGATGTCGTTGATGATGCCGAGCAGATGCTGGCCGGAGCCCTGTATCTTCTTGATGTAGTCGCGCTGACGCGGCGTGAGGTCGGTCTTCAGCGCCAGATGCGACATGCCGATGATGGCGTTCATCGGCGTGCGTATCTCGTGGCTCATGTTGGCAAGGAAGTCCGACTTCATCCTGGTCGCATCTTCGGCGACCTCCTTGGCTTTGGCCAGCTCCTGCTGGGCGTGCACGTACTCGGTGATGTCCTGCGTCACGCCGTACATGTCGGTCGGCTTGCCTTCGGCATCGCGGGCCACGCTGCCGAAGGCGTGAATCCATACGATGCGACCATCGACAGGCCGTTTGTAAGCGTAAATGGAGTCGTAAGCGGGAATCTTGCCATCGCATGCCTCCTGGAAATTCTGCCCCGTCGCCTTTGCGTATTCCGGGTCGCCCGCCTCAACGTTGGCGAACCAGTCCTCCGCCACGCGGTAGCGGTAGTTCTCATTAGGGATGTCGCCGAAGATGTCGGCCGCCCGCTTGGATGAGTTGTACCAGCCCGAGCCGTCAAGCGGCACATGCCAGTAGCCGGCCCTGGTCAAGCCCAGCGCCTGGTCGTTGAGGAAGTTGACATGCTTGATAGCTTCTTCTGACTGCTTGCGCTCGGTGATGTCGAGCAGCCAGCCCATCACCCCTTCTTCGCCGTTGTGTACGAACGGCATGAAAGTCACCAGATAGTCGCGCAACTCGCCTCCCGCGCCGACCATTTTCATCTCGCGGTTGTGAACAAAACCATCCCGTTTGAGCGATCCGAGCACATCGTCGCGATCTTCCGGTTTCGCATAAATCTTCTGCGCAGCATCACCGACCCTGACATCGAACATCTTTTCGAATTCCGGATTGGTGTAGCGGAACACTCCCCTAGTGGTAAAGGCGGTTCCGACCGGACTGTGATCAAGGATGTGCTGCATTGCAGCGCGTTGTTCAGCGATGGCATTCTCGGCTGCCTTGCGCTCCGTTATATCGCGAACGCCGACAATGAGGGCTGCTTTCCCCGACAGCTTGATAGGCACCAGGGTAATCTCGCAGGGCACAAGAGTCCCGTCGATGCGTTTATGGAGCCAATCGAAGTGATGCGGACTCTGTTGTCCAAGCGCCTTTTCGATATGCTCTCTGGCAGCCAGTGCAGAAGGACGGCCATCGGGTTGAGATTCCGGCGAAAGCTCGACTGGCCCGCACTTCAGCAAATCGCTTACCTGCTCGAATCCGTAGATTGTCGCCGCCCGCTGGTTGGCATGCACAAAGCCACGCTCCGGATCCAGCACCAGCAAGCCGTCGCTGGAATTATTGAAATAGGCGTTAACCTTTTCTTCTGCATCCTTGCGCTCGCTGATGTCGCGGAACACAACTACCGTACCGACGAGGGCGCCATCCTTGTAAACCGGCGTGGTTGTGTACTCGACCGGCAGCGCCGTCCCATCCTTGCGCCACAACACCTCGTTGTCCACCGTGCGCGACTGTCCGTCTTGCGCAGTCAGGTACATTGCGCATTCTTCGCGCGGAAAATCGCTACCATCCGCATAGTGGTGGTGCGTTAGCGCATGCATAGGCTGGTCGAGCAACTCCGCTTCGCTGTAACCCAGCAGGGCAGGCACGGCCGGGTTGATGAAGGTCAACTTGCCGTCCGCATCCAGGCCGACGATGCCTTCGTTGACCGAACCCAGGATCAGGCGGCTGCGCTCTTCCAGAGCCGCCAGCCTGGCCTCCGCTTCCCTGCGCTCGGTCATGTCGCGCACCGAAGCGCAGAAGCAAGCGCTGCGGCCGCTCATCGCGGGCAGCATGGAGAGGGAGACATCCACCGGGAATTCGCTGCCGTCCTGACGCACGCCGCGCAGATTCGCGCAATTGTGCCCCATGGTCCTGTTGCCGCCATCCCTGAAGAAATCGGCGCGCATATCGGCGCGCATACCGGCACGAATATCGGCATGCCGCGCCCTGATGTCCTTCGGCACCAGATTGTCCACATTGACCCCGGCCAGGTATCCCGGCGCATAGCCGAATAACTCTTCCAGCTTGGGGTTGCACAGGATGATGATGCCGGACTCGTCGACCACCAGCATGCCATCCGGCGCCGATTCGAGAATGCCGCGATACCACGCCTCGGTCGTCTTGAGTTCGACCTGCTGCGCTTCCAGCTCGACCTGTTGCTCTTCCAGTTGTGCGGCCTGCTTCTCCATGCGTTGCGCCTGCTCCTGGGTTTCCTTCAGCAGGTGCTGCGTATGCAGGCTGCGCTCCAGTATCTCCATGCTCATCGCGAGCAAGGGCATCAGTTCGTCGAGCAAGGTCATTTCGCGCGTATCGAAACTCCGGAAGGCGGCCAATTCCAGTACGCCCAATACCCTGTCTTGCAGCAAAACAGGCAGCACCGAGATATTCCTGGGGGCCGCTTCGCCCAGACCGGAGCCTATCTTGATGTAATCCTCCGGCGGATCGGTGAGGGTGATCGGGGCATGCTCCATGGCGCACTGTCCGACCAATCCTTCGCCGATGGCGAAGTGCTGATTCAGGTTCTTGCGCTCGCGGTAGCCGTAGCTGCCCAGCAGGCGCAGCTTGTCTTCGGCGGTGTCATGAATATAAAACACCGCGTAACCGACATTGAGCAGCGGGGCAATCCTGGATAGCAGTTGATGCGAAAGTTCGGTGAAGGTCGTGGCCTGTTGCAATTCTGCGACGATTTCGCCGAGATATGATTTGATCCAGCGCTGGCTCTCCATTTGCCGCGAACTGGTCTGCAACACCTCGACCGACCGTGCGAGATCGCCGATTTCGTTGACGTAGTCGGCGTGGGGAATCCTGACATCCAGATGCCCTTCCGCCAGCGCCTTGACTGCGCGCCGCAGGCTTTCCGAAGGACGCTTGATGGAGTTGCTGACGAGCAGGCCGAACAACAGCGCCAGCACCGTGCCTCCCGCCAGCATGAAAACGATCAGCCAGAAATTCTGCTGCGCGATACGAGTAGCCTCGATGGCCGACGCTGCGGCACCCTCCGCCTTGATGTGCGCCATTTCGTCGAGCGCGTTGTCCGCCGTTTCGGCGACGCGCTGGAATTCCGGCGAGAAAACGAAAGCCGTTGCCTCGCTTTCACTCTGTGCCAGAACAGAAACGGTATGGTCGATGTTGCGCTTGTAGGCCGCAAACAGCACCTCGAATACCACCAGCTTTTGCCTGGCCTCCTCGCGAAAAATATGCCGGCGTGCCTCCTCTATATCTTTTTGCAGGCCACTGTCGAATTCGGCCAACTGATTGAACGCCCGTTCGCGCTCAGCTGCATCCGGCGCCAGCACGGCCTGGCGCAATGCCCGGCCCATCTTTGCCAGATGGACCTGGGCGCTCTTGATACTTTCAATTCCCAGCAGCTCTTTTTCGTAGATCACCTGAGTCGAAGTATTGACGACACTCAGGCTATGGATGGCTTCGATACCGATAGCCAAGGAGAACAACAGGCCCGCACTGAAGCCCATCATCAGTTTGGTTTTCAGGCTCAGTTTTTCCAGGAACAAAAACAGCTGCTTCATCGGAAAGGCTCCACTGGTTTCTTATTCTGATTGGAAGGAATACTACTCCAGAAAGACGCGGCTGCCATCAAATCCGGCTCTGGCGACGCCGATACAACTTATGGGAAAGGTCCATGGGAACAAACAGGGAATTCCCTATCTGCCCCAGCGATTCCGACTGCCCGAGAAAAAGCAGCCCATGCGGAAGCAGCGCCCGATGAAAACTCCGCAGGAGTTGATCCTGCAAATTTCCTTTCATGTAAATCAGCAGATTGCGGCAGCTCACCAAGTCCAGCTCCTCTGGCGCTGCCCCGCTGACCACATCGCGTCTTTCGAACAGGCACTTCGACCTTACGCTTCCGATGACCCGGTATTGCGATCCACTTGTCTCGAAATACGACTCCAGCACCTCTTTCGGCACTTCCTTCATCGCGGATTCCGGGTAGAGTCCTTCGCGCGCCAGTGCCAGCGCCTCCGAATTCAGGTCCGTCCCGATGACGCAAATGTCGGACTGTTCAAAGCGGGGACCGAGTATCTCGTGCAGGATGATCGCCAGGGTGTAGACCTCCTCGCCCGACGCGCATCCCGGCACCCACATCCTGATCTTCTCTTGCGGAGCCTTGGCCCCGATGATCGGGCGCAATGCCTGCTGCAAGCCAAGAAACGCATCCCGGTCGCGAAAGAACGAGGAGAGCGAAACCAGGAACAGATGCTGGATGACGGACAACTCCGCCGGATGTCTTTCGATATGAGCCAGATAGTCTTCGAGCGAGCGGATGTTCAATAGCGACATCCGTCGCTCCAGCCGACGCAGCAGCGTTTCTTCCTTGTAATTGCTGAAATCACAGCCTGTCGCGGCGAACACCTTCTCCAGCAGCGGGGGGAGCGCCGAAAGCGTTGCCGCCGGAGGGGATGGAGGCTCCACCGTTTGCGCAATCAATGCATGTAGCAACTCCGGGATGTCATCGATCTTGCGTATGTGATCGACCGCCCTTGCCGCCACGGCCGCCGACGGCATGCCGTCGAACAGGGCTGTAAGCGGATCCTGCGCGATGGTGATGCCGCCCATCGCCCGGATCGCCCGGCACCCCATCGCGCCGTCAGAGCCCGCGCCGGACAGAACTATGCCGATCGCCCTCTGTCCGTACGCTTCGGCGAGCGATGCGAACAGGATATTGACCGAAGGTGAGGAGAGGTTCTCTGAAGTCGGCTCCTGCAGATGAAGGCAATTACCCCGCGCCAGCCCATCCTTTCCGGCGGGGATCAGGTAAATATAATCTGGCTGCAATTGCATGCCTTCGCTCGCCATCACCACACGCAACCGCGAATGCTGGTTCAACAAGCGCAGCATCAAGTCGCTGTGCCCGCCTTGTGCCATATGCTGGGCGATCACATAGGCCATGCTCCCGGTCGGTGCCAGTCTGGGCAACAAGGCCATCAGCGTTTCCAATCCTCCGGCTGACGCCCCTATGCCTGCAAGGAAAAATGAATCGCTAGTCCTCATCCTTCACATAATCCGCAAATTCACCGTAAGTATCCGGCACACCCTGCTGCTCTTAGACCATCCCGTTCGCCGCATCCTCCACCACCCGCAGAAAGGCATCGCCGTACTTTGCCAGCTTGGCCTGGCCCACGCCGCCGATCTGCGCCATCTCGTCCAGCGTCTGCGGTTTGCGGTTGTGGATTTCCAGCAAGGTGCTGTCGTGGAAAATCACATAGGGCGGCACGCCCTGTTCGCGTGCAAGCTCCATGCGTTTGGCCTTGAGCGCCTGCCATAACGGATCGTCATTCGCGCCGGCAAACGACTCGCGCGACTTCGCGCCACGCTCGCCGCGCTGAGCACGGCGCTTCACCGGATCGGCGTCGCGCCGCAGCCAGACTTCCTGCAAGCCTTTCAGCACCGGACGCGCGGCCTCGGCGAGCTTCAAACCGCCGTAGGCTTCCATGTCGACGTTGATGTATCCGGCGGCGACCAGCTGGCGATAGACGCTGCTCCATTGCGCTTGCGCCAGTGCGTTGCCGATGCCGAAGGTGGAAAGTTGCTGGTGATTGAACTGCTCGACCTTGGGCGTGGCCTTGCCCAGCAGCACGTCGATCAGGTGCGCGACGCCGAAGCGCTGGCCGGTGCGGTACACGCAAGACAGCGCCATGCGCGCGGCCTCGGTCGCGTCCCAAGTGTCCACCGGCTCCAGACAGTTGTCGCACTGCGCGCAATCGCCGGGATATTCCTCGCCGAAATAGCGCAGGATGGTTTGGTGGCGGCATTCGGTGGATTCGCAGAAGCCGAGCAAGGCATCGAGCTTTTGCAGCTCGACGCGCTTGCGTTCCTCCGGCGCATCGCCGGACAGCAGCATCTGGCGCATCGACACCACATCGCCCAGCCCATAGGCCATCCACGCGTTCGCGGGCAGCCCGTCGCGCCCCGCACGCCCGGTTTCCTGATAGTAACCTTCCATGCTCTTGGGCAAATCCAGGTGGGCGACGAAGCGCACGTTGGGCTTGTCTATGCCCATGCCGAACGCGACCGTGGCGACCATGACGACGCCCTCCTCGCGCAGGAATCTGGTCTGGTTTCTGTTGCGCGTGGAAGCATCCAGTCCGGCGTGATACGGCAGCGCATCCCAGCCCTGCTCCTTAAGCCACGCGGCAGTCTCTTCGACCTTCTTGCGCGACAAACAATACACGATGCCCGCGTCGTTCGGATGCTCGGTTTCGAGGAAGGCCAGCAACTGCTGGCGCGCGTTGTTCTTCAGCGCGACGCGATAACGGATGTTGGGCCGGTCGAAGCTGGAGACGAATTGCTGGGCCTGCTCCAGCGATAATCGCTCGACGATCTCGCGCCGCGTCGGCGCATCGGCCGTCGCAGTCAGCGCGATGCGCGGCACTGAAGGGAAGCGTTCGTGCAGCACCGTCAGCGCGCGGTATTCGGGACGGAAGTCGTGCCCCCATTGCGACACGCAATGCGCCTCGTCGATGGCGAACAGCCCTATGCCGTTCTCCTCGTCCAGACGCTCCAGCAGCTCTAGGAAACCTTCCGTCATCAACCGTTCCGGCGCGACATACAGCAGCTTCAGTTCGCCGCGATTGATCTGCCGGTAAACCTCGCGCGCGGCATCGGCATCGAGACTGGAATTGAGGAACGCGGCAGACACGCCGAGCTGTTTCAGCGCATCGACCTGGTCCTGCATCAGCGCGATCAGCGGCGACACCACGATGCCGACGCCGGGACGCAGCAACGTGGGAATCTGGTAGCACAGCGACTTGCCGCCGCCGGTAGGCATCAGTACCAGCGCGTCGCCGCCCGCTACGACATGCTCGACTATGGCCTGCTGCGCACCGCGAAAGGAGGCATAGCCGAACACGTCATGGAGGATTTGTTGGGGAGTAGCCACGAATACCGACCGTCGCGGCTAATGACTTGCGGATTTGATTCCGGGCGTCGGCGCAACCGACGACACCGGCGGATTGCCGATGAACTGGAAGAAGACTTCGTCGCGCTTGATCATGCCGAGTTCGCTGCGCGCGCGCTCCTCGATCGCGTCGGTGCCCTGTTTGAGGTCGCGCACTTCGGCGTCCAGCAGCGCGTTGCGCGCCTGCGTCTGCTGATTGATTTGCTGTTGCTCCTCGACCTGACGGTTGAGGTCCCACACCTTCAACCAGCTACCCTTGCCCAGCCACAGCGGGTACTGCAACAGGAGCAGCAGGGCAGCCAGTATCAGTGTGACTGCGCGCACATCAGCCCAGCTGGTAGTAGGCCTCGCGTCCCGGATAGGATGCGCAATCGCCGAGGTCCTCTTCGATGCGCAGCAGCTGGTTGTACTTCGCCATGCGGTCGGAACGCGACAGCGAACCGGTCTTGATCTGCATCACGTTGGTGCCCACGGCCAGGTCGGCAATCGTGGAGTCTTCGGTCTCGCCGGAGCGGTGCGACATCACGGCGGTGTAGCCGGCGCGCTTGGCCATCTCGATGGCGGCGAAGGTCTCGGTCAGCGTGCCGATCTGGTTCACCTTGATCAGGATGGAGTTGGCGATGCCCTGCTTGATACCTTCCTTCAGTATCTTGGTGTTGGTGACGAAGATGTCGTCGCCGACCAGCTGGATGGTCTTGCCCAGGCGCTGGGTCAGCAGCTTCCAGCCGTCCCAGTCGTTCTCGGCCAGGCCGTCTTCGATGCTGACGATGGGGTACTTGTCCACCCAAGTAGCATACAGATCGACCATCTGCGCGGAAGTCAGCGTCAGGCCGTCCGCCTTCAGGTGGTATTGACCGTCCTTGTAGAACTCGGAAGATGCCGGGTCCATCGCGATCGCCACGTCCGCGCCCGGCACGAAACCGGCGGCTTCGATGGCCTCGACGATGACTTTCAGCGCGCCCTCGTTGGAGCCCAGCGCCGGTGCGAAACCGCCCTCGTCGCCGACAGTCGTCGGCAGGCCGCGATGATGCAGCACCGCCTTCAGCGCATGGAACACTTCGGCGCCGTAGCGCAGCGCCTCGCGGAAGCTGGGCGCGCCCACGGGGACGATCATGAATTCCTGCATGTCGGAACCGCCGGTGGCATGCGCGCCGCCGTTGATGACGTTCATCATCGGCACCGGCATCTGCATGCGCGCCGCGCCGCCAAAATAGCGGTACAACGGCAGGCCGGATTCTTCCGCCGCAGCCTTCGCGACGGCGATGGACACCGCCAGGATCGCATTCGCGCCCAGGCGGGACTTGTTCTCGGTGCCGTCCAGATCGATCATGGTCTGGTCGATGAAAGCCTGCTCGGAAGCGTCCAGTCCGATGATCGCTTCGGCGATCTCGGTGTTGACGAATTCGACAGCCTTCAGTACGCCCTTGCCCAGGTAACGCGACTTGTCGCCATCGCGCAGCTCCATGGCTTCTCGGGTGCCGGTGGAGGCGCCGGACGGCACGGCGGCGCGTCCCATCACGCCGGACTCAAGCAACACGTCCGCTTCTACGGTCGGGTTGCCGCGCGAATCCAGAATCTCACGGGCGATCACATCAACAATTGCGCTCATATTATTTTTCCTTGTCTGCTCTATCTAACTAAATGTTTCTCAAATCGATTGTTTCTTCGATCAAACCTTGCTGCTTGACGGTCGCATCGAGCACCATCAGCGTCTTCAACAATGCCTTCAGATGCCCCAGCGGAAAGGCGTTCGGCCCATCCGACAGCGCTTGGGACGGATTTGGATGCGTCTCCATAAACAAGCCAGAAACGCCCGCCGCCACCGCCGCGCGCGCCAGCACCGGCACGAACTCGCGCTGCCCACCGCTGACGGAACCTTGTCCGCCCGGCAACTGCACCGAGTGCGTCGCATCGAACACCACTGGGCAGCCTGTGTTGCGCATCACCGCCAGCGAGCGCATATCCGACACCAGATTGTTGTAGCCGAAAGACGCGCCGCGCTCGCACACCATGATGTTGTCCTGACTACTCGCCTCGCGCGCCTTCTCAACGACGTTCTGCATGTCCCACGGCGACAGGAACTGGCCCTTCTTGATGTTCACCGGCTTGCCGCATTTCGCGACCGCGTGGATGAAATCCGTCTGGCGGCACAGGAACGCCGGCGTCTGCAACACATCCACCACCGCAGCGACCGGCTCGATTTCTTCAATGCTGTGCACGTCGGTCAGCACCGGCAGACCGAGTTGCGACTTCACCTCACTGAGAATTTTCAGTCCCGCATCCAACCCGAAACCGCGGAACGACTTGCCGGAACTGCGATTCGCTTTATCGTAAGAGGACTTGTAGATGAAGTTTAAGTTCAACTCGTTGCAGATTTCTTTCAGCGCACCCGCGGTATCGATTGCCATCTGCTCCGACTCGATCACGCAGGGACCGGCGATCAGGAATAAGGGCTGATCCAGCCCCGCTTCGAATCCACACAGCTTCATACCGATTCCTTGCGATGCAAAGCCGCCTCGACGTAGGCCTTGAACAGCGGATGGCCGTCGCGCGGCGTCGAGGTGAACTCGGGGTGGAACTGTACGCCAACGAACCACGGATGAGTGGACTGCGGCAGCTCCATCATCTCCGGCAGATCTTCGGACGGCGTGCGCGCGGAAATCACCAGCCCGGCCTGCTCCAGCGCCGGAACGTAATGGTTGTTCACCTCGTAGCGATGGCGGTGACGCTCGTTCACCTCGTCGCCGTAGATGCGTTGCGCCAGCGTGCCGGACTTGATCGGGCAACGCTGCGAGCCGAGGCGCATCGTGCCGCCCAAGTCGGAGTCGGCGCTGCGAGTCGCGACCTTGCCGTCGCGATCCAGCCACTCGGTGATCAGCGCAACCACGGGATGCTCGGATTCCAGATTGAATTCGGTGCTGTTCGCGTCCGTCATTCCCGCGACATCGCGAGCATATTCGATCACAGCCAGCTGCATGCCGAGACAGATGCCGAGGTAAGGAATCTTGTTCTCGCGCGCATAGCGGATCGCGGCGATCTTGCCTTCGGTGCCGCGCTTGCCGAAGCCGCCCGGCACGAGGATCGCGTCGAAATGCGTCAGGCCCTGGATGCCGGATGCCTCGATGTCTTCCGAATCGATATATTCGATGTTGACCTTGGTCGAGGTGTGGATGCCGGCGTGGCGCAGCGCCTCGATCAGCGACTTGTAGGACTCGGTCAGGTCGACGTATTTGCCGACCATGCCGATAGTGATCTGATGATGCGGATTCTCCTGTGCGGCGACCAGCTTATTCCATACCGACAGGTCGGCAGGCGGCGCATTCAATGCCAATTCTTCGCAGACGATGCGATCCAGCCCCTGCTCGTGCAATACCTGAGGCACCTTGTAGATGCTGTCGACGTCCCACATCGAGATCACGCCCTCTTCGCGCACGTTGGCGAACAGAGAAATCTTCGCGCGCTCGTCGTCGGGAATACGGCGGTCGGCGCGGCACACCAATGCGGTCGGGAAGATGCCGATTTCGCGCAGCTTCTGCACGCTGTGCTGAGTCGGCTTGGTCTTCAGTTCGCCCGCTGTCGCGATATAAGGCACCAGCGTCAGGTGCACATAAGCGACCTGATTTCGTCCCAAACGCAAGCCCATCTGACGAGCAGCCTCGAGGAACGGCAACGATTCGATGTCGCCCACCGTGCCGCCAATCTCGACGATAGCCACGTCGGCCTTGCCGTCGAGCGACGCAGCCGCGCCGCGTTCGACAAACGCCTGTATCTCGTTGGTGATATGCGGAATCACCTGCACCGTCTTGCCCAGATATTCGCCGCGACGCTCCTTGCGGATCACGCTCTCGTAGATCTGACCGGTGGTGAAGTTGTTGGCCTTGCGCATCTTGGCGGAAATGAATCGCTCGTAATGCCCCAAGTCCAGGTCGGTCTCCGCGCCGTCTTCGGTGACGAACACCTCGCCGTGCTGAAACGGGCTCATCGTGCCCGGATCGACGTTGATATACGGATCGAGCTTGAGCATCGTCACCTTGAGCCCGCGCGACTCGAGGATGGCCGCGAGTGAAGCGGCGGCAATACCCTTCCCAAGAGAAGAGACAACGCCGCCAGTAATAAATATGTACTTAGTCATGGGGCGCGATTGTACTGCAAAAACTGCGCCCCTCAAAACCGGATCATTGTCCTTCGCTCGGATACATACACACCAGCATCTCCCGAGAACGATCAGCCAATCCTTACGCAAAACTTACGCAATTGCCGTTAATTAGCAATAATTTGCGAATATTTAGCAGCGATTATTGACATCATGAGCAAAAAAAACCTACATTAGCCGGAAGATGATTTTCGACCCTTCCGCGGTCGCAATAATCACAACGACAAATCAATTTGCTCAGGAGACCTGTATGTCCAATATCCAGTCCGTATTGAATGAAACCCGCGTATTTCCGCCTTCCGACGAATTCGTCAAGCAGGCCAACGTCTCCGGTATGGATGGTTACAGAGCCCTGTGCGCCGAAGCCGAGCGCGACTATCAGGGTTACTGGGCGCGACTGGCGCGCGAGAACATCGTCTGGAAACAGCCGTTCACCAAATCGCTGAACGACAGCAACGCCCCGTTCTACAAATGGTTCGAGGACGGTCAGTTGAACGTCTCTTACAACTGTCTGGACAAACACCTCGAAACACAACCGGAAAAGACCGCGATCATCTTCGAGGCCGACGACGGCAAGATCACCAAGTCCAGCTACCGCGACCTGCATGCCCGCGTCTGCCAGTTCGCCAACGGGCTGAAGTCACGCGGCATCAAAAAAGGCGACCGCGTCGTCATCTATCTGCCGATGAGCATTGAAGCCGTGGTGGCGATGCAAGCCTGCGCCCGCATCGGCGCAATCCACTCGGTGGTGTTCGGCGGATTCTCCTCCAAGAGCCTGCACGAGCGCATCGTCGACGCGCAAGCCTGCGCCGTCATCACCGCCGACGGCCAGATGCGCGGCGGCAAGGCCATGCCGCTGAAGAATATTGTCGACGAGGCGCTGGCACTGGAAGGCACCGAATGCATCAAGAGCGTCATCATCTATCAGCGCGTCGGCGACGCAATGCAATTCAACGACGAACGAGACGTCTGGTGGCACGATGTCGTCGCCAATCAGGCCGCCACTTGCGAACCGGAATGGGTGGATGCCGAACATCCGCTGTTCATTCTCTACACCTCCGGCTCCACCGGCAAACCCAAGGGGGTGCAGCATTCCAGCGGAGGCTATCTGCTGGGCACGATGCTGACGATGCAGTGGGTGTTCGATTACAAGGACAGCGACGTGTTCTGGTGCACCGCCGACGTGGGCTGGATCACTGGCCACAGCTACGTCACCTACGGCCCGCTGGCGATGGGCGCGACCGAAGTGATCTTCGAAGGCGTGCCGACCTATCCGGATGCAGGTCGTTTTTGGAAGATGATCCAGGATCACAAGGTCACCACGTTCTACACCGCGCCGACCGCAATCCGTTCACTCATCAAATGCGGCGGCGACCTGCCGAAACAATACGACCTGTCTTCGCTGCGCCTGCTGGGCAGCGTGGGCGAACCGATCAACCCCGAAGCCTGGATGTGGTACTACACCGTGGTCGGCCAGTCGCGCTGCCCCATCGTCGACACCTGGTGGCAGACCGAGACCGGCTGCCACATGATCGCACCACTGCCCGGCGTGGAAGCACTGAAGCCCGGCTCCTGCACGCTACCCATCCCCGGCATCGAGGTCGCGGTGGTGGACGAACTCGGCCATGATGTCGAAGGACAGCATGGTGGCTCGCTGGTCATCAAGAAGCCATTCCCCTCGCAGATCCGCACCATCTGGGGCGACCCGGAGCGCTTCAAGCACGGATACTTCCCGGAAGAGTTGCACGGCTACTATCTGGCAGGCGACTCGGCGCACCGCGACGAAGACAACTATATCTGGATCATGGGCCGCAACGACGACGTGTTGAAGGTTTCCGGCCACCGTCTCGGCACGATGGAAATCGAATCCGCGCTGGTTGCCCACCCGCTGGTGGCCGAAGCCGCCGTGGTCGGTCGTCCGCACGAGATCAAGGGTGAGTCGGTAGTTGCCTTCGTGGTGCTGAAGAGCACTCGACCTGCCGATGCGGCCAAGGCCAAGGAAATCGTCGAAACGCTGCGCAACTGGGTCGGCAAGGAGATCGGCCCGATCGCCAAGCCGGACGAGATCCGCTTCGGCGACAACCTGCCGAAGACTCGTTCCGGCAAGATCATGCGCCGCCTGCTGCGCTCAATCGCCCAGGGACAGGAGATCACCCAAGACGTTTCTACCTTGGAAAACCCCGCCATCTTGGAACAGTTGAAGGAAGTAATACGCTAATCGGCGGGGTTTCGGTGAAGGCTAACATGGCGCACTTGCGCCATGTTAAGCGTAACGGCCGAAGCCAGAATCCGGCAATTCTGGATCAACTCAAGGAAGTCATTAAATAACCGCCTTAAAGAACTACCCCTATGGACGTAGGGATACAGTGTACCGTGTCCCTACATCCTCCCCTCTGAAGTCATGGCAAGTAACACAGCTAACCCGTTGTGTTTACGCATTTTAGGTTGACCCGGCCTTGCCTGCTGGGCTACCATCGCGGGAATTTTGAACCTCCCGGAGTCATGCCCGTGCCATTGATTCAACTGATTTTTTCCGCACTGCTCGCCACTGGCATCGTCATCTTCACTCCGTTCGCCCACGCGGAAGAACAACTCGCCCTCAGCGAATCGCTGAATGCGGCGCCGCTGACGCTCTCGACCGCACGCAACATCAAACTGGAACTGATTCCGGACGACGATCTGGCGATGAGCGATTTGTGGACGCGCATCCGCGGCGGCTTTGCCATGCGCGATCTGGACAGCCCGCTGATCGCCAGACACGAACAATGGTACGCAAACCGCCCGGACTACGTCACCCGCATGACCGACCGCGCGCGCCGTTACCTCTACTACATCACCGGCGAAGTCGAGCGTCGCGGCATGCCCAGCGAGATCGCGCTGCTACCGATGATAGAAAGCGCCTTCAATCCTGGCGCCTACTCCACCGCCAGCGCATCCGGCATCTGGCAGTTCATACCGTCCACCGGCAAACATTTCGGCATGCAGCAGAACTGGTGGTACGACGGTCGCCGCGACGTGGTCAGCGCGACCAATGGCGCACTCGATTACCTGCAGAAGTTGCACGACATGTTCGGTGACTGGGAGCTGGCATTGGCCGCCTACAATTGGGGCGAAGGCGCGGTGCAACGCGCCCAGGCGCGCAACCGCAAGCGCGGCCTGCCGGTGAACTACAGCAGCCTGAAGATGCCGGACGAAACGCGCAACTACCTGCCAAAACTGCTGGCAGTCAAGAACATCATTGCGAATCCGGCCAGCTTCGGGCTGGTGCTACAGGACATTCCGAACGAACCCTACTTCGCCGCTGTCGCCACCGCCAAGCACATCGACGTAAAGCTGGCCGCACACCTCGCCGACATTTCGATGGAAGAATTTACTGCACTCAATCCGGCGCACAACCGCCCGGTGATTCTGGGCGAAAACAGCGACCTGATCCTGCTGCCGATAGACAAGATCGAGACCTTCCGCGCCAATCTGGAAACCTACGACAAGCCGCTGGTCAGCTGGCAGGCCTACCAGCCGAAGAAAGGCGAACGGCTCGATCAGTTGGCCCCGAAGCTGGGACTCTCCGTCGAAACGCTCAAGTCGGTGAACGGCCTGTCCGGCCGCTCCAACGTCAGCACCGGCCAGACGCTGCTGGTGCCGGTCAACGGCGAGGAAAGCGAATCCGACAGCGAGTTCGAGGCATTCAACATGCACCTGCGTCCCTACGCCGCAGAGACCACCCGCACGATCAGCCACAAGGTGCGCAAGGGCGAGACACTCTCCAGCATCGCTCGCCGCTATGGCGTCAGCCTCGCAAAGCTGAAGAGCTGGAATGACGGAGCAGGCAAAGCCAAGGCGGGCCAGACGCTCACCATCGTGAAAGCCCCGGCGCGCAAGAGCCGCCTGAGCAAAGTCGGAAAGAATTCGAGGAAACTGGCGAAGCACAACAGCAACAGGAAACAGGCTTCCAAAAAGACCTCGAAACGGGCGCATGTCGCTTACAACTGAGCGATCGTAGCTACAACTTGGCTGCAAGCCCCGTCAGATAGCGATAACCCTTCCACGCCCGCCAGCCCATCTTTATCGCCCCAAGCGCACCGCGTCTGCGCCACACCAGCAGCGCAGCCACACCCGCGACCAGCAGCGGCCTGGAACGCATGAAACGCAACGCAGCCAGCCCCTGATCGGCCACAGCCAGAGGTGCACGCCAACGGGCACCGACCTGAGCCGCCTGCTCGCGCTGCGAGGCGATTTTCGCCAACAACTCGCCGCGACGTTGCATCACCGCGAGCATCTTCTCATTCATGACCGCCCTCCAGCTGCGCCCTGTCCTTGGCCAATTCGCCGAGGCTGGCGGAAAAGAGTTTGGGCTTCTCCTGCGCCTTGCTGCGCAGCAACATCGCCAGCAGCGCCCCCGATGCAAAAAATAAAAAACCGAGTCCGCCGAGCACCGCGAGACGATGATCGTCCCAGAACAGCACCACGATAAAAACGGTGAACAACAGCAAACCCATGCCAAAACAGAACAAAGCGGCCAACGCAAAAAAGAGCATCTGCGTTAACCGCAGACGCTCTTCGTGCAACTCGTTCGCCAGTAACTCGATCCGGGTCGAAACGATAGCCGTTAACGTGCCCAGCAGTCGCTTGGCCGACTCCAGCAGACCTCCCCCTGACTCCTGCATCGATCAGCGATTACGCGAGATCAGCATGCCGACGATCAGGCCGACGCCGGCTGCGATGCCGACGGACTTCCATGGATTTTCGTGCACATACTCGTCGGTCGCCTTGGCCGCCTCTTTGGTCTTCTCGACCACCGCATGTTCCGCAGCGACGAGTCGCTCCTTGGCTGTTGCCAGGCTTTCCTGGATGCGCTCGCGCGCCGAGGCCACCTTGTCGCCTGCCTGACCGGCCGTCGCGCGCAACAACTCTTCGGCATCCGCAACGACCACGCGCAAATCCTGCATCAGTTTTTCCTTGCTGACTTCGCCTTCCACACCTGCCACTTTTGTGCTCATGACTGACTCCTCAGAACATTGATAAGAACTGCGACTGGATGCTGCTCAGATGTCCGACAACTTCCGGATAACTTGCTGTCTTTGTATGCCTAAAAACCCGGAACGTCAATTAGGGATATGCCTACCCCCTCGAAGCGCGGTTATCGCCTGAGGATAGCGGCAACGCCTTGCTCAGCCTTGGGGAGAAACGCTGGCCAGCAATTGGCGGGTATAGTCGTGATGCGGAGAGTTGATGATGGTTTCGGCCTCGCCCTGCTCGACGATGCGGCCGGCCTGCATCACGGCGATGCGGTGCGACATCGCGGCGATCACTTCGAGGTCGTGGCTGATCAGCAGATAACTCATACCGTGTCTGGTTTGCAAGCCTGCAAGCAGCTCCAGCACCTGTTTCTGCACCGACGCGTCGAGCGCGCTGGTCGGCTCGTCCAGCACCAACAACTGCGGTTCGAGAATAATGGCGCGCGCGATCGCGATGCGCTGGCGCTGGCCGCCGGAAAATTCGTGGGGATAACGCACCAGCACCTCGGCGCCCAAACCGACTTCCTGCAGCGTCTGCGCGATACGCCGGCGGCGCTCGGCAACCGGCATGTTCGGCTGGTGCAGCGCCAATCCCTCGCCGACGATTTGTTCGATGGTCATGCGCGGCGACAGGCTACCGAATGGATCTTGGAACACCACCTGCATCCTGGCGCGCATTGCGCGCAGCTTCGCCGACTGGGAACGCGGCATGGCCTGCCCATCGAACTGGCAATTCCCGGCGGCAAGCGGCTGCAAGGCCAGCAAGGCCATCGCCAGCGTCGATTTGCCGGAACCGGATTCGCCGACGATGCCCAGCGTCTCGCCGCGTTTCAGGTTCAGGCTGACGCCGTCGACCGCAGTGAATATTTTCTTTTTGAACCAGCCTGCAGGATAGGAAAATTCGACGCGCAGATCGTCGCCGCGCAACAAGTCGGCGCCAGATTCCTGTTCCGCCGACAGCGGCTGCACCATCTTTCGGGGACGGCTGTCGAGCAGACGCTGGGTATAAGGATGCTGCGGCGCAGAGAATAATTGTTCGGTCTCGGCGAGTTCGACCAAGCGTCCCGACTGCATCACCCCGACCCGGTCGGCGAAGCGGCGCACCAGATTGAGGTCGTGCGTGATCAGCAGAATCGCCATACCGTATTCGCGCTGCAAGGCATCGAGCAGCTCCATGATCTGCACGCGTATGGTCACGTCCAGCGCGGTGGTCGGCTCGTCGGCAATCAGCAGTTTCGGACGGCAGGCCAGTGCCATCGCGATCATCGCCCGCTGCCGCTGACCGCCGGAGAGTTCGTGCGGGTAGCTGGAGAAACGCCGCTCCGGCTCGGTGATGCCGGTGTGGCCGAGCAGCTCGATCGCGCGCGCGCGCGCCGTAGCGTAGTCCATTCCTTCGTGCAGCGAGAGCACTTCGACGATCTGCTCGCCGATGCGCATCAGCGGATTCAGCGCAGTCATCGGCTCCTGGAAGATCATCGCGATGTCCTTGCCACGTATGCCGCGCAAACGCCGCTCGCTGGCGTTCACCAGGTTCTCGCCGTCGAACAACACCTCGCCGCTGGAACGTGCGTTCGCGACCAGCCGCAGCAACGACAGCGCGGTAACGCTCTTGCCGGAACCGGACTCGCCGACCAGCGCAAACTTCTCACCCGGCTTCAGCGTGAACGAAACGCCATCGACGGCGCGCGGCGCATCGGCGTGTTCGCCGAAACTGACGCCGAGATTGCGGACTTCCAGCAAAGTATCGGACATCATCGCCCTCCCGACTTGCGCGTATCGAACGCATCGCGCAGCGCCTCGCCGATGAACACCAGCAGCAGCAGCGTGACGAACAGCACCACGAACGCGGCGAGGCCTATCCACCATGCATCGAGATTGTCCTTGCCCTGCGCCAGCAACTCGCCCAGGCTGGGCGTCGAAGGCGGCACGCCGAGGCCGAGGAAGTCGAGACTGGTCAGCGCGGTGATGGACACGCTCATGCGGAACGGCAGGAAGGTGATGACCGGCGTCAGGCTGTTCGGCAGGATGTGCCTCCACATGATCTGACGGTTGCCCAACCCCAGCGCGCGCGCCGCACGCACGTAGTCGAGCTGGCGGTTGCGCAGGAACTCTGCGCGCACGTAATCGGCCAGCGCCAGCCAGCCGAACAGCGACAACAGGATCAACAGCAGCGTGATGCTGGGCTGAAAGAAGGAAGCGAAAATCAGCAACAGATAGAGCTCGGGCAACGAGCCCCATATCTCGGAAAAACGTTGCAGATAGAGATCGACGCGCCCGCCGAAGTAGCCCTGAATCGCGCCGGCCAGCACGCCCAGCACCACGCCGATGACGGTCAGCGCCATGCCGAACAGCACCGATACGCGAAAGCCGTAGAGCGAGCGCGCCAATACGTCGCGCCCGCGGTCGTCGGTGCCCAGCCAGTTCTCCGTACTCGGCGCCGCCGGATTCGGCTGCGACGCGAAGTAATTCAGCGTGTCATAACGATAGGGGTTCGGCGGATAGACTGCCCAGTTGCCGGGACGGGAAAACTGTTCGCGGATGAAGGGATCAAGGTAATCGGCGGGCGTCGGAAAGTCGCCGCCGAACGTAGTTTCCGGATAGTCGTTCCACAGCGGAAAGTACAGCGATCCATCATAAGAAGCGACCAAGGGCCGGTCGTTGGACAGCACCTCGGCAAACAGGCTGAGCACGAACAGCGCGGAGAAGATCAGCAGACTGGCATAGCCCAGACGGTTCTGGCGGAAACGCCGCCAGCGCTGCTGGTTGGGCGACAGCGAAGGCAGCATTTCTTCGCTCACTGCGCCACTCCCTCAAACTTCACGCGCGGGTCGGCGAGCACATAGCTGATGTCGGAGATCAGCTTGGCGAACAATCCGGCGAGGGTGAAGATGAACAGCGTGCCCATCACCACGGGATAGTCGCGCTGCATGATCGCGTTGTACGACAGCAGCCCCAGCCCGTCGAGCGAGAACAGCGTCTCGATCAGCAGGCTACCGGTGAAGAACGCGCCGATGAAGGCCGCCGGAAATCCCGTCAGCAGCGGCAGCAAGGCGTTGCGGAAGATATGGCGATACAGCACGGTACGCTCAGGCAATCCCTTGGCGCGGGCGGTGAGCACGTACTGTTTGCGTATCTCTTCGATGAAGGTGTTCTTGGTCAGCATCGTGATCACCGCGAAGCTGCCGACCACCTGGGCGAACACCGGCAGCGTGATGTGCCACAGGTAGTCGGTCACCTTGCCGACCAGCGAGAGTTGCTCCCAGTTATCCGAAGTCAGCCCGCGCAACGGGAACCATTGCCAGAAGCTGCCGCCGCCGAACAGCACCAGCAGCAGCACGCCCAGCACGAAGCCGGGGATCGCGTAGCCGCTGAGGATCACGAAACTGGTCGCCGTATCGAAACGCGAGCCGTCGCGCACCGCCTTGGCGATGCCCACCGGAATCGACACTAGATAGGTGATGATCAGCGTCCACAGTCCCAGCGAGATCGACACCGGCATCTTTTCCTTGACCAGTTCCCACACCGATTTCTGGTGGAAGAAGCTGGTGCCCAAGTCGAGCGTGGCGTAGCCCTTGAGCATGATCCAGAAACGCTCCGGCGCAGGCTTGTCGAAACCGTACAGCGCCCTGATCTCGGCCATGCGCTCGGCGTCTATCCCTTGCTGGCCGCGATAGACGCTCTGCCCGCCCCCGCCCGCCTCCTGTGTGCCGTGGCCCTTGCCGCGCAACTCGCTGACCATCTGCTCAACCGGCCCACCGGGCACGAACTGGATCACGGTGAAGGTCAGCAGCAGAATGCCCAGCAGCGTGGGGATCATCAGCAGCAGACGCTTGGTGACGTAATGAATCATCGGCTCCCCTTCCCTGCCGCAGGCTTCATCCACCAGGTCGTCACCGACCAATCCTCGATGCGGTAAAACTTCGGCAACATTTGCGGGTGCGCCAGCGTATGGCGGTAAGACACGCGGTGCGCGTTACTATAAAAGTGTGGCACGATGTAATAGCCCAGCCGCAGCAGGCGGTCGAGCACGCGCACCAGCGTCACCAGCTCGTCGCGCTTTTCTGCCTGGACGATGCGCGCCAACAGCGCATCGATCACCGGATCGGCCACACCCATCGCGTTGTCCGAGCCGGGCTGATCGCGACTGGCCGAGCCGAAGTAGCCGAACAGCTCGTTGCCCGGACTCTGCACACCGGGCATCAGCGCCCACACCATGTCGTAATCGAAGTTCTCAGCCTTGCGCTGGTACAGCGCGGCGTCGTAGATGCGGTAATCCATCTCAATGCCGAGTTTCTCCAGATTGCGTGCATAGGGCGCGGAGGCGCGCTCCTGCATGCGGTCGTCCAGCATCATCTCGAACTGGAACGGCTCACCCTGCGCGTTGCGCAATGCGCCGTCGCGATAAGTCCAACCGGCCTGGGCCAGCAATTCGCGGGCTTGGCGCAGGTTGTCGCGCAACGAATGCGGCGGCAGCGTGCTCGGCGGCGGCGAAATCTCGTCGAACACCTCCTTGGGCACCTTGGCGCCGAAACGTGTTTGCAACTCGCGCAGCACTATCTGCTCCTTCGCATCCGGCTTGCCGGTAGCCGCCAGTTCGGTGTTGGTGAAATAGCTGGGGCTGCGCTGGTACAGATTGAAAAACAACTGGCGGTTCATCCACTCGAAATCCATCGCCAGCGCCAGTGCCTGACGCACCCGCTTGTCCTGGAACAGCGGGCGGCGCGTGTTCATCGCGAAGCCCTGCCAGCCGGCTCCGTTGCTGTGCGCCAGCAACGCCTTGACCAGCACGCCCTCTTCCCAGCGTTTACCCTGATGGTTGCGCGCCCAGTTCTTCGACGAGTTCTCCTGGATCAGGTCGATCTCCCCGGCCTTCAGGCCCTCCATGCGCGCCAGCGTGTCCTTGTAGTAACGGTAGGTGATGCGCTCGAAGTTGAACATGCCCTTGCGCGCTGGATGCTCGCTGGCCCAATAGGCGGGATTGCGGCGATAGGTGATGCGCTTGCCGAGGTCGAAAGAGTCCACCACGTACGGGCCGGAGGCGATGGGCGCGTCCAGCGCGATCTTGTCGAACGACTTGCCGCCGCCCCACTTGCGCGAGAACACCGGCAACTGGCAGACGATCAAGCGCAACTCGTGATTCCTGCGCCTGAACTCGGCGCGCACGGTGTGATCGTCGACCACCACCATCTGTTTCACATCCGCCCAATACTGGCGATACAGCGGCGCGGCCTGCTTGCCCATCAACTGATCGAAAGAATATTTCACGTCCGCTGCCGTCACCGGATCGCCGTTGGAAAACCGTGCCTTGGGATTCAATTTGAAAGTCAGCGACAGTTCGTCCGGCGCCAGCGCGATGTCCTCGGCGAGCAGGCCGTACATGGTGTCCGGCTCGTCCCACGAAGGCACGGCCAGCGTCTCGAACACAAGATATTGCAGCCCGTCTGCGGCGCGCCCCTTGAGCGTATAGGGATTCAGCTTCTCAAAATTGCCCATACTCGATGTGAACAACTCCCCGCCTTGCGGAGCTTGCGGATCGGCGTAGTCGAAATGACGAAAATCAGCCGAATATTTGGCCTGCCCATGCAGGGCGATGGCATGTCCCGCCCAGACCGCAGGCGCAACGCAGCAACTCAAGGCGAGCAATAGAACAGGGCGTAAGAGAGAGGTAAGCATGGGCGGCGGTATTGTACGGGGAAACGTCGCAATGCCAAACCCGGACTACCCGCACGCGCCCCGGCAATTGCCGAGGCGATCAAACTGGAAAATGACCTCTCCCGACTTGGTACAGTTCACGAACCGAAGGTGAAGGCGTAGGCTTCCAGCCCCGCTTCCTGCGCCTCGATCTCGATCATGCCGCGCTTCGATGCGCCCTGATCGACCAGTTCGTACAGCGTGTTGCGCCCGACAGTGACCACGCCCGCTGGCGCATCCTTGCCCGCGCGGCCGCCGACCGGCTCGCCGTTCAACCGGATGGTCGCCCGCACCGGTTTGCCGCTGGAGGTGCCGAGCACGAGGAACACCTTGCGCGCATTGAAGTTCAGGCGCAACGCCGCACCCTTTTCGCCGCCGACGATCTTCTCGCGCTCCACCTTCCACTTGCCGTTCAGCGCCCAGGCGTCGTCGGGCAGGCTTTCGGGGAAGCGGTAGCCGCGCCGCGCATCGCGCGCCACGGTTCCGCCGCCGAAGCTGTCCGCCCGCGCGTAGCCGAGATAGGTCTCCGGCGTCTGCCCATGCGCGTACGTCGGCTCATCCACCTTGAGGGTCTGGCCCTTCTCCTTCAGCCCGAGCAGGTAGCGGATGTTGTTCTCGGTGACCTCGTACTTGCCCTCGCCGAAATGCGTGTAGACCACCTGCCCCTGCCTGTCGATCAGGTAGTGCGCGGGCCAGTAGCGGTTGTTGAAGTTCAGCCAGGTGGACAGCCGGTTGTCCTGCGCGACGGGATAGCGGATGCCGTGCTGCGCGATCGCGGCCTGCACATTGGACAGTTTCTTCTCGAACTCGAACTCCGGCGAATGCACGCCGACGATCACCAGCCCCATGTCACGATACTTGCGATCCCAGTCAGTGAGATAGGGCAGCGTGCGCACGCAGTTGATGCAGGAGTAGGTCCAGAAATCGACCAGCACCACCTTGCCCTTCAACCCCGCCATCGTCAGCGGCGGCGAGTTCTCCCACGCCGCTATCTCGGCGAATTCCGGCGCGGCATAAGGCTGGCGCAGCCCTTCCTGCAACACCAGCTCGCCGCGTGGCGCTTCCACTTTTTTAGTGTTCATGAACAGCGACTCGATGTTCGCGCCGGAGGCGATATAGGCTACCGCCAGCAATATCAGCACGCCGAAGCCCTTGCGCACCGCCTCCGCGTGGCGAACAAAGAAGCCCAGCTTGCTCATGAGCTTGCGCCCGGTCAGCGCGATGATCAGCATCGGGATGCCCGCACCGATGCCGAACGACAGGATGATGAGGTTGCCGGCGAGGTCGGTCTCCTGGCGTATCACCTGCACCAGCACCGCAGCGAGTATCGGCCCCGCGCAGGGCGTCCACACCAGCCCGATCAGCGCGCCGATGGCGATGCCGCTGAGCAGGCCTTCGCCTTTGGTCGAGGCGAGGTCGTTGCCGAGATTCGCCGCGCCCTGCGTCAGCGCGCTGAATTTTTCCGACAGCTTCTCGGACAGCAGCACCAGACCGAACAGCGCGAGCAGCACCAGCGAGGCATTCTTGACGATGTCGAGATCCAGCCCCAGCAGCGACACCAGCTCGCGCGCCGCCATCGCGAACAGGCTGAACGCGAGAACGAAACCGATGATGATGCCGTAAGGCCTGCGCCTGCCGCCGTCCACCGAAGTCGCCAGCACCAGCGGCAGCACCGGCAGGATGCAGGGCGAGACGATCAGCGCGAGGCCTTCGAGGAATGCGAGGCCGATATCGACGGCGTTCATTACGCTTTATCCGGAACGAAGCGCAGCGCCACGCCGTTGTTGCAATAGCGCAGGCCGGTAGGCTTGGGGCCGTCGTCGAACACATGGCCGTGGTGGCCGCCGCAACGCGCGCAATGGTATTCGGTGCGCGGATAGATCAGCTTGTAGTCGGTCTTCTTCCCGATCGCGCCGGGCAGCGCGTCGTAGAAACTCGGCCAACCGGTGCCGCTGTCGAACTTGAACTTCGACGGGAACAGCGGCAGATCGCAGGCGACGCAGAGATACATGCCGCTACGTTTCTCCTTGTCGAGCGGACTGGTGAATGCGCGCTCGGTACCCTCCTGCCGCAATATGTAGTACTGCTCCGGCGTGAGCAGTTTCTTCCATTCCGCATCGCTCCTGACCAGCCGGGCGATGCGTTCGGCGGCGACGGCCTGACCGAAGGCGAATATTCCCGGGAAGGCCAGCACCCCGGTTCCTGCCGCCGCGAATTTGATGAATGAGCGTCTGTCCATGTCGTCCTCCATTGAGATAGTCGGCCTTGCCGGTGCGTCCATGTAGGTCGGGCTCCGCCCGACATGGTGGGCAGAGCCCACCCTACCAGCTGCTTTGCCAGTCGGCATCAGTGCAACATACATTAGCGGTACAACGCCGGGAATTCCTTGCGCAACCTGTCCAGCTTGGGCATATCGTGAATGACGATATAGGGCTGGTAAGGATGAAGCGCCAGATAGTTCTGGTGATATTCCTCGGCCTTGAAGAACTGCTGCAGCGGCACGACCTGCGTGACGATGGATGCAGAATAAGTGCGCGCGCCGGCAAGCTCGCGGATGTAGTCCTGCGCCGCTTTCTGCTGTCCGGCGTCGGCGTAAAAAATCGCCGAGCGGTATTGCGTGCCGACGTCCGGTCCCTGACGGTTCAGTTGCGTCGGGTCGTGCGCCACGCCGAAGAACACCTGCAGCAACTGGCGATAAGACACCTGCGCCGGATCGAAGCGGACGCGCACCGCTTCGGCGTGGCCGCTATCGCCCCGGCTCACCTGCCCGTAATTCGCCGTCGCCGCGCCGCCGCCCGCGTAGCCTGACTCCACTTCCGACACGCCCTTGACGTGTTTGAACACCGCATCGACGCCCCAGAAGCAGCCGCCGGCGAACACCGCCGTCTGCATGGCGGGCGCAGCGGCAGCGCCCGGACCGAGCGCCAGCAACAGGCCGGCGAGAAAGCCGTTGAGGATATGTCTGATGTTAAGCATGATGTCCCTCCTACGCGTTAATACCCATACACAGGCATGCGGCCCGATGCCATCATCGCCCGATGCAGGAATCGAAGCGATCACGAATCGTCCGCCTTGCCCGTTGATTCGGGCCGGGCGGAAAAATGGTTACATGACGGAGCCGGGGTGAGCGATACGACGAACAATCTGGCGGAACTGATGCGGCAGGCGCTGGCCGGGGATCAGCGCGCCTATGCCGAACTGCTGCGCGAGACCGCCCGCTTCCTGCGCCCCTTCCTGTCCCGTCGGCTGCGCGCCGACGGCGAGGTCGACGACCTGCTGCAGGAGATACTGGTCTCCATCCACAAGGCGCGCCACACCTACGACGGCCTGCGCCCCTATAAACCCTGGGCCTATGCCATCGCCCGGTTCCGCCTGCAGGATCACCTGCGCATGCATTACGCAGACCGCCTGCGCCAGGCGGAAGACATCGCGGAACTGGAAAACATCCTGCATGCCGATGTAACCGAAACCGCCATCGACTACGAATCCATCAGCGGAGAGATCGAAAAACTTCCCGAGAAGCAATCGACCATCCTGCGCCTGATGCACCAGCAAGGCTACACCGCGAAAGAAACGGCGCAAAAGATGGGCATGAACGAATCCGCGGTCAAGGTCGCGGCGCACCGCGCCTACAAGACATTGAGACAGAGACTGGAACGATGACGAAAAACCTCGAACAACTGGTGAACGAACTGAGCGCAGAGGCGGGCCATCCCCGCCCCGCACCGCCCCCTTTTATCCTGAGCCTGAAATTGTTCGGCGCGGCCGCCGTCTACCTGGCGCTGGCGCTGGCAATCTCCGGCCTGCGTCCCGATCTGGCGCAGGCATTGCAGCAGCCCTGGTATGTCGCCGAGCTGCTCATGTTGCTGCTGCTGTTAGTCGCCGCGACGACCAGCGCCGCGTTGCTGTCCTTCCCCGACCTGCACCAGAAACGCGCACTGGCCTACGCGCCCGTCGCTGCGTTCGCACTGTTCGCGCTGACGATGCTGCTCGCCTGGCGCGCGAACACCGCACCGCATCCCGTGCACGACATCGAATGCACGATAAGCATCACGCTGGTGTCGTTGCTGCCCGCCGCGTGGACCTTCTACCTCATGCGCGGCTACGCCAGCACGCACCCCGACTGGGCCGGCAGCATCGCACTGCTGGCCGCCTTCGGCACAGGCGCGCTGTGGCTGCGCCTGCAAGAAACGAACGACTCGGTCGCCCATGTCGTGCTGTGGCACTACCTGCCGATGCTGCTGGCCGGCTTCATCGGCTGGATACTGGGGAGAAGACTGCTGAGGTGGTAGGCAAACGCCCTTAAGCGGTCGCTTATTGAAATGCGTCTTGACGCCGCTCCACCATATGCCGCCACTTGGCGTCTAATTCGAAATTGAGTGTTGAAACTCAATAATGGTAACGGCACTGGGCAACCAGAATGGTGTCGTCTTTTACTGCGTAAACCAGCCGATGCTCTTCGTCGATGCGCCGCGACCAAAAGCCTGCAAGATTATGCTTGAGCGGCTCCGGTTTCCCGATTCCCTCAAATGGAGAACGCTGAATATCTCGCAAAAGTGTATTGATACGCTTGAGCGTGGATCGATCCTTCGCCTGCCAGAACAGGTAGTCTTCCCAGGCTTGATCGGAGAATTTAATCGGCATCAGGAAGCAGCTCTCTTTGCTGTCCGCCTTGCGCAGCTAACTGCTCAATCGACTCCATGAGTCGCTTCGCATTCTTTGGGCTGCGCATCAGATATGCCGTTTCTTCCAACGCATTGAAATCTTGAAGCGACATCATCACGACAGGATTCCCGGCCTGACGGGTAATCAGCACCGGAGCGCGGTCATCCGCAACCTTGTTCATGATCTCTGCCAGATGCTGGCGAGTGTGGCTGTATGTAATTGCTTCCATGGCTATCCCCTTTGCATTTGTACAAATAATAGTACAACTGAAGAGTGAATTCAACACTGAATTCCGGAGGCATTAATTGTGGCGAATTCGCCATAGTTAAAAAGAACTGCACTACGAACAAGATCGTTGGCCGTCGTAAAGTTCGACTGTGCGCTATGAACCATCAGTCATGGCGGGGGCTGCTTGTCGGCCATAGCCGAACTTCAAGGATGCGGCTTAGCGAGTCAGCTACCGGACTCGAAGCAGCCCTTCGCATTTCCGTAACGTTAGACTATAGCGGCCGTCCGCTTACGGGGGCGTTGTAAGGATTTGTTAGGTTCGCCGCCAATATTATTAGTGGCGAATTCATAACGTGCTATTTTCCCCGTTTATGCAATATTCAGGCTAGGAAGGAGGAGATGTGACTGGTCGTATACACCTGAGGGGGATTTTTCGTCCCTTCCCCTGGCTGATCCTGCTCGGCTTGCTACTGGCAGTCCAGGCAAGAGCAGAAGATCCCGCCACCCTGCGAGTCGGCACAGAAATCGGTTTTCCACCGTATGCCGACGTCGATGCCGAGGGCCGCTCCACCGGCTTTTCCGTCGAACTGTTCAAGTCGGTCGCCCAAGCCACGGACCTGAAGGCCGAATACCTGCCACAACCCTGGAGCTCGGCCTGGGCCGGGCTGCAGCGTGGCGAAGTCGATGCCTTGCCCCTGGTGGCACGATTACCCATGCGCGAAGGTCTGGTGGAGTTCACCAAGCCGCACACCATCGGCTACGACACCTTCTTTGCCCGCAAGGGGCAGGCGGCGATCAATACCATCGAAGATGCCCGACGACTTAACATCATCGTCCTGCGCGCCGATGCGGCCCACGATGTCCTGGTCAAGCAGGGTTTTGATCGCCAACTGGTGCCGGTCGACTCTCTGGCGCAGGGCTTCCGACTGCTGGCATCAGGGCAATTCGACGCGCTGTTGGCGCCGCAGGTGCAGGGACAGATGCAAGTCCAGATGCTCGGCTTGGAGGCGGCCATCGAACATGGCCCGGTGCTGCGCGAATACCGCCGGGAATTCTGCTTCGCCGTCGCCAAAGGCAATACCCAGCTGCGCGACCGGCTTGAGCGCGGCCTGGAGATCGCCAAGGCCAGTGGCGAATACGACCGCCTCTACCGCAAGTGGCTGGGCATCTACGAGCCCAAGACCTTTCCCCGCATCTACGTGTTCTGGGCGGTTGCCGGGCTGCTCGGCTTGGTGGCCCTGCTGTTGCTGTGGTTGTGGACCCTGCGTCGCCAGGTCGAGGCCCGCACGCGGGAACTGCGCCAGCATCAGGAACTGCTGGAGGACAGGGTGGCCGAGCGCACGGCGGAACTCTGCGCCAGTGAAACAAAGTTCCGCTTGCTGGTGGAGCAATCGCCCGATGGCATTTTTGTCGCCGATCACACCGGCCACTTCATCGATGTGAATGCCATCGGCAGCGCCGTGCTGGGCTACACCCGCGAAGAACTTCTGACCCTCTCGATACCTGACATCCTGGTTGAGGAGGAGCATCCCCGCCTGCCAGCGGTCATTGCCAGTTACGCCGATGGCAGCGCCGTCACCTCGGAGTGGACCTTCAGGCGCAATGATGGCTCGACCTTCCTCGGCGAAGTCGTCGGTCGCCAGCTTCCCGATGGCCGACTGCAGGGCATCCTGCGCGACATCGCCGAACGCAAACGGGCCGAGGCCGAGCAGCAACGCCTGGTGTCGACCCTGCAGGCCACCCTGGAATCCACCGCCGATGGCCTGCTGGTGGTCGATCTGGAAGGCAGGATCACCGGCTACAACCAGCAGTTCACCCGCCTGTGGCAAATCCCGGAAGCCATCCTGTCCGCACGTGATGACAACCATGTGTTGGCTTTTGTGTTCGATCAGCTCAATGACCCGGAGGCTTTTCTGGCCAAGGTTCGCCAGTTGTATGCGGCGCCGGAGCGGGTCTACGAAGACGAGCTGGAATTCAAGGACGGGCGCATCGTCGAGCGCTACTCGCAACCCCAGTGGCTGGAGGGTCGCCCCGCCGGACGGGTCTGGAGCTTCCGCGATGTCACGGCCAACCGCCGCGCCACCCAGGCGCTGCGCGAGGCAGACCAGCGCAAGGATGAGTTCCTCGCCATGCTGGCGCATGAACTGCGCAACCCGCTGGCACCCATCCGCAATGCCGCCTCCGTGCTGGGTCTGCTCAACCTTGACGAGCCGCGCGTCCGCTGGGCCCAGGCCATCATCGAACGTCAGGTTACACATCTCACCCGGCTGGTTGACGAGCTGCTGGATGTCTCCCGCATCGCGCGCGGCAAGGTCACCCTGCACAAGGCGCCGATCATGCTCGCCGATCTGCTGCGCCAGGTCGGCGAGTCGGTGCAGCCCGTCATGGCGGAGAAAAGCCACCAGTTCGAGATGCAATCGCCTGCGGAGCGCGTAGTGCTTGAGGGCGACATCGTGCGTCTGGTGCAGGTGTTGCAGAACCTGCTCAATAACGCGGCCAAGTTCACCCCCGAGGGTGGACACATCAAGCTGGAAGCCCGCCTGCAGGGTGAGGAAATTGAAATCGAGGTACGCGACAACGGCACGGGCATCTCGGCGAATCTGCTGCCCAGCGTTTTCGATCTGTTTCGCCAGGGCGAACGCACGCTGGATCGCTCGCAAGGCGGTCTCGGCATTGGTCTCACCCTGGTGCAGCGTCTGGTGGAAATGCATGACGGACGGGTCGAGGCGCACAGCGATGGAGCGGGCCTGGGCGCGCGCTTTACCGTCTGGCTGCCGGTCTCCCGGCTGGGGCCAGCGAACCTGACCACCACCGGCGAGCCAGCGGCCATACCTTCGGGCCTCAAGATTCTGGTGGTGGACGACAATCCAAGTGTGCTCGAAAGCCTGGTGATGTTGCTGGAACTGGAAGGGTATCAGGTGCGTAGTGCCGCATCGGGCAACACCGCGCTGAAGGTGCTGGATGTATTCTGGCCACAGATCGTGCTGCTGGATATCGGCATGCCCGAGCAGGATGGCTATGAAGTTGCCCGGCAGTTGCGTCGTTTGCCCGGCGGCGAGCAGCTGAAACTGGTGGCGGTGAGTGGTTACGGCCATCAGGAAGCCTTGACCGAGAGCCAGCAGGCAGGCTTTGACACCCATCTGGTCAAGCCGTATGCCGCCAACAAACTCAACCTGCTGTTGAACCGGTTGAGCAATCAAACGTGAATCAGCACCGGCCTGTTTCCAGTGCTGATGCCGGGGGGATAGGGGACAGACCCTGAGGTTTCCCCTCAAATTTAACATCACATTCCATGACACACCTCCAAAAGTGAGGGGCTGCGCGCTTTTGCGCAGTCCCACTCAACTGCCGGGTTGGGGGTTGTCCGGAAAGATGTGAAAAGCAGCCATTAGGCTCATCTGTTGCGGATGACAGCTTTGGCCGAAGAGCCGCCGTCAGACCAAACCTATTCGAACGATGGCTGTAGGCTACAAGCAGAACGCACGCCCCTCCGCTCCTGAGCAATCCCTCAGCGCAGCACCTCGCGCTGCCGCAGCACCTTGCCGCTGCAAATGAAAACGGGTATCGTTTGAAACGTACATACAGCCCACCGGGAGCTCAATCATGAACGTCAACAACGCAACCTCAGCCGTCCAGCTCGGCAACATCCCCCAATCGCAACCGACCGCGACCACGAAAAATGTAGAGCCGCAAGCCCAAGCCACGCAGGAATCCTCCGTGGTGAAGCTGTCGACCCGTGCGATACAGCTGAGCCAGGCCGCGAGCCAGAATCAGGAAGCCGGCGAGACCGCATCACGCGAATCCGCCGAACCCGCTCCCGTGCAGCGCGCAGAGAGCGAGGCGAACCAGAGCCGCCGCATCGACACCTTCGCGTAACGATGAACACCGACTGGCAACAATTCCTGCAACAGCGCGGCGCGACTTTGCAGGACGGCATCACGCAGCATTACACCGACGCAACCTCCGAACTGACCGCAACTCAAAATGCCGCTGTGCTGTGCGACCTCGGCCAGTTCGGCGCGTTGCGCGCATCTGGCGAAGAGGCGCAGACCTTTTTGCAGAACATGCTCTCCAACGACATCCGCGCGGCCGATGCGTCGCATGCGCAGCTCAGCAGCCTGAACACCCCCAAGGGACGCATGCTCGCCAGCATGCTGATCTGGCGCGACGGCGGCGACTACCTGCTGCAACTGCCGCGCAGCTTGTGCGAGCCGATACGCAAGAAGCTCACGATGTATGTGCTGCGCGCCAAGGTGAAGATCGCCAATGCGGGAGACGATAGCGCCGACATCGTCTCGCTGGGCGTTTCCGGCGCGCAGGCCGAAGCCTCGTTGCGCGCGCTGTTCGGCGAACTGCCGCAACAGGCGTTCGAGGTCGTTAACGGCGAAGCCTCGTCGCTGATCAAACTGGGCGAGCATCGCTGGCAGATCAACGCCACGCCGCAACGCGCGCAGGAACTGTGGGCCGCAATCCCCGCGCAACCCGTCGGCAGCGCCTGCTGGGACTGGCTGAATATCCGCGCCGGTATCCCGGCGATCCTGCCGCAGACGCAGGAACAGTTCGTCGCGCAGATGGTGAACTTCGAAGTGCTCGGCGGCGTGAACTTCAAGAAAGGCTGCTACCCCGGCCAGGAAGTCGTCGCGCGCATGCAACATCTCGGCAAGCCGAAGCGGCGCATGTATCTGGCACATGTCGATGGTGCAGCACCACAGCCGGGAGACGAACTGTACAGCGCGGACATGAAAGGCCAGTCCAGCGGCATGATCGTCAACGCAGCGGCCGCGCCCGGCGGCGGCTACGACGTACTGGCCGTGGTGCAGATCGCCAGCCACGACGCCCACCCCCTCCATCTCGGCTCGCTCGCAGGCGCACGCCTGCAGTTCCTGCCCCCGCCCTACCTCTTGCCATGAACCTGCCGGCCCAGCTGCTTCCAAGCGATTGGTTGTGGCTAGGCAACCTGGCATTCGCCGTGCTGCTCGCGCGTGCAATCTGGCAAGCAAACTGGCGCGACCTGCTGGCGAATGCGGCGCGCACCAATGCGCTAGTCGCCCTGTCGCTGGGCGCGTTCGTGATGTGGCAACTCAACGCCGGCTTCCGCCCCGGCTTCAACCACCACATCCTCGGCGCGACGCTGTTCATGCTGATGTTCGGCTGGCAAATCGCCATCGCCGCGATCACGCTGGTGATGCTCGCCACTTGGGTGCGCCTCGGGCTGACGCCGGAATCGTTCGGCATCAACGGCCTGCTGATGATCGCCGTCCCGGTGCTGTTCAGCGAATGGATGCTGCGCCTCAGCCGCAAGCATGTCCCCAAAAACTTGTTTCTGTATGTGCTGGGCAACGGCTTCCTGTGCGGCGGCGCTGCGATGATGCTCACCGTCGCCGCTGCTGCGCTGACCATGGCCGCACTCAGCCCCTATACCTGGCAGTCCATCCAGCACAACTACCTGATCGCCGCACCCATCATCATGCTCACCGAAGCATTCACCACCGGCATGCTGATCACCGCCTTCACGGTGTTCCAGCCGCAGGCGGTGCTGAATTTCAGCGACGAGGAGTACATCATCGGGAAGTAACGGGGCGTCATTGCAGGAATTCTTGATACACAAAATCACACAAGTTCAGGGCCTCGGATCGCCTGCCCCCCTTGGTCCATCTCCAGTTCGCCGCGCATGATTTTCAGCTGAAACAGGGTGTTGCGCTCTTCCTCTGACAATACAGATTCGATGTAACGGATAGTGGTCCGATAGCGCGGGATGACGTTGTACTTCAACGCATTGACGCGTTTCTGCGTCTTGCGCTGTTCGGTCAGCAAGCGCCACAGCGCGGTCTCGGCTTCGCCCAGTTGCGCGAGCAGCACAGCAATGTCGGTCATGCGCTGGCGCGCCTCGTCGAAACTGGCGTCGGTCCACATCAGCCCGACGGGCTGTATCGGCGTGCTCTCGACGGTCACGGTGGGATACTCAACGCCTATGCTGCTGCGCGGCAGGATGTAGACGGACAGCGCGGGCTTGAGCCCCAGCACGGCCTGGTGTAACTGCGTGCTGCCCATGCGCATGTGGGCGATGGACAACCAGTGGTAGGCGCCCTGCAAGGCTTCGCGCACCGTCAGGCGCAGTTCGCGATAGCGCTTCAGGCGCTGGTGCACCAGCCGCGTGAGCAGTTCGCGCTTGCGTTCGAGCAAATCGTGGCCGTGCTGCAACGCCACCACTTGGCGGCGTAGCGACAGCAGCACGCTCTTGGTCGGGCGAACCTTGATGCGGCTTTTCATTCCAGAAAGCCCCGATGAGAAAAACAGATCGTAGGTCGGGTTTTAACCCGACATGCCTGTTCTGAGCATGTCGAAGTGATCGGGCTGAAGCCCGACCTACGTTTCAATTGAGTATTCAGGTTCATTGCTGTTCTGCTTGCGTGCCGTGCCAACGGTGGTATTTATCGAGGTCCGCCGCGCCGACGCGGGTCAGAGCCTCCGGCGGCAGCAGCGAGAGCAGTTCCCATGCGAGGTTCAGCGTCTCGACGATGTTGCGTTCCTCGTCTTCGCGTTGTCCGACGAAGCGCCGTTCGAAGGCGTCGGCGAAATCGAGGAAGTTGCGGTCGGTTTCGGACAGGTCCTCCGCGCCGATAATGGAGGCGAGATTGCGCACCTCCAGCGCCCGCGCGTAGGACGCGTATATCTGTCCCGCGACCCGCGCATGATCTTCGCGCGTGTGGTCCTTGCCGATGCCGTCCTTCATCAGCCGCGACAGCGAAGGCGGGATGTCCAGCGGCGGATAGATGCCGAGGTTGTTCAGCGTGCGACTCAACACTAATTGCCCCTCGGTGATGTAGCCGGTGAGGTCGGGGATCGGATGCGTGATGTCGTCTGAAGGCATCGACACCACCGGCATCATCGTGATCGAGCCGGGCTTGCCGCGGATGCGTCCGGCGCGTTCGTAAATCTCCGCGAGGTCGGAATACAGGTAGCCGGGATAGCCCTTGCGCGCGGGCACGTCGCCCTTGGCCGTGGCGACTTCGCGCAGCGCCTCGGCGTAGTGCGTCATATCGGTCATCACCACCAGCACATGCAGGTCGAGATCGAACGCGAGGTATTCCGCCGCGGTCAGCGCCGCGCGCGGCAGGATCAGGCGTTCGATGGCGGGCTCGTTCGCGAGGTTGAGGAACATCGTCACGTTGCGCAGCACACCGCTGTCGGCGAAGGTCTCACGAAAAAATCGCGCGTCGGAGTAGGACACGCCCATCGCGGCGAACACCACGGCGAACTGCGACTCCTCGCCGGGCAATCTGGCCTGGCGCACGATCTGCGCGGCAAGCCGGTTGTGCGGCAGGCCGGAGCCGGAAAAGATCGGCAGCTTCTGCCCGCGCACCAGCGAGTTGAGCCCGTCCACCGCTGACAATCCGGTCTGGATGAACTCGCGCGGATAGGCGCGCGCGGCGGGATTCACCGGCGCGCCGTTGACGTTGCGCTTCAGTTTCGAGAACAGCGGCGGGCGCTCGTCGCGCGGCTGGCCGATGCCGTTGAACACTCGCCCGAGGATGTCAGGCGAAAGCGCGATTTCGAACGGCTGGTCGAGGAAGCGCACCCAGGTGTTTTCGAGGTCGAGATTGTCCGTGCCCTCCAGCACCTGGATCAGCACCAGTTCGTTCGAGGTGCGTATCACTTGGCCGTTGCGCCGCCGCCCGCTGTGGTCGCGCACCACCACTCGGTCGCCCAGCGCGATGTCGGGCACGCCGCGCATGTAGAGCAGCCCGTTGCGCGCGGCGGACGCCAGCCGATATTCCTTCTCGCTCATGGCTCCGCCTTTGCATGCTGCGCATACTCGCTGTGCAAGCGTTCGAACTCGCCATCAACCCGTGCGGCGAAGCTGCGCAGTTCGTCCAGTTGGTCGTTGCTGTAGCTGCCTTTCAGGCGTTGCGCTTCGGCGAGCAACGGCAGGCGCAGCAGTTCTTGCACCGGCACGCCGAACTCCAGCAGCCTCAAGCCGTGCTCATAGATGGAGAGCATCTGGTCGAGCAGCGCGAACTGCTTCTGCGGCGAGCAATAGCTGTCCACCGGATCAAGCGCGCTCTGTTGCAGCACGCCTTCGCGGAACAGCGCCACGCCTTGCAGCGCCCAGCGTTGCTGCGGCGACAATGCTTCGGGGCCGACGAGATTGACGATGCGCGCGAGTTCCTCGGCCTGCGCGAGAATCTCCAGTGCGGCGGCGCGTTGCTCGGCCCAGCGCGGATCGACATGTTCGGCCCACCAGCCGCTGCAACTGGCGACATAGCCGGAGAAGCTCTCGACCCAGTCCACCGCAGGGTAGTGGCGCGCGTCGGCGAGTTCTTTCGACAGCGCCCAGAAAGTCTGCACGATCTCCTTGGTGTGGCTGGTAACCGGCTCGGAGAAATCGCCGCCCGGCGGCGACACCGCGCCGATCAAGGTGATTGAGCCGTTGCCGCCCGCCAGCGTCTGCACCCGTCCCGCGCGTTCGTAGAACGCGGCGAGGCGCGACGCGAGATAGGCGGGGTAGCCTTCCTCGACCGGCATCTGTCCCAAGCGACCTGCGACCTCGCGCAGCGCCTCGGCCCAGCGGCTGGTGGAGTCGGCCACCATCACCACGTCGTAGCCCTGGTCGCGGTAGTACTCGGCCAGCGTGACGCCGACATAGATCGACGCCTCGCGCGCGACCACCGGCATGTTGGAGGTGTTCGCCACCAGCAGCGTGCGTTCCATCAGCGAGCGGCCGGTGTTGGGATCGGTGAGCTTGGGGAAGCTTTCGAGGATGTCCACCAGCTCGTTGCCGCGCTCGCCGCAGCCGACGTAGATCACGATGTCGGCGTCGGCCCAGCGCGCGATCTGCTGCTGCACGATGGTTTTGCCCGCGCCGAATGGGCCGGGCACGGCGGCGCGTCCGCCCTTCACCAAGGGGAAGAAGGTGTCGAGGATGCGCTGTCCGGTGAGCAGCGGCGCGACCGCGTCGTCGCGGCTGCGGTAGGGGCGCGGGCTGCGCACCGGCCAGCGGTGGAACAGGCTGAGTTCGGCGATGACGCCGTCCGCTTGTTTGACGCGCGCCACCGCGGCCTCGACGGTGATGTCGCAGGCGGAGACGAGCTCGACCAGTTCGCCGCCCATGCCCGGCGGCACCAGGATGCGGTGGGCGATGGTCGGCGTTTCCTGCACCGTTCCCAGCACCGCGCCGTCCTCGATTTGCATGCCGATCCTGAATTCCGGATTCGGCTCGAAGCACCATAGCTTGCCGCGATCCAGCGGCGGGATATGCACGCCGCGCGGGATGAAATCGCCATGCTGTTTGGCGTGTTCCAGCAGCGGACGCTGCACGCCGTCGAAGATGCCGCCCAGCAATCCCGGCCCGAGTTCCACCGACAGCGGATGGCCGAGCGCCTCGACCGGCTCGCCGGGACGCAGCGACTCGGTGGGCTCATACATCTGCACCAGCGCGTGTTCGCCGTGGCGGGCGATGACCTCGCCCATCAGTTCGAGACGGCCTATCCGCACTTGTTCGCCGGTGCGCACATCGGCCAGTTCGATGGTGACCAACGGCCCGTTGACTTCGACGACCTTAGCCATGCGCGGCCCCATTAGTGCGATCGTCGCGAAGCGACACTTTGTCCCCCTCGCCCCTTGTGGGAGAGGGCTGGGGAGAGGGTGACGGCATCAGCCGCTCGGCGACCGCGCCTCGCAACGCTACGTCCAGCCTTTCCATGCGTCCCTCGAAGGTGTTGTCGTAGCGGATGCCGCCGTCGCCGCTTGCGACCAGCACACCGCCGATGCAGGCCAGCGGTTCCGGCGACAGTGACAGTTGCTTGCCGGGCGCGGCCGCATCGGCATAGCGCGTCCAGTCCGGTTGCAGGCGCTGCAGGTCGCTCGCGTTGAAGCGGGCGACGAGTTCGTCGCGTTCGATGGCCTGCGCCGCCTCGCGCAAATAATTTTGCAGCAGCGGCAGGTAGCGCGCTTCGTCGTCCGCGAACGCGGATAGGTGCGCGGGGAGTTGGGCGAGCGCGGCATCGGCCAGTTCCTGACGCACCCGGTCGAGCGCGGCGCGCAGGTCGAGTTCTGCCGCCTGCACCCGTTGCCGGTAAGCGTGTTCGGCATGCGCCTTGGCGGCGAGCACTTCGCGTTCCTTTTCGATGCCCAGCCGTTGCCGCGTCTCCGCGAGCATGCGGTCGCGTTCCAGCCGGCCGTTGGCGAGATGCTCCTCGGCCAGCTTGCGCGCGCGTTCCGCCAATGCGGATTCGAGTCCAGATATTTGCTCGGCGTCGCTCATCCCTGCGCGTCCTGTATCTCTGGCGCGGCTGGGCCGAGCAGCCCCTGCACCAGACTTTCCACGCGCGAATGGTAGTCGCCCGACAGGTTGATCTCCGGAATCTCGGTGATGACGATGCGGCCGCCTTCGCGCTGCGCGTGTTGCAAATGGCGACCAGGATGCAGTGCCAGGCTTTGCTCGATGACGACCAGCGCGGATTGCTGGGTACGTATCAGTTCCTGCATCAGCGCTTCGACATCCTCGGGCGCGGGATCGGCATGGGTCTCGAAACCGATCAGCGCGAAACCCTCCATCAGCGCAGCGCTGCCCAGCGCGATCATGCGTGCGGGAGCGAGGGTGCTTTGCGGGTTGTTTGCGTTGGCATTCATTTTTAATCATCCAGGCAATAAATCGTCATTCCGGCGAAGGCCGGAATCCAGATGAATAAACGTTTCCCACGCAGTGGGACAAAGTCTTGGTTTTGTCTGCTTCGCAGAATATTTTCATTAGCTGGATTCCGGCTTTCGCCGGAATGACGGCCTAATGGATATTTCAGACCCATGCTCACGCGATCCGCCCCAGCAGCAGGATGGTCACCACCAGACCGTAGATCGCGATCCCCTCGGCCAACCCGAGGTAGATCAGCGTGCGGCCGAACATCTCCGGCTTCTCGGCGATCACCGCGAGCGAGGCCGCACCGACCGGGCCGACCGCCAGCCCCGCGCCGAAGGTCGCCAGCGCGGTCGGGATGCCCGCGCCGAGCAGCGCCAGCCCGAGGCCGACCGAGATTTCGCCGCCGGGTGCGGCTGCCTGTTGCGCCAGCGCATCGTTCATGCCCAGCAGCAGCGCAGCCATGCTCGCGATTACGAACACCAGAAGATTGGTTGCCAGCGTGCCTTTCCACCAGCGCTGCGCGCGTGTGCCGTCGGTGATCGGACGGAATTCCAGATAGGCCCCCAGGCCCAGCGTGAACAGCAGGTTCAGGACGATGAGTGCGATGAGCCAGTTCATGATTTTCCTTTCTGATGACGGTCAGTCGTGTTGAAACGCAAGCCCTCGCGGCTTGCCCAGCGTCAGCGGACGGAACGGACGCCCATCGCCGCCGAAGAAGCGCGAAAAGCCTTCGTAGTATTCTAGGCGCAACGTCTGTATCGCGACGATGCCGCCCTCCAGCGCCAATATGAAGACGTTGCCCAGCACTAGGGTCAGCCAGTATCCCGTCGTATGCAGCATGTTTGCGACGGTGAAGATGGCGATGGACAGCGCCACATGGTTGAGGCTGAAGGCCGCGAGGCGCAGGAACGACAGGGTGTTGGAGATGTAGGCCATCACGGTTTCGAAGCCTTCCATCAGGGCTATCAACAGCCTTTCGCCGACCGGGCTGCCGCGGTTGTGTCGCCAGGCGTTGGCAAATATCGCGGCTAGGGAGACGGAGATGGTCAGCATGGCGGCGAGGTCCAGTTCTCCCGCGCTCGCGTAGCGCCATGCGCCGGCCAGCAGTCCCAGGTACAGCAGCAGTCCCGCCGCGCCGTGGCTGTCGAGCAACGCCTCGCGCATTCGGCCGGCGGCGATGCGGTTGCGTATGGTCAGTGCGGTGGCCAGCAGGATGAAGCCTATGCCCCAGCCCAGCGCCACGCCCAGCATGCGCATCGGGTCGGTCAGCGGCGACATCCACAACGCGGGCAGCAGGTGTTCGTAGCCGAACACGCTGCCGTAGAGCAAGCCGAATAGCGTCGAACTGATGCCGACTGCAATGACGAGCGGTGCGTATTGGCCGAGACGGCGGCGCAGCAGCACACCGGCAAGGGCGAGGACGATGCCGTGGCCGACATCGCCGAACATCATGCCGAACATCAGTACGAAGGATGCGGCGAACAGCACGGTGGGATCGATTTCGCCGTAGCGCGGCACACCGTAGTTCAGCACCAGCCGGGCGAACGGTTGCAGCCAGTGGTGGTGCCGGATCGCCGAGGGTACGCGCTCGTCGGGACGAGGATCGCGCACATGCAGTGCGTAGCGGTTGCCGAAGTTTTCCGCGAGCGTTTGTCTCAGTTGCGGCAACTGCTCTTCGGGCGACCAGCCGCTCACCGTGGCCAGGCTGCCGCGTCCTCGCATCAGTTCGGCCAGTTCGGCATAGGGCGCGGCGCGCGCGAGGATGTTTGCCGCGGCCAGCAGGCGTTCGCGCAGCTTATCCTGCGCCAGCTCTTTGCGGCGGCGCGTATCTTCTTGCGCCTGCTGCTCGCGCAACTGCGCCATGCGCTCGCCCAGTTCCCGGCGCACCTCGTCCGGGCGTCCGCGAAATTCGGCAGGAATGTCCATCGCCCGCCAGCCAGCGGCCTGGAGCATGCGTTCGATCTGCTGCGCCTGTCCGCCGGCGCCCGCGAGTATCAGGTGCACCTGCTCTTCGCTGCCGAAGAAACGAATGGCGACATAACCGGCCAGGCCGAGCGCCTCCTCGAAACGCTGGAGGTTCGCGCGCGGCAGCGTACCGACGCGGACGTCCAGCAGAGCGCTCTTCCTTTGCAACAGCGCGAGGTCGATGCTGATGTCCATGAACTGGTCGAGCGCCCGGTGCAACTGGGCGGTGCGGCGGTATTGGTCATGCAGCCGGCGCATGCGTTCCTGCGCTTCCGAACACTTGCCCCATACTGTTTTCAGCCACGCGCCGGCCTCGGCCAACTGTGTCAGTTCGACCGGCCGCATCGGCGCGTCGATAGCCTCCGGTGCGGCGATTACATAGTGGGCCAGTATCTTGTCGAGGTGCGCACAGGTCTCGGTATAGACCTGCCGCCAGGCCGCACCCGGCAGGTCGGGAAACTGTTCGGCCGAGGCTTCCCTGAATTCCGGATCGAAACTGCCGTAGTTGGCGAGCAGCAGTGACGCCTGCGGAGCGTCGTCCCTGAGCAGGCTCAATGTTATGCGTTTCATGGGCAGGGGCATGAACATTCAGTGCGCCTCCTGTCCGTTTTTAACCAACCCCAGCGCGGTGCGGATCATCGCCGATTCCATGTGCATGTTGCGGCCGCGAACGATGGCGCGCAACCGCCTGAGATCGCGTTCGCGCAAAACCATGTAGGCGAGCGCGCGCGCGACGTTGAAGCTGCTATGGCGCAACGCATTGGCGGCGTAGCGCCATGTTTCCCGTTCCAGCTTTAGCGTCACCTCGGTGGTATTGCGCGCGTCCGCCAGTATCCGGTCGAACGGCGGCGGCAGGCTGGCGATGGCGTCGTCGAAGCTGGCGCATTGCGCGAGCTGTTGCAGTTGTTGCGGCAGCAAACGGTGGCTGGCTGGGATCAGCAGGTAATAGGCCTGCGCCGGCGGCAGGTTGTAGGCATAGCGGTAGCGCAGCAGCCAGACCAGGTTCACGCGGTCGACGATGCTGCCGACGATCGCGCGCAGCAGTTGCCCGGATGCGCCGCCGACCGTTGCGCCGCGCCGCGCGAGTCCCGCGAAATAGCGCCGGTCCAGCGCGGCGTCGAGGGCGAACAGCGCTTCGCCCTGTTCCAGCAGGTGGCGCGCCTGGCGAGCGATCTCGGCGTAGGGCGTTTGTTCGAGGCGGCGCAGCAATTCCGCGGGCGTGTCGCTTTGCAATAGCCCGGCGATGGGCAGGCTGGTGAACGCGCCCATGTCCTGCAGCTGCGCCTCGATGGCGGCTTGCGGCTGGTCGGCCATCTTGCCGCGGATGATGGTCTTGAGGTTGCCGAGTTCGAAGCGGTGAGCCCAGTAGCCGAGCAACTCCCGCGGCGCGCCCGACAGCGGGCGGATCAGCACGGCCAGTTCCTTGAGCAACAGCGTCACATTGCTCTGGTCCAAGTCGCCGGCATATTGGATTGCGTCGGTCGGCTGGGCGGCAGCTTGAGTGTCTTCGTCGTATGGGCGGTCGATCAGCGCGTCGAGCCGGTCCATGCCTAGCAGCTGTGCGGCGTAGAGGCTGACGCGCGTGTTCAGGTAGGCATATTGCGCGACGCTCATGGTTGGCTCGTCCCGGTGAGCAGGACGATGGCTTCGGCCAGGGCCTGCGGTTCGTTGCGTTCCGCGGAGGCGCGCAGTGCGAGTGCCTGTTCGGCATGACGGCGTTGCAATTCGGCGATGGTCTGCTGCGCCCGCTGTTCCGCCTGTGCGAGAAAGGATGCATGGATCTCGGCCATGCGCGCGGCGTGCTGCTGTTCCGCCGCGCCGGCATCGCGCCTGGCCTGCTCGACGATGGCTTGGCGTTCCTCGTCCGCGCGCGCGACGACCTGTTCGGCTTTCGCTTCCGCATCCAGCAAACGCTTGAGCGTTTCATCCACCATGCGCCCTCCGTCTATGGCTAGCCAACCGCCGATTACAATAAATCAGACTGGCGTGCTTGTCTGGGCAGTTATTGCAACTCAGGTCATGCGATGGAGGAAATACAGTCTTCATGGTATTTCGCGTTGGCGGCGGCGGCTTTAGCTTGCGGTCATCGTTCATTTCATATGCCGTACCGTCGCGGAAAGGAAGCAAGATGCGCAACAACAAATTGCCGGAATTTTTGTCTGGATGGCTGTTTGCCGGAGCTCTGGCGCTGGGCGCGTCGCCTGCCATTGCCGTGGCGCAGGAGGCGACGGCCGAGCAGGCGGTGGAAGCCATCGAGGAGGTGTTCGGCGTCACGCAGGGACAGCGGCGCAACCATACCAAGGGAGCTTGCGCGCTGGGCGAATTCATCGGTACGAAGGAAGCCGCAACCTATTCGCGCTCGCCGCTGTTCTCCGGACAGAAGCTACCGGTGGTCGCGCGCTTCTCGCTCGCAGGCGGCAACCCCAATGCGCCGGATACGGCGAAGACTCCACGCGGCATGGCGCTGGAATTCGCGCTTCCCGACAGCGGTCCGCAACACATTACGATGCTGAATACGCCGATGTTCGGCGCGGCGCAGCCGGAGACCTTTGTCGCGCAGATGATCGCGATGAAGCCGGACCCGGCGACGGGCAAGCCCGATCCCAAAAAGATCAAGGAATTCAGGGACAGCCACCCGGATAACCGTGCGCAGGCGGAATTTCTCGCCAGCCACAATCCGCCGGCCAGCTATGCCAGCAGCGCCTATTTCGGCATCCATACCTTCAAATTTATCGATGACGACGGCAAGGTCACGCCGGTGCGCTGGCGCTTCGTCCCGCAGGACGGGGAGAAGCGTTTGACCGATGCAGAGTTGAAGACCATGCCGCCGGATTTTCTGGAGCGCAGACTGGTCGAGCGCGCCAAAAAAGGCAAGCTGCGCTGGGACATGATCGTGACGATAGGAAAACCGGGCGACCCGGAAGACAATCCCACGTTGACTTGGCCGGAAGGACACAAGCAAATCAAGGCGGGAACGCTGACGATCTCCTCGACCATGCCGCAACAGGGCGCGGCATGCGAATACGTCAACTTCGATCCGCTGATTATGGGCGACGGCATCGAGCCGTCGAACGATCCTATCCTGCTGTTCCGCTCGCCTGCCTATGCGGTGTCGTTCGCCAAGCGGATAAGCGGGATGTGATTGGCGTATTCCGTGGATAAACAGGCTCTTATGATGATGGAAAATCAGAACACATCAAGCGCTCCGGATGCACCAAACGACGAGAAGCCGAGCGAGCTTGCCATTCCCCCCGAGGGCAGGAAGAAGCGCGCGAATATGCATGAAGGCATAGGCGTCTGGTGCGATTGCTGTTCGTGCGAGGCCGAGCCGTACTGGGCCGAACTGGCAGATGAAATGGGAGTCGATCTCAGCGACTACGAGGATGAGGCCAAACCGCCCAGACAGGGCAAGTGAACGGGGCGATCAAGCTTTGCGCTGCGGCTTGGCAAACCGGCTGATTTTTTCCAGCTTCATGCGCTCCCGGCACGGTCGGCCTGCATTGCCAGGCACCTGCGTGATTTCGTTTATTGAGCCATGCCCGGATTCTTGTTAAGTTGCCGATGCAGTTCTGCGATCGAAGGAGACCTACGATGAAACTTTATTACAGCCCGGGCGCCTGCTCTTTTTCTCCCCATGTCGTACTGAACGAGTCTGGCCTTTCTTTCGAAACCGAAAAGGTGGATCTCAAAGCCAAGATGACAGAGTCCGGCATCGACTACAACACGATCAATCCCAAGAGTTACGTTCCCGCATTGGCGATGGACAACGGCGAACTGCTGACCGAGGGGCCGGCCATCGTGCAGTACATCGCCGACCTGGTCCCGGAAAAGAAACTGGCGCCGCCGGCCGGAACGCTGGAGCGCTACCGGCTGCAGGAATGGCTCAACTACATTTCGAGCGAGATACACAAGGGCTTCGGGCCGTTCTTCAATCCGCTGGCTTCGGAGGAAATGAAGAGCGCCACAAGGTTGCGGCTCGCCAAACGGTTCGCTTTTGCCGCCACCGCGCTCGAAGGCCGTGACTACCTGCTGGGCGATACCTTCACTGTCGCCGATGCCTACCTCTTCATCATGCTCAGGTGGACGCGCTCTAACGGAATAGATCTGTCGCCCTGGCCCGCGCTGAGTGCATACTTCGATCGCATCGCCGCGCGTCCCGCCGTGGTCGCCACCTTGAAAGAGGAAGGACTGCTCTAGCCGGGACGCGGCCATAAGCCGGCGGGAAGTTCATCAATAATCGGTATATCCTTTTTCTCCCGGCGTATAGAACGTATCGAAATCGGGCGGGGTCGGTGCAGCACCGTTCTGGAGTTTTTGCACCAGAGCGGGGTTGGAGATGAACGGCCGGCCGAACGCCACCAAGTCGCCGCGATCCGCATCAAGGTCGGCATTGGCGCGCGCCGCATCGTAGCCGCCGGAGAGGATATATCTGCCCTTGAACGCGCTGCGAATATTCGCTTTCAATGCGGGGCTGACTTCCGGCGCGCCCATAGCACTGTGATCGACGATGTGGATGTAAACCAGTCCCAGCTCGTTCAGCTCCTCGACCAGTCGCAGATACATCGCATCCATCTCGTCATCCGGTGCCGTCCCGTTGAATGCGCCATAGGGCGAGATGCGCATGCCGATGCGCTCCGCGCCGATGGCCGCGACGGATGCCTTCGCCACTTCCACCGCGAAGCGGATGCGGTTCTCGATGCTGCCGCCCCAGCGGTCGGTGCGCTGGTTGGTCGCCGTGTTGAAGAACTGGTCGATCAGGTAACCGTTCGCCCCGTGCAGCTCGACGCCGTCGAAGCCGGCCTGTATGGCCAGTTTGGCGGCATGTGCATATTCGGCGATGGCGGCGTCGATGTCTGCCTCGCTCATCTCCTCCGGTACGGGATAGGGCTGCATGCCGCTGCTGTCCGTCCACATGTCGCCGGCCAAGGCGAGCGCGGAGGGCGCGACGATACGCGTTCCCGCCGCCATGTTGGCCGGATGGCTGACGCGGCCGGTGTGCATCAGTTGCACGAATATCCTGCCGCCGTTGGCATGCACGGCATCGGTCACCTGCTTCCAGCCTTGCACCTGCTCGTCCGAAAACAGGCCGGGAATGCGCGCGTAGCCCAGACCATTCGGAGACGGCGAAGTGCCCTCGGTGATGATCAGTCCGGCATCGGCACGCAAGCCGTAATACTTTTTCATCAGCTCGTTCGGGACATTGCCCGTCGCGCGCGAACGGGTCAGCGGCGCCATCACCACGCGGTTCTTCAGTTGCAGATTGCCGAGTGCGGTCGGGGTAAACAGGGTTTGAGTCATGTGGTGCTCCAATAAATTAAAGTTAAAAACTACGCCTATCGGCAATGGGTTTATTGCTTGATCGCCTCGACCGGGATGGTCAGCGTGACTTCGTCGCCGACATAAGGCACATGTTTGCCCATGTTGAAATCGGAACGCTTGACCTTGGCCGTGGCGGTCGCGCCGCAGGCGTCTTTCTTCACCATCGGGTGCGGCATGCACAGGAAGGAATTCACCGTCAGCGTCACCGGCTTGGCGATGTCCTTGATCGTCAGGTTGCCTTCCACCGCAACCAGCTTGTCGCCCTCGAATTTCAGCCTGGTCGATTTGTAAGTGATGGTGGGAAACATTTCCGTGTCGAAGAAATCGGCCTCCTGGATATGCTGGTTGAACAAGGCATAACCGGTGTTGACCGATTTTGCATCGATCACGACATCGACCGAGCCGGTTTTGTTGGCGCGATCCAGCGTGATCGTGCCGGAGGTCTTGTCGAAGCGGCTCAACTGTATGGAATAGCCGAAGTGGCTGTATTCGAATCGCGGCAACGTGTGCGATGGCTCGATCACGTAGGTTTCGGGCGCAGCATACGCAGCGGACGACATCAGGGCGACAACGGCAAAAGCGATCAGTTTTTTCATGGTACTCTCCTTGGGTGGTTGGTGAGGGTGATGCGTGTCAGGCGAAATGCCCGTTGCGGAAATCGTCGATGGCCTGGTGTATCTCCTGCTCGGTGTTCATCACGAATGGGCCGTATTGCACGATGGGCTCGTTCAGCGGCTTGCCGGCGATCAGGATCAGGCGCGCATCCTCCGTCGCCGCAATCGTCACGCCGTCGGCTTCCGGCGCGTTGCCCAGTATGCCCATGCGCTTGGCGTCCACCCGCGTATCGCCGACCCGCACCGCTCCGCGGTAGACATAGACGAAGGCGTTATGCGTCGCCGGCAGCGCGGTCGAGAATGATGCGCCCGCGGGGATGTGGATGTCCAGATACAGCGGCTCGGTGATCTCGCGTGTGACCACGCCCGCGACGCCGTTGCTGCTGCCGGCGATCACGCGAACGGTGACGTTCTCCGCGGTCGTATATTCGGGGATCTTCTCGCTGGCATAGTCCTGGTACCAGGGCTCGGCCATCTTGTTCTGCGCGGGCAGGTTCAGCCAGAGCTGGAAGCCTTCCATCACGCCGTCTTCCTGCTCGGGGAGCTCGGAGTGGATCACGCCGCGGCCGGCGACCATCCACTGCACGCCGCCGTCGCCCAGCAAGCCTTCGTGGCCCGCGTTGTCGCGATGGCGCATGCGGCCAGCGAGCATGTAGGTCACGGTCTCGAAGCCGCGATGCGGGTGGTCTGGAAAGCCGGCGATGTAATCGTCCGGATCGTCGCTGCCGAAAGCGTCCAGCATCAGGAAGGGATCGAGGCGGCGCTGCAGCTTGCCGGTCAGCACGCGGGTCAGCGTCACGCCCGCGCCGTCCGAGGTGGCGACGCCTTCGACGAGGCGCTCGATGTTTCGCGATTGGTGCAAAGTTGCTTCAGTGTTAGTGTTCATGGCTTGCTCCTCACTCAATGTAGGTCGGGATTCATCCCGACACTGCCAACCTCGTCGGGATAAATCCCGACCTACGCGGTTGGAATAATGTGAATGCATAGTAGTCATCCCGAAAGAATAGATAAAGCCATCAATCCGGGATAGACTATCCCGAATATGGAACAAACTAATATCTCCGCCGACGACCTGATCCTGTTCGCCACCATCGCCGAACAGGCGAGTCTGGTGCGCGCCGCCGAACGGCTGGGCATGCCCAAGGCCACCGTTTCGCGCCGTCTGAGCAACCTGGAAGAACTGCTGGGGCAGAAGCTGCTGATCCGCACCACCCGCCGCCAGACGCTGACCGAATTCGGGCAGGAATTCCTCGACCACAGCCGGCGCGTGGCGGAAGAAGTCGCGACGGTGCAGGACTTCGTGCGCAGCCAGGATATGCAGCCGCGCGGTCGGCTGCGCGTCTCGATGCCCGGCGACTACGCAAAACAATACTTCTCGCGCGCGATCGCGACCTTCATCGAAAGCCATCCCGAGATACAGCTGGACATCGACCTGAGCTCGCGCCGCGTCGATCTGATCGGCGAACGCTACGATCTCGCGATCCGCATGGGCGCGTTGGCCGACGACGCGACGCTGGTCGCGCGCAAGATCGACGAGCAGAGCCTGGGGCTATATGCCAGCCCGATCTACCTGGCCCTGCATCCGGCGCCGGAACATCCCGACGACCTCGTCCACCATGCCTCGATCCGCATGCTTTCCGCAGCGGGGAATGCGATCCCCTGGCGGCTGGCGCGCGGCAAGGAAAAGTGGGAAGGCGTGCCGCCCGGACGGCTCGCGCTGAATTCACCCGACATGATCCAGCACTTGCTGCTCGACGGCGCAGGCATAGGCGTGTTGCCATGCCGGTTCGCGCGGGAAGACGTGAAGCTCAGGCGGCTGGTCAGGGTGCTGCCGGAATGGTCGTTGCCGACGGTGCCGGCCTGGGCGGTGATGCCGATGCGGCGTTACCTGCCCGCCAAGACAAGGGCTTTCCTCGCGCATCTGGAGCAGTTCATGGAAAAAGGCTGACGGAACTACATCGTGCTGCCGAACGAACTGTCTTGCGTATGGAGCGGCAGCGGCAAGCCGGCCAGCTGACTGGCCTGGCTCACCGGACCATGGGGAAACAGCTCGTAGAGATAAGGGCGTCCGCCATACTCGCGGTAACGCCCTTCCAGATCGCGCAGCACTTCCCTGCCCGCATCCTCATTCCCCTTGCTGCGATAGCGCTCGCGCAGATAGAAGATGACGTCCCAATGTTCCTCGGTAAGCTCAAGACCTTCGAGGTCGGCCAGACGATTGGCATGCTGGGGCGACCACGGGGAAAGATCGGACAGGTTGCCTTCCGGATCGGCTTCGAACCGGCGCGGATTGCGGGTGGCTTTGTTGATGTCTAGCATGATGGCTTCCTCCTGCTGACAAGGGCCAAAGGAGATGGCCCAACTGTTCGAGCATCATGAAACAGTTGACGATATTAATCAACTATTATGACTTCAGGGGTATGCCGCCCGCCCCGACACCAAGACCCGTAGCGGCCTCAGCTGCGGCGCAACGCGATCAGCATCGCCCAGACGCCCAGCGCGATGTAGCACAGCAGCGACCACTCTGGGATGCCCAGGCTGAGGAAGGTCCAGCCCTTCTCCGCGCATTCGCCGGAGCCGTGCATCAGCTCCTTCAGCACGTTGGACAACGGCATCGTCTCCAGCATGTAGTCCAGGCCGGGGCCGCAGGCGGGCACCTGATCCTTGGGCAGGTTCTGTATCCATATATGTCGCGCGGCGACGGCGACGCCGCTCAGCGACAGCAGGCCTATCAGCACGGCATAGATGCGCTCGCCCAAACGCTTCGGGCCGTGCAGCGCGGCCAGCGCGAACAGCACGAGAATCGCGATGAACACCACGCGCTGCACCATGCACAACGGGCAAGGGTCCTGATGCTTGACGTATTGCAGGTAGAAGCCGAATCCCATCAGACCGCTGGCGTACAGCGCACCCGCGAGGTACAGCCAGCGGTTTGAAATTTTGCGCAACAGCATCATTCCGCCTCGTCCATCCACATCGCCTGTATCGCTTCCAGCACCTTCTCGCCGCCGTGGCTGTGGTCGTCGTCGAAGCCTTCCAGCCCGACGACCCAGTTGTGCAGGTCGACGAAGCGCACCGTGCGCGGATCGACATCCGGGTGTTTCTCGCTCAGCGCGATCGCGATGTCGCGCACGTCTATCCATTTCATGCCATCACTCCTTGACCATGTTGATGGTGTACTTGGGGATCTCGACGATCAGTTCCTGTTCGCCCACCACCGCCTGGCAGGACAGGCGCGAGGTCGGCTCCAGCCCCCAAGCCTTGTCGAGCAGGTCTTCCTCGGTCTCTTCCGCGGGTTGCAGGCTGTCGAAGCCCTTGCGCAGCACGACGTGGCAGGTGGTGCAGGCGCAGGATTTCTCGCACGCATGCTCGATCTCGATGCCGTTGGCGAGCAGCGTGTCGCAGATGGTGTCGCCGGGCTTGGCGTCGATCACCGCACCCTCCGGGCAGAGTTCCACATGCGGCAGGACGATCATTTGCGTCATTTCAGTTCCCCAGTTCCGATATGTTGTGTCCGGCCAGCGCGCTCTTCACGCTCGTATCCATGCGGCGCTGCGCGAACTCGGTGGTCGCGACGTTCAGCGCCTCGATGCCGCGCTTGATCGCCTGATGGTCGGTTTGTTGCAACAAGGCATTCAGGCTGCCCATCCTGTCTTCGATGCAGGTGCGCTCGGCCTCGCTCAGCAGCGCGCCGTCCTGAGCCAGCGCATGCTGCACCGCTTCGAGCAACTGTTTCGCCTCGGTCTGCTGCTCGCGTAGCGCACGCGCCAGCATGTCGTCCTGCGCGTGCTGCGCGGATTCCTGCAGCATGCGCGTGATCTCGGCATCGCTCAAACCGTAGGAAGGCTTGACCGCGATATGCGCCTCGACGCCGCTGCCCATCTCGCGCGCCGCCACGTTCAACAGGCCGTCCGCGTCCACCTGGAAGGTCACGCGTATGCGCGCCGCACCGGCGACCATCGCCGGAATGCCGCGCAGCTCGAACTTCGCCAGCGAGCGGCAGTCGCTGATCAGCTCGCGCTCGCCCTGCACCACATGGATGCTCATCGCAGTCTGCCCGTCCTTGAAGGTGGTGAACTCCTGCGCGCGCGCGGTCGGGATTGTGCTGTTGCGCGGGATGATCTTCTCGGTGAGGCCGCCCATGGTCTCGATGCCGAGACTCAGCGGAATCACGTCGAGCAGCAGCCAGTCGTCGCCGCTGCGGTTGCCCGCCAGCAGGTTGGCCTGGATCGCCGCACCGAGGGCAACGACCTTGTCCGGATCGAGATTGGTCAGCGGCATCTGGCCGAAGAATTCGCCGACCGCATGCTGCACCTGCGGCATGCGCGTCGCCCCGCCGACCATCACCACGCCCTTGACGTCGGCCACACCCAGCTTCGCGTCGCGCAGCGCACGGCGCAACAGCTGCAAGGTGCGCTGCACCAGGTTCTGCGACATCGCCTGGAACTCCTCGCGCGTCAGCACGTTGTCGATCAGTTCGCCGCTCGACAACACCGCGGTGATGCGCGTCTCGGCGTGCTCGGTCAGTTGCTCCTTGGCCGTGCGCGCATGAGTCAGCAGCAAACGCGTGTCCTGCGGACTGAGCGCGGAAAGGTTGTTCTTTTCCAGCAGCCAGCAATGGATGCGCTGGTCGAAATCGTCGCCGCCCAGCGCCGAGTCGCCGTTGGCCGCCAGCACCTCGAACACGCCGCGCGACAGGCGCAGGATGGAGATGTCGAACGTGCCGCCGCCGAGGTCGTAGACCGCATACACGCCTTCGGCGGCGTTATCCAGACCGTAGGCGATCGCCGCGGCGGTCGGCTCGTTCAGCAGGCGCAGCACGTTCAGGCCGGCAAGTTTGGCGGCATCCTTGGTGGCCTGGCGCTGCGCGTCGTCGAAATACGCCGGCACGGTGATCACCGCACCGACCAGTTCGCCGCCCAGCGATGCCTCGGCGCGCTCGCGCAGCACCCTGAGGATTTCGGCAGACACCTCGACCGGGCTCTTCGCGCCGGCCGCAGTGCGCAATTGCAACATGCCGAAACCCTGTCCTGAGCCTGTCGAAGAAGAGTCCACAAAGCGGTACGGCAACCGGCTGATCTCGCCAAGGTCCTTCAGCCCGCGCCCCATAAAGCGCTTCACCGACACGATGGTGTTCACCGGGTCTTCGCTCTGCGCGGCCTGTGCCGCCTCGCCGACGATCACATCGCCTTCGGCTGCATAGCGCACCACCGAAGGCAGCATCGCGCGACCGTTGTCGTCGTTGAGCACCACGCTGATGCCGTTGCGCACCGTCGCCACCAGCGAGTTGGTCGTGCCAAGGTCGATGCCGACCGCCAGCCTGTGCTGGTGCGGCGCAGTGGAAAGACCGGGTTCGGAGATTTGGAGTAATGCCATTTTTAGTTGTCAGACGTAAGACGTAAGACGTAAGTTATTTGGGCCTGACAACTTACGTCTTACGTCTTACGACTGCCTTCAAGTATCTATCTCATCGTAAGCGGAATGTATCTCTTCCGCGAGTTTTTCCATGAAGCGCAGCTTGCGCACCAGTCCGGCGGCATCCGCGTAGTTCTTTTCGTTATCGATCTTGCCCGCAAGCTCGTTTTCGAGCGCATGCGTCTCGCGATGCAGCCGCGCTTCCAGTTCGTCCAACACCGAAACATCGCCCGCCTCGGCCACCGCCTCACGCCATTCCATCTGCTCCATCAGGAAGTCCACCGGCATCGCGGTGTTGGTCTCTTCCTGCGTGTCCACGCCCTGCAGCGACAGCAGATAACGCGCGCGCTTCAGCGGATTGCGCAGCGTCTGGTAGGCCTCATTGACTTGGGTGGAATGCTGCATCGCAAGGCGCTGTTCGGCCTCGGAAAGATGGGCCGACTTGTCGGGATGGACCTGCGCCTGCAAGGCGCGATAATGCAGGTCGAGCTGCGTCGAGTCGATCGCGAAGGACTGCGGCAGCCCGAAAAGCTGGAAGTGATTTTGCTGGAAGTTAAAGCCGGAGGGTTGCATTACACCTTGAAGCTTTCGCCGCAGCCGCAGGTGTCCTTGACGTTCGGGTTGTTGAACTTGAAGCCTTCGTTCAATCCCTCGCGGGCGTAGTCCAGCTCCATGCCGTCGATATACGGCAGGCTCTGCGGATCGACCAGCACCGTCACGCCGTTGCTGTCGAACGTAATGTCGTCGCTGCCGATCTCGTCGGCAAACTCCAGCTTGTAGGCCATGCCGGAGCAGCCGCTGGTGCGCACGCCGATGCGCAGTCCGACGCCCTTGCCGCGCTTGGCGATGAAACCCAGCACATGTTTCGCGGCCTTGTCTGTCAATGTAATTGCCATGATGACTTCCTTAAAAACAATTTTGTGTCCACGAAATACACGAAAAGCACGAAAAGAAAATCCAGTTTTTTGTTCGTGGCTTTCGTGTATTTCGTGGACCAATGGTTTTTGGGTTACATACCGCCCTTGCAGGCCGCGGTCTCGACGTTCTCGCCGTGCTTGGCCTTGTAGTCCGCCACTGCCGCCTTGATCGCGTCTTCCGCGAGGATGGAACAGTGTATCTTCACCGGCGGCAGCGCCAGTTCCTCGGCGATCTGGGTGTTCTTGATCGCCAGCGCCTGATCCACGGTCTTGCCCTTGACCCATTCGGTCACCAGCGAGCTCGACGCAATCGCGGAACCGCAGCCGTAGGTCTTGAACTTCGCATCCTCGATCACGCCGTCCTTGCCGACCTTGATCTGCAACTTCATCACGTCGCCGCAGGCCGGCGCGCCGACCATGCCGGTGCCGACGTCGCTGTCGTCCTTGTTCATCGAACCCACGTTGCGCGGGTTCTCGTAGTGATCCAGTACTTTTTCGCTGTAAGCCATTTTTTGCTCCTTCGTCGCAGAGAAGGGGGAAGAGGGAAGGGAGAAGGGTAAAACCGGCACGCTGCCCCGGATTTTCTACCCTTCCCCCTTCTCCCTTATCCCTTCCCCGCCTTTAATGTGCCGCCCACTGCACAGTATTCAGGTCTATGCCTTCCTTGTACATATCCCATAAGGGGGATAGCTCTCGCAGTTTTCCTATCTTGTCGTTCAGCAGCGCGATCACGTAATCGACTTCTTCGACGGTCGTGAAGCGGCCGATGCTGAAGCGGATCGAGCTGTGCGCCAGTTCGTCGCTGCGGCCCAGCGCGCGCAGCACGTAGGACGGCTCCAAGCTCGCCGAGGTGCAGGCGGAACCGCTGGAAACCGCGACATCCTTGACCGCCATGATCAGCGATTCGCCCTCGACGAAGTTGAAGCTGAGGTTGAGGTTGTGCGGCACGCGCTGCTCCATGTCGCCGTTCACATGCACCTCTTCCATATCCTTCAGGCCGTTCAGCAGGCGGTCGCGCAGCATGCGGATGCGCTCGTTCTCGCTCGCCATTTCTTCCTGCGCGATGCGGAACGCCTCGCCCATGCCGACGATCTGGTGCGTCGCCAGCGTGCCGGAGCGCATGCCGCGCTCGTGACCGCCGCCGTGCATCTGCGCTTCCAGGCGCACGCGCGGTTTGCGCTGCACGTACAGCGCGCCGATGCCCTTCGGGCCGTAGGTCTTGTGCGCCGAGAACGACATCAGGTCGACCTTCAGCTTCTGCAGGTCGATCGCCACCTTGCCGGTCGCCTGCGCCGCATCGACGTGGAACAGGATGCCGCGCTCGCGGCAGATCTCGCCGATAGAGGCGATGTCCTGCACCACGCCGATCTCGTTGTTCACCAGCATCACGGACACCAGCACGGTGTCGGGGCGCAGGCTGGCCTTGAATTTCTCTAGGTCGAGCAGGCCGGAAGGCTCCGGATCGAGGTAAGTCGCCTCGAAACCCTCGCGCTCCAGTTCGCGCACGGTGTCCAGCACCGCCTTGTGTTCAATGCGCATCGTAACGATGTGCTTGCCCTTGCCGCTGTAAAAATGCGCCGCACCCTTGATTGCGAGGTTGTTCGATTCGGTAGCGCCCGAGGTCCAGACGATCTCCTTGGGATCGGCATTCACCAGCGCGGCAACTTGCGCGCGCGCCAGTTCCACCGCCTCGTCCGCCTCCCAGCCGAAGGCATGGGAACGGGAAGCCGGGTTGCCGAACTTCTCGGTGAGGTAGGGAATCATCTTTTCCGCCACGCGCGGGTCGACCGGCGTGGTTGCGGAATAGTCCATGTAGATAGGTAGTTTCACGTTAATTCCTTCAGACCGAGGCGCTCTGCGCCTTTTGCATCTGGTCAAGCAACACAGGCACGGCTTCCGGATTGTGTCTGGCGCAACCATCCACCAACTGCTGCAGATTGACCGACTCCAGATAATCGAAAATCTTCTCGTTCAGCCCCATCCACAGGTTGTGGGTGATGCAGGGCATCTCGTCGTGGCAATCGCCCTTGCCGCCGCAACTGGTCGCATCCAGCGGCTCGTCCACCGCCTGGATGATGTCCGCCGCGGAGATGGTGTTCGCCGCACGCGCCAGATAATAGCCGCCGCCCGGACCTCGCACACTCTCGACGAGGCCGTTGCGACGCAACTTGCCGAACAGCTGCTCCAGATAGGACAACGAAATCTTCTGACGCTCGCTGATCGCCGCCAGCGTCACCGGCCCCTTGCCGCCGCGCATTGCCAGGTCAACCATCGCCGTCACGGCGAAACGTCCCTTGGTCGTCAATCGCATGTCATTACCCCTTTATAAATTAGCATGCCTAGCGGCATCGTCGCCTGCTGTAATCAGGCGACAATAATAGAATACCTGAATTTTTTAATCAACTATCTTATTCAGGTGATTAGGGTCAAATTTATCGGCGGTGGCACGCTCCTCGTCCACCGGCACGCCCATCTTTTCCAGTTGCTGCAGGATGAAATCGATACGCTGGTCCACGGTCATGCTGTGGCCGATCAGTCCGTGCAGCGCCTTGGAGACCGGGTCGTTCTGGTCGTTGCCTATGCCGTAGGCATTGAAGCCAGCAGTCTTTTTCTTCTCCTCGTCGAGGATGCGCGCCGGAATGCCGGCCGCAGTCGAGCCCGCCGGCACATCCTTCACCACCACCGCGTTCGAGCCGATCTTGGCATTGTCGCCGATATGGATAGGCCCCAGTATCTTCGCGCCAGCCCCCACCACCACGCCGTCGCCCAGCGTCGGATGACGCTTGCCTTCCTTCCACGAAGTACCGCCCAGCGTTACGCCGTGATACACGGTCACGTCGTCGCCGATCTCGGCGGTCTCGCCGATCACCACGCCCATGCCGTGATCGATGAAGAAGCGCCGCCCTATGGTTGCGCCTGGATGGATCTCGATGCCGGTCAGGAAGCGCGCGATATGCGACAGGAAGCGCGCCAACCACTTCAGATTGGCGTGCCACAGCTTGTTCGACAGGCGGTGCAGAATGCGCGCATGCAGACCGGGATAGCAGGTCAACACCTCGAAGGTGCTGCGCGCCGCCGGGTCGCGGTCGAATACGCTGGCGATGTCTTCTCTGATGTTTTTAAACATTTTGCTGATTATTGGCGTCTTGCTGCTCTTGCTGATAGCGCGTTTTGAGGCGTGCATTGTACTCGGTCGTAACGCTCAGCATGCCGCGCAGGATGTTGACCTCCTCCGACTCCGGCCTCGCCCTTGCGTACAAGCGGCGCAGGCGTTGCATCATGCGCGCCGGATTCTGCGTGGTGAAGAAACCGATCTCGAACAGTACCTTCTCCAGATGCGCGTAATACCCTTCCATCTGCTCATGGGATGCCGGCCTCGCCTCGACCACTTTCGGAACAAATCCCTGCGCCGCGACGTTCAACTCGTAGGCCATCACCTGCACCGCAGCGGCGAGGTTCAGCGAAGAGAAATCCGGGTTCGCCGGAATGTTCGCCAGCACCTGCGCACGACCCATCTCCTCGTTGGTCAGCCCCGACATCTCGGTGCCGAACAGCAGCGCGACCGGCTGCGCCGACGCCTGCTGCAGCAGCTCCGGCACCGCCTCGCGCGGCGTCTTCACCTCGATGGAGATGTCGCGCAGCCGCGCCGTCATCGCCACCGTGAACGCCACCCCGTGCAGCGCCTCGTCTATCGACGAGCACACCACCGCATTGTCGAGGATGTCGTCCGCGCCTGCCGCCATCGCCGTCGCCTGTGGATCGGGGAAGCGATAGGGGTTGATCAGGTACAGATGGCGCAAGCCCATGGTCTTCATCGCGCGCGCCGCCGCGCCGATGTTGCCGGGGTGCGAGGTGTGGCTGAGCACGACCCGGATGTTTTCGAAAGGATTTTGTTTATTCAAAACGTGATTCCAACTAAAATGCGTGCCGTGGGAACCATATCTGCGTTCCCAATCAGCTCATTAAAAAGGTCGTTACCCATGCACCCCATGCTCAACATCGCGGTGAAAGCCGCACGTCGCGCCGGCAATCTGATTTACCGCGCCACCGACAAGATCGATCACCTTACCGTGACCAAGAAGTCCCATGCGGATTTCGTCAGCGAGGTGGATCGCGCAGCCGAGCAGACCATCATCCAGACCCTGCTGGAGGCCTATCCGGACCATGCGATTCTAGCAGAAGAGAGCGGCGCTCACGGCGAGTCGGAGTTCGTCTGGATCATCGATCCGCTGGATGGGACGACCAATTTCCTGCACGGATTTCCGCAGTTTGCCGTATCCATCGCGTTGCAACATAAAGGCATCATCACCCAAGCCGTGGTGTACGACCCGACCAAGAACGAGCTGTTCACCGCCACGCGCGGCCGCGGCGCGTTCCTGAACGACAAGCGCATCCGCGTGACCAAGCGCGTGCATCTGGCCGACGCCCTGATCGGCACCGGCTTCCCCTACACCCGTTTCGAGCACATGGACGCCTACATCGGCATCCTGCGCGACCTGATGGAGCAGACTTCCGGCCTGCGCCGCCCCGGCTCCGCCGCGCTGGACCTGGCCTGGATGGCCGCCGGACGCCTCGACGGCTTCTACGAGACCGGCCTCAAGCCTTGGGACATCGCCGCCGGCACGCTGCTGATCACCGAGGCGGGCGGCATGGTCAGCGACTTGCACGGCTCGGACACTTTCCTTAAGACCGGCCATCTCTGCGCGGGCAATCCGGACATCCACCAGCAACTGCTCAAGGTCATCGCGCCGCACCTGACGCCCGGACTGAAGGGGCAATAAAGAGAGGAAACGGCCGACATGGACACCATCCTCGTCCTGGCCATCGCGACCATCGTCGTGGTGCTGATGTTCGAATACACCAACGGTTTCCACGACGCCGCCAACATCATCGCCACGGTGATCGCCTCGCGGGCGATGACGCCAGTGCAGGCGGTGATGGTGGTCGCCTTCTTCGAATTCCTGGGGCCGCTGCTCGGCGGCACCGCAGTCGCCAACACCATAGGCAAGTTCGTCACGCTGGACGACCTCGACCGGGTGACGGCGCTGACTATCGTGTTCTGCGGGCTGCTGGGCGCGATCGCGTGGAATCTGCTGACCTGGTGGCGCGGCATCCCCTCCTCGTCCTCGCATGCGCTGGTCGGGGGGCTGGCCGGCGTCGTGGTGGTTGCCGCGGGCGCCAACCATGTCTCCTGGGGATTCGCGGAACTGATGCACGGCGAACTGACCGGCGTAGCCAAGGTGCTGGTCGCGCTGATCCTCTCGCCCATCATCGGCTTCTGGGTCGGCTATACCTTGCACAAGATCATGATGGCGCTGCTGCGCGGCGCGCATCCCTCGATCAACCGCGACCTGCGCCACCTGCAGTTCGTCACTTCGGCGGGCCTCGCGTTCTCGCATGGCGCGAACGACGCGCAGAAGAGCATGGGCATACTCACCCTCGTATTGGTGCTCGGCGGCTTCATCCCCACCTTCGACGTGCCGTTCTGGGTGATGCTGGCCTGCTCGATGACCATCACGCTGGGCATCCTCTCCGGCGGCTGGCAGATCGTGCGCACGCTGGGCTTTTCCATTTACAAGATACGTCCGCTGCACGCGCTGGACTCGCAGATGACCGCCGCCAGCGTGATCTTCGCCTCGTCGCTGGCGGGCGCGCCGGTCTCGACGACGCATGTGGTTGCCTCGTCCATCATGGGCATAGGCGCGTCGGAACGCCCGAAGGCCGTGCGCTGGGGCAAGGCGCGCGAAATCGTCACCACCTGGCTGATCACCATACCCGGCGCGGCACTGATGTCCATCGGCTGCTACCTTGTCGCCCAAATGTTCCTCTGAGGAGAACGACCATGAACGATGCTTCCAAGACCCTGCTCGCGATTATCCTGGACCGCGTCTTCCCAAAGATGCCGGACTTCTTCACGATGCTGTCCGAGCAGAACATCCAGGTCACGCACACCGTCGACCTGCTGGTCGACTACATGGAGCACGGCGACCCGGCCATCGCCGACGCACTGAAGCAGAACGTGCACGAGGCCGACGTCATCAAGGTGCGCAACCTGCATGAGCTGAACGAGGCGTTCTCCACACCCATCGACCGCGAGGACATCTACCGCGCGATCATGAGCCTCGACGACATCGTGATGTACTGCAAGACCACGGTGCACGAGATGGATGTACTGGGCGTCACGCCGGACAATTTCATGCGCGACATCTCGCGCCACATCAAGGAAGGCGTGGATGCGCTGGCCGTCGGCTTCGCCAAGCTGAGCACCAAGCCTGCCGACGCCGCGCACGACGCCGATGCCGCGCGCAAGGCAGAGCGCCATGCCGAGAAGCTCTATCGCGTCGCGCTGCCCATCCTGTTCGAGGGCGACGACTACGTGAACATGTTCAAGCGCCGCGAGATCTACCGCCACCTGACCAACGCCGCCCAGCACATGGCGCAATGCGCCAACACGCTGCACGACATCGTGGTCAAGATCAGCTAGCGACCATTTCCCCCAGGCACCATGAACCGAGCAAACGACACCCCGCAGACCGCAGAAAAACACACGCCGATGATGCAGCAGTATTTCCGCATCAAGGCCGAACACGCCGACAAGCTGCTGTTCTACCGCATGGGCGACTTCTACGAGCTGTTCCACGACGACGCGGTGCGCGTCGCCAAGCTGCTCGACATCACGCTGACCCAGCGCGGCGCCTCCAACGGCAACCCGATCAAGATGGCGGGCGTGCCCTATCACGCCGCCGAGCAATACCTCGCACGCTTGGTGAAGATGGGCGAATCGGTCGCGATCTGCGAACAGATCGGCGACCCGGCGACCAGCAAGGGCCCGGTAGAGCGCAAGGTCGTACGCATCGTCACGCCCGGCACGGTCACCGACTCCGCCTTGCTGGAAGAGAAGCGCGACAGCCTGCTGCTCGCGCTGCATATACGTCGCGGCAAGCTGGGGCTGGCCTGGCTGAACCTCGCCTCGGGCCAATTCCACGTCTGCGAGACCGCGCCCGAGAACCTCGCCGCCGAACTGGAACGCCTGCAGCCTTCCGAAATCCTGCACGCCGAAGACAGCGCGCCGCAGATCGCGGGCCGTGTCGCGCTGAAGTCGCTGCCGGAGTGGCACTTCGAACTGGAGACCGCGCGCCGTGCGCTGTGCCAGCAATTCGCAACCATCGATCTCGCCGGCTTCGGCTGCGACGATTTCACCGCAGGCATCGAGGCCGCGGGCGCGTTGCTCGGCTACGCCAGGCTCACCCAAGGCCAGGCCATCAGCCATATCCGCGGCATGCAGGTGTACAGCGCCGACCGCTACGTGCGCATGGACGCGAGCACGCGGCGCAACCTGGAGATCACCCAGACCCTGCGCGGCGAACCCGCGCCGACGCTGCTGTCGCTTCTCGACACCTGCGCGACCAACATGGGCAGCCGCCAGCTGGCGAACTGGCTGCACCACCCGCTACGCGACCGGAATATCCTGCGCGCGCGGCTGGATGCGGTGGACGCATTACTCCCCTCTCCCACCAGTGGGGAGAGCGTAGCGAGGGGGGCGAAGCCGGTTGGGGGAGAGGGTTATCGCAAGGTCCACGAACAGCTCAAGCCCAGCGTAGACGTCGAGCGCATCACCGCCCGCATCGCGCTGAAGTCCGCCCGCCCGCGCGACCTCTCCGGCCTGCGCGACACGCTTAAGCTGCTCCCCGGGGTACGCACCTCCCTGCCCCCTCTCCCTTCAAGGGAGAGGGCTGGGGAGAGGGTGGAAACGTCAAGCTTGCTGCTAACCTTGGCCGATGCACTGCAGGCCGATGCAGCGCTGATCGAACTGCTGCAGAAGACGCTAAAGCCCGAGCCCTCCTCCGTCCTCCGCGAAGGCGGCGTCATCGCCGACGGCTACGATGCCGAGTTGGACGAGCTGCGCGGCATCCAGACCAACTGCGGCGACTTCCTGCTGGCACTCGAAGCGCGCGAGCGCGAGCGCACCGGCATCGACAAGCTGAAGGTCGAATACAACCGGGTGCACGGCTTCTACATCGAGGTCAGCGTCGCCAATGCGGACAAGGTGCCTGACGACTACCGCCGCCGCCAGACGCTGAAGAACGCCGAACGCTACATCACGCCGGAACTGAAGGCGTTCGAGGACAAGGCGCTGTCGGCTAACGACCGCGCGCTGGCGCGCGAGAAATACCTCTACGACCAGTTGCTGGACAGCCTCGCGCCGTCCATCCCCCAACTGCAGCGCATCGCCGCGGCCATCGCCGAACTAGACGTGCTCGCGACCTTCGCCGAACGAGCCGCGACGCTGAACTTCAGCGCACCCCAGTTTTCCGACGACGCGCAGATCGCGATCAAGCAGGGCCGTCACCCGGTGGTCGAGGCGCAGATCAGGGACCAGTCCGGGCAGTTCACGCCGAACGACACCCAGCTTTCCGACAGCCGCCGCATGCTGCTGATCACCGGCCCGAACATGGGCGGTAAATCCACCTATATGCGCCAGGTCGCGATCATCGCGCTGCTCGCCCATGTCGGCTGCTTCGTGCCCGCGCAGGAAGCGGTGCTCGGCGAGATCGACCAGATATTCACCCGCATCGGCGCATCGGACGACCTCGCCTCCGGCCGCTCCACCTTCATGGTCGAGATGACCGAGGCCGCGAACATCCTGCACAACGCGACTGAAAAAAGCCTGGTGCTGGTCGACGAGATCGGCCGCGGCACCAGCACCTTCGACGGCCTCGCGCTGGCCTACGCGATCGCGCGCCACCTGCTGGAGAATAACCGCAGCTATACCCTGTTCGCCACGCACTACTTCGAGCTGACAAGGCTCGCCGAAGAATTCGCCCAGCTCGCCAATGTGCATCTGGCCGCCGTCGAACACCAGCACAGCATCGTGTTCCTGCACAGCGTCAACGAGGGTGCGGCCAGCCAGAGCTATGGCCTGCAGGTCGCCGCGCTCGCCGGCGTGCCGAACGGCGTCATCCGCAACGCGAAGAAACAACTGGTGCGACTGGAACAACAGAGCGCCGCCCAGAACCCGCAAGGCGACCTGTTCGCCGCCCCGCCGCCGTATGCAGCACCGGAGCCGGAAGAGCATCCGCTGGTCGCGGCACTACGCGATCTGCAGCCGGACGACTTGAGTCCGAGGGATGCGCTGGAGAGGATTTATCAGTTGAAGAAGCTGCTATGAGCCACAGCTAGTTTGGAACTATTCATCCAGTAATGCCCAACTTATATCTTGTCAAAATTTAAGCAGTAATTAGCAGGATCGGCAGTGGCTTTAAATAGCACAGCCCGCGACAAATTTGGGATAGATGCCATCGCTATTTTCACTTGATCTACAGCTTCAGGTTTTGCCCGGCATCCTATGATTACCTTGGTCACCGATTCCGGAGGGTAAGAGAACAAGTGAATCGGTCCCGCTTCAGTTTGCTCAATCTCTGCCTTATCTAATTGAGCAAACATCCGCCACTCCTTTTCGCATTCCCAATCTTCACCTTTAGTGAGAAGAATATCCTCACTCGTCAATCCAGACCAATTCAGCTTGGGGCGACTGCCATGGTAAATCACCGGCTTCAAATGACGAGGGGTTCCGGCATTTTCATCCGAGTTTTGGAAATAGGGATGAGTTGCATCGAACCCAATAACCATCCCTTGATGTTTATCTCCGTAATGAGCCCACATCGTCAAATTTTCGTGACTTTCGGTGAGGCAAAGAATGCCGACAATTTCTTCCAACCTATCTTCAAAGGCTTTTCTCAGATGCGGCGCAAGTGTTTGTGTACCAGTCTGAGCATCCGACTCAGGCCAAAGCCTTTTCTTAGTTAATTCGACATACCGTTCATAGGGAAGCGATGCTTTCATAAATAACGGGAACCCTTGATGTTCGGACTCCAATATTTGGGGAAGCCTCTCCATATTGGGATCAAGTTCATCCGATGGTGCAAACCCGGCAATGTTAGGCTTCAACTCAAATGGGTCGTTAAATTTTTGTGGTGGTGAGAAACAAATTCGGCCAGTTTGAAGAACATCCAAACCAACGGATAATTTGAGATATTTATAGAGTTCCATGGTGTATGGGATCAGTTCAAACTCGTCTTCGCTTCCTGCAATACTTCCAGCAAATCAGGCTTGCCGGCAGCCACAACCGCATCGCGCAGATGTTTGTGATTAGGGAAAGACGGCAGGCCTGGAAAGTGCGGTGTGTTGTCGTAGCGAAACACCAACTCGTTGTTCGCACGTTGCAGATGGTAGCGATACCCCAACGTTGTCAGCGCGCCGTTTACGACGACGAGCGCTTCGTTGATCTCCAGCAATGCGCCGTTATCGAAGCGTAGCCGGATGCGCAGGTTGGCGCGCTGAGCGGTGAGGATTTCTTCTGTGTAGTTTTCCGTATAGGCAGGCAATCTGGCGACTGCCGCCTCGACTGCAGCGAAATACAGCTCTATCGAATCATGCGGCGACACGCAACTGGCTTTCCAGTTCTTGATGCAGCGCGACGTAGTGCTGGTAGGCATTCGCCCATTCGACCGATTCCACCTCGTCGTTGATCAGGCCTTTCTGGTAACGATCGAAGAATGTTTCCGAATCCATGCCGCGCCGGTTTTCGTACAGGCTGAGCTGCTTGCTCACTGCCACCAGGGCATCTAGAGGCAAGGTATAAATTTCGCGTTGTTTTTTCATGTGCATCCTCCTGTTATCCGTTCACCGCAGCCGCTGGAGTTGGACGTTGCACAGAGTATAGCCCGATGGGATTGCGCCTGCCATCGGCGCATCAACCTCTACCCCGCCCGCAACAGCAGTATCTTCCCGAACGACTGCAGACCCACCACTTCTTGCAGCACCACCCCGCTCTGATCGAACAGCTGCCGCCATTCCACCAGCGTCCTTTCTCGACCGCGCGTAGCCATGAACATCTGCATGTCGAACGCGGCGCTGGCCGTGTCGGCTTGCGCATCGGGCATGACCATTTCCATCACAGCGATGGTGGCGCCGCTGCCGGCGGCGTTCGCCACGTTGCGTAGCGCGGCAATACATTCATCGTCGCCGAAGCCGTGCAACACGGCGCTCAGCAGGTAGATGTCCCTGCTGCCATGCGCCTGCGGCACGGAAGCGAACACGTCGCCCGCCGTGTAGCTTATGCGCTGCAGCAGCGCCGCATCTTCGCGGCCTTGCCAGTATTCCGCCGCGCCCGCGATGACCTGCGGCCTGTCCACCACCAGCGCCCTGAGGTGCGGGTGGCGCTTGAGGATGGCAAGGGATTTGCTGCCCTTTGACCCGCCCACGTCGATGATGCGCTCGAAGCGGCTCCAGTCGAAATCGGTGGCGAAGCTGTCGCCCGCGAGCGCTTCTACGCTGTCCATCGCCCTAGCGAACAACGCGTCGAACTCTGGATGCGCGTCCTGGTAGGCATAGAACTCCTGCCCGTGCGCGAGCACGAACGGAATGCCGCCGCTACGCACGCCCTGCTCCAGCTGCTCGAACCAGGGGCGGCTCATCTCCTGCGAGTTGTGCATGAGGATCATGTCGCGCACGTTCTGCGGATCGCCTTCGCGCAGGCAGTTTGAGAGCTTATTGTTGCGGAAGTGGCGCGGTGCCACTTCCTCGAACACACCTATTGCGGCGAGCATGCGCAGCAGCCGGTAGGTCGCATCCGGGTGGGCATGGGCGCGCACGGCGATCTCTTCCACCGGGAGTTCCCCGTCCGCGAGCAGGGTGGCAATGTCCAGCCGCGCCGCGACGTACAGCGCGCGCGATTGCCAGAACGAGGAGCCAATCTGCACGAGACGGAACGGTGGCGGCGTGATCCTGTTGGGCAGATTCTGCAGCCATGCGCCGAACTTCATTGCCACGGCGAAGAGGCGGACGGAGATGGCATTCCTTTGAAGGGACATGTGTTTCCTTTCTAGCTGCGCTGGACGGCCATACCCGCAGCCAGCAGCCTGCCGTTGAAGGCGGCGAGTTCGTTGAAAAAGGTCTCGTCCAACTGCTCGCCCAATTGTTCCTCGACGATGTCTTTTAGCAGTATGGGGGTCATGGCAAGGCTGACGAAGGACATGCGCACAACGTCGGGGTTGAGCGCAGCATCGATCTGCCCGCCTGCCTTGAATTCTTCCACCTTCCGCACACCGCTCGTCCGTCCGCGTTCCAGCAGTTGCAGCACGAAGCGGCGGCCCGGCCCCTGGTTGAGCGCGAGTATCTTGAGAATGAGCTTGGGGAACTCGGGATGTTTGCGCATGGTGTCGTAATAGAGGCGCAGAAATTCGGCGAAGCCGCCGACATTGGACATCATCGAGCCATCGAACAGATCCAGCAGCGGCTTGAGCGTCTCGCGAATCATCTCCTCGTACAGGCCCTCCTTGTTGCCGAAGTAGTAGCGGATCATCGAGATGTTGGCGCCCGCCTTGTCGGCGATCATGCGCGTGGTGACCTTGTGGTATTCGTCGGCCAGGAAGCATTCCAGCGCGGCCTTGAGCAGACGCGCGTAGACCGGATCTTGTTTGTCATTCATCGTTTTCTCCTGCACTTGAGATGCATGCAGGTTAGCACCACACACATGACATCATGTCTATTTCATCAATCAAAACAGGCAGTTTGATTGATCTCCCAATGATCATTTCTGGTGAACACAACCGAAAGCAGGTTGCTGCACCGGCAGGGGGCAGGATCGCAAGACCGTCATCGCCTTGCTCTTCACTTCGCCAGCGTATAAATTGACGCATCCGATATTCCTGCGAGGCATTTGAAATGTCCGACCGCTACTTCACCAAGCAGACCTTCGCCTTCCTCGAAGCGCTCGCCGAAAACAACAGCCGCGAGTGGTTCGAGGAACACAAACAGGATTACGAGGATTTCGTGCGCACGCCCGCGCTGGATTTCATCGGCGACATGTCGGGCGAGATGCCGGCAATCTCGCGGCACTTTCTGGCGCAGCCTAAGAAGGTGGGCGGTTCGCTGATGCGCGTGCAGCGCGACACGCGTTTTTCCCGCGACAAGACGCCGTACAAGACCAACATCGGCATCCAGTTCCGCCACGAGGTGGGCAAGGATGTGCATGCACCGGGCTATTACCTGCATATAGCACCGGACGAATGTTTCCTCGCGATTGGCCTGTGGCGTCCGAAAGCGGACGCGCTGTTCAGGATACGCAGTGCCATCGTCGAACATCCCGATGCCTGGATCGCGGCGCGCGATGACAAGGCATTCCGCGAACATTTCACGTTGGAAGGCGATGCGCTCGTCAACGCGCCGCGCGGCTTCGCAAAAGACCACCCTCTGGTGGAGGATTTGAAGCGCAAGGACTTCATTGGCATGGCCGCACTGAGCGAATCCGCGGCGACCTCGAAGAAGCTGCGCCCGCTGGTGGTGGAGCGATTCCGGCAGGCCGCGCCTTATATGGAGTTTCTGTGCCGCGCGCAGGGATTGCGCTTCTGACCCCTGATGCCTGTTCGCACCGCGAATACGAAAACCATATCCGCAGCGCAAGAATATGCACTGCCCCCATCCATCTACACAATACTGCGCAGGTCTCTCTTCCCTCGACTAAGCCATGTTGCCCGTACCCGTTTTTATCGCTCGTCCATAGTCATACAATGAACCGTCGTGATATGGCGATGTCTCATTTGCCTATCTTGTTCTTTCACTCAATGAAGGAGACGATCATGAACACAGCTGACATGATGATCCACATGCATCAGGATCTGGACGCACAGACAAGGACGAATCTGGAGAAAAATCTGATGGGCCATATCGGCATCGATTGCGCGGAGTTCGACCATAATCCGCAAACCCATTCGATACTGGTGAAATACGACCCCGACGCCGTCCAGGGTATGGAGATATTGCAATTGGTGCGAAAAGTCGATCCCGAGGCGATGATGGTAGGGATGTAATCCGGCCCGCCCGGAAAATTGAACCGCACAAAAGTGCCAGGCTCAAACTATTGAGCACTTGACGAAGCCCGGATACCCGGGCTTCGCTGTTATCGGCCTGTCGTCCACACCGGTTAAACGCGGAGCTTGTCCGCAATCGGTGCCAGCCCATTGATCCATAGGTGCTAGACTCCGCGCACTTATGGACATCGCCGAGATTTCCTACCAGCTTGAGCACACCGGCTACATCGTTCTGGCAAAGCCGCTGGCGGATGAGCTATTGGCTGGGCTATACACGCGCTGCCACGATGGCGACCCCGCCAGATTTCATGCAGCGCAGGTGGGCCGGGGCGCTGCAAAAAAACAGATCGGTTCGATACGCGGCGACGTCATCGACTGGCTGGATGCAAACAACAGCACCGATCAAGCCTACTTGGCCTGCATGGAAGAACTGCGTCTGGGGCTGAATGCAACGCTTTATCTAGGCCTGTTCGATTACGAGTGTCACTACGCGATCTACGGCGAAGGCGACGGCTATGCAAAACATTCCGATGTGCTGCAAGGCAAGAAGAACCGGATACTGACCACGGTGCTGTACCTCAACGAAGACTGGCAAGCCTGCGACGGGGGCGAACTGGTGGTATTCGAGCCGACAGGCCAGTCGGTGATCACGACGGTCAACCCGACCTTCGGCACGATGATCATTTTTCTGAGCGAGTCGTTTCCCCATGAAGTTCTTGTCTCACACGCCACCCGGCGCAGCATCGCCGGCTGGTTTCGCGTCAGCGGCAGTTGACTCAGGAAAGCCCTTGCGCATGAAATGCGCGCCCCAAGAATCAGTCCGATACTCGTCCCCCAAACCATAGCGTTATCAACCCCTTCGCTCGGTCGGATTTCGCCGATTGGGCAAGCCTGCGTTTTCGCGTATATTGACCGGTCGTTTTTTCGATTCGCACTCAAGCATGGAATACATCAAGATACGCGGTGCCCGCACCCACAACCTGAAGAACATCAGCCTCGATCTGCCGCGCCACAAGCTGGTGGTGATTACCGGACTTTCCGGTTCGGGCAAGTCTTCGCTGGCGTTCGATACGCTGTATGCCGAGGGGCAGCGGCGTTATGTGGAGTCGCTTTCGGCTTACGCGCGGCAGTTTTTGCAGTTGATGGAGAAGCCGGATGTGGATTTGATCGAGGGCTTGTCCCCCGCGATCGCGATCGAGCAGAAGGCCACTTCGCACAACCCGCGCTCCACGGTCGGCACCGTCACCGAGATACACGATTACCTGCGCCTGCTGTTCGCGCGCGCGGGCGATCCATATTGCCCGCAGCACGATCTGGTGCTGGAGGCGCAGTCGGTCGGGCAGATGGTGGACCATGTGCTGGAGCTGCCCGAGGGCACGAAGGTGATGATCCTTTCTCCTCTGGTCGTAGAGCGCAAAGGCGAGCAGCTGGACTTGTTCGACGAGTTGCGCGCACAGGGCTTCACGCGGTTGCGCGTGAACGGCAAGGTGCATGAGATCGACGCGTTGCCTAAGCTGGAGAAGAACAAGAAGCACACCATCGAGATCGTCGTGGACCGGTTGAAGGTCAACGTGGAATCCAAGCAGCGGCTGGCGGAGTCGTTCGAGACCGCGTTGCGCCACGCCGAGGGGCGCGCGCTGGCGGTGGAGATGGATACGGGCACGGAGCATCTGTTCTCGGCGAAGTTCGCCTGCCCGATCTGCAACTACTCGCTGCCCGAACTGGAGCCGCGACTGTTCTCGTTCAACAACCCGATGGGCGCATGCCCGAAGTGCGACGGCTTGGGCGTCATCAGCTTCTTCGATCCGAAGCGCATCGTCGCCTTCCCTACGCTGTCGTTGAGTTCCGGCGCAATCAAGGGCTGGGATCGGCGCAACCAGTTCTACCACCAGATGCTCGCCAGCCTCGCGAAGCATTACGGCTTCGATCTGGAACAGTCGTTCGAGAGCCTGCCGGAGAACATCCAGCAGGTGATCCTGTACGGCTCGGGGCGTACGGAGATTCCGTTCAACTACCTGAACGAGCGCGGCAAGAT
>JALNYK010000033.1 GCA_023229845.1 Gallionella sp.
TTGGCGCGAAATTTTCTGAACATTTAGCTGAGTTCCTGCATGATTTTATCTTTGATTTCATCGAACTTGCCATTGGCGATGATGCTGCCGTGGCGCATGAAAAGCACCTTGTCGGCCAGACGCATATGTCCAGGTCTGTTCGAGGCCATGATTAGCGTCGAGCGCCCGCGCCACCACTGGATGCAGCGTAGCAAAGCCGCCTCCCCGATAGCATCCATGCCGGTTCCCGGTTCGTCCAACAAGATGATGGGAGCGGGTTTCAGGATGGTGCGGGCCAGAGACAGGCGTTGGCGGAAGCCGTAGGGAAGCTGCCCGGAGCGATTGCTGGAAATCCGGGTGTTGAGTCCTTCTGGCAGATTGCCGATATCCTGATCGAGACCGGCCATGTTGAGCGCCCAGGCCAGTTCTTCATCGGTCGCAGTCGGATGCGCCAGACGGAGGTTTTGTGCTGCCGTGCCGTAGAACAAGCGGCACTGTTGCGGCATGTAGCTGGTTTTGCTGCGCAGGTCGGTGACGGTCAGTTGGCGGATATCCACGTTATCGAGTCGAATGGTTCCGGCTTGAGGTACATGGATGCGGTCTATCAGTGTAAGCAGCGTCGATTTTCCGGAACCGTCCGGGCCGGCAAGCACCATTATTTCTCCGGGGTCTACGGTGAAGGTCAAGCCGAGCAAAACCGGATCCGAGTCTTTGTTGTAGCGGAAGGAAACCCGGTTGAAATTCAGCACGCCCCGAGTGTCGGGGCGAAGCAATTGCGTGACCCCGGTGTCGGTTTCTCCGGTCAGCTTCATCAGATTTTCAACTTGCCGGATGTTTGCATCGATCTGCACCAGCGAATTGGAGGCGACGAAAATGTTTTGCATCGGGCCGGTGATGCGCCACAGTATCATCATCGTAGCCAGCATGGTGCCGCTGGTAATTGCGCCGGTGATCGACAGATAGGCCGATAGCGCCAATGCCAGCAGGCCCGTCGTCGCCCCCAGAATCTGGGCTATGACATCGGTGCGCGCTTGTACCTTGAAGTCGCGGAACTCGGCCAGTACGAATTTGGCACTCAGTTCGCGGAAACGCGCCATCCAGGTCGCGCTGGCGTTAACTGAACGGATGCTGCGCATGTTGGTCAGCGTTTCGTTAAGGAATTCCCAGCGTGCCGAGGCGAAACGGGACGCGGTTACCACGGTGCGATCTCTGGTTTTGCGGGCAATCATACCCAGCAATGCAAAAGCTGTAATCGAAAACAATATGATCAGCAGCACCCAGGGATTGATGACGCCGATCACGACAATCAATATCAGCGTGGCAGGTAGCTCGAAAGCCAGCACGGCAATCGGCCCGAGGAAAAACTCGCGCAGGCTTTCCAGATTTTTGATGCGCACCAGTTGTTTCCCGACCGATGCGCTTTCGATCAATGAGGTGGGCAGGGTAATGATGCGCTGGAAGATATTGCTTCCGAGTATGTATTCGCATCGTCCCGCGATGTAGGCCATGATCTGGCCTTTGAGATTCCGGATGACCGTGTCGGCGGTAATCGCAAGTGCCACGCCTACCACCATATAGGTTGCCATTAACGCGTCGCCGGTCGGCAAAACCCGGTCGAATATGGTGCGCACGAAGAACGGGACCGTCAGGCTGAGCAGAGTGCTTATGGTCGTCAACGCGAAAGCCAGCAGGAGGTGGTTTTTGAAGCGCAGCAGCAGGTTGCCTAACCACTTTTCCGGGTGTTGTTTGTGGTTGACCAAGGCATCCGGTTTTTGGAACAGGTAAACGGCGGTAGGCTCTTTGCTTGCCGGAATTTCCTTTTCGCACCGGCTGGCGCTGTCGAATCCCCACAAATTACCGTTTGGCAAGCGTTTCAGGATCACTTGGGCCGGGAGATGATGCGGAACATGAAGACATGGCATCAGCCGAGAATCCAGGCTGGACAATTTGCATTCCAGTTTGCGGGGGTGCAGATCCAGGTTGCTCATGGTCGAGCACAGACCGGACAACTCCAGACGTGGCGCAAGGTGCGGCATGGCCTCGGTCAGATTGCGCGCGCTGCCGTCCCAGTCGAGGGCTTGCAATAGCGGCCACAAGCATATGGAAAGGTCGGTGTCCAAGTCGAATTGCCGATGGATGACCAGTTCGGGACTGGCGCTGCTTTCCAGGCGCGCGTATTGCGTCGTCAGCATCGAGATGGCATCTTCCGGGCGGGCCTGAATCAGGCCTTCTTCCAAGTGACCGTCGACCAGGGAATAGACTCTGTCGGCCAGCGACATCAAAGAGGGGCGGGGCGTGACCAGAATCAGGGTGCGTTTCCCTTTTTCTTCGACAAAGTATTCGCGCAACAGTTTGTCGCTCTCCATGTCCAGCGACATGTTGGCTTCGTCGAACAGGACGACGCTGGGATTGCACGCCAGCGACCGGACAATGGTAATGAGTTGAATCACGCCGGCGGGCAAGGTGTTGCCGACCCCTTCGCCTATCGTGGTCTCATATCCCAGCCGCATGCCGGACACATATTTGTCCAATCCCAATTTCTGGCTGAGTCGAAGCGCCTCTTGGTTCAGGGAATGATCGAACATCGTGAGGTTTTCCAGAATCGTTCCCGCCAGCACCGAGCCGGTTTGGGGCAAAACGGAGATTTCGCGCTGTACGCTATCGGCAACGAAATTGACGATGGGCAGTCCATCGACCAGCACCTCACCGGAACTGGGGCGAGTCGTACCGTTTATCAGGGAAAGGAGAGATGACTTGCCGCTGCCGCTGATCCCCCGAATACCGATGCATTCGCCGGCTTTGATGGTTAGCGACAGGTTGGAAAAAAGCGGTTTTATTTCGCGCTGCTGAATTTCACCACCGAATACCGTTTTTTTGGTTAAGGCGAGATTGGACACGATTGCGTCGGATTCGTGCGTCAGGGTGATATTGCGCAATACCAGTTCGCGAACGACAGGCGAAATCGGAAGTTTGCCGTCGTCGTCTTCGCACGGCATTGCCAGCACTTCGTTCAGGCGCTCGTTGGCTGCGACAAAAAATTGATAGCGCATCCATACCGACAGCGTGCGCCGCAAGGGTTGCAATGCGCGCACCGACAGCAACATGCAGGCCGCCAGACCGCCCGGCGTCATTTGCTCGTCGATGACAAACCATGAGCTGGCGAATACGACGCTGATGATCATGACTTGGCCGAACAGATTCCGGTAGTTGGCGGAGCGCGCGGCACCGCGCGCCAGCGTATCGCCCAGCTTGGCGTTGGACTCCTGCAGGCGCTCGTAACGGCGCAGCATCAGTGATTCCATCGTGTGCGTCTTGACCGAATGGATGCCCGTCAGCGTTTCGGACAGGAAGCCCCAGCGGCGGTCGTCGAGGATATTGCGCTGACGCACCTGATCGCGCATCCAGTTGCCGAAGTAATAGATCATGAAACCGAACAGGAGCAGCAACACGGCAGGAACCAGAACTAGGAGGCCGCCGATCATGGCGATGATGGACAGATAGAGCAGCACGAACGGCAGGTCGAACAAAACCAGCAAGGCGCTGCCGGAATAGAATTCGGCCACTCTCGATGCCGCCAGAATTCTCTCGGCATTGGCTCCCGGTTCTTCGCGCTGATAACGGGAAAGCGGTACTTTCATCAAGTGTTCGAGGCAGGCTACCGTGGCGCCATGCTCGAAGCGCGCGCCCAGCCAACTAGTGATGACCTCATTGATTTCACGCAAGATCATTTCCAGAATCAGGGCGCAAATAACGCCTATCGTCAGAAAGATCAATGTCTGGATGGATTGGTTGGACACAACGCGATCCATGATTTGCAAAATGGCGAGCGGCAGTGCGAGCGCCAACACGTTGGACAGCAGCGCGGACAGCCCCAGCAGGGGCAGCAAGCGGCGCAGATCGGGCGAGTGCAGGAGTTGCGACAGCGCAGCGAATTTAATCGTCGGCTTCGATTGGCGGGTTTTCCAGCGATTGGAAAAGAACGTTTTCATGTCAATCTGTAATCGTATCGTTGATGGCTAACCGCAGCAGCGGGTGAATGAACGAAATCCATTCGTCGGCGGTGAGACTCAATACACCGGCGGCGACCGAGTTGCTTGCTTGCTGCCGGACGGACTCGATGTTTTCTCCCATATTTTGCGCTGCATCCTCAAGGCTGATGCCGGCGGTTTGCTTGGCGACCTCGCGCAACAGCCCTCGATCCAGATGCAGGCCATCGAGACGCGCATTGATGGCGATTTGCAGCGTGAGCGGCAATTGTTTGTCCTGTTTGTGATGGCGCGCCAGTTCGATGGCGAATAGCGGCACGCCGGCGGCCTCGCTGCAGATATTCAGCACCGTGTTCGTCCGATTCTTGCCCCCGCCTTCTTTGCGCAGCGCTTTGCGTACCAGCCCCTGTAGCGACTGGGGCGGCAAGCGGCGCAATCCGATGACTTCTGCCGGCGAAGCGTCTGTAGCCCGCACTACCTTGCGGCCGGCGAAAACGACCAGTTTGCCGAGTTGCACGGCTGTTTCCGCAGCGCTAGCGAGCATCGCCTGCTGTGCCGCGGGCAGCAGATGTATATCGTCGACGATCACCAGTTCCGGCAATCGGCCGGGTTGCGCGCGTAAGCGGGCGTCGATGTCTTCGATGGCGCAATATTCGCGGCTCGAAGTATCGTAATAGCGCTGTCCCAGCGCAGCCGGCAGGCAGCGGTAGAACGATGCGATCGCGGATCGGCTGGGGCATAGACGAAAAATTTCTTCGCATAAGCGAGACTTGCCCATCCCCATCTCTCCCTCGATGTGGAACAGCTTGCCGTGGCCCAGAACGGATTTTTCCAGAGCCGCGTACAGCTTTGTCATCTCGGCGATGCGTCCGGTCAGTTCGTACCCTGGACGATTTGCGCTCCAGCGCAATTGTTCGATGTTGCGCAGTGGCATTGCATCGGTATCTTCCGGCAGTCCTTCGATGCCGAACAAGGCGGTCAAGCCGCGGGCCGAACTATCGATCGCGAAATATCCGGGGGCGACCGTGTCGAGTAATTCGCGTGCAGAGGAGATCGCCGAGCTGGCCAGCGCTTCGCCCGTCCAGCCGCCGAACCGCTGCATGCTGGCAAAGGCGTGTCCGGCAGTCAGGCAGCCGCGTAATTGCGATGCCATGTCGGCGTCGGCAGCCAGCAGGTCGCCATGCATGGCTTGTGCCGTTTGCAGCGCAACGGCAATAACATATTCGGTGCTGCGTTGAATGCCGAAAATAACATCCCCGGCATTGCCGGAACGTGCCAGGAAGATGGCGTCATTGGCTGCTGCGATGGCTGCGAGGCTGCCGTGCATCAGCCGGACGGCCTGGAGATCGGCATCTTGCGGTAAAGATACGCTGAGCACCACGCAGGGGCGACGGTCCAGCAGGATCGTAGTCCTCAGCGACGAGAGTCGAGGCGTTTCCTGTTCCTGCTGAATATCGATCGCCAGCGATACCGCCATGGCGCGGTTCTTGACCTTCAGCTTTTTGAACAAGGCCACCAGATGTTGCTTGACCGTACCCAGCCCGATTCCCAGTTCTTCGGACAACTCTTTGTTCGGTTTTCCGGCCTGCAGCAGTTTGAGTATCTGCAGTTGGCGCGCTGTCAGGTCTGAAAATGGTTTTTGACGATTGAGTTCGTTCATTGCCATCCTGCCTTTTCTTTCCGGTTGGAAAAGCCACGGTTTGTGGACCATGATGCATCGAGGGTGGCGCGCTGTGAGAAGGAGCGTGACGAGAGCACGTTACAGGTTTGCATGGCGGAATGCAGCATGCCGCAGAATTCCACAGCCATGGATTTTTTCGGGAATTTTGCGACGAACAGCTGATATTGAGGTTGCTGTCCGTTTTCACCTGGATCGAGACGCGGCAGTAAAGTGCGAATCTTCATCTGACCGGGGAAGCGGTTGTGCAGATCGCGCCAAGCTGCGGCTATCGCGCGTTGATCATGCACGGGCGGCAGTTCTACCAGCCAGAATTCCTGGTCCGTCGTGTCGATCCGGTCCATTGTGCTGAAACCGGAGATTGCCGGGGTAGGGGCGGTCCCGCCATCCAAAGGCAAATCATGGGATGCGGTGGATGACGTTGGTTCTTCCTGCCGTGCGGCAGGCGCACCGTTTGCTTCAGGCAAAAGCGGCGTGGTGTTCTCGATGCCGTTTGTTTTGTCGGACGACTGAAGCGCATTGCCTGCGATCAGCGCTTGCGTCACATCCGAACTGCTCAGCGTTCGGCTTGTGTTGAACGGATCGTTGTCGCTCAGGGAGCGCGAGGATACAACCCCGCAGTGCTGTGTTTCTATGCGCAATGCGGTACAAACATCTTCCGCAGCCTTCTGGTCGGAGAATCCGGAAACGAAAAGTCTGTACCAGGATTGTCGTTCCATTTCGTCGACCTGGACGCCGTTCTGCCTGCGCGGCAACAGTTGGCGGCCCGCGACTTGTTGCGGGAAGCGCGCGCGCAGATCGCGCCAAGCCGGGATGATGGCGTTGCGATCGAACGTGCCGAACAGTTCCACCAGCCATAGCTCGTGGCCGGCGCGCAATGTGTCGCCATCCCAGTCTATTCCATCGGTCTGGCCGATGGCGGGCGTCGTGCCGGTCAGCGCCAAGGTCAGCGGGTCCCGGAAGGAATAGCCGATTTCGTGGTTAACGTCGGCGGAAGGGACAATAGCCTCGGAGGGATTCCGATTCTCCGGTTCATCCCCTTTGTGACCGAGCGGCACAGGGACATCGTCGTATCCGAGCGGGGCAGGGGTGATGACGGGATGCAAGCCGGCCATGACGGCATCCAGAACGACGCCGTAATCGACTTCGTCCGGCATCGGCGCCGGGCGATTTCCTTCGCCCGGCAACTTGTCGCCCATGTGTACGCCGCCTCCCAACGCGCTGAACAGATCGACCAGAGCCTGGTAACGCTCCATTTTGAAACGGTACAGGTCATCCAGATGCCGGTGGTAGGTGCGCTCGGTGTCCAGCACGACCAGATAGTCAACCGCTCCGGCATGATAGGCCTCCTGGCTGTAATTCCAGGCGCGGAACGAAGATTCGGCAGCGACGCTTTGTTCTTCCAGCTGCTTGCCCATGTAGCGGATGGCGCTGAGGGAATCGTCCACTTCGCGCACCGCGTCGTAGATCACGCGGATGTAGGTTTCCACCATCTCCTCGTGGATCGCCTTGGCAAATTCCACTTCCTTGTCGCGCTTGCCGCTGTCGAACAGGGTGATGGACAGATTGGCGATTGTGTTCCAGAACAGCGTCGGAGAAGAGAATAGGCGTGACAGGTATAAGCTGCCGAAGCCCCCCTGAACGGTCAAGTCCAGCGGCGGCAACAGTCTTGCACGTGCTACATCGATGTCCGCATCTGCCGCCAGCAGCCGCGCCTCGACTGCGCGGACATCCGGTCGGCGCAACAGCAGCGTCGAGGGTATTCCCGGCAGCACCGCAGGGAATACGACCGTATTCATTCCCTGGCCGGATAGCGCCAATTCTTCCGGCACCGTACCTGCAAAACTGGCGATGCGGTTTTGCACTACCACGCGTTGTTGCTCCAGCACCGGGATGGTGGCGCGCACCGCATAGCCGGCGGCACGCTGCTGCTCCAGATCGGTGATCGTGGCGTCGCCGATTTCCATGCGCGCCTTTACCGACTCGAACATCTCCTTCAAGGTCTTTTCGGTTTGCCGGGTCGCGCGCAATCGGTCGTTGAGCGACAGGTATTCCAGATAATCGGCGGCGATGCGCGCCACGACGATGCGCTGCATATCGTCGCGCTGGTAGGTGGCGCGCATCAACTGGAATTCGGCGGATTCATACAGCGAAGCGGTCTCTCCCCACAGGTCCGGACGCCAATCTGCGCGCAGACTGATCTGGTGGGTGCTGCGCGAGCGGTTGCTATTGTTGGGGTTGCCGATCCCCCATTCGGGGTAGTAGGTCTCGGATTGAACCGGCATGGTGATCGTCGGCAGCTTGTCTGCTCCGGCGATCTCCATCCGGGCCTTGAGCTGTGCGACGCGCAACGCGGCGATACGCAGGTCGTGATTGTTGGCCAAGGCCCGGTCGATCAGGTGGTTGAGCTCTTCGCTGCCCAACATCCGCCACCATTCCGGCAGTGCGGTGCTGAGAGGCGAGGCCGGGATCGGTTTTTCGGCTTGTCCGGATGTGGCTGTTGCGCCGGCCGGATCATTTTGCGCAGCCGGGGCGTTTGATGTTTCCGAAGCTATCTGTGTTGCCGTGCTTTCCGGGACGGAACTTGCCGACAGGGTCGCATCGATCACCGTCGGCGCCTGGGCAAACTTTTCCGGCAAGCGGATTTTTGGAATGTCGTAGGAATCGCGCTTGGCCGCGCAGGCTGCCAGCAGCACCGAAGCCAGCAGCAACAGTATGCCTCTGATCATCGTCGTCATCGATGGCAAGGAAAGGGCGCGCAATCAGGCAGGCCCCGGTTGACCGGGGCGTGTTCTTGACTGAATCGTACTGTTACGGGCATAAGGCTGCATTCTCTGGCAAGGCGGTTCTCGTAGCCTTGAGGTATCGTTTGCGAAAGCATCCGGTGACCAGCGCGATCCGGATATTTTTTTATTTTATTTTTTATAAGAGCGTGTGCGATTTTCGCTGAAGCCGCGTTAATTTGATTCGAAGAATAGAGCTGGAAATCCGTCGCGTTTCGGGTGCGAAAAGCGACGGACGGGCTACTCCACGCGTATTTTCTTTTCTATGCGTACCGTCGAGCGGATCTCGACGCGACGGTTTCTCGCTTTTCCTTCCGGAGTCTCATTCGTGGCGATCGGCTGGGTGGATGCCACGCCCCGGGTGCTGATGCGGTCTGCATCGACGCCATTGTCGACCAGATAATTTTTGACCGAAGCGGCCCGGGCGGCTGAAAGTTCCCGGTTCCATGCTTCCGAGCCTGTGCTGTCGGTGTGTCCGGTCACATCGAGATTGGCATCCCGGTATTTTTCGGCGAACTCCACGACCATATCGAGTTTTTCCTTGCCCTCCGGCTTCAGTACGGCGGAGTCGGTATCGAAGAATGCGCCTTCGATCACGATAGGCTTATCCAATACCTCTATCTGGTAGACCTCTTTAGCCGGCTTGCATTCCGGTTCGGTCTTGCCCGATTTACCGCATGTGACCGGAAGCAGGCTGCCGACCATGGTGACTTCTTCGGGCCGCTGCGGTGCTGCGGCCCGGGCTTCCGTGCCGAGAGACATGGCGATGCGCAGGCCGGCATGGCCGTTGCGGTCGCTGCCGGAGTTGCGCAGACGCCGGGAGGAACGGGAGACGGACTTGTCATTGCCTAGCGTCGCGCCGCGCAGTATGCGGTTCTCGCATTGGCAGTCGGCGCAATCGTCGACCCACTCCCAGACGTTGCCATGGGTGTCGAACAGCCCGAAGACATTGGCTTCAAGCCGGCCCACCGGCGCGGTCTGGAGGTTGGCCCACTGGCCGACGCAATTGTCGCAATTGGCGCTATCGTTGCCCGGAAGGTCGCCCTTCAGATGTTGCGGGGACAGTCCGCCTCGCGCGGCGTATTCCCACTCCGCCTCGCTCGGCAAGCGGTAATGCCTGCCGGTCTTCTGCGACAGCCATTGCGCGTACAAATTGGCGTCCTGCCAGCTGATGTTCATCACCGGACGCCGGTCGCGTCCCCAGCCTTCGTCCGAAGGACGGTACCCGCCGCAGCCACCCGCGTCGACGCATGCGTCCCATTCCTCGAAGGTCACTTCATATCGGCCCAGCGCGAACGACTGGTCGATCGTGATGGTTCGGGGCGAGCCGGCGGCATCCAGCACGAATTGCCCTGCCGGTATCGCGGTCATTTCCGGGCATCCCGCACAGTCACTGAAGACCTGGCCGGGCACCCAGTGGCCGGAACCTTGGCTGGCCTGCGGATCGGCCGCGGAAACGTTGCAGGAACAGGAGAGTGTGAGCAAAAGCCCGCAAAGGCGGAGCATGAAACGTTGTGTTCTCATGGATTTGGCGTTTTAGTTATCTGGGATATTTCCGCTGCGGATATTACATTAAGAGTCCGCCATTTTCGGCATTGAGATATATTCAATGCCATCCATTGGTTATAGTGGTGCGAGCAGACAGGTAAATCTCCTGGCTGACTTATACGCATCGATGACACGATCTGGATGCCCCGGATTTTTCTGATGCCAGATCAACAGGGGCAATTCTGCACGCCGATCGCAGCCGCCGCTTTTGCCGGACCGGACAAATCCTTTGCGGGATCGAAAAATTTTGCGAAGCCGGCGAATATGGGCAGAATATGAAACTTCCGGATAAGTCCGGCTCTTCACGTTGAAGCAAGCTCCCGAAAAATGCTGACTGCCCCGCAGCACAATAATCACAACAAACACTGCATCCTGCTGGTGGACGATTCCCCCGAAGAGCAGCGTCGGGTGCTGGATTTGCTGCGTCCCTATTACCGGACCATCGTGGCGTTCAACGGAGAGCAAGGCTACCAACGGGCGCTTGCCTCGCAGCCGGATCTCATATTGATGGATGTGCGCATGCCGAAGACGGACGGCTATTCCGCGTGCCGGTTGTTGAAAGCCGATCCGCAGACGCGCGACATCCCGGTCATTTTCCTGACTTCGGCGCATTCCCCGGATGAGCGTATCGAGGGGCTTACGGTGGGCGGAGTGGACTATGTGGCCAAACCGTTCGTCGCCGAAGAGATATTGGCTCGCATCCGTATCCATCTCGATCTGTCCCGGCGCATAAGTTCTGCCGCGCCGCCGGCGCAGGAAGAGGGGATGCGCAATCCTAACGAGGTCATAGTCGCCGCAGCAAAGCGCCTGATCGCGCAACACCTGCAAGCGCCGTTGCCGCTGGCGGAGATCGCGCGGCGGATCGGCACTTACGAAAAGAAACTATTGCAGACGTTCCGTGCGCAGACCGGGCTGACCGTATTCGGCTTCATTCGCGAGGAACGCATCCGGCACGCCTGCCATCTGCTGGAAAAGACCGACATGAGCATATTGGATGTCGCCGACCAGATCGGCTTCCAGTGTGCCGCCAATTTCACCACCGCGTTCCGCGAGCGCATGGGCATGACCCCTTCTGCCTACCGACAATCGATGCGGAAAGATGCACCATGCTGACTAAAGCTTTTAACGAGAAACACAGGCTGATCCTGTGGCTGACCATATTGCTCACGCTGGGTTTTGCGGCCACCAGTCTGGTCAGTTATTTCGTTTCCAGGAACTCCATCCGGCATGAAATTGCGACCAACGAGCTGCCGCTCACCACGGACAACGTCTATTCCGAAATACAGAAGGACCTGACCAGAACGGTTTTCGTTTCCTCGATGATGGCGCACGATACTTTTTTGCGCGACTGGATACTCGACGGCGAGCGCGATACGGAAAAAATAACCAAATACCTGAAGGCGATACAGGAAAAATACGGCACGATCACCAGCTTTCTAGTCTCGGAAAAAAGCCGCATCTATTACCATGAAGGCGGCGTTCTCAAGCAAGTCGCCGAGAGTAATCCGCTGGATGTCTGGTACTTTCGCGTGCGCAAATTGTCCGCGCCTTACGAACTCAATCTGGATACTTCCGAAGCGCACCAGCATGCGCTGACCATATTCGTTAATTATCGGGTCACCGGCTATCGGGGAGAGTTGATCGGCGTCACCGGCGTCGGTCTCACCGTGGATAATCTCAGGAAGTTGATCGACCAGTATCAGAACCGCTACCAGCGTAGTGTCTATCTGGTCGACAAACAGGGCAAGATCGTTCTGCATGGCAGCAAATTCGATCCCGCCGTCGCCGACATTCATGCCATTCCCGGCTTGGCCGATCATACCGCTACGCTGTTAGGCAAGCAGGAAGGGGCCTATCAGTACCGTCGCGACGGAGTGACTTACCAGCTGAATGCCCGCTTCATACCTGAGTTGGGCTGGCATCTGCTGGTCGAGAAATCGGAGCGCGAAGCCGTTGCCGATATCCGCAATACGCTGTTTTTCAATCTGGCGATCTGCGCGGCGATCACCATCCTGGTGGTGTTATTGACCAGAATGAGCATCAATCGTCACCAGACCCGTTTGCAACAGGTCGTCGAGTCGTATACGGAGGAACTGAGCGACGCGCTGACCGAAACCAATGCCGCGAATCAGGCCAAGAATCAGATGTTGGCATACATCAGCCACGATCTGCGAACGCCGCTGGCAAGTATTGTCCATTACACCCATCTGCTCGGCACAGCCTCTGCCGGGGAAGTCAGGCAGTATCAGGCGGCCATTGAGCACAGCGTCCTCCACCAACTGGAGCTGATCGACGAACTGACGGAATACGCGCGCGGAGAACTGGAACAATTGAAACCGCTTCCGGTGCCTGCTTATTTTTATTCTTTCTTGCATGGGATCGCCAATCAGGGCGAGTTCATGGCCGCACATCGGAACAATCGATTCGGAATGGTTCTGAATGGTGTTATGCCTAGCGTTGCGGTGATCGATTCGAAACGCTTGAAGCAAGTGCTTCTCAACCTGCTATCCAATGCGGCGAAATTTACTTCGGGCGGCGAAATCCGTTTGCAGGTGGATGCACTGCCGGAGAACGAGAACGGCATTCGCCATCTGCGTTTCACCGTATCTGACACAGGCCCCGGCATTCCAGAAGAAGATCGGCAACGTATTTTTCTGCCTTATGAACGAAATGCATCGAACCGCCCCGGTTCCGGCCTCGGGTTGGCTATTGCCACTCAGGTCGCGCACAAAATGGGGGGGGAATTGAGAGTCGAAAGTGTCGTGGATGAGGGCAGCAAGTTCTGGTTCGAGATCGCACTCGAAACGGCGCAGGAAAGCGATGTTTTGCCATCCGCGCGGGCCTTTCCCGTGCCGGAGCTATTTGGAACAGGGAAATCCATCCTGATTGTCGAAGGCGACCCCGCCATGCGGGATTACCTCGGCGAAGTGTTTGCGCTCGCCGATTTCGACGTAATTTTCAGTGAACATATGGACGATGCGATCAGGAAATTATCCGATTCTTCTTGCGATGCTATCCTGATCACCCGCACTGCCGCGTGCGAAAATATATGGGAATTTCTGCTTAAACTCCACGAAGTGCTGCCGGGTAATCCGCCGCCCGTCATCCTGTATAGCGCGCTGCCGCTACAGCGCCCGGACGGCCTCCCGGAGGAAATCGATTTTTATTCGGAGTTGCTCAAGCCGGTCTGGCCGGAAGAACTGCTAAAGACAGTGCAGGAAGCTGTTGTTCATACATGAGTCGAGAATCCTTCCGTCTTTGGCTATAGGGGCACCTCTAACCCGGAGATTTCATGAGGCATTTCATGTAGGAGCCCGGCTTTATAGGCAAGGCGCCGATAGATCGGTCTTGTCGGAAAGCCGGTAAACCTTGTACTCGGCTCGCCTCATGGCATCGGGCGATTCCGGATCGGACTCGAACACGCTTTCGACATAAGCCAGATCGATCTCGAATGCCGCCGTATAGAGTCTGGCGATTTCTTCATCCACACCCGCGGCCTGGCTCAATGTCGCATCTTCCGCCGCATCTTCTATCGTCAGCAGAAACACCCTTGCGCTCTTCGGCATCAGCCGACCCAATTGCGCCACATACAGACCGCGCACATTTTCCGGCAAGGCCGTCAGCGCCGCCCGGTCATAAACGGTGTCGAATATCCCGATGTCGTCGGCATTCAACGCAAAATAATTCCCGCACAGGATGCTGAGCTTGCCGTGACTCCACAGAGTGAACTGTCCCGCTTGCCGCTTCACCGGCTGTAAACCGTTCTCCCGGAAAAAATCCTCCACCGCGACAGGGCTCAACTCGACGCCCAGAACTTCATGCCCCTGTTGCGCGAGCCAGATCATATCCAGGCTCTTGCCGCAAAGCGGGACGAACACACGGCTGCCGTGCGCCAGTTTCAGACTGGGCCAGAACCGGCTCAGCAACGGGTTGACCTGGCTCTGGTGAAAATCGGTGCGCCGCTCGCGCCAGCATTGCAGCCAGAGCTGGTTGTCGCCATCGCAACGGCCCAGATCATCCGCAACGACGGGTTCGGCTTCGACAGCAGGATGCGGTTCGGTGGTTTCTCTCATTGGAAGGATCGTGCACCATGAAAACGTTCTGATCGAACAGGCACAAAACTTTGCGAGAGCGGTATGCGAATCGAAGAAGCAACCGCGGACGGATATGCCGCGATTGCATGGGGTTAATTATTGAGCTTTCCATAATTGAAGACAGGACATCCGCATCTTGTAGGTCGGGTTTTAACCCGACATGTCGGGCTGAAGCCCGACCTACGGTAAACCGCAGGTTGTCACGAATTATGGAAAGGCCAATAATTATTCAGCGTTTGAGGGTAACACGGTTTTGCACGTCGGCTCATGTCGCCCACAGCGCAACACCGCCCGCATCCAGATAAGTGAGATAGGCCCGCAAGTCGAACTCCAGCTGCGCATACTCCGGTTCCATATACCGGCACAGCTGATAGAACGCCTTGTCGTGCTCGCGCTCCTTTATGTGCGCCAGCTCATGCACCACGATCATGCGCAGGAACTCCGGCGGCATCTCGCCGCTGGGCGGTGTCGTCAGCCGAAGCGGCGCTGCGCCTCTACCGCGAGGCCTGCGCCGATGCTGCCGAACAAGTCGCCTTCTATGCGCCTAGCTTGTGGTAATAGCGCGGCGATGCGTTCGCGCAGCATTGGCACGCCGCTGGCCCCGCCGGTGAAAAACACCGTATCCACTCTCTCGCAATGCACGCCGGCCTTGGCCAGCAAAGCGCTCAGGGTGACCCCGATCCGTTCCACCAACTGCGTCGAAGCCTGTTCGAACTCGATCCGGGTCAGCGTGTGGCGCAGGTCCGGCGACAGCCTATCCAGATTCAGGATGGTGCTATCGCCGGCGGACAAGGCGATCTTCGCTTCCTCCACTTGCATTGCCAGCCAATGGCCGGCGCGTTCGCGGATCAGCTTGAACAGCCGGTCCATGGCTTCAGGCGCCTGGGTGTCCAGATAGAGTTCCTGCAGGTCTGCCCAAGTCCGGCGGGTATAGGCCTGGTTGATGGTGTGCCAGGTGGCCAAGTTCATGTAGCAGCTGGAGGGTATTTCTATACCGCGCTTGAGCAGGCTGCGATAGCCCAGCAGGGGCATTACCCCGGCCAGACTCAGTTGCTGGTCGAAGTTGGTGCCGCCGATGTGCACGCCGCCGTTGGCCAGCAGATCGTCGCGCCGATCCGCGACCCGCGCCCGTTGCGGCGAGAGCCGGATCAGGGAAAAGTCCGAGGTGCCGCCGCCGATGTCGGCGATCAGCACCAGTTCCTCGCGGTCGATCTGGCGTTCGTAGTGATAGGCCGCGGCGATGGGCTCATACTGGAAACTCACCTCGCGGAAGCCGGTGGCGCGGGCGATGGCGGCCAGGGTTGCCTCGGCCTTGCGGTCGGCCGCCGTATCGTCATCCACGAAAAACACCGGTCGGCCGAACACGGCTTGGTCGAAAGATCGATCCGCCGCTGTTTCGGCCCGGAGTTTGAGTTCGGCGATGAACTGGGCCAGCAATTCCATGTAAGTCTTCGAGCGCCCTTGAACCTCGGTTTTGCCTTCCATCAGGCTGCTGCCCAGGAGGCTCTTCAAGGCGCGCATCAAACGGCCTTCGTAGCCTTCCAGATATTCGTTGAGGCCGGCCCGGCCGACGCTTACGGTGTTTTCGTCGGCATTGAAAAAGATCACGGACGGCAAGGTGACCTTGCCGTCTTCCAATGCCAGCAAGGGCGGCTGGCCGGGACGCAGCCAACCCGCCGTGGAATTGGATGTACCGAAATCGATGCCGCAGGCGCGGGCGGGAGTTTCAACAGACATGAGCGGAAGATGGCCTGAATCCGGGCCGATAAAAAAGGGCGGCGATGCTACCGCCACTGCGGGGAAAAGTCGAATGGAAGCGTCTCGGGCGGTAGTGCGCGGCGGCCTTACACGCCTTTCATCGACAGAAACTCGTCGTGACTCTTGGGGCGGAACTCCGATAGGCAACTGATTTTTCCGTGAAGCGCCCGGACTCAGATGTGTTGCTAGATGCATGGTTCTCGGCCGTAGCAGCCGTCAAGCGCCACCTAGACAGACTTCCGCTCTTAGGCGCAGCCCCGTCATTCGCGATACCAAAGTTCAGTTCAAGATCGCCCTGATACGCCGTGATTTTAGTCAGGCTATTAATTTTTATTGTCGTCTGGCTTTTGTTCGACCTCAAGCTGTTTGATCGCCCGGTCAAAGTCGCTCTCGAACAGCCGATCTTGCACGATACGGTATTTCTCGAACTCGCTTTCCGCATGCGCTTTGGCCATTTCTGCGGAAACCTTGCCTGCATCCTGTAATACGTTCCGCTCGGTAAACTCCAGAAAGGCATCCAGCCGCTTGGCCCAGTCTTCCATCGTCATCGGAATATTGCGGCGGGCGCGATCTTCGGCCAAATCGAGGTACGAGTTCACGATGCGCCCGAGAGAGTCCAGCTCTTCCTGGGAAAGATAGTTCTTGGCGACAACGACATCAGTCTTGATGATCTTGCCACCGGGAGCATTCTCCCAAGAGGTCAGGCCCATATGCGGCTTGCCGCTGTCGGCACGCCGCACGATAAGCTCGGCGGCAGTGTGCCCATGGATGGCGAAATGCAGCTTGTTCTGCACCTTGGCGAAGAAGGCCTTTGTGGTAGGCGCATCACGGTTGTAATCCACCGCCGTGGCGTAGATGTCGGTGACCTTTTGATAGAACTTGCGCTCGGACAGCCGAATCTCGCGAATCTCGGCCAGCAGGTGTTCGAAGTAGTCCTCACCCAGAAAGGCACCGTTCTCCAGACGTTTCTTGTCCAGCACAAAGCCCTTGATGGCGAACTCGCGCAGCACACCAGTGGCCCACTGGCGAAACTGGGTGGCGCGCACCGAGTTGACCCGATAGCCGACCGAGATGATGGCATCGAGGTTGTAGTGATTGGTGGCGTAGGACTTGCCGTCGGCGGCAGTTATCCGGAATTTCCGGATAACTGAATCTTCGCCCAATTCACCGCTGGAAAAAATGTTCTTCAGGTGCTCGCTGACCGTGCGCACATCCACCGCAAACAGCTCGGCCATCAGCTTCTGCGTCAGCCAGACGGTTTCATCCTCATAACGCGCCTCGATGCTCTGCTCCCCGGCCTGAGCGGTGAAAATCAGGAACTCGGCGGTGCTATTGCGAATCAATTTGCTATTTCCATCAGTCATGGCGCTACTCCTGTTTTTGCGAGGACATCAAGCAGGCCGGCACTTTGACATCCTTCCAGAAAAGCCTTTTTCAAGAAATTGCTATTTGCAACTGGGGCGTTCTGTGTCTGCTGCTGCACGGTAGCAAGGTAAGCTGTCGGGGCAATGCCGTGAGCATCCTGAAAAATACGAATCTCCTCCAGCCAGTCCTTGGCATCATTACTGCAGCACTTATCTTTGTAACGTTCGTCGATGCCGTAAACCTCGCGCCATGTCTCGATTTCTTCATGGACGTCAGTCGGACCAAAGTTCAGTTGAACATCAGCAGGCGTCAGTCGGTCAATGTCTGCAGTTTTAAGGGAAATTGAAACGTGAATGCCACTGCAAACCTTGGCATAGGGATAGAAGGCCTTGCGCCGCCCGGCTGCATTGTGCGCTGGGTCTTGGCTGAGTTTGTAGACGCTGTTGCACTCGTGGCAGGCCGGGGCGAGGTTGCAAAAATTAATTGAGTTAAAAGGATAAAGCGCCTTGGGTAGATAATGGTCATAAGCCTCTCGTTTGCTGCGATTCGGCCCCTTAAGGTCGCTGATGCCACAGAACGGACATTTCCCTGTCTTGTTGATGGAAGTAAATGTCTGATAGTGATCGCCGATCTTGCCGATTTTGGCTCGTAGCGCTGCCAAGTCCAGCAGTGATTGCGAATACAGTTCCTTGAAAAAGTTGGCGAGCTGTTCGCTCAGGTCCTTATATGAAACAGCGATGTCGGCATAACGAGCCAGCTGTACCGTTGGGTCATTCGCGCAAACCTTTTCAATGTCGTTATTGCCTTGATACCACAGCTTAAACAGGTCAATTTCCTGTGCCGAGAGTGGCGCAAAAAGTTCATAGATTGCCTTCACGTCTTTGTAAAACGCCTTCCCACGCTCGGCTGCTTGCGCTGAAAATCCGAACTCAGTGATCACCTCTTTGAGGTCCGGATTGCCAGAAAACAGGTCCGGATGGAAAACTAGGCCGATGGGTGCTTTGCACCAAACCTCGTGAAAAATGAAGTCCACGAACTCCTGCATCTTCTCCATCTGGTGGGGAACGTATTTGTACGGGAAGAGCATCAGCCCTGTGCCTCCCCGCCGCCTTGTCGTTCGCTGTCGAGAATGGCTTTGATCAGCAGTACTTTCTCCACTGAGTCGCCGAGTTTCTGGTTGATCTCGGCAATAAGCTGTTCCCTGTCCTCGCCATCCTCAAAGCGGCGACGTAATTCCTCCAGAGTCGCTTGCGCATGACCGCCAATGGTTTCGCGCTTACCGAAGGTATTCATCGTGATCTTGTTGATCGACGCGCCCAGGGTGTTGTAGTCGGGCGATGTGATACTTATCACGCCATCTTCCTTCTTGAACACCAGCACCTTCTCGGGCTTGCTGTCCGAGATCAGGAACGGGGTGTGGGTGGTGACCAGCATCTCCTGCCCCACGTTGCCGTTACACGGCAGGCATTGGCGCAGGCGGGTGATGAAGTTGGCGCGCCAATCAGGATTGAAATGGGTTTCCGGCTCGTCCAGTAAAAACAGGCTGTTTGTGTTTTTGAATAACCAGCAAAGCCCGAGGCTGTGCAGCAGTTGGTGTTCGCCGTCCGACAACTCCTTCAACATCATCGGCTGTTGCACGCCCCGTTTGCTGAAGCGCACAAACTTGAAGCGCATGATGCGCTCGTCCGATGCCAATACGGGTACGGTTTCGCTCACATAGTGGCTGCTGGATTGGTACAGATCAGCCTTGAGCGCATCACTCACCGAATACAGATTAAGAGCCAGCAGCACCTGGAACGACTGGAACAGCATCAACGGGTCATTGTCAAAATTGGCGCGGAAGGCTTCCGCGGTCTTCTCATTGACCCAGTAGTCCAGCGTCAGCGTATCAGTAGCTTCATCGTGAAAATGCAGCGTGGCGCAGCGCTTGAGTTTTTCAATGATGGACGTGCGCTCATCGCCCTCCAGCCCGTGAAGCAGTTTAAGCCGGTATTCACCCGTTTCCGGATCGAGATAGGTCGCCGGATTGTCGGCGAAACCACCGCCCTGCGCCGCGCTGGGCAGAACATATTCGCCAGATGTGAAAACCTCCACCTGTTGGCGCGTTAGCGGGATGCTGCGCCGGACGATGATGCGGAATTCCTTGAGCGCCTCTATGCCGACATCTTCCCGGAAGGGTTGCAGCGTGGCTTCATCCTGAAACAGCAGGTTGCACAACAGGATGGCCTGGCTAAAGCCGCCATCGAGAAAAGCCAAACGGGTTTCCGGGTGGCCAGGATAGGGCAATTGCTGGGATAGCGCATTCCAGTATTCGTCGAACTGCACGAAGCGCATCTTGAAGAATGGCAGGCTGAGTATTTCGTTTTCACCAGACGAATAGCCCAGCACATATTGGGGCAACAGGATGTCGGCATGGCCGCCCTTGAAGATTTCGTTCGCGTCCGTGTCGAATTCGCCTTGATTCTCCCACTGGAAACGCACGGACTCGCCAGCGCTTTTCCACACGCCCACTTTCGCCCATTCCGGGCTGTCGGGACCACGGTACGCCGCAGGCACGCGGATCAGGTAATCCAGCTCGAAGGCAACCGGCGAAAAATCCAGGTCTTCGTTCTGCAACGCTTCCGGCAAAAAACTGCTCCGAACGCGCTTCACTTCCAGTTGAAAGAAGATCGCAGCCAGCGCTTCGAGCAGATTGGATTTGCCGCTGCCATTGGGTCCGGCGCAAACGAAGGGCGCGAATTCATCCGGCTGGGCCAGCTCGTCTTGTAGTGTCCACTCGTTGCGGAAGTGATGCTCAAAACCACAGGGAAGGCTGCGAAAACCTGCCGGGTCGGTGATTTTTATCCGAAGCAATTTCATGCGGTTTTACTCTATTGCTTTCAGCGCAATTTGATTCGTCATGTCATCAAAGTATTGTACGAGTTGCCCCGATTCAAGCAGCTCAAATACCCACACCTTGAGTTGATCGTACTCTGCCATGCCGAAGGGTTCGCTCTCTTCGTCAATATGCTCCGCTGCACAGAGCTGAGCATCGATCCAAAATAAATCCAGATTAAAGTCGTCGCCCTTGCCTAACCTTCCGACAGCCTCATCAAACTTCTGGCGCAGGAACTGAATTCGACCTTCCTTGCTTGCCAACAGTCGCGAAACTTCCTGCGACATATCCTGTTCTTTGCCCCGGTTATCTGATTTTTCGATAACAGGAGTAGGTCGCATGGGATATTCCTCTGCCAAATGAATTCTAGACAAGTCTAGTTCGCCTTTGAAGGTTTGCTGGCTCAATGCGCCGTAAAGAACTTCGAGATCGTTGAGGCTTTGCTGGTAACGGAATTTGATGCCTTCGACTTTCTCAAAGATTGATAGAAACTTCTTCTGTAGCTCAATTGGTGGTCCGGGAACAAGTAGGCCAAGAACGTCCTGTTGATTAACACTGGCCTGATTTACAGCTTTCTTTGCTCTGCTGTTGAGTTGAGACTTCAAACACGGTGTTCGCCAGAAGTACATTAGAAAAACGGGCAGCATTGCTTCGTTGTTTAGCCGAAAGCGCATCATGTTCGATTCGTAAACCATCGGCTCGGAAATCTTTGGCACCACACCGATTTTTCCAAGGTACTCAATGCTATTTACGCGATTGACAAGAACGTCAAAAGATCTGATTTCAAACTTCAATAGCTCCGACTCTGTTATTTCTACACGTTTGAGTTTTTCTATGTTCTGAACAAACCCATCGTAGAAAGAATCAATGCGAATAATCTTTGTGCCTGAACCATATGATGATTGCGGTTTGTACAGCCCATTATTTGGCTGCTCACTCATGTAGGTAGTCAGCGGTTTGATCGGCCACCCCTTCTCATTCCGCACCGGATCTCCAAATATTTCCAGAAACACGCTCCTGAGCAGGTCGTCGAGTTGTTGCAAGTGTTGTTTGCGCTGGGCGATCAGCCCTTCCACTTTGCCGAGCAGATAGGCAATGCGGATTTGGTCCTCACGCAGTTCAGGTATGGGAATTTCATAGCTCTGAATGTCACCGAGACTGATTGCCGGATAGGCTGGGTCTTTAATCAGCACCGAAGGCGGGTAACGCTTCAAAGCCAAACGCAGATAGTCCGCATGAGCATTGCCGTTCGGGATCAGTGCTGCCAAATGGCTGACGACATAAGCAGGGTTCTGAAGTAGGTAAACTCTGTCCTTAGTGGCAGACATGCCACTCTTGGCAAACAGAATTGTGCCCTTTGGGTAAGTTTTCAGCTTTCGCAGCTTTGCTGTTTCGTCGCTGACAAGCTCAAGATCAGATTCGCTTTTCCCCGATAGCAGTTTATCCAAGCTGCCGGCACGGACAAATGGTATTCCGTGATCAGAAAATTCATCGTCCTTAGGCGCTGCTTGCCCTGCTGAAACGATAGCAAGTTGGCTCAATGGGGTTTGCTTCATTGGGATCATCCCACCATACCCCGCAATTCCAGCAACTCGCGCACGATGCCGCCCTGCACCTTGGCGAGTTCCGCTTCATCCACGTCGCCGACTTCGGCCCGAATCAGCCGATCCAGAATCTCGCCGGGCTTGTCGTATTTCACTTCCTCGAACTCGTCTATCTTGTAACGCGAAAGCGAAAGGTCGTAGCTCTCGGCCTCGATCTCGGCGCGCGGCACCATGAAGCACTTGGCGGTGCGGACTTTATCGGTCTCGGCATTGCGGGCGTGGTATTTGGCAACGATGTCTTGCAGGTCGCCGTAACCTTCTTGCTTGCTGCGCTTGTCGTCCAGCGAATAGCCGTCGGCGGTCATTTCGTAGAACCAGACGTTTTCGGTGGCGGGCTGGGTGACTTTGTCCTTTGGACCCCAGACCTTGGTGAATAGCAGGATGGCGGTGCTGACCCCGGCATAGGGCTTGAACACGCCGCTGGGCAGGGTGATGACGGCCTTGAGGTCGCAACGTTCCACCAGCAACTGGCGCAGGGTCTTGAACGCGAGGCCTGAGCCGAACAGCACGCCCTGTGGCACGATGACGCAGGCGGTGCCGCCCTTTTTGAGCAGGCGATAGATATTTTCGACGAACAGCAGTTCGGTCTTGGTGGTGCCCAGTTGCAGGTTTTCGTTGATGTCGCCCTTGTCGATGCTGCCGGTGAAGGGCGGATTGGCCATCACGATGTCGTATTCTGACTCTTCGGTGTAGCTCTTGCTGAGGGTGTCCTTGTAGTCGATGTGCGGCTCGTCGATGCCGTGCATCATCAGGTTCATCAGCCCCAGGCGCACCATGGTGGCGTCGATGTCGTAACCGTAGAGTGATTCTTGCAGGATGGCCTGGCGTTTTGCGTCGAAGGCGGCAGCAACCGAAGTGCGCACGAAACCGTCTTCGTCGGGCTGCAAATCCTTGGCACCAGCTTTTTTCGCCAGTTCGGTGACGATGTACTGGTAAGCGCCGAGCAGGAAGCCGCCGGAACCACAGGCCGGGTCGGCGATCTTGTGGCCCAGTTGTGGCCGCACCAGGTCGGCCATCAGCTTGATGATGTGGCGCGGGGTGCGGAATTGGCCGTTCTTGCCGGCGGTGGCGATTTCGGACAGCAGCATCTCATAGACATCGCCCTGGATGTCCTGGAAGAACTGGCCGTTCTCGCGCGAGTCCTTTTCCATCACTTCGAAGATTTCGTCTATGGTCTTCACCGCTTCCACCAGCAGGGCCGGTTTGGGGATGATGAACACCGCGTTCTTCATGTGGTGAGTGAAATTGGATTCCGCTCCATTCAGGTCTTTGAGGAAAGGGAACACCTTGCTCTGTACGTGCTGCAGCATCTCTTCGGCCTGCATGCGCTTGAACTCGCTCCAGCGCAGATTGCGCTTGTCGATGGCGAATTTTTCAGGCTCCTGCTGGCTGCGGTATTCGGGCGGAATCCAGGTTCCGATAAATTTGGAGACGTACTTCTCGCCGGTGAATTCGGCATCGGACTGGCGCTTGAGGTCCAGCTCGTCGAGGCGCTTCATGAACAGCAGGTAGGTGATCTGCTCGATGGCGGTGAGCGGGTTGCTGATGCCGCCGCTCCAGAATTTATTCCAGAGCTGGTCGATTTTGCTTTTGAGTTCGGGGTTGTTTTGCAGCATGGGATGTTCCTGATAGTTATGCGGCCAGCTGCTCGGTGAGCTGAAGGATTTCGTTGATCTCGGCTGGACTGAACACGCCACGGATGCCTTGCGGGTGGATGACCGTGAAGGGGGCGTTGATCAGGTCCTTCCTCTCCACCTTCTCGCGCTCGATGATGAAGTTCTTCAACAGGTTGAGGAATTCCATCTGGCGGCTGGTCAGTGTGGTGTGTGCCCGAATAAATTGATCGAATGCAGCGCTGACGGTATCGGGAAAGCTTTGCAGCACTTCGATGCCGAGAATGTGGCGGATAAACTGGATAAAGCGCGCCTTGCGGTTTTTGTAGACCTGACGCAGCAAGTTTTCGGTGATGTGCGGATGCTCTTCGTGGAGCAGATTGGCCAGCGCAGTGGCTTCATCGGTGCTGACTGCCTCGCCATTCTTGATCTTGAGCAGGATGGGATTGTGTTCGGTGAGTTCGGCGATCAAGGCCTCGACCATCTCGCGGTAGCGGGTGATGCTGACCGCTTCGTGCTGCGGGCCGAATTCCACCCATTCTTTCTTGTGCAATTCATCGGCAAGATCAAGATGGGTTTGCTCCTGCCCGGTGTTTTGCTCGCGGAATTTCATCAGCGGGCCGAGCTTGGCCACCAGTTCGTCGAAGGCGTCTTCGTCGGCCTTAATCCAGTAGTGGCTGGTTTGCGCAACGCGAATCAGCGCCTCTTCCTGCTTGACGAAGCCGACCGAGAGCGGCAGTTCGCTGATCTGCTCGACGATGCCTTCCTTGAGGGTTGCAGCTTGTTCCTTTTCTTCGTTCAGCACGGCCAGCGAATATTCAAGCAGGTCGCGCTCGAAACGCATGGCCTTGAAGTCGGCCTCGGAGACGGTGCGAAACAGCGGCTTGATTTCAGCGCGCAGGAATTCAAGCTTCTGATGGTTGAGGCTGATCCAGAAGTTTTCTTCTGAAAGACGTGCCAGGGCAGCGGCAGCCTCTTTGATGACCACGGAGTTCTGCGGCAAGTTGGCTAGCTGTGTGCGCAGCTTGCTGATTTCGCGCTCGGCTATATCGTGATGGCCGCTGTCGATGGCCTTCTCGATCTTGTCCAGCCGCAACCCCGCCAGCCGCACCGGCAAGGGTAGTTGTGGCTTGAGCTCCTTACCCTTGGGTTGCAGCTTGAAATATTCGAAGTTGTCCCAGCAGTCCAGAATCAGGAATACATCTTTCTCCAGACACCAAGGCTTGGGCTTGTTGGTTTCCAGCAGGCGGGTTCCACGCCCGATCATCTGCCAGAACTTGGTGTAGGAATACACCGGCTTGGCGAATACGAGGTTGACGAGTTCGCGCACGTCGATGCCGGTGTCGAGCATGTCCACGCTGATGGCGATGCGCGGCATGTCGTTGTTGGTGAATTGATCCAACAGGCCACCCTTGCCATACACGCGCGGATCGTCAGAGACCAGCACCTTGGCCAGCTCGCCCTTGTATTGCGGGTAAAGCTTATCGAAGATTTCTTCCATGCGCCGGGCATGCGCCTTGGTGGAGCAGAAGAAGATGGTTTTGCCTGGTAGCACGCCATTGGCGTCCTTGATGCACTCCTCCATGAACTCCCTGACGATCAGGGTGTTCGTGCCCTTGTTGATGACTTGCTTCTCAAGTTGTGAGCCTTCGAAATTGATCTCCTCAACCTCTTTGCCTTGCAGGATGAGTTTCTTCTGGTCTTCCAGCGAGATGGTGCGCTTGCTGATTCCCTCCATCTGGAACTTAGTCTGAATCTTCATGACCTGGAAGTTGCAAAGGTACGGCGGCACGTTGTTCACCGCCTCCTCGAAGGTGTAGGCAAAGGTTGGTAGCCCGTCTTCGCAATGGAAAAGCTGGAAAGTATTGTGATCGATGATGTCGGTGGGGGTGGCCGTCAAACCGAGCGTGATGGTTTTGAAGTAATCGAGGACTTCGCCATAGGTGTTGTAGATGGAGCGGTGACTTTCATCGACCACGATGAAGTCAAAAAAATGCGGAGACAAATGCTGAGATTCGTCCCGGATGATGTTGAGCATCGTCGGGTAAGTGGCGACATAAACGCGGCGATCCTTGGCCAGCAGCTTTTCACCTGTATTGGGCCAGCGCGGCTCGTTGGGCAGATGCTCCTTGAATGCTGCCAGAGACTGTTCGCGCAACGCGATGCGGTCGACCAAGAACAGCACCTTTTCGGCATGACCTGCACGCATCAATGCATCCACCATGGCGATACAGGTGCGGGTCTTGCCGGTACCGGTGGCCATCACCAGCAGGAAATCACGCCTTTTCTGCCCGATGCCTTCAAGCACCGAGCGGATGGCGCGTATCTGGTAGTCGCGCCCGGCAATGGATGTATTGATGAACTCCTGCGTCAGCGGCTTGCGGTTGCGGCGGATGTACTGAAAGCGCTCCAGGTCGTCGCGGGTGGGGAAGCCCACCACCTTGCGCGGTGGATAATTTTCCAGGTCCCAGAAATAGGTTTCGTGCCCGTTGGTGTAAAAGCAAAATGGAAGTTCGCCGCCGAATTGTTTTTGAATGTTGTAGCAATACTGCTTGGCTTGCTCTCGCCCAATAGCGGCATCTCGGCTGGATTTTTTCGCCTCCACTACGGCAAGTGGTTTGCGGTCTTTGCCCAGCAGGACGTAGTCGCTGAACTGATGGCCTTCATATTTGGTGCGCGGCTCTGCAACACCGTCGGGCAGGCTGGTCAGAATGTCGAACTCCTCGACGACTTGAGTAGGGTCTTTGACGTTCCAGCCGGACGCACCAAGCTGGGCATCAATCAGCTCGGAACGTGTTTGCGCCTCTGTTTGGGCCATACGTGAATTTCCCCTTTTCCCGGCACCGCTTATGCCTGCGATTCGCGGCGAATACTAAAGGGTAATGGACTGATGCGCCAGCGAATGACGTGGGTCTTATGTCGGCTTTGATGCTGCGAGTGGACGCGCAAAGGTGTTAGCCAAAGGGCAGCAATGGCCAAGGAGCAGACCTTCATATCTATCGCAGCGACTGGTTGTTCATGGCACATGCGGAATTCATATCCCCCAGTAGCCGTTCAGAAATGCCTATGAAAGCGGGTGAAGTCCAGTCAGAGTGGCTACATCAAATATTTACGCGAAAGCGTTTCCCCACTACTTATTTGCCGTTATCCAACGCTCGAACCAGTCGGTTAAAGCGCGGATTTCGCCTAGGCCGGCGAGCCGGCGATCGATGGCATCGTGATTGCCCCACACCACGTCTGCCAGAGCGCCATCGGCGACACGGGATTCGATGTCGTGACAATAAAGCCCTAGCTCGCGTTGCACATAGAAGCCGTAGGTGCGGCACGCCACTGGGCGCTGGGCATAGACAGGGCAGGCGCCGGTAGCAAGGTCCAGCAGTGGGCAAGTGATGGGGCGCGACCGCTGGCTGGTCAAGGCTGCCATATTTCTGCGGATTTCCTGGAGTCGTTCCGGCGGTAGCTCTGTCAGGCCCTCCCGCAGCAAGTCCCATTCTGCTAACGTTAGTTGAGGCACGTTGGCGAGCCGCCGACAACAACTATCGCACCCCTTCCCGCACAGCCAGTCGGAACGATCTCCGCGGATGGTTTGTACGCGCACGTCGATATCGACATGTAGTTGGGCTAGCGTGGTCATATTTATCGCTTGAATTGATACCGGCTCGACTTACCTCGGCACGAGAGGGTTCGGAGTTTTGTGTAGTTGTCGAAGTGTGGCTATTGGTGCATAGCAGCTTACGGTTTTAAATTTAATCGGAATCAGAATCGTTCATGCGACATCAGGTAACGCCATTCCCCGGATGGCATTCTGGACATGGACACGCGCCCGATGCGCAACCGTCTCATGTTCAGGACTTGCAGCCCGACGCTGTTGCACATGTGGGCGATCTGGCCGGGGCGCATGCCCTTGAGCGCAAAGCGCAGCCGGGTTTCGTTCTGCCAGCTGACCTTGACCGGAGGCAGCGGTTTGCCGTTGAAACTGAGTCCGTGGTTGAGCAGCTTGAGTCCATTGTCCGCCAGCTCGCCGGCGACCTCGACGACGTATTCTTGCTCGATGGTGGCGGCATCGTCCGTCAGCTTGCGCGATATCCGGTAGTCCTGGGTGAACACCGCCAGGCCGCTCGCATTTGCCTCCAGCGGCAGGCATTGCGTCAGTCGCACGAAGTGTTGCTTGAGGATGCGGATTTCGGAGGGATCTTCCGCCGTTTGCGTCTCGGCGCGGATCAGTCGCGGTATGGAGTCGGCATTCATCTCCGTGGCCGGCGGCTGGTGAAACAGGATGGTCGCCGGCTCGACGGGGATGAGCGTCGCGTCGGGATGGAGCGCAATCTGCTGCTCCGACACCATGAATTGAGGCTCTTCCACCACCTGCCCATCCACCGTCACCCAGCCGCCCGCGATATACAACTCGGCCTCGCGGCGCGAGCAGGGAACGAGTGCGGCAAGGCGTTTGGCGAGACGGACGGGGGCAGTCATGGGATGTGTATGCGGGAAACGGGATGCGCATTGTAAACGCTCAGGGCGCGCCATTCCTGGAAAATCCGCACATGCCAGATTACAAACGGACGCTGGCAGTGAGCGATGCAAACCCCAAATGACAAACCTTGTCCACGGAAAACACGAAGTGGGGTAAGCAGGCATTCCGCCACAAGGCGGAAGCTCGCAAAGGCACGGAAAAATGACTTGAACGTGTCGTGTCGATTCTGGGAAATGCATTTGTCCACAAAAGATGCGAAAAATTTCGAACAAATTCGAATGCGCGCATCGGTTATCAGCACCACCTGGCAGGGTGGATTGGCCTGCTGTTTCTTTCCGTGCTTTCCGTGTTTTCCGTGGACCGGGTTTTAGTTTTTGAAATTTCCCGACGCTACACAGCCTCGCGCCTGTGTTTGACTTTCTTCTCCACCTTGTCAGCGACATAGGCGGCGAATTCGCCGACGTTGTCGTAGCCCTGCGCGAGGGCGAATTCCGCCAGCGCGTCTATTATGTTTCTGGTCTGTTCGATTTCGGCAAAGCTGCGGCCGCAGGTCAGGCAGATAGCGCCGTCGTCGCGGCAGGCGGTCTTGCCCTTGCAAGGGGTGAAGGTGCTCATGCCGGGTTGCCGTCTTTGTCGAACAGCACCATGGTCAATTCGCCGTCTATGTCGGTGATCTCCGCCGTGCCAAGTTTTCCGTTGTCGTGGTAGCTGTAGCGGTGTGTCAGTTCGATTTCGCCGTAGGCCAGTTTGTCGAAGCCGGTGAGTCTGCCCTGTGCGTCGAAGTAGCCGCAGAAGTAAGTGTTGCGGTTCTGGACTTCGTGATCCTGCAATTCGCTGACGAGATTGAAGGGCAGCTTCACGCCGGAGTAGGTGACGAAAAACCGGGGCTCCCCCCGGTTTTCCCTGCTCGTGCCGCTCATCGCGATCAGGCGCGCAACAGCGCCTTGGCCATTCTTTCCGAAAGCTGGTCGGCGGTGAATTGAGGTTCGTTGGGCGGATACAGCTCGTCTTCGATGAAACCGAAGCCGCTCTCGCTGGCCAGTGTGAGCAGTTCGCGCACCTTCTGGCAGGCGATGAGTTTTTCTTTCAGTTCTGGCGTGGTGCGGGCTT
>JALNYK010000034.1 GCA_023229845.1 Gallionella sp.
GCTTCAACAGCAGGAGCTTCAGCAGCCTTTTCGCCACAAGCGGTCAGAGCCAGAGCCAACAGAGCAGCAACGAGAGCGGACAATTTCATTTTAAATACCTCGAGAGTTTTAGTTGTAAGGGGACAAAATTTTTGCTTGGTTTTGAATGCTCCCAAAACCGAAGGCGGCGCATTCTAGCATTTGCATAGAGGAAATCTAGTGGTTGCGCAACATTTTTTTATAACCCCAGTCTGGAGGTGGATAAGGCGGAGTGCGATTCCGCCCAAATCTCCAGAAAACGGGACTTCAGCGCACGCGCATTTTCCGGGTCGTTCCGGGCCAGGATGCCGCGCGGATCGTCGAAGTGGAAGCGGCGCACGTAGTGCGATTCGTCGGCCACGGAGAAGGGGGCCGTGATGTGCTGCAGGCTCTTCGGCGTCTGGTGGATCGCCATGCCGACGCCGAACTGGCTCAGCAGCAACATCATCCGGGGGCAGCGGGTGGACAGGTAGCGGGTGTCGTGGGCCAGCACGAACAAACGATGCGCGGGACTTGCCAGCAGAAAGCGGCGCAGCGTTTCGTAGCGCGCCTCGTCGTTGAAGCCCAGGCCGTCGAAGTCGTTCTCGAACAGGTACAGGCTGTGTTCGGCCAAGCCGCACAGCGTGTCGAGCGCGGCAGTGTAGTCGGCGATGCCGTCCAGATGAATGTGCTGCAGCTCATCGTCGCTCATCGTGCGCTCCTGTTCAGCGTGGGGTGAGGTAGCCGTCCAGATAACACTGGTAAAGCAGTTCGGCGCATGCGTCAGGGATGTCCGCTCCCGCGGGCAACTCGCGTTCGTCGGCGAGTTGACGCAGCAGCGGGTAGTCGTCCTTGCCGGCCTCGAATTCCTCGCCGTTGACGAATATCCAGCCGGCATGGCACAGCATCTGGCTCTTCAGGTCCAGCACCACGCCCTGTTTCTGTAGGGCCTGCCGGAACTTCGCCTCGCTCAGCGGGCGTTCCGGCGAGTCGAAGAAGATATGCGGTTTGGGCTCGGAGAGGTAGCAGCCGAGGAAGTTCGCGATGTCTTCCCTGTCCCAACGCACCTGCTTGATCGCCTGTTCCACCTGATCCAGCATCGCCGGACCGATCTCCGATGGATGCTTCTGCGCCTTTAGATCGGGGTCGGCGTACATGCCGCTCACCTCGATGCGGTCCTGCAGGTACACCAAGAACTGTTCGGCCAGCTCCTGATAGGCAGGCGTGCGGAAGCCGATCGAATAAGTCATGCAGTCGTCTTCGGCGATGCCGTTGTGCGCGCAATGCGGCGGCAGATACAGCATGTCGCCCGCTTCCAGCACCCATTCCTGTTCGACGCGGAAGTCCTTCAGTATGCGCAGCGGCGCGCCTTCGATCAGCGTCCGGTCTTGCTGCGTGGAGATCTGCCAGCGGCGGTGTCCCGCGCCTTGCAGCAGGAACACGTCGTAGGAGTCGAAATGCGGTCCGACACCGCCGCCACGGGGAGCGTAGCTGACCATCAGATCGTCCAGCCGCGCGTGGGGAATGAAGGAGAAGAGCTTCAGCAGCTCGGCGCCCTCCGGCAGGTGATGGTTCACGCCTTGCACCAGCACAGTCCATTTCTTCTTGCCGAAATGCTCGAAGTCCCCGGGCTCGAACGGCGAATGCTGCAGGCCGAACTTGCCGCCATGCTGCGTGACAATGCGCGCCTGCACGTCTTCTCCGCAGGCGAGGTCTATCAGTTGCTGCGAATCGAGCAGGCCTTCGAAGGCGGGCAGCGCCTTGCGGATCAGCAACGGCTTCTTCTGCCAGTAGTCGCGCAGGAATTCGGCTACGCTCAGGCCGCCGAGCAGTGTCTGTATGGTTTTCATGTGGCCGATTATAGACGCACGGGGCGGCGTTCGTGCAGTGCGTAAAAATTTTTATGGCGTATCGGAAATGTGTTTAAAATGCCCGCAAGGGGGATAGGATCATGCAAGTTGTCCAGCTTACCGCAGGAATCGAGGCGCCGCATTTCGAGTTGCCGGATGCGGATATGGAAAACTTCGTACTCACCTCGAACAAGGGCAAGCGCAACGTCGTGCTGTATTTCTATCCTAGGGACGATACGCCGGGTTGCACGATGGAAGCCAACGAATTCAGCAATCTCGACGACGATTTTGCGAAGCTGGATGCCATCGTGGTGGGTATCAGTCGCGACGATTGCCTGAGCCATGCGACGTTCCGCGACAAGCACGGGCTGTCCGTGCTGCTGCTTTCCGATCCGGAAGCCCGTGTCTGCAAACGTTATGGCGTGATGGTGGAGAAGGAAGCCGACGGGCACAGGAAGCAGATGATCCAGCGTTCCACCTTTGTGATAGACAAGCAAGGCAAGCTTCGTCATGTCCTATACGGCGTTCACGCGCACGGGCATGCGCAGAAAATTTTAAATTTGATAAAGGAAATGAAATGAAAATCGCCAAGGATACCGTTGTATCGCTGCGTTACGAACTGTTCGATGCCGATGGTGAACTGCTGGAGAAGGTTGAGGAGCCGGTCAGCTATCTGCATGGCGGCTATGACGGCATCTTCCCGCTGGTCGAAGAGGCGCTGCACGGCAAAAGCGTCGGCGATACCTGCAACGTCACGATGAAGCCGGACGATGCTTTCGGCGAATACGACCATCAACTGGTGGAGGTCGAGCAGCGCAGCGCGTTCCCGAAAGACGTTGCGATCGGTATGCAGTTCGAGGGCGGTCCGGAGAATTCTGATGAGGACGATTTCATGCTTTACACCGTCGTCGATGTGACCGACGACGAAGTGACCGTGGATGGCAATCATCCGCTGGCCGGCAAAACCCTGACCTTTAACTGCACCGTTGTCGGCGTGCGCGCTGCCACCGAAGAAGAGCTGGCGCACGGCCATGTGCATGACGGCGACGGGCAGCACCTGCACTAACCGTTTGCGCGGCCGCAGGCAGTGTGCGGCCGTTTCTTCCGTAGCCATATGGTGTAATGTTCCAGAAAGGTGAGGTTCAAAGTGTCTTTCCGGTTTGTCGTTGTATGAAAAACAGGTATACGCAGGACAAGGTCGCCAGCGCCGAGATATTGAGACTGCTACTGCAGAAGATGGCCGCTCATTCGGCCGCTTTTACTCCGTTCACCTATGCCCTGTGGTATGAATTCATCACCGGGATCAATCCGCCGCTGAGCAAGGCGGTGAATGCGTTGCTCGACGATAAGCAGCAGCTCACCGACGATGTGGTGCACGAGCTTTACTCCTGTCATATTGCCGATGGCAACGTCGAGGCCGAGCAGGCGTTCAAGCAGAACATGCAGAAGGTGCTGGACAATCTGGTGCGATTCACCGAGGCGACGGACGACGAGGCCGGAAAGTTCAACGCCGGTTTGCAGAAGCATGGCGAGAGATTGTCGCGAGGGGTGGATGCCGAGTCACTGCAGGGACTCGTCGGCGAGATTGCACTGGAGACGCAAGCCATGCGCTCTTCGGTCGATTTGCTGCAGGACAAGTTGCAGGAAAGCAAGAGCGAGGTCGAACGTCTGCAGCAGGAGCTGATGAGCGCGCGTAGCGAAGCGTTGCTCGACCCGCTGACCGGGGTGTTCAACCGGCGCGGCTTCGAGGCACAGATGCGCAATCTGGCTGCCAATTCGGAAATGCAGGGCAAGCAAGTCAGCTTCCTGATGCTGGACATCGATTTCTTCAAGAAGATCAACGACACCTACGGACATCTGTTTGGCGACAAGGTTATCCGCATCATCGCCGAGGTGTTGAAGGCGCAGGTCAAGGGGCAGGATTCGGTCGCCCGGCTCGGCGGCGAGGAGTTTGCCGTGATTCTGCCGGACACGCCGCAGCAGGGTGCGCAGGTGGTTGCCGAACATATTCGGCAGTTGATCGAGCGGGGCAAGATACGCCGTCTGGACAAGGATGAGAGCGTCGGCGGCATCACTATCTCGATCGGTATCGCAGTCTGCGATATCGGCGCCGACTGGCTGGCGGCGCTGGGTCACGCCGACGAGGCGCTCTATGTCTCCAAGCAGAGTGGGCGCAACCGTTCCACGATCTATGCGCCGCCGCAAGGCTGACGCTTCATTCGCCCAGTCGTTTCGCAAACCAGTCCGCAACCTGTTCGCCGCCCACCGGAACCGGTGTTGGCGGACGCGGCAGGTTCCGGATCAACTCAAGATCCGTCGCGATGTTTCCATCTTCCAGAGTCTGTCGTGACAGTTCGCGACACTGCCCGTGGCGCTGCAGCCAGTCGATCAGTGCCGGAGACTCAGGCCAGTCGGACCGGCCTACATACAGCACCGGCACGCCGCTGCAAGCGGCTTCGACGAAACTGCCATAGCCCGGCTTGCACAGCAACACATCGCAACTCGCAAGCAGATCGCCGAAAGTCACCGGCAACGATTCGAATATGGTTGCATCCGGGCGGTCGATTTTCCAGCTCCCTTGCACCAGGTAGCGCACGCCGGGTATGCGGGGCCAGCGCTCCATCGGCAAGCGGCTATTGATGCCACCCATACTCACCAGAACCAGACATTCCTCCTGTGACAGGCGCAGATGACGATTCAGCGCGTCGCGGCGGTTCGTGCCGATGTCGGCGATGGGAGAAACCGGGACGAGGTTGGGCAGATAGCCCATCGCCATGCCCGGCGTCGCGCGCAAGAATGCATCGGCATGCACATAGCATTCGCGTATCTGTGCGGCGATTTCATCGTCGCCGCAATAATGCCGGTAAATGTCGAACCAGTTCAGCGAACACATTGCCGCGTTCGGGATGCCCGCATGTTGTGCTCCGGCCAGCGGCAGATAGCCGACGTTGGAGAGCACCATGTCCGCGCCAAGATCGCGCAGCAGGCGAGCCTCGTCATCGACACGCGCCTGCCAGTCCTCATGAAAGGCGCGATAGGCCGCGCGGCTGTCCTCGACGCGCACATCCAGAGCCGAAGACATCAGCATGCCGATGTCGCCCTCGCTAGCCATATGCTCGAATGGCGTATGGATGCGGGAGCGCAGATGGGAGGCCGGCGCCGTCGAGCGTATCGTAATGCGTAACTGCGGCATTAAACGATGCAGCCGGTTCAGGATGGGGGCGGTTTGCGCGACATGGCCGAAGCCGTGGCCGGAAATAGAGACGACGAGGTGGGGCATGTTGCGATAAGGGCGCGGCTTGCTGGGGATGCGATTATTCCATGGAGCGGGGCGAACGTCTCGCGCGTCAGGGCGATCCGGGCATGCTCGCGCCGCGTCGTTCGGCCATGCGCGTGCCGATCTGCCGGAGTTGTTCTGGCGACAGCAGGCGCGCCGCGAGCGGCAACAGTTCGGAGTTTTCTACGGCGATATGCATGGTATAGCTGTTGATGAATCTTTCTGCGAGCTTTTCGTCCAGCCGTATATTCATGCCTTCTGCCAACTGCAGCAACACCGGTCGCAGCTTGCCCCATGTGGCCAGCATCACGACATGTTCCGCCAGCAAGCGTTGCAGCAGCGTATCGAGTTGCTCCGGGTCGTCGCCGGCGCTTGCGCGCAGCGCGGGGAACAGGTTCTCTTCCTCGTCCTGGTGATGGAACTGTCCTGCGGTGTTGAAGTAGCGCAGGACGCTCTGCGCAGCCTGTCGCGCCTGCGTATCGCAGCCGTCGGTTCTCAGGTGTACTGCGAGCTTATGCAGCGTGTCGCATTGGTGCAATATCTTGCCGTGGCAGGCAAGCAGCATCTCCAGCGGATGATCGAATGTCGGGGCGCGGGCGCCGGAGTCGAGTCCTATCATTTTTTCTCCGTTATCAGAAGAACGGTATCGGGTTGCGGTGCAGCGCGACCAGCACAATGTAACCAAACACCGCCTGCGCTGCCAGCCAGGCTGCCAGACGCACGGTTTTGCTCCTGCCGTATTTCAGTGCAACGAAGCCGAGTGCGATATACAGCAGCAAGGCGGCAATCTTCGCGGTCAGCCAGCCGTCTGCGAACGGATATTGCCCTATGGTGTAAGCCAGCGCAATGGCGCTGGCGAGCAGCAGCGTGTCTATCGCGTGCGGAGCTATCTTTACCCAGCGCTGCCGCATGACGGAGGAATCGCGCAACATCCAGATGCCGCGCAGCAGGAACAGCGCATAGCTGGCGGCGGCGCAGGTGATGTGCAGGTGCTTGAGCAGGGGGTAGCTCACGTTGTTTTTTATCGGTTGTTTACGATTTCGCCAAGATAACATAAAACATGTATCATTCGCGCATCATTAAATGCGGGTGCATACAAATCGCGATCATGGCTGCGAAAACGATATTGAAACTGTTGGGCGTGGCGCCGGATGCCACCGGACATCGCGAGAAATTCATCGCTGCAACGGGGGCGCTGCTCGCCATCGCGGCGACGATGGCGGTCAGCCTGCATGCCGTCGGCACACAGGGCGCGGCCTTGCTGGTGGCATCGATGGGGGCTTCGGCAGTGTTGCTGTTTGCGGTGCCGCATGGCGCGCTGTCGCAGCCCTGGGCGCTGGTCGGCGGCCATCTGGTGTCGGCGCTGATCGGCGTGAGCTGCGCCCTGTTTGTTTCCAATCCCTTTGTGGCCGGGCCGCTGGCCGTCGCGTTGGCGATCTTCGCGATGCATCAGCTGCGTTGCATCCATCCGCCCGGCGGCGCTACCGCGCTGTCTGCGGTTGTCGGCGGGGCGGAGGTGCATGCGCTGGGCTACCAGTTCGTGCTGACGCCGGTGTTGCTGAATGTCGGCATCATGCTGCTGGTCGCCGTGGCGGTGAACTATCCCTTCCCGTGGCGGCGCTATCCGGCGGGGCTCAAGCCGAAGCCGCCAGCAAGCCCGGCGCGTCCTGTGGAACCGCAATTGGTCCATGCCGATTTTTCTTACGCCTTGCGTGAGATCGGTTCGTATCTGGACATCACCGAAGACGATCTGGCTAAAGTGTATCGGCTGGCGCGCAAGCACGCGCTGCGTGTTTCGGAAGGTGAAGAAGCGCTTGCACCCGGTAATTACTACAGCAACGGCGAATTCGGCGACGGCTTGTCGGTGCGCAAGGTGCTGAGTCTGGACGGTAACGCCGTGAGCTACAGCATCGCTGCCGGAGCAGGCGAGGGCGAGGCGGGTACGGCGAGCCGCGCGGAGTTCATGTTCTGGCAGCGTTACGAAGTGATCCCGACAGGCGGCGAATGGCATCGCATCATGCGGCTGTAGTTCGATGAGCGGAAGACGAACATGAAATTGACCCAATATTCCGATCTCGGTCTGCGGCTGACGATGTATCTGGCGCTACGCCAAGGCGAACCGGTGACGATAGGCGAGGCGAGCGAGCGGCTGGCGGTGTCGAAGAATCATCTGGTCAAGGTCTCGCACCAACTGACATGCGCGGGCCTGATCGAGAGCATACGCGGCCGCAACGGCGGCGTGCGGCTGGCGATGCCGCCGGAACAGCTCACCGTCGAGCAGGTGCTGCGCGCGACCGAGGACAACTTCGATCTGGTCGAATGTCTGGGTGGTGCTAACACCTGCGTGATCGCAGGTGCCTGCAAACTGGCGGCGGCGCTGGAAGATGCGCGCGAGGCGTTCTTCGCATCGCTGCGCCAGGTCAGCATGGCCGATCTGGTCAAGAACGGCCGGACATTGGAACGTTCGCTGCTGCCGCAAGAGGCTGTCACGCGCATAGCAGTCAAACGTGCTCCGAAACGAGTTCGCACATAGGGGCGCAATTCACTGCACCCAAGTGGTCCGGTGTGCGACGAAACAATAACTTTTTTCAACCAACCGAAGGAATACATCATGGAACACAACTGCGCCAACAGCTTTACCCAGGACATGCGTTACCCGTTCGACGCACGCGCCGTCGCCAAACGCTTTCGCCATGCCGCGATCTTCGGTGCGCTGGACTCGCTGAACCCGGGCGAGACCATGGCGTTCGTCAACGACCACGATCCGTTGCCGCTGCTCGCGCAATTGCAGCAGCGCTACGGCGCCGGGATAGAGATCAAGTACGTCGCCCGTGAACCGGGCAACATCGCGATCGACTTCACCCGCCGCCAGTAATCGCCGCATGAGTCATCCGCTCTGGCAAGTCGGCTTCCGCCCGTTCTTCGCGCTGGCGATGCTGTCCGGGCTGAGCCTGCCGGTGTTGTGGGCGCTGCTTTTCTCGGGTGTTATTGCTGCGCCGGCGACCTCGTTCACGACGGTGCAGTGGCATGCCCACGAGATGTTTTTCGGCTTCGGCTGGGCGGTGCTGGGCGGCTTTTTGCTGACCGCGACCAGGAACTGGGTCAAGGTGCGCTGCTACCATGGGCCGGCGCTGATGTTTCTCGCGGCGGCCTGGCTGTTCGAGCGCATCGGCATGTGGTTCGAAGGCAGCTGGCCGCATGCGCTGTTCCTGCTGTCGAACAACCTGTTCCTCGGTTCCATTGTCGCGATGCTGGTCTTCACGCTGGTGAAGAACCGCGCGACCGATAGCTATCGCGACAATTACCTGTTCCTGCTGGTCCTGCCGACCTTCCTGATTGCGAAGCAGCTGATGCTTAGCGCTGATTATTACCTGCTCGGCTGGAGCATCGCGCTGGGCCTGTTTCGCATGGCCTTCCTGGTAATGCTGGAGCGCACGCTGGTGCAGTTTATGAAGGGCGCGTTCCAGGTCGCCATCCTGCAGCACCCGGCGCTGGACAAGGCCATCAAAATGCTCGGCCTGCTGTTGGTGTTCGCCGGATTGCTGCCGCCACTGCTGGCCGCGTATGCCGGGCTGCTGCTGGCCTTGCTGCTGATGCTGCGCTTCGCGTTCTGGAAGCCGCAGTTGGCGCTGACGCGGCTGGACATCGGCATCATGTATCTGGGCTATCTGGCGATCGTTGCGCAACTGCTGGTCGAATTCTTCCGGCTGGCCATGAATATGCCGGAGCTTGTCTCGCTGTCGATACACGTATTCACCTTCGGCGCGATGGGGCTGATCGTCCCGGCGATGCTGATGCGCATCTCGCAGGGGCACACCGGCAGGAAGGTGGTGTTCGATGGCATCGACAAGCTTGCGCTGAAGATCATGATGCTGGCCTTCGTGCTGCGCATCGCAGCACCGCTGTTCGATCCGGCGCATTACACGCTGTGGGTCGCGTCGGCCGCAGCCTGCTGGTTCGCCGCTTTTGCATTGCTGGCCTGGCGTTACATTCCGATGCTGGCGCGATCCCGCGTCGACGGCAAGCCGCATTAGTTTCAAATGCGGAATGTGGCATGCGGTCTGCTAGAATGCCCGCACCGCAACATGCAAAGCCGAAGTCGACGCTTCTTTTTTATTCATGACTGTTATCGCCGTTTTTAATCAAAAAGGTGGCGTGGGTAAGACCACCACGGCGGTCAATCTCGCCGCCGCGTTGACGCGGCGCGGTCATCAGACCAACGGTATCGATCTCGATCCCCAGGCTCAGTTCGGTGCGACCCTCGGCATCACCGCCTCTGCAGGTGATGACAGCCTTTTCGGCCTGTTCCAGCGCAACCGTCCGTTGCGCGAAATGATCCAGAAATCATCCAGCGGCATCGGCATGATCCCCTCGCACGTCGAAATGTCCAAAGTGGATGCGCTATACGGCAAGGGTTATAACGCGATCAATAAACTTAATCTGGGATTGAAATCTGAAAAGGCCGATGGCGTGGAGCAGCACTGGGTGCTCGATTGCAGCCCGGTTGTCGGCGTGCTTTCGCTGAATGCCATATTCGCCTGCGATGGCGTCATTGTCCCGATGTCGGCGGATTATCTGTCGATCAAGGGCGCGCTCCAGATACAGAAGACCCTCAAGGCGCTGGAACTGGTGCTGAAGCATCGCATCAACCGCCGCTACCTGCTGACGCGTTACGATTCGCGGCGGCGTATGGCGCGGCATGTTCTGCTGATGGCCGAAAAGGAATTCGGTTCGGACGTCTGCCGGACGTTGATTTCGGAAAACGTCAGCCTGGCGGAAAGTCCGCTGTTGAACAAAACGGTCTTCGAGCATTCTCCCTCCAGCCGCGGTGCAAAGGACTACGAAGCACTAGCGAACGAGCTGATCGCGGACGGGTTTATCTGATTTCACCTCGAAAAAACGGATTGCGTCATTCCGGCGCAGGCCGGAATCCAGTGTTTTGAATCGACTGGGCGCCGGCCTTCGCCGGTGCGACGAGTTTTTAGCAGCATTCTGAAATGAAGCGAGTTTTTGCAATGCTTCGTTAGCTGTGTTTGACGATCAACGTCAAAACATCCTCGATATCCGCCGACTGCTGTATTTCCTTTTCGACGACGATCATGTCGCTATGGACGATTTCGCAGTGCATGTACATCTGGCGTAACTTGCGCTCGGCATCCTCCTGGTCGCGCCCGAATATCCGGATGTTTTCGACCAAATGGCCGTTACGTGTTTTTACGGTGAAGTCGTATTTCTGCATAGTCCGATCAGGCGATAAGTAGGCTATTCCCTGTTCAGAGTAGAGGCATAGCGGGCGATGCGTCAAGCAGAGAAATGTTGGGTAGAGAGATACTGGGTGCACCGGATTTCTCGCGCAGGGACGCTCTGCTAGAATGCCGCGACTGTTGAGCATAGGAGAATGACATGACCTACGTGGTTGCCGAGAACTGTATCAAGTGCAAGTACACCGACTGCGTGGACGTGTGCCCGGTGGACTGCTTCCGCGAGGGGCCGAACTTTTTGGTGATCGACCCGGACGAGTGCATAGACTGCACGCTGTGCGTCGCCGAATGCCCGGCCGAGGCGATCTACGCCGAGGACGACCTGCCGCAGGCCCAGCACCATTTCCTCGAATTGAACGCCGAACTGGCGAAGCTGTGGAAACCCATCGTCGAGAAGAAGCCGGCGCCGCCCGATGCCGACCAGTGGCGCGGCGTGCCGGATAAGTTGCGTTTGCTGGAACGTTGAGTTTGAAAAATGCAGTTGTCCACGAAATTCACGAAAAGCACGAACGAATCCAGAGATATATTCCGAGTGGCGACATCTTTCGGGGGGCGACTCGCACTCGGATATAAGAATCTGGTTTTTTTCGTGGCTTTCGTGTTTTTCGTGGACAAATAGAGACTCTCAGGTTGACTCCCACTTTCTTTCATCATGTAGCGCAGCGCATCCTGCATGCGCAAGGCGACCGCGACCTGCGCGCGGCGACCGTGCTGCTGCCGAACCACCACGCCGCGCAGCCGCTGGCGCAGGCATTCGGCGAGGCCGCGGGTACTACCGTGCTGCTGCCGCGCATGCTCACGCTCACCGACTGGGCGCAGACCGTCACGCTCGATACTCCGATACAACCCGACACCCGGCGCATCGCCGCGCTGTACCAGGCGCTGCGCGAACGCGACTGGTTCGGCGACGCCGATCTGTGGAGCTTGTCGCGCGAACTGCTGGGGCTGATGGACGAGCTGACGCGCCATCATGTCGCGCTGCCCGAATCCGAGGCCGACTTCGCCGCGCAACTCACCGAGGCTTACCGCGCGCGCAGCGGACAGGCGTTGCAGTTCGAGGCGCGCGTGGTGCACGAACTCTGGTACGCGATGACCTCCGGCTCAGAACTCGACGGCGAACGCGCTTGGCAGCAGCGGCTGGCGCGGCTGGTCGAAGCGGTCAATGGCCCGCTGTATGTGCTGCAGACCTGCGACCTCGCCGCGCCGGAACGACATTTTTTGCAGGCTTGCCGCGAGCGCGTCACGGTCGAGGTGTTCGACCTGCGTGAGATGGTCGCGGAGTCATCCGAATGCGCGTTGCTGTCGCGTGCGTTGCAGCGCGATGCGGACAGCGCCGACCTGCGCAGCGATGCGTCGGTGCTGGTGCAGCAGCCGGAGGCGAGGCTGAATGGCCGCTTGCAACTGTTCGGCGCGCACGGGCTGGAGCAGGAGGCGCAGGCGGCCGACGTGCAAATCCGCCGCTGGCTGCTGGAAGGCAAACGCTCCATCGCGGTCGTCGTGCAGGACCGCTTGGTCGCGCGCCGCGCGCGCGCGCTGCTGGAACGCGCGCAGGTGCAGGTGCGCGACGAGACCGGCTGGACGATGGCGACGTTGTCGGTCAGCACCGCGCTGATGCGCTGGCTGGAGGTGGTACAGGGCGATTTCTACTATCAGGATGTGCTCGACCTGTTGAAGTCGCCGTTCCTGTTCGCCGACGCACCGCCTTCGGAACGCAAGCAGGCCGCCTATCTGTTCGAGCAACTGGTGCGCAAGCACGGCACGGTCGCGCAACTGGAGAGCTACATCGAACTGGCCGAACGCGAAGAACGCGAGTTGGTGCAGCCGCTGGTGCGCTTGCGCCAGGCGATGCAGGCCTTGCCGAAGAAGAATGCATCCTTGGCCGAGTGGCTGCACGCGCTGGGCGACAGCCTGCAGATACTCGGCGTGTCACAAGGCTGGGTGCAGGATGCGGCGGGCCAGCAACTGTTGGGCCTGCTTGGGCAATGGGCAGAAGAATTGCAGGGGGATGCGACGCGCTGCAACTTCGCCGAATGGCGGCGCTGGCTGGCGCAGCAGCTAGACCTGAACACCTTCCGCGACCTCGGCGTGGAAAGCCCGGTGCTGTTCACCCATCTCGCCGCGACGCGCTGGCGGCAGTTCGACGCGGTGCTGCTGCTAGGCAGCGATGCGGCGCACCTGCCCGCACCGGCGAACGCCGGGCAGTGGTTCAACGACGCGGTGCGTGCCTCGCTCGGTTTGCCGTTGGCAAGCGCACAGCAGGCGCAGGTGCGCGACGACCTGCTGGCGCTGCTGGCGATCAACGGCACCGTGCTGGCGAGCTGGCAGGCGAGCAAAAACGGCGAACCGAATCTGCTGAGCCCGCATCTGGAGATGCTGCGCGCGCTGCATCTGCTGGCGTATCGCGACGATCTGGCCGCGAATGAACTGGGCGAATTGCTCGCGCATGCCAGGGTGCAGGGCGAGGCATTCGCGCTGCCGCCCGCGGGCGAGATGCCGCGCCCTGCGGTGCAGTCCGGACTGGTCCCGCAACGTGTCTCGCCGTCCGGCTACAACAGTTTGGTCGCCTGTCCCTACCAGTTTTATGCGCGCCACATGTTGCGCCTGAACGAGTTGGACGAGGTGCGCGAGGAACTCGACAAGCGCGACTACGGCACCTGGGTGCATGCGGCGTTGCAGCGATTCCACGACGAATACAAGGTCCTGCTGGAGCATGAGCGCGAGGCGGTCGAAGCAGCGCTGCTTCGCATCAGCGCGGAGGTGTTCGCCGGGGCGCTGGCGCACGACTATCTGGCGCAGGCTTGGCTGCTGCGCTGGCAGGCGCAGATCCCCGCGTATATCGACTGGCAGTTGGCCAACGAACGCGCAGGCTGGCGCTATTCCGGGGCTGAAACAGAATTCGAGATCGGCGTCATGGAGAGTCTGACATTGCGCGGACGCATCGACCGTATCGACTACCAGAGCGAGGACATGGAAGTGCTGCGCGTGCTGGACTATAAGACGCAGGCGGTCGCGCCGTTGCGCAATAAATTGAAAGAGCCCGGCGAGGATGTGCAGCTGGCCTGTTACGCCTACGACCTCCATGCGAGCGAGGCCGCCTTCGTCGCGCTGGACGGCGGCAAGGTCGATGCGGTGACGCCGCCGCAAGATATCGCCGAACTGGCGCGACTGAACATCGAACGGCTGAAGAGCGTGTTCGAGCGCATGCATCGGGGGGCTGCGCTGCCCGCGCACGGCGCGGAAACGGTGTGCGGCTATTGCGAGATGCGCGGCCTGTGCCGCCAAGGACAATGGGCGGAGGCGCATGGATAACCGCGCCGCACTCGATCCCAAACACAGCGTCGTCGTCGAGGCCTGCGCCGGCAGCGGCAAGACCTGGCTGCTGGTGTCGCGCGTCGTGCGGCTGCTGCTGGACGGCGTGCCGCCCGGGGAGATACTGGCGATCACCTTCACGCGCAAGGCCGCACAGGAGATGCAGGTGCGGCTGCGCGACTGGCTGTATGAGCTGGCCTCCGAAGACGACGACCATGTGCGCGAGTTCCTGCGCCTGCGCGAGGTGGACGAGGCCGACATCGAGCGCCTGCTGCCGCGCGCACGCAGCCTGTACCAGCAGTTCCTGCTCGCGCAACCCAACATCACCATCAGCACCTTCCATGGCTGGTTCATGCAGGTGCTGCAACGCGCGCCGTTGAACGCTGGGATGGCGGGCGGCGTGCAACTGGTGGAGCAGACTTCCGCATTGCGCGACGAGGCGTGGAAGACGCTGCTGGACAAATTGCACAGCCATCCCGAGTCGCCGGAGGCGCAGAGTATGCTGGCGCTGTTCGGCGAACTGGGACTCTCCAGCACCGAGCAACTGCTGTTCAACTTTCTCGCCAAGCGCAGCGAGTGGTGGGCCTACACCTGCCTGCTCCCCTCGCCCGCAAGCGGGAGAGGGGCCGGGGGAGAGGGTGAGCTGGTGTTCGCGCTGGACAGCCTGCGCACCGAGCTCGGCGTCGACATGGAATTCGATCCGGTCGCGGACTGGGGCATGTGCGGCAACAACGAAGAGAGCTTCTTCGCGTTTTCTCGCCAGCTCGCGGCCAACGGCACCGAGACGCAGCAGAAGAACGCCTCCGAACTGGAACGCGCATGGACCGACTCCGCTCCCGAGGTGCGATTCGAAGCAGCGTCGCCGCTGCTGTATACCAAGGCGGGCGAACCGCGCAGCCTGAAGCCGACCAAGAAACAGAACGCGGAGGCGTTCCTGCTGACGCGCGAATCGCTGTTCGCCACATTGCAGGAAGTGCGCGACACGCTCGCCGAGCAGCAGGCGTATCGCATGAACGAACATGCGCTGCGCTGCGGCGTCGCGTTGCTGGACAGCTATCAGGCGCTGAAGCAGCGCCAGCAGATGCTGGACTTCGGCGATCTGGAATGGCGCGTGTGCCAGTTGCTGAACGACAGCGACCACGCCGAATACCTTCAATACAAGCTCGACAGCCGCTACAGCCACGTGCTGCTCGACGAGTTCCAGGACACCAACCCGCTGCAATGGCAGATATTGCAATCCTGGTTCGCCGCCGCCGACGCGGTGGACTCGCGCCCGACGGTGTTCGTCGTCGGCGACCCCAAGCAGTCGATCTACCGCTTCCGTCGCGCCGACGCGCGCTTGTTCGGCGTCGTGCGCGAGTTTTTGCAACGGCACTACAGCGCACATCATCTGACGCAGAACATGACGCGGCGCAACGCGCCCGCGGTGCTGGATGCGGTCAACGGCGTGTTCGACGGTCTGCCGGAATACGAGGGTTTCGAGCGGCACGGCGCACATCAGTTGAAGTTGCCGGGTTATGTCGAGGTGCTGCCGCTGAGTGCGATGCCTGAGGCCGAGAAAGAGGCGGAGGGCTGTACGTTGACGCTACGCGATCCGCTGACCGAACCGCGCGAGGAGCGGGAGGAAAGCGCGCGCGAACTGGAGGCGCAGCAGTTCGCCGCGAAGGTGGGCGAGATCGTTGGTCACTGGCAGGTCAACGACGAAGGCGAAGTTCGTCCCGCGCAATACGCCGACATCATGGTGCTGGTGCGCCGCCGCACCCACCTGAAGATCTACGAACACGCGCTGCGGTCACACGGCATCCCCTGCCTGACGTCGCGCCGCGGCGGCCTGCTGGAGACGCTGGAAGCATCCGACATCCAGGCGCTGCTGACTTTCCTGATTACCCCATTCGCCGACCTGCAACTGGCGCATGCGCTGCGCACGCCGGTGTTCTCCTGCAGCGACGAGGACCTGATGGGGCTGGCGCAGAGCGGGGAAGAGGGCAGTTGGTGGTCGCGCCTGCAACAACTCGCGACCAGCGGCGAGGCGTCGCCGCATTTGCAGCGCGCGCATCGTTTGCTGCAAGGCTGGCTGAAACTCGCCGACAAGCTGCCGGTACACGACCTGCTCGACCGCATCTATTTCGAGGGCGACCTGCAGGAGCGTTATGCCGCAGCCGTGCCCGAGGCTATGCGCGCGACGGTGCTGGCGAACCTGCAGGCCTTCATCGAGATCGCGCTGAACGTCGATGCTGGGCGTTATCCCAGCCTCCCCGGCTTTCTGCGCGAGCTGGCCGAACTGCGTCGTGCCGACGACAGCGAGTCGCCGGACGAGGGCAAGGTCGCGCATGCCGGCAACGCGCTGCGCATCTACACGGTGCACGAGTCCAAGGGACTGGAAGCGCCCATCGTCTGGCTGCTGGACACGAACGCGAAGCCGCCCATCGACAAGGGCTACGACGTGCTGCTGGACTGGCCGACCGCGAGCGCGCGCCCGGCTCATTTCTCGCTGTACGGTGACAAGGCGAGTCGCGGCCCGACGCGCGAGCGCTACTTCGAGCAGGAGGCGCAGCTCGCCCAGCGCGAAGACCTGAACCTGCTGTACGTTGCGATGACGCGCGCGAAGCAGGCGCTGCTGGTCAGCGGCTGCGGCGAACGCATCGAAGGCATGTGGTACGACCGCATCGCGAACGCGATGCCGCAAGCGGGGGGGAATCCGCTTGCGGTCGCATTCGCGGCCCCCATGCATCATGCCGGGAGCGAAGCGGAAGTTATTGTCGATATTCGTCTGACGCAGCCGCTGCCGACCGGATCGCGCAGGGCCGCGACTAGTGCACCGCAGCAGCGCGGCATCCGACTGCATGCGCTGCTGCAGCATCTGCTGCCGCCCGCCGAGTTTGTGGACGAGGCCGAACTGTGCCGGCGCTGCGGCATCCCAGCCTCAGAATTCGACGCGCTGCTGGAACAGGCGCAGGCGCTGCTTGCGCAGCCGCATCTGCAGTGTTATTTCGATCCGCTGCATTACCGCATCGCCTGCAACGAGATGCCCTATGTAGACGCGCAGGGCGAACTCAAGCGCATCGACCGGCTGGTCGAGTTCGACGGCGAGGTCTGGGTGCTGGACTACAAGCTCGGCGAGAGCGGCGATGCGGCGCGCCATCGCGCGCAGATGCAGGGATACCGCGACGCGATGCGAACGGTGTATGCGGGCAAGCCGGTGCGTTGCGCGCTGGTGTTCGCCGACGGGACGTTGCAGGAGATGGAGTGAGATTGAACAAGAGACTGGTTGCGATGCTGGCGTGCTGCCTGATCGCATTCCCCGCAATCGCGGCCGAACAATTCGACAGCGAACAGGTAGCGCAGCAGCATTGCCCGTCCGACACCGTGATATGGCTGAACCTGCGTAGCAAGTCGGTGCATGCGAAAGGGCAGCCCTGGTACGGGAGGACCCAGGTCGGCGCCTACATCTGCCGCAAGGAAGTGGTCATCAAGGGCGGCAAGGTCGTGGTCGACGCCCCGTCCGAGAAGTCAGCCGGGAAACCGGCCGACAAGTCCGGCTGGCGCAAGGTCGTCGAGGACGACGGCCGCACCGTCTATGTCGCCACATCGCCTGCCGCGAAGGACGGCGATATGGTGACCATCCTGTCGCTGGTCGATTTAAAGAAAGCGTCCGCGCTCAGCGACGGCACGGCCTACCTGTCGTGGGAGACGCAATACCGCTTCGATTGCAGGAAGCGCCTGTCGCGGGTCGAGGCGGCCTCGATGTATGCAGGCAACATGGGCAATGGCGAGGTGGCTGGCAGCGTTGTCTACGATGCGCCAGAATGGAAGCCCGTCGCTAAGGGTAGCAACGGCGAGCTGCTGTGGAAGGCTGCCTGCGGAAATGGGAAGGCCAGATAGGGAGTGCGATGTAGGAACGGGGATCGTAGCTTGGGTATCGCTACGCTTGTTGATTATTTTCTAAGAACTTCCTCGGCTGACTTAATTTGAGCCGCTATTGCTTCAAATTTTCCTTGATATTTTAAATCTCCTACTGCTTGAAGGGGCGGCTTCAATGCAGTAGTCAATGGGTCGATGTGAATTGTGTTTGATGAGCTTTTTGATGTTTTCTCTAATGCTCCAGAATTCTTTTCGAGAAGCTGTTTTGCCGCGGCCAGTTGTTTGCTCTCTGCTTCTAGGCTAGCCCTGATTTCTTTGGTCTGAGATATGACAGATAGAAGCTCTATTTTGGTATTTGCGATTTCGATAGAGACGCTACTTGCTTTATATGCGATGGTCAGTAGACCAATGGTGCCCGCCACCATGCAAAAGCTCAAGGAGTACCAGAATGCCTTTGGAATATTGGAAGTGTCCATTCTCGGCTCCTTTGTATAACGTCAAATCAATTAAAAGAGTTAGCCTCGACCTTGCCATGAGCAATCACGCCGCAATTTCCATATACTCGACCACGCTGTCCGCCGACGGAATCGGCAAGCCATCCTCGCGCAGTCCCTCGATATGGAACTGGATGGCCGCGCGGATTTCTTGTTCGGCTTCCGCGATGCTGCTTCCGGTGGCGATGCAGCCGGGCAGGTCGGGGGCGTAGGCGGAATAGTTGTTTCCGGCTTTTTCGACGACGATGGCGTAGCGCATTTTCTTACTCCTTGAATCCCGCTTGTTTGAAGATGCTGTTCAGTGTTCCGGGCGCTACGTCGTCGCTGGGTTTTCCTGCAACCGTAACGCGCCCCGGCTTTGCCGGGTGTTTGAATTGGCGATGATTGCCGCGCGTGGCAACGAGTTGCCAGCCTTCCTTGTGCGGCATGGCCATGATTTCACTCACCTTAATGGCGGTTAGCATAGCAAAGTCGCCGGGTATTGGCTGGTAAAACATTGTTCCCGTCGCTATATTGGGGGCGAAGAAGACAGGAAAAGGAACTGACATGAACGACCTCATCAAAGGCGGGACCAAGGCGCGCAATCCCGATCTGGACTGGAGCCAGCTGCGCGAGACGATACTGATGCTGGAGCTCGCGGCCGGGCAGATCGAGCATGCGATGAAGGACAGCAACACCTCGGTCGAGGTGCTGACCGACAGCTTCACCACGATGGCCGGTTATCTGCATTCGATGTCCGACGTGATGGACAGTCTGCCGGACGAAGGCGTTGCCGGCGAGAAGAAGGCCGAGATGCAGCGCATGGCCGAGAACGTCACCGGCATGGTGCAGCAGTCCATCATCGCGTTCCAGTTCTACGACAAGCTGAGCCAGCGGCTGACCCATGTCTGCCACAGCCTCGCGGCGATGAACGACCTGGTCGCCGACCGCGGTCGCTTGTACAGCCCGAACGAATGGGTCGCGCTGCAGGAGAAGATACGCAGCAAGTACACCACACCGGAGGAGCATGCGCTGTTCGATGCGGTGATGGAGGGCGTGCCGGTGCAGGAGGCGCTGGATCGCTACATGAGCAGCATGAAGGACAAGGGCGACGACATCGAGCTGTTTTGAAATACGTCGCTTGTCCTGAACGAGGCGAAGTCAGAGAGGCTAGTCAGGAACTTGCATGCAGCTGCGCTTCAGCCTTGAACATCATGAGCTTCGTCATTCCGGACTTGATCCGGAATCCAGCAGAAATAAACATCGGCGCGCTATGCGCGCCACTGGATACCGGCATCCGCCGGTATGACGGTGATGCTATGGCACGCCGTATGAATAGGTATTGGATGAAGTGAAGCATGAAGTAAACAAAGGGCGCGGCGCGACCTTGCAGATCGAGGGCCGTTTCGAGAGCGTCGCGCGCGAGCGCTTCGATGACGGTTGGGCATCGGACGACGAGCTGCCGCCACTGAAGACTACGGTGACGGAGGAGCGCGCGAAGAGCGTGATCCGGCGCCAGGACTCGCCCGACCTCCCGTTCGAGTTATCGCTGAATCCCTATCGCGGCTGCGAGCATGGCTGCATCTATTGCTACGCGCGCCCCAGCCACGGCTACCTGAACCTTTCGCCGGGGTTGGACTTCGAGACGAAACTGTTCGCCAAGCCGGACGCGGCGAAGTTGCTGCGCGAGGAGCTGGCGAAGCCGTCGTACCGCTGTGCGCCGATCGCGCTCGGTTCCAACACCGACGTCTACCAGCCGATCGAGCGCGAGTGGAAGGTCACACGCCAGATACTGGAGGTGCTGGCCGAATGCCGACATCCGCTTTCCATCGTCACCAAATCCTCGCTGGTCGAACGCGACCTCGACCTGCTCGCGCAACTGGCGCAGGACAACCTGGTGCAGGTATTTATTTCGGTGACCACGCTGGACGCCGACCTCGCGCGCAAGCTGGAGCCGCGCGCCGCATCGCCGCGCCGAAGATTAGAGACGATACGGCGACTGAACGAGGCAGGCGTGCCCTGCGGCGTGATGGTCGCGCCGGTGGTGCCATTCCTGACCGACGCCGAACTGGAGAACATCCTGCAGGCCGCGAGCGAACAGGGCGCGCGCAGCGCGGCCTACACGCTGCTGCGCTTGCCGTACGAGCTGAAGGACTTGTTCAAGGACTGGCTCGCGACGAACTACCCGTTGAAGGCCGCGCATGTGATGAGCCGTCTGCGCGACATGCGCGGGGGCAAGGAGAACGACTCCGAGTTCGGCTCGCGCTTCCGCGGCGACGGGCTGTTTGCCGATCTGCTGGAGAAACGCTTCCGCATTGCGTGCGAGCGGCTGGGGTTGAATCAGGAGGAGATGGGGCTGGATGTCAGTCGCTTCAGGCCGCCGGGGAGGGGCGGACAGATGGGATTGTTCGATTAATGCGAGGAAAACTAACGATTCCCTCTCCCTTGCAGGGAGAGGGCTAGGGTGAGGGTAGAAGCGTTCAGCCGGAGCTCGACTTGAAACACCGTTGTGCGCAACAGAAACCGTCGGGGGTAGCCCGACAGCTAGTCCCTTTTCTTGTCTTGCCAAGAAAAGGAACCCAAAGAAGGCGCCCCCGGTTTGCCGCCGCTTCGCGGTTCCCTGCGTTGCTCAAACGGTCAGGCGGCTGCGGAACTCGCGCTACGCGCTCAGACAGTCCTCGCCGACTACCCCTGACCGTTTTCCGCTACTCGGCGGCGCACAGGGGAAAGATAGACAGGAGTGGTGTGCGCTACGCGCACGGATTGTTTTTTTGTTGTCAGCGTGGCTGTCGCCACGCTGATGGTTCCCATGCGATGCAATGCTCGTTGGTTAGTGCGCTCTACGTGGGCTGTTGATTAGTCATGCAATCGGTCGGTTATGAAGTAAGCAAAGTTGCGATAATTTTGGTCGCAATTGACAACAAAACTGTAAAAACAAATCCCGCGACGCCTTTCATTATTGCGAACCTGTTTTTTTGCTCAGCATTGGAAATTTCTAACTCATCTCCCTTGGTGATACAGACGTAAGATATTTCTGACCACTGGTCAATAGCACCCTCAATTAATGTTGCGAAGAAGCCTGCCATTCGGTAAGTCGCGAACGCTCCCAGCATTGCCCACGCACTGAAAAGTCCGTAAGCCAACAGGTCCGTTGATCCGCTTGGTATAAATTTTGGCAAGAGAGTGATTATGATCAAACCAACAATCACGCCAGTAAAGAATCTCGCAAGTTTGGGTATGTGATGGCTGCGATAGCGAAGCCAATTTAGCCACTTGAATTCATTAGCGGTAGGAATCACCTTGAACCATTCGTCAACGATATTAAGTAGATTCCTGGCAACCATGTAATCGATGTATTCAACCTCGACGACAGCCGTTCTGTTTCCCATCAGGCGAATAATTTGAGGCGGCGGGCCGTAGAATTCGCCTTCCATACGACGCATAACCGCTACGCGGGAAGCGAGACGAATAGTGATGGAGTAGGACTGAGGCTGTTTTGTCTTCGGTAGCAGGATGAGGAAGTTGTACTTGAGAAGAATGCTTTCAACAGGGCTTGTACATCCTGCGTTGTGCATGCGGAATCGTTCAAACGAGCTAAAGCGATCTCTTGTGTCGTCAATGTAATACACGTTGATTGAGCAATTTCCAGAGACAACGTTGTACTGTTCACATGCCTGAGAAATTTTATGATCAAGTTGCTCGATATCAGCGAACTTCACCTGAATCGGCTTGGAGTAGGACTTGCCGACTTCTTCGGATTTTCCGGTAAGTTCGTTGTATATCCCCTGGAGGGTCTGGAGGGAAATAGCCTTTGAGTTCGATGATTCACCGATTACAGCGATATCACCTGATGTTCCGTCAGGTTGCGGTTCAGATGGTTCGTGATTGTTATTGGTCATGATGTGTGTCCGCGGTTGTATTAACTAATGAAATGCACCGGATAACTTGACGTTTATCTTGCCCGATTCAGTTATTCGCAGGGTTGTTCGGTTTGAACAGCCGCAAGCCTGCCGCAAATCCCCCGCAATAACAATATGCCGAAAGGCCTATCTATTTTTCCGCTGCCACGCCTCCAGCCTCGCATGCATGCGCTTGTAGTGCGAGCCGCGCCAGTAGACTCTTCTGCATGCCGGGCAATGACGCAACGGTTCGTCCGGACGGCGCGCGTCTTGCGGGATGCGCGCGGTGGCGGCTTCGTCGGCGGGGATAAGCGGGGTGTTGTCGATCAGGCAGCGGGTGAAGGCATGGGCCAGCCAGTCGATATGGAAGCGTGCGCCGACCAGTTCGGCCAAGTGGTCCAGCGGCGCATGCGGCAGGATCAGCGCGATGCCGTCGGCGGCTTTGTGTTCGGCGATCAGCGTGTCCTGCGTCAGGAAATAGCGGCCTTCTTCGCGGCATTGCCGCAACAGCTCGGCATCGCGCTTGCCGCCGTTCGCGAGCAGCGTGTCGTAGCCGGCGGCGCGCAGGTAGCGGCACAGGTGGCCCAGCATTTCGTCGCAGAGGAAGCGGGGTTGGCTCATGCCGCGATATTAAATCCGAATGAGGTGGGTGCTGTATTTACCTGCGCGGCAGGATCGAATAATGGGTGATAAAAACACTCAACCATTGTCCGCCCCTCGTTAATTGGCTAGAATCCGCCATCCCGGATTCCGGTATCCGATCCACAGTCCCAAGGAGAATAAAAATGGAACATACCCTGCCAGCTTTGCCGTATGCGAAAGACGCGCTGCAACCGCACATGTCCGCCGAGACCTTCGAATACCACTACGGCAAGCACCATCAAGCCTATGTGACGAACCTGAACAACCTGATTAAGGGCACCGAGTACGAGAGCCTCGATCTCGAAGCCATCATCAAGAAGGCCCCGGCCGGCGGCATCTACAACAACTCCGCGCAGGTGTGGAACCACACGTTCTTCTGGAACTGCATGAAGCCGAACGGCGGCGGTGCGCCGACCGGCGCGCTGGCCGATGCGATCAATGCGAAGTGGGGCTCGCTCGACGAGTTCAAGAAGGCGTTCCAGACTTCCGCGGTCGGCAACTTCGGCTCCGGCTGGACCTGGCTGGTGAAGAAGGCCGACGGTTCGGTGGACATCGTCAACATGGGCGCGGCCGGCACGCCGCTGACCACGGGCGACCGTGCGCTGCTGTGCGTGGACGTGTGGGAACATGCCTACTACATCGACTATCGCAACCTGCGTCCGAAGTTCGTCGAGACTTTCCTGAACAACCTGGTGAACTGGGACTTCGTCGCGAAGAACTTCGCGTAAGCGACGTTGCATCGGCAGGATCGAACAAAAATCCCGGAGAACTCCTCCGGGATTTTTGTTTGTGGCAGTTGTGCTGCTCGTCAGACATGCGCGCATGTGGTCGCTTCTTCGGCAATCGGATAATCCGACACCCCGGATATTCGCCATTTTGACGGCATGGGTGTTTAAAAATCCGTTTCAAAGGTTGACCAAAATGCCGCCAACCTTTATCTTACGCGGTTCTTTTTTGGCTTAGATTAGGGTGCTTGTGATGGAGTTGACCGGCGCGGAGATAATCATCCGTTGTTTGCAGGAAGAGCAGGTCGAGTACGCATTCGGTTATCCCGGTGGTGCGGTGCTGTTCATTTACGACGAACTGTTCAAGCAGGATAAGGTCAAGCATATCTTGGTGCGCCATGAGCAGGCTGCGGTGCATGCTGCAGACGGCTATGCGCGTTCGTCGGACAAGGTCGGCGTGGCCATTGTTACCTCTGGCCCCGGCCTGACCAATGCCGTGACCGGCATTGCGACTGCCTATATGGATTCCATTCCGATGGTCATCATCAGCGGCCAGGTGCCGACTTTTGCGATCGGCGAGGATGCGTTCCAGGAAGTCGATGCGGTGGGCATTACACGTCCCTGTGTGAAGCACAATTTCCTGGTGAAGGACCCGAAGGACATCGCTGAGACGATCAAGAAGGCGTTCTATCTGGCGCGCACCGGACGTCCCGGCCCCGTGCTGGTGGACATCCCCAAGGATGTGTCGAACCAGAAGGCAGTGTTCGAGTATCCGGAAAGCGTGAGCATCCGTTCCTATCATCCGCCCGGCAAGGCGGACAGCACGCAGATCCGCCATGCGGCGCAGATGCTCTTGGAAGCCAAGCGGCCGATGATTTACGCCGGTGGCGGCGTGGTGCAGGGCGATGCGTCATTGCAACTGATCGAACTGGTGCACTTGCTCGGCGCGCCGTGCACCAACACGCTGATGGGCTTGGGCGGCTTCCCCGCCGGAGATAACCAGTTCGTTGGCATGCTGGGGATGCACGGCACCTATGAGGCCAATATGGCGATGCAGCACTGCGATGTGCTGCTGGCCGTGGGCGCGCGTTTCGACGACCGCGTGATCGGTAACGTGGCGCACTTCGCCGAAGTGCCGCGCAAGATTATCCATATCGACATCGATCCATCCTCGATCGCCAAGCGCGTCAAGGTGGATCTGCCCATCGTCGCCGACCTGAAGCTGGCGTTGGGCGAGCTGCTGGACGTACTGAAGAGCAGCAAGCAGAAGCCGGATGCGGCGGAACTGGCTTCTTGGTGGAAGCAGGTGAACGAGTGGCGCGTCAAAGGCGGCGGCATGCGTTACAAGAACTCGACCGAGGTCATCAAGCCGCAGTACGTGATCGAGACGCTGCATAAGATCACCGGAGGCGACGCTTTCATCACTTCCGACGTGGGGCAGCACCAGATGTGGGCGGCGCAGTACTACAAGTTCAACAAGCCGCGCCGCTGGATCAATTCCGGCGGTCTGGGCACGATGGGTTTCGGCTTGCCGGCCGCGATGGGCGTGCAGCTGATCAATCCGGGCGAGACCGTGGCCTGCGTGACCGGCGAGGGCAGCATCCAGATGAATATCCAGGAGCTGTCGACCTGCAAGCAGTTCCGCCTGCCGATCAAGGTGCTGGCGCTGAACAACCGTTATCTGGGCATGGTGCGCCAGTGGCAGGAGTTCTTCCACGGCAACCGTTATTCCGAGTCGTACATGGATGCGTTGCCGGACTTCGTCAAGCTGGCTGAGGCCTACGGCCATGTCGGCATGCGCATCGACAACCCGGCGGACGTCGAGCCGGCGATCAAGGAAGCTTTCGCGCGCAAGGATGATCTGGTGTTCATGGACTTCCGCACCGACTCGACCGAAAACGTGTTCCCGATGGTGCCGGGCGGCAAGGGCTTGTCCGAAGTGATACTGGCGGAGGACCTGTAATGAGACACATTATTTCTCTGCTGATGGAAAACGAAGCGGGCGCGCTGTCGCGCGTGGCCGGGCTGTTCTCGGCGCGCGGCTACAACATCGAGTCGTTGACCGTGGCGCCGACCGAAGACCCGACGATGTCGCGCATGACCATCGTCACCAGCGGTTCCGATGCGGTGATCGAACAGATCAACAAGCAGCTCAACAAGCTGGTGGACGTGGTCGCGGTGATGGACCTCTCCGAAGGCGAGCATCTGGAACGCGAACTGATGCTGGTCAAGATCAGGGCGAAGGGCGAGGACCGCGACGAGCTGAAGCGCATGGCGGATATCTTCCGCGGACGCATCATCGACGTGTCGAACGAGACCTACACCATCGAACTGACCGGCGCGGGTTCCAAGCTGGACAACTTCCTTGAGGCGGTCGGCCGCGAACTGATCCTGGAAACGGTGCGCACCGGCGCTTCGGGCATCGGGCGCGGCGATAGGATTCTGAAACTTTAATTTTTAACGAAGAGGGCAACATGAAAGTTTATTACGACAAAGATGCAGACCTTTCCCTGATCAAGGGCAAGCAAGTAACCATCGTGGGCTACGGCTCGCAAGGCCACGCCCACGCGCAGAATCTGAAGGATTCCGGCGTGAATGTGACTGTCGCATTGCGCAAGGGCGGTGCTTCTTGGGCCAAGGCCGTGGCTGCGGGCCACAATGTCGCCGAGATCGCCGACGCCGTGAAGGGCGCCGATCTGGTGATGATCCTGTTGCCGGATGAAACTACACCTCAGGTGTATCACGCCGATGTGGAAAAGAACCTGAAGTCCGGCGCCGCACTGGCGTTCGCTCACGGCTTTAACATCCATTACAACCAGATCGTGCCGCCCGCAGACGTGGACGTCATCATGATTGCCCCTAAGGGCCCGGGCCACACCGTGCGCTCCGAATACCTGAAGGGCGGCGGCGTTCCTACGCTGATCGCCGTGTATCAGGACAAGACCGGCAAGGCGAAGGATATCGCGTTGTCGTACGCAGCTGCTAACGGCGGCACCAAGGGCGGCGTGATCGAGACCAACTTCCGCGAAGAGACCGAGACCGACCTGTTCGGCGAACAAGCCGTGCTGTGCGGTGGCGCAGTTGAACTGGTGAAGGCTGGTTTCGAGACGCTGACCGAAGCGGGCTACGCTCCGGAAATGGCTTACTTCGAGTGCCTGCATGAACTGAAGCTGATCGTTGACCTGATGTACGAAGGCGGCATCGCCAACATGAACTACTCAATCTCCAACAACGCGGAATACGGCGAGTACGTTACCGGCAATCGCGTGATCGCCGATCAGGCGCGCGCCGCGATGAAGGAGTGCCTGACCAACATCCAGAACGGTTCCTACGCCAAGCAGTTCATCCTGGAGGGTCGCACCAACTATCCGGAAATGACCGCACGTCGCCGTCTGAACGCAGAGCATCCGATCGAAGTCGTCGGCGGCAAGCTGCGCGAGATGATGCCGTGGATCGGCAAGAACAAGCTGGTCGATCAGTCGAAGAACTAACAGCGGGAAGAGGGAAGGGGGAAGGGATAAGGGTAAAAGCAGCAAAACCCATCCTTCCCCCTTCTCCCTTATCCCTTCTCATATGACTAATTATCCGCATCCCATCATCGCCCGCGAGGGCTGGCCGTTTCTGGCCATATCCCTGATTCTCGCCATCGCCGCCACCGTCTGGTGCGTCGTATGGTCGATCCCGTTGTGGATCATTTTTATTTTCGTGTTGCAGTTCTTTCGCGATCCGCCGCGCGCGATCCCGCAGGACGCCGGTGCGGTGCTGTCGCCCGCAGACGGCCGTGTGATCAAAGTCGAGCGCACGCAGGATCCGTACGGCAAGCGCGACGCAATCCTGATTAGCGTGTTCATGAACGTGTTCAACGTGCACTCCAACCGCAGTCCGGTGGACGGCAAGGTGGAGCAGGTGCAGTACTTCCCCGGCAAGTTCGTCAATGCCGATCTGGACAAGGCGTCGCTGGAGAACGAGCGCAACGCGGTGGTGTTGACGACCAACGACGGTCGCACCGTGACTTTCGTGCAAGTGGCCGGACTGATCGCCCGCCGCATCCTGTGCTATATCAAGCCCGGCGATGTGCTGGCGCGCGGTCAGCGCTACGGTTTCATCCGCTTCGGTTCGCGCGTGGACGTCTATCTGCCGCTGGATGCCCAGGTGAAGGTCAGCATCGGCGACAAGGTGTCGGCGACCACCACGATATTGGCTATGCTGCCGCAAAGCTGATAGTCTGAACACATGGACGACATCACCACCCGTAAAACAATGAATCTGCGCCGCCGCGGCATCTACCTGCTGCCCAACCTGTTCACCACCGGTGCGCTGTTCGCCGGTTTCTACGCCATCGTGCAGGCGATGAACGGTCGCTTCGAGTTCGCCGCGGTGGCGATTTTCATCGCGATGGTGCTCGATGGCTTGGATGGTCGCGTTGCCCGGTTGACCCACACACAGAGCGAATTCGGCGCGGAATACGACAGCCTGTCCGACATGGTGTCGTTTGGCGTTGCGCCCGCGCTGGTGATGTACGAGTGGGCGTTCAAGGGGCTGGGCAAGTGGGGCTGGTTCGCCGCCTTCATCTACTGTGCCGCGACCGCCTTGCGTCTGGCGCGCTTCAATACCAACATCGACGTGGTCGATAAACGCTACTTCCAGGGCTTGCCCAGTCCGGCCGCCGCAGCACTCGTGGCCGGTTTCGTCTGGGTGATGCTGGATTACGGCTTCAAGGGCAGCCAGTTGAGTTGGTATGCCGCCGCGCTGACGGTGTTCGCCGGCCTCTCCATGGTCAGCAACCTGCCGTTCTACAGCTTCAAGGACATCAACATGCGCAAGAGCGTGCCATTCCTGGTGATCTTTCTGATCGCGCTGTTCTTCATCCTGATCTCCAGCTATCCGCCTGGTGTGCTGTTCGTGCTGTTCCTGATCTATGCCTTATCTGGCTATGGATTGTGGCTGGCGCGTCGTTTTGGCAAATCCTCCGTTCCTCCAGCTATCTAACACCGCTCTTACGACCTCTTTTTAGCTTGTTTTGATTGTCTTGCTGCACAAGTCCCGGTTTGCCCTGGAGTTGTGCTTGCGCATTCATGTCATTAATGGGCATGGGGCCCCGGGCTGGAGTTGCAAGTGTATTGCGTCCTGATTGCCAGAATATGTTAGATTGGCGGATATGAATTTGGACTGCTTTTACAAGAAGCGGGACGATTGAATATTTAGTGGAGGTTATAAATGGTCGCTACATCCAAGTATTTCGTCACGCTGTCTCCGGGTTCCAATCTGTTGGCATTTGATCTGGCCTATGGAACGGTATCGCTGCAAGGGCAGGACATCGTATTCACCGGCACGAACGGCATCGACAACGT
>JALNYK010000035.1 GCA_023229845.1 Gallionella sp.
TGGATAGCACCCTCTCTCTCGTCCTGATCCTGCTCGCCACCGCCGTGATGGTGGTGGTGCTGTGCCGCGTCCTGCATCTGCCGGTGATGCTGGGCTACCTCGCGGTCGGCATCCTGATCGGCCCGCACGCGTTGGCGTGGATACCCGACGCGCTCGAGACGCAGCATCTGGCCGAGTTCGGCGTGGTGTTCCTGATGTTCAGCATCGGCCTGGAATTCAGTCTGACGCGCCTGATGGCGATGAAGCGCACGGTGTTCGGACTGGGCGGCGCGCAGGTCATTACCACGATGCTGCTGGTGATGGCAGTCTCTGCGCTGTTCGGGCTGGACTGGCGCGCCGGGCTGGCGCTGGGCGGTGTACTCGCGATGTCCTCCACGGCCATCGTCAGCAAGATGCTGGTCGAACGCGCCGAACTGAACCTGCCCTACGGCCAGCAGATGATGGGCGTGCTGCTGTTCCAGGACCTCGCCGTGGTGCCGCTGCTGATCATCATCCCGGCGCTGGCGTCGAACCCGGACGACCTGCCCGCCACGCTGGCCTATGCCACGCTCAAGGCAACCGGCGTGCTGCTGCTGCTGCTGGTATTCGGCCAGCGCATCATGCGCTCCTGGTTCCATATCGTCGCGCGGCAGAAATCTTCCGAGCTGTTCATGCTGAACGTGCTGCTGATCACGCTGGGGCTGGCATTTTTCACCGAGATGGCCGGGCTGTCGTTGGCGCTGGGCGCTTTCGTCGCAGGCATGCTGATCTCCGAAACCGAATACCGCTATCAGGTGGAAGAGGACATCAAGCCGTTCCGCGACGTACTGCTCGGCCTATTCTTCGTCACGATAGGCATGAAACTCAACGTGAGCGCGGTCGTCGGCGATTTCGACTGGATACTGCTAGCGCTGACGGTACTGATCCTGTTCAAGGCATTGATCGTCGCGTTGCTCGCGCGCGCCTTCGAAGGCGACTGGGGCGTGGCGTTGCGCAGCGCGATCGGCCTAGCGCAGGCCGGCGAATTCGGCTTCGTGCTGTTGACGCTGGCGGACGGCGCGCACCTGCTCAACGACCCGACGATGCAGATCGTGCTGGCCGCGATGCTGCTGTCGATGCTGGCTGCACCGTTCATGATCCAGCACGGCGAAGCCATCGCGAGGCGCTTCTCCGCAGCCGAGTGGACCAATCGCGCGATACAAATGCACCAGATCGCGATCCAGAGCATGGGCAGCAGCGGCCACGTAATCATCTGCGGTTACGGCCGCAGCGGCAGTGCGCTGGGGAGCTTCCTGAAACAGGAGAAGCTGCGCTTCATCGCACTGGATCTCGATTCGAGGCGCGTGCGCGAGGCCGCCACCGCCGGCGAAAGCGTGGTATACGGCGACGCGGCCAAACGCGAAGTACTGATGGCCGCCGGTCTGATGCGCGCCAAGGCGCTGGTGGTGACTTACAGCGACAAACATTCCGCGCTGGCGATCCTGCGCCACACCAAAGAGCTGCGCCCCGACCTGCCGGTGATCGTGCGCACCACCGACGACACCCACGTCGAGGCGCTGAAGGCCGCGGGTGCCGCGGAAGTCGTCGCCGAAGTGCTGGAAGGCAGCGTGATGCTCGCCTCGCAGGCGCTGCTGATGGCCGGCATCCCGCTCACCCGCGTGATCCGCCGCGTGCAGGAAAGCCGCGCGCGCCGCTATGCCGCCTTCAGCGGCTACCTGCGCACCCCCGGCAGCGATGTTGGCGACAGCACCGAGAGCATGCAGTCGCGCTTCCTCAGCGTGCTGCTGAAGGAAGACTCGACCGCGGTCGGAAAAATGCTAGGGGACATCGGCCTGGACGCGCTGGACGTCGAAGTCAACGCCGTGCGCCGCCACAACCTGCGCGGCTCGCAACCCAGTTCGGACATGATCATGCAGGCCGGCGACGTACTGGTGCTGTTCGGCCTGCCGGAAGCGCTGCAACAGGCGGAGATCAAGCTGCATCAGGGGTAACCCGCTTACCGATCTGGAGTGTCTATCAATAAAACAATGGGCTTCTGATATGTTTTTTCCATTCTATGCCCGACGCCTTCCTGACTCCCATTTTCTGGCGGTTAGCAGATCAGGAGATTATGTCTTCCTTGGCGAAGAAGATTTACACAAGCTCACAACCGCCCCGCAGGAATTGGAGCTTGATCGACTCGCGGAACTGCAATCTAAATTCTTTTTGGGGAGCCCAACCCGTCAAGGAAGTCTACGCCTGCTGGCCTCCAAGCTATTGGCCAAGCGGGAGACTATCTTGAATGGTCCGTCGCTTCACCTCATTGTTCTCACACTCCAGTGCGCACATACATGTCGCTACTGCCAGGTAAGCCGTTCGTTGGGAAGCTTAGGGCATAGCATGGAACCGGCAACCCTCGCTGCTGCATGCGAAATGATCTTCGAGAGTCCATCAAAATCCATTACGGTTGAATTCCAAGGGGGGGATACCCTCTTGAGATTCGACCTCATCAAGTTCGCTATCGAGAAAATCACTGAAAGAAATTTGCAAGAGAAACGACATTTGAGATTTGTCGTTTCCTCAACGCTCCATCAGTTAGATGAGCGAATGTGTGATTTCTTCAAGCAGCATAATGTATATCTCTCAACCAGCATCGATGGGCCAGCAAGGCTGCATAACAAGAACAGGCCGACACCAACCCGCGATTCTTACGAGCGAACGATCAATGGGATCAACATGGCGCGTGATCTCATTTCCCCGGATGTCGTATCAGCACTGATGACGACGACGCGCGATTCCCTCTTAATCCCGGAAGAAATTGTGGATGAATATGTTCATCTCGGGTTTAGAGAAATCTTCCTGCGTCCTTTAAGCGTATATGGATTTGCCCGCCGGAATTTTGAACATTTGGGTTACTCACTAAGCGAGTTTTCCCTTTTCTATGAGCGCGCCTTCGAGCATATTCTTCAGATAAATCGGGAAGGAGGCGACTTTCGTGAAGTTATGGCTTCAGTCTTCCTTAACAAGATTCTCTCTCCATTTGACGGCGGTTTCGTTGATCTTCAGAGCCCCACCGGGGCTGGACTTGCGGCCTTGGCATATAACTATGATGGGTTCGTATATCCGAGCGATGAGGCACGAATGCTTGCCGAAATGGGCGACACTTCCTTTCGGCTGGGAGCGATAGGAGAAACGCTTGATGCGTTGCTGAATTCAGAAGTCCAACAAAACCTCATTCGAGCAAGTACCAGCCCCCGAATCCCCGGGTGTGACCAGTGCGCATATAACAGCTACTGTGGCCCTGATCCGATAAGTGCAAAGAACCAAGCTGGAGATATCTTTGCTGCGGTTCATCTCACTGATCACTGTAGACGCAACATGTGGCTATTTGATTTTCTGTTTATGAAATTGCATCAGCAGGAAAAGTGGTTCCTCGACTTGGCTTTCCAATGGGCAAATCCCACTCCTGAACGGGAGTTCTGCTGTGCGTAAATTGCCGGTCAAAACCCATGGCATTCCATTACGAGGTGTTCAGCGCGTAATCTCATTAGCATTACTTGCTAACGAATGGGAATCGGGGTTGCAATTCATGGTGTTGGTTGATTCCATCGGCGATGCTGGGATTCTGGAACAGCTAGTTGACGGAGGTCTTAAGAATATTGTTGTTTGTGTGCCGTATCATCTGGACTGGCATTCCCATATCATGCCAACGGTGGCATGCGACACAAGGGCTCTTGAACTTCACGATGTCGTTGTGTTGAACTTGGAAAAGCAAGAGCTTCTCGTCGTGTACCGTAACTCTGATATGCACCATGCCATTCAGCTCACCAATCGCTGCAATAGCTTTTGCTTGATGTGTTCACAACCTCCGACTACTCACGATGATCAATGGTTGATAGACGAGGCACTCTTGGTAGCCGCGCATATCAATGACTCCCCCTCTGCCATAGGCTTGAGTGGAGGAGAGCCGCTTTTGCTCGGCCCGAGACTTCGGGAAGTCATTGATGCATACGCCACCAGGCTGCCGAGCACAAGGATAGAGATCCTTACAAACGGACGACTACTTGCAGATGAGGTGCTTGCAACTCATTTATTAACCGGGATTAGCGATAAGGTAAGTTGGTTGGTTCCCCTCTACGGCCATGCAGATTTTCTTCATGACTTTGTAGTTCAATCGGTAGGTGCCTTTGAGCAAACTATCGGTGGATTGTTGACGCTTCAGTCATATGGCCAAGCAATTCAACTCCGCATTGTATTGATCGAGCCTACACTACGAGTACTTCCTGAGTTGTGCCGATTCATAGGGCGCAATCTTCCCTTTGTGCGCGAGGTGGCTCTTATGGGATGCGAGCCTATTGGATTCGCACTAGCAAACCGGGATGCATGTAAGACGGACTTAGCAGACTGGCATGCAGAGCTTATTGAAGCCGCTAATGCATTGCGCAGAGCAAATGTTCCCTATATTTTCATGAATACGCCACTTTGTGCGCTACCTCAATCGTTGTGGGCACATGCGCACCAAAGCATTTCTGACTGGAAGCGCTCATTTAGAGAGGAGTGCTCAATCTGTGTGGTAAAAACAAATTGTTCTGGGCTATTCTCTTGGCACAACCACAATTGGACACCAACGGTAATTAAGGCGATAGATGGGAAAGCATGCAATGAAGAAGTTCATTAAGTCACTGTCACTTTTTATCGCAAGCATTCCTCTTGCCGCCGCAAAAGCAACTGCGGAACTTCCTGCCGGACAGGATGCTGTTTTTGAATCACAGTTGTCAGACTTTAATCCCGTGCAGCTACGCCCTTTAAATCACGGGCTTGATAATCTATTTGCGGGGCACCGTTCTCACTCCAGCCACCGCTCCCATTCTTCCCACGCTTCTCATGCGTCCCACTATTCAGGTTCGTCAGGAAGGGGCAGTTACAGTGTGCCAGCGCAAGATACGACTTCTTCACCCAGCACGACATCACCAAGCGAAGCTCTACCTGCGGCCCCCAGCTTTTCTTCTGAGCAGCCCAACAAAGAGATAGTCTCACCTCGACTAGACGCCCCTAAACCTCCTCTGCCGTCCTCTCAACTGACTTTCGAGGAGAAGCGCAGATTGCAGGTTATGCGGGTGCAAATAGCGCTTATTGGCCTTGGGTTGTATGCGGGGACTGTTGATGGGGAATTCAATACGGATACTCAAGAAGCTCTTAGAAGTTTTCAGCGACTTAAGAGGCTTCCTTCCAGCGGACTGATGACCACTGATACATTAAATGCTCTGGGAATAATGGCCGTGCAGTGAGTACACCCATAATTCAGGCAATAGTTACTGATCCAAGAAACGCAAGCGTCCAACCGCCCTCTATTCAGGCAAACCAATTTATGCAACCAGTTCAGACCGCCGATGCGTCGCATGGTCCTGGCGGGCAATTTCGCGATCCCCGCCCCCCAGCCAGACTGCACGATTTAATGCTGCATTGTAATTATCAACTCCAGCTTCGCCGCTCGCGGCAGCGCCTTGATCGCCATCTCGCGCTTCAGCGCAGCCGACTTGCCCTCGCAACGCTCCACATACGCCAGCGCAACCGGCCCGCGTGCGCGGGTGTACTTCGCCGCGGTGCCGGCGTTGTGTGCGGCGAGGCGCTTGTCGAGGTCGTTGGTGATGCCGCAATACAGGGTGTCGTCGGCGCAGCGCAGTAGGTAGCACAGCCAGTTGCGTTCAAGCGGCGAGGTCATGGCGATGGTTTTCGTTTTTCACGGCGGGCATTCTACGGCGTCTGCCGATTGTGGACATCAGGAAACTCGATGTCGGGCGTTTTCCACAATTGCCGTGAATGAACATGTGAATACGCTGTGGAAAAGTGGATAAGCCCGTGCCGGAACAAGCGGATAGCGTGCATGCCCAATCGCTGCGCATTCCACGAGTGACGACGGGCGCCGGCGTCAAAGGGACAGTGCGACCTGATTGCGTCCGGCGAGCTTGCTCAGGCTCACCGCAAATTCTTCGCCGCCATGCGGCCGACGATGTCCGTCTCGCGCGGGCCTGAATAGGCACGAGAGGCTCTTGATTCGCCTCCTGTATGAATGACCAGCGTGCGGCGACCATGCCGGGTTTTCAATACCGGATAGTGCGTAATATGCGGCCACGTTACAGGATGCCGAAGACGGGAGGCCATCCTGCGCCTCTCCTGTCACGGCATGACGAGCGCCCTCAAGGCCAGCAGATCGCGCTTGACCCACTCGGCATCCTCGTCGAATTTCTCATCGCTCATGTCCGGCTGCCGGTACAGGGTGAGCAGCACCTCGGCGCCATCGCCGTTACGGATGATTCTCAGCGGAACATAGATACTCTTGCCGTTGCCCACATCGACATAGTGATCCATGACTCCGTAAGCATTATGTTCGGTGAACAAAATTCTGATTTCCCCCTCGGGGCCTGCGGCCTTCCATGCATCGCCATCCCGTGTGAGCGACGACTTGCTGAGCCCGGAAGCCCATTTCTGAAAATCTTCCGGCCGCCATATGGCCTCGTAGACTTCCTTCCAGTTCCGGTTAATCGAGATGCTTATCGTTCTGGATTCGAACATTGGATTCTCCTGCCTGACAGCTTCGGTCGGGACGCAAGCGTGCTATTGCAGCTGCGATTACGCTACAGGGCGGGACGGAGAAGAACAATACCTCAAACGCCCCGGATTCTCGCTACGGGGCGTAGTCAGGAAAATACGCCCGCGCGCGGGTGTGCTTCATACCATGCAACCCAACGCAGAAAACCGTCCGGTACCGCCTCAAAGTCGTCGATCAAGAATCAGCGATCATCCTGGCTTCAGCAACGATTCGAACTCGCCCAGAGGCACTGGCTTGCTGAACAGATAACCCTGACACAACGGACAGCCATGCTGTTCCAGAAAGGCGCGCTGCTCTTCTGTTTCGACACCCTCGGCGATCACCGCCATCTCAAGGTTTTTAGCCATGCCTATAATCGTTTGCACGATGATGGCATCCGAGGGTTTGACACCGATGTTGCGCACGAAGGATTGGTCTATCTTGAGTTGGGCGAGCGGCAATTGAGTCAGGTAAGCCAGCGATGAAAAACCGGTGCCGAAATCGTCCATGGAGAAACGCACGCCGAATTCCATGAGCGCATGCATCTTGAGGATAGTGGCGTCTATATCATCCAGCACCAGGCTCTCGGTGAGTTCGAGCTTGAGTTTGCCGGGATCGATGTCGAATTTCCCCAGTACGGCCAGCACCTGTTCCACAAAAGCAGGTTGATGGAACTGGCGTGCGCTAACGTTGACGGCCAACTGCAAATGGCTGGCGAGGGGATTGTTTTTCCATCTTCCCAGCTGGGCGCAGGCTGTTTCAAGCACCCATAGTCCGATGGGCAGTATCAGTCCGGTTTCCTCCGCCAGAGGGATAAATTCGACTGGAGAAACCAGCCCACGCGCTGGGTGCTGCCAACGTATCAAGACTTCGGCGCCAATTACCCGACCGTCGTGAGTGGCCTGCAGTTGGTAATAAAGCTCGAATTGGCTTTTCTCCAGCGCAAGGCGCAAGTCCGCTTCCAGCGCCGCACGGGCGGAGATGCTTGCCTGCATCTCCGGGTCGAAGAAGCGCAGGGTGTTGCGCCCTGCATGCTTGGCCTGATACATGGCAATGTCGGCTTGCTTCAACAGCTCCTCTATCCCCGAGTGGTGATCATTGAACAGGGTAGCGCCGATACTGGGGGTGTTGTAGTACAGATGCGAGTTAAGCTGGTATGGCTGGTTGAGACTGGCAAGAACTTTAGTGCCGACAACTTCTGCTTGAGTTGCCGCCTCACTGGATTGCTCGCTCAACTCTTCCAGCATCACCACGAACTCATCACCGCCCAATCGCGCTACGGTATCGCCTTCCCGCACGCAAGCTGTCAACCGTTCGGCAACTTGCTGCAACAACAAGTCACCGATGTCATGGCCGAGGGTGTCGTTGAGGGTCTTGAAATCGTCCAGATCAATAAACAGCAATGCGCCATTCCGGCCGCTACGCGCACTGGATGCCAATGCCTGATTGAGTCTATCCACCATCAGCCGCCGGTTGGGTAATCTGGTGAGCGTGTCATAGAAAGCCAGATGCTTGATCTCGTCCGCCGCCGCCTTGGTTTTGGTGATGTCGGTGAGCGTGCCGACGAAATTCGTAACCACGCCGTTGGCGTCTTTTACCGCGGTGATAATGAGATGCTCAGGATAAGCCTTGCCGTCCTTGCGTTTGTTCCATATCTCGCCTTCCCAGCTCCCGGCGCTGTCGATGCTTTGCCACATCGCGGCGTAAAACTCCGGGCCATGCCGCCCCGACTGAAGCAGGCTCGCATTCCTGCCGATGACCTCTTCGGCGCCATAGCCAGTAATTTTGGTGAAGGCCTTGTTCACCTGAAGGACCAAAGCATTGGCATCGGTGATCAGAATGCCTTCCTGCGACTCGAACGAAATGGCGGCGATGCGGAGAACGTTTTCAGTCAGCTTGCGCTCGGCGATTTCCGCCTGAAGGTGCTTGTTGGAAACCTGGAGACTGTCCGTCATCGCGTTGATGGACAAAGCGAGTTCGGAGAACTCATCGGCGCCGCCCTCATTGATCCGGTAATCCAGGTCGCCGCCGGCAACAATTTTGGCGCCATCATGCAACGGGATCAGGCGCTTGCGGATTAACCTGCCGAGATGCATTGCGGTCAGGATGGTGGCGAGTGCCAGCGTAACCGCGAACAAACCGATAATGACGGTCAGATGTTGATAGCTCTGCTCGACGCGCTGTGCGCTTGCATCCTGCAAAGCTGTCGCCGTGTCACGAACGGCGGCAGCCTTCAGCAGCAGCTGGCTGGAAAGCCTCTTGTCGAACTCCTCGTAAACGGGACGCCTGCTTCCGGCGGCATTCTTCAGTCCCGCGGTGTTATTGACGATGCGGTGAAAAATGAGCGCGGTGTCTTCGATATGCCTGCGCAGCCGCTCCAGAACCTGCCGGTCTTCTTCCCGGCGGAACTGCATCCCCGCCTGATGCAGCAGCCGGTCGGCTGTTTCCTTGCTGTTATCCCACTGCATGCGCGCGCGGTCTTCGCGATACAGGAAATACTGGTCCCTGAACGAGGCGCGTTCGAAGGAATTGACCTTGATCGCGTTGGCAAGAACATAGTCGTTCTTTGCGCTCTTGAATTCGGTGAACGACCAGACGAGCACCGGTGCCAGCACAACAAGAGCAGCAACCGTGACTATTGAAATGATCCGTAATCGGGTCGTGATGCGCATGATCGGTCTAGCGGGTCATCTTGATCGCTTCCGGCTTGACCTCCCTGAGGCTGTCCAAATGAATGAAACTCAGGTAATCGGGCATATCCATCCGGTCGGTCAACTTGTTCTTCATCGCCCATCTCGTCTCGTCCTCCAGCGTAATCAGGAGCGTCTGGTCAAGCACCACGTGGTAATTGAAGGCGTCCCAGACTTCGCGAATGAGCCCTTTGTCTATCTGGGTTGCAGCCGACATGATGGCCTGCGCCGCATCCGGGTTAGCGATCGCGAAATCTTCCGCCTTGATCAAGGCGCGGAGGAAGCGTTTTACCGTCTCCGGATTTTTATGGACGAAGTCTTGCCGCGCGGCGATATTGAACGTTTCGGTATAAATTTCCCGGTCGTAAATGATCGTCCCGTCAGGCCCTAGCTGCTGCTTGATCTGGGTCAGCGGATAGTTCCAGGTGGACGCCGCGTCGATCTTTTTCGCCATGATGGCATCTTGGAGCTCCTCGGGCTTCAGGGCGACGGGCCGGATATCCTTCCTGGTGAGGCCGTTTGCCGTCAGCAGCGAATCCAGAAAGAAGTCCGAAGTCGTACCGGGAGTGAATGCGACGCGCTTTCCTTTCAGGTCGGCGGGCGCGGAGATACCCGCATCCCTCCTCGCCACGATCGCATTGTTCATCGTGCTCGCTTCGATATTGGCAATCACGAAAATCTTTTCGCCCTTGAGCACGGCAAACATGACGGGGGTTTCCGCAACCGTCGAAAAATCGGCCTTGTTGTCGAGGACAGATTGCAGGGCGACTTTGCCGAAGGTGTGCATCAGCGACTGCACGTCGAGCCCCTCTTCGACGAAATAGCCTTGCGCCACGGCGATATGAACCAGGGTGCTCTGCGGTTGATAGGTGTAAGCGACCGTGATTTTTTGCGCCGGTCCGGCGCGCTTCTGCTCGGCGCCGTCAGATGGAGGCTTCTGACATCCCATGAGGGCCGCGATGAACAATATTGTCAGGGATGCTTTCCACATGCGGTAATCCTCGCCCAATAGCTTCGTTTTCCCGATGCCAACAGTTGCAATCGGCATGGGCGGACTTTAACACTTCGGCAAGGTTGCCGATACCGCGAACGCCTGCCGGGAGCCGACGATTCGATGCACAGCGGCATGTTGCGCCCTCCTATTTTGCCCCTGAGATGAGTGCGGGAATACGCCGCAACCACGCATAACCCAGCAGACCGAGCAACAACATCATCGCCGCGGCGTTGCCCCAGCGCACGTAGGGCGTCGCGCCCTCGTAGCCCTGCGCCATGCCCGACAGCGTCCCTTCGACATGCTGCGGCAATTGCTGCACCACCCGGCCGTCCGCACCGATGATGGAAGTCACGCCAGTGTTGGTGGCGCGCAACATCATGCGCCCGGTTTCCAGCGCGCGCATGCGGGAGATCTGGTTGTGCTGCTCGGCGGCATAGGAGTCGCCGTACCACGCGTCGTTGGTGAAGTTCACCAGCAGGCTCGCCTGCGGCAGCGCGCGGATGATCTCCTCGCCGAACACGTCTTCGTAGCAGATGTTCGCCGCGACATGCTGGCCGGCGACTTCCAGCAACGGCTGTTGCCTGCCGCCGCTGGTCAGGTCGCCCATCGGGATGTTCAGCACGCCGTTGATGAACCAGCCCAGCAGCGGCCGCAGCGGAATGAATTCGCCGAAAGGCACCAGATGCTGCTTGTGGTAGCGCTGCTCCGCCGCTTCGCCGCCGCCCGTCAGCGCGAACACGCTGTTGTGGTAGGCCTCGTCCTCGCGCACGAAAGAACCGACCAGCACGCCGCCGCTATTCTGCCGAGCATGCGCGTCCAGTTGTTCGACGAGGCTTTGCGGCACTTCGTAGCGCAACAGCGGCAGCGCCGTTTCCGGCAGCACGATCAGACGCGCACCGCTTTGCAGCGTCAGGCGGCGATAGGTTTCCAGCGTGCCGACCAGCGCGTCTTCGTTGAACTTCAAGTCCTGCGAGACGTTGCCCTGCACCAGCGCCACGCTGAACGGCTCGCCCTGCGGCTGCGTCCACGCGACGGTGCGCAATGCAGCACCGCCGACCCACAGCGCTGCCAGCACCGCCACGGCGATGCGCCCCTGCCGGTTCCAGCGCTCGCGCCACAGCGTCGCCAGCAGCCCAGCGCTGACCGCCGCGACCAGCGACACGCCATACACGCCCAGCAGCGGCGCATAGCCGGCCAGCAGACCGTCGCTGTGCGCATAGCCCAGCGTCAGCCAGGGGAAGCCGGTGAAGAGCGTGCCGCGCAGCCATTCGACCAACACCCATATCGCCGGCATCAGCACGCCCAGCCTGACCTGCACAGGAACGGCGAAGCGTCCTGCGGGCTGAGCGCGTTTGTCTTCTTCCGGACTGCGAAACCATGCAAGATTTACATTCGGCAGACGCGCCTGCGCATAACCGGCCAGCGCCGGGAGCAGCGAGAGGAAGGCCGCAAACAGCAGCGTCGCCAGCGCCGCCAGCGGCAACGGCATGCCGCCGTAGTCGTGCAGCGCGACGTAAATCCAGCCTGTGCCCGCGACGAACAGGCCGAGGCCGAATGCGAAACCCAGCCATCCCGCCGCGCGCGGCGTATCGGCTTTGGTCCACAGATGGAACAGCACGGCGAGCGCCAGCACCGGAATCGGGAACAGGCCGAACGGCGCGAAACCGGCCACGCAAGACAGGCCGGCGGCGAATGCGACGAGCGGAAATTTTATGGATGAGAACATCGAACAACGGCAAACAAAGAAGGCGCGAAGAATAACCGATTCCGTCCGACGCGGCACTTGTGGTTAAATCGCGACCCGAACCACCAAATCGCCCGCATCATGGAAAAAATTCGCCTGTCCAAACGCATGTCCGAACTCGGCCTCTGCTCGCGCCGCGAAGCCGACAGCTACATCGAAAAAGGCTGGGTGCAGGTGGACGGCGAAACCGTCAGCGAACTCGGCAGCAAGGTCTATCCGCACCAGCAGATCACCCTGCGCAGCGCGGCGCAGACCACCCAGCAACAGCGCGTCACCATCCTGCTCAACAAACCTGTCGGCTACGTCTCCGGCCAAGCCGAACACGACTACAAACCCGCGAGCACGCTGCTGGACGAATCTACGCATTGGCGCGAAGACCCGTCGCCGTTGAAATTCCACCGCAGCCAGCTGCTGGGCCTCGCCCCCGCCGGACGGCTGGACATCGACTCCACCGGCCTGCTGGTGCTGACCCAGGACGGGCGCGTCGCCAAACGCCTGATCGGCGAAGACTCACCGGTGGACAAGGAATATCTGGTGCGCGTGCAGGGACAGTTGAAGGACGGCGGACTAGCGCAACTCTGCAACGGTCTGAAGCTGGACGGCGAATACCTGAAGCCCGCGAAAGTGACCTGGCAGAACGAAGACCAATTGCGCTTCGTGCTGCGTGAAGGCAAAAAGCGCCAGATCCGCCGCATGTGCGAACTGGTGGGATTGAAAGTCACCGGACTGAAGCGCATCCGCATCGGCAAAGTAAAGCTGGGCAACCTGCCGATCGGACAGTGGCGATATTTGGGAGAGAACGAGCAGTTCTAGAGGACGGTTCTGGCGTTCAGGTTAAAACGCCAAAAACAAATTTTGTCGCCGAATTCACCGGAATCCGGCCCGAATTAAAGAGTATCCGGCGTGCCAGCGGAATTGCGTTCGACCAGCAAGGAATACAGCCTGCGACTATCGGCGCGCAGCACGATGAAATCCAGTTCGCCGAGACGGATGCGGTCGCCGCGCTTGGGCAACTCTCCGGCCGCCTTCAGCACCAGTCCACCGACGGTGTCGCAATCTTCGTCGCTGTACTCCGTGCCGATCGCCTCGTTGAAATCGTCGACTTCGGTGTCGGCCTTGACGCGCCAGTTGCCCGATCCGTCCGGGATGATGTTGTCCTCGTCCTCGTCGAAGTCGTATTCGTCTTCGATGTCGCCGACGATCTGTTCCAGCACATCCTCGATGGTCGCCATGCCGCACACGCCGCCGTATTCGTCCACCACCAGCGCGATGTGATTGCGGTTGCTGCGGAAATCGCGCAGCAGCACGTTCAGGCGTTTGGACTCGGGCACGAACACCGCAGGGCGCAACATGTCGCGCACGTCGAATTTCTCGCCCGCGTAGTAACGCAGCAGATCCTTCGCCAGCAGGATGCCGATGATGTTGTCCTTGTCGCCGTCGATGACCGGGAAGCGCGAGTGCGCGGTCTCGACCACAAAGGGGATGAACTGCTCGGGCGGCTCGCTGATGTCGATCACGTCCATCTGCGCGCGCGGGATCATGATCTCGCGCACCGACCGTTCGGACACCTGCAACACGCCCTCCATCATGGATAGCGCATCGGCGTCGAGCAGGTTGTGCTCATAGGCGGAGTGCAACAGTCGAACCAGTTGCTCACGGTCTTCTGGCTCGCGCAGCAACAGCGCGGAAAGGCGTTCCAACAGAGTGGGCTTACTACTCTCGGGTGAGTCCATTTGGTGATTCAAAATTCCTGATAAGGATCGGGGTGGCGCAATTTTAGCATCAGCTTCGTTTCCAATGCCTCCATCTCGGCGGCATCGTCGTCGTTCTCGTGATCGTAACCTTGCAGATGCAGCAGCGCATGAATGGTCATGTGCGCATAGTGCGCGAGCAATTCCTTGTGCTGCTCGCGCGCCTCGCGCTCCACGACCGGCGCGCAAACGACCACGTCGCCGGATATCATTCCGCCGGGGGGCGGTTCGTCGTCGAGCACGAACGTCAGCACGTTGGTCGGATAGTCCTTGCCGCGATAGACCTTGTTCAACTCGCGCCCCTCAGCCTCGTCGACGACGCGCAGCGTCAGGCTTACGTCGCGCTGCAAGGCTTTCTGCGCCCAGCGGCGAAACTGCGCGCGTGTCGGGACACTCGTCGCCTCGCTGGCGTACTGCACGGCCAAAGAAAGTTTGACGGGCGAAAGTTTGGCGGGCGATGGTTTATGCATTTTTTTGTTGTTCGTAACGTTCGTAGGCAGTGACGATCTTCTGCACCAGCGGGTGGCGCACGACATCTTCGGCGAGGAATTCGCTGAACGCGATGCCGCGTATATCCTGCAACACGGCGCGCGCCTCGATCAGGCCGCTCTTCTGTCCGTGCGCGAGGTCGATCTGCGTGACGTCGCCGGTGATAACGGCCTTGCTGCCGAAACCGATGCGGGTCAGGAACATCTTCATCTGCTCGGGCGTGGTGTTCTGCGCCTCGTCGAGGATGATGAAGGAATGGTTCAGCGTGCGCCCGCGCATGTAGGCCAGCGGCGCGATCTCGATCACGCCTCGATCGAAGGCCTTGACGACCTTCTCCACACCCATCAGATCATACAACGCGTCGTACAGCGGACGCAGGTAGGGATCGACCTTCTGCGCGAGGTCGCCCGGCAGGAAGCCCAGCTTCTCGCCCGCCTCGACCGCCGGACGCACCAGCACCAGACGGCGCACCGTTTCGCGCTGCAGCGCATCCACCGCGCAGGCCACCGCGAGATAGGTCTTGCCGGTGCCGGCCGGGCCGATGCCGAAGATGATGTCGTGTTCCTGTATCGCCTGCAGATAGCTATTCTGGCGCGGCGTGCGACCGCGTATTTCGGCCTTGCGCGTCATCAGCAGCGGCACGAAGTCGCCCGTGGGCTGCGGCTCCTCGCGCCACTTCATCGCCTCGATCAATCCAAGTTGCAGACGCTCCAGCGTGATATCGCTCTTCGCCTCGCGGTAGAAGTCCTGCAGCACTTCGCGCGCCAGTTCCGCCTGCGCGCCCTGCACGCTGAAATGTTCGCTACGTCGCGCGATGGTCACTTCCAGCGCGGTCTCGATCTGGCGCAGGTTCTCGTCCAGCGGACCGCACAAGTTCGCGAGCCGCTGGTTGTCCAACGGTTCGAGGGCGAATTGCAGTGTCTTGATCTCGGCGTTCATCACGATGCGTTCAATACTAGCTCACCGCGCAAGGTATGTCGCACCACCTCGGTGATCTTCACTTCGACGAAGCGCCCGATCATTTCAGGCGAGCCGCGGAAATTCACCACGCGATTGTTGTCGGTGCGACCCGCCAGTTCCTGCGCGTCCTTTTTCGACAGACCTTCCACCTGCACACGCTGCACGGTGCCGAGCATAGCCTGATTGACTTTCTGCTCCTGCTCGTCGATGCGCGCCTGCAATCTTGCCAGGCGCGCCGCTTTCACTTCCGCCGGCGTGCTATCCGTCATCTCTGCGGCTGGTGTGCCGGGACGCGGGCTGAATACATAGCTGAAGCTGGCATCGAAACCGACATCCTCGATCAGCTTCATGGTCGCCTCGAAATCGGCCTCGGTCTCGCCGGGAAAGCCGACGATAAAATCCGAGGTGATGCTGATACCGGGGCGGGCCGCACGCACCCGGCGAATGATGGATTTATATTCCAGCACGGTGTGTCCGCGCTTCATCGCCGCCAGTACACGATCCGAACCGGACTGCACCGGCAGGTGCAGATGACTGACCAGCTTGGGCGTGCTCGTGTACACGTCGATCAGGCGTTGCGTCATTTCTTTGGGGTGCGAGGTCGTATAGCGCAGTCGCTCGACCCCCTCCAGCGCCGCGATGGCCTGCAGCAGAAAGGCGAAATCCACCGTATCGCCGTCGTCGGTGTCTCCGCAATAGGCGTTCACGTTCTGGCCCAACAGGGTGATCTCCTTCACTCCCTGCGCAACCAGCTCCCGCACATCGCGCATCACATCCTCGAACGGGCGCGACACCTCTTCGCCGCGCGTATAAGGCACGACGCAGAAGGTGCAGTATTTGCTGCAGCCTTCCATGATGGCGACGGAGGCCGCGCCGCTGGCAACCTGAGAAACGGGAAGATGATCGAATTTCTCGATCTCGGGAAAGCTGATGTCCACCTGCGGCAGCCCGGTGTCGCGACGCGCCTGCAACAGTTGCGGCAAACGGTGCAGCGTCTGCGGGCCGAACACCACATCCACATAAGGTGCGCGCTTGATGATCGTCGCCCCCTCCTGGCTGGCCACGCAGCCGCCGACGCCGATCAGCAATTCGGGCCTGGCCAGTTTCAACGGACGCACACGCCCCAGATCGGAAAACACCTTCTCCGCCGCCTTCTCGCGGATAGAACAGGTGTTGAACAGAATGATGTCAGCCTCTTCCGGCTTGTCGGTCTGCGCCATGCCTTCGCAGGCGCGCAGCACGTCCGCCATCTTGTCCGAGTCGTACTCGTTCATCTGGCAGCCGAAGGTCTTGATATAGAATTTCTTGGTCATAAGGGAAGGCGATTCAAACGAAAGGCCACAACAGCCTGAAAATCCGAGCAAAAAGCTCGTGTAAGATTTTAGCGAAAACGGCTTGCCGACACAAAAAATTGTGCTACGATTCGCCTCGCTTGTTAGTTGTCGTGTTCAACCTAAATCTCTCGGGAGGAGAAAAAATGTCGTTCATCGCAGATATTTCCGCAATCGGAACCGCAGTCTTCGCACTTGGCTTTTCTCTGTGGATGCTGAAAGAGCTGTTCAAGGCTTAAGCACATCGATATAGACAAAAAACTCCAGCCTAGGCTGGAGTTTTTTTGTTTATGCGACCCCTTCTGGCGCTCCGGGAACTTTAAATAAAATATTCTGTCTTCCGATGGACTTTAAGTTTGATTCGGCTCGCATTGCGGCATAATATCTGTCACCGAATACGGATCAGCCACCCCGATTTCACAACCAAGGAGAGCAACATGAAGACTCGTTATCTGATCGCAGCCGCAGCAGCCCTGACCCTGTCCGCCACCGCATTCGCGGCCGACAACGGTGAAGCAACATTCAAGAAAAGCAGCTGCGTTTCATGCCACCAATTGGATAAAAAATCGGTAGGCCCGGCGCTTAAGGACATCTCCGCCAAATACGCCAGCGACAAGGCCGCACAGACCAAGCTGGAGACCAAGGTACGCAACGGTGGCTCCGGCGCGTTCGGCACGATGCCGATGCCGGCCACCCCAAAGACCGTCGCCGATGCCGACATCAAGGCTATGGTGGCGTGGATTCTCAGCCAGAAATAAACATTCTCTGCCTCCTAAAAAAGCCGACGCGAGTCGGCTTTTTTGTTGCCCGTCCGAGGCGCTAAAGGGTGCCACGGAAACCGTAGCGAGCGACTTGAGTGCAAGGCGCACGGAACACAGAAACCGGAACGTACTTAAAGTACGTGAGGATTTCGAGTACCGCGCAACACAGCAATCAAGTCGCGCAGTAGGTTTACGGGGCACCCTGATATAATTCGCGCCAATTTTCGGCATACGTTTAAATGAATATCCTTTACGAAGAAGACGGCAGTTTCAAGGTCGGCAGCATCATGACCGACAACACCACCTCCCTGCAGGTCGAAAGCCTGTCCGGCAAACGCAGCAAAATCAAGGCTGCAAACGTGATGCTGCGCTTCACCCAGCCCACGCTATCCGAATTCCTGCCGCAGGCGGAAACCCTGTCCAACGACATCGAGACCGAGTTCCTGTGGGAATGCTGTCCGCCGGAAGAATTCGGCTTCGAGCAGATCGCCGCCGAGTATTACGGCCATACGCCCAGCTCGCTGGAGGCCGCCGCCGCGCTGATAAGGCTGCACGGCGCGCCGATCTACTTCCACAAGAAGGGCAAGGGACGCTATCGCGCCGCGCCGCCGGACGTGCTGAAAGCCGCGCTCGCCGGAGCCGAGAAAAAGCGTCAGCAACTCGCGTTGCAGGAACGCATGACCACGCAACTGATCGGCTTCGAACTGCCGCCGGAGTTCACCGCGCAATTGCAACAACTGCTCTACAAGCCGGATCGCAACACGCTGGAAGTCAAGGCGCTGGAAGCCGCCTGCGCGGCGACGCACTTGTCCGCGGCGCACCTGCTACACCGCTGCGGCGCAATCACATCCACGCACGATTACCACTACAACCAGTTCCTGTCTGAGCACTTCCCCAAGGGCACGGGCTTTCCACCGGTGGAGCTCGCCACCTGGGATGAGTTGCCGCTGGCGACCGCGAGCGCCTTCAGCATCGACGACGCGACGACGACCGAGATCGACGACGCCTTCTCGATAGAGAAACTGCCGAACGGCAACTGGCGCATCGGCGTACATATCGCCGCGCCCGCGCTGGGCATGCCGCGCGACTCGGACGGCGACAAGATCGCGGTCGAACGCCTGTCCACGGTGTACATGCCCGGCAACAAGATCACCATGCTGCCGGACAGCGTCGTCGAGGCCTTCACGCTGTGCGCGGACCGCGTCTGCCCGGCGCTGTCGATGTACAACGAGGTGGACGCCGAGACGCTGGAAATCCTGAGCCACGAGAGCCGCGTCGAACGCATCCACATCGCCGCGAACCTGCGCCACGACACGCTGGAGCCGCTGTTCAACGAACAGACGCTGGCCGAAGGCAAACTCGATTACCCCTATGCGCCGGAACTGGCGCTGCTGTGGAAGCTGGCGCAGAAGCTGGAAGCGGGACGCGGCAAGCCTTCCGACAATAGCACCCAGCAGGTCGATTACAACTTCCATGTCGAAAACGATCGTATCAGCATCACCAACCGCCGGCGCGGCTCGCCCATCGACAAGGTGGTGTCCGAGCTGATGATCCTGGTCAACAGCGAATGGGGCAAACATATCGCCGAACACGGCTTCGTCGCGATCTACCGCACCCAGCAGGGCGGCAAGGTGAAGATGAGCACCGTCGCCGCTCCGCATCAAGGACTGGGCGTCGCGCAATACATGTGGTCAAGCTCGCCGCTACGTCGCTACGTGGACCTGCTGAACCAGCGCCAGATCATCGCGATGCTGAAAGACGCCGAACCGGTCTATCCCAAGGGCGACACCGCGCTGTATGCGGCGATGCGCGACTTCGACACCATGTACGGCATCTACAACGACTTCCAGCGCCACATGGAACGCTACTGGTGTCTGCGCTGGCTGCAGCAGGAACAAGAGACGCTCGCTACGGACGCCCCTCTCCCCAACCCTCTCCCGCCTGCGGGAGAGGGGGCAAACGAATCGCTGCGCGAACTATTGGTTTCTGCCACCGTGCTGCGCGAAAATCTGGTGAAGCTGACCGACATCCCGCTGGTGTTCCGTGCCTCTTCGCTGCCTGAGCTGCCCGCCAACACTCGCGTGCAACTGGCCATCACCGGTATCGACCTGCTGGATGTCAACGTGGAAACGCGCTACGTCGCGACCGTGGAGGAAGCCGCTTGATCGCAAGCCTGACCGCGCGCCTGTCCGCAGCGATGACCCTCTCGGTCGCGCTGCATGCCTTCGCGCTGTTCGGCATCGCACTGGTGCTGCCCGAACCGTCCAGCCTCGCCAACATGATGACGCCGCTGCAAGTGGTGCTGGTCAACAGCAAGTCGCTTACCCGCCCCGACAAGGCCGATGCGCTGGCGCAGGCCAATCTGGATGGCGGCGGCAACACCGCCGAAGACCGTCAGGCCAAAACCTCGCTGCCGACGATCAGCGACGACCAGCAATTCACGCCGGAACAGGTCGCCAGACGCGTCGCCGAACTGGAGCAGGAATCCAAGCGCCTGATGACGCGCATGAAGGGCGACTACACCGTAGCCCAGCCTACCCCGAAGAAGGACCAGACCAGCGCGAACAGCAGCGGAGACGACCTGGTGCAACGCAGCCTGGAGATCGCCCGGCTGGAAGCGCAGATCAGCAAAAACAACGATGCTTACCAGAAGCTGCCGCGTCGCAAAACCATCGGCGCGCGCACCCAGGAATACCGCTTCGCCCAGTACATCGAAGACTGGCGCATCAAGGTCGAGCGCATCGGCAACCTCAACTACCCGGAAGAGGCGCGCCGGCAACAAATTTATGGAAAACTTATTTTAAGTGTCTCGATTAAGACCGATGGCAGCATAGATAGAATTGAAGTCGACAAGTCTTCGGGCCATCGCATTCTCGATGCCGCGGCGATGCGCATCGTCAAACTCGCCGCGCCCTACTCGCCGCTGCCGCCGGACATCACCCGCGACACCGACATCCTGACCATCGTCCGCACCTGGACGTTCACAAGCGCGGACCGGCTGGAAGGCGAATAAACTAGAATGCGCCCTATGCACCGCTCCCTGCCCATCCGTCTGCTGCTCGTATTCGCCTTGCTGCTCAGCCAGCTTGGCGGCCTGACGCACGGCATCGCGCACACGCTGGAGCAACCGTCTCAGGATCAATCGCAACCGCACGACCGGCTATGCGACTTGTGCGCCAGTTACGCCCAACTCGGCAGCGCCCTCGGCAGCCACTCGCATCAATTCACTCCGGCAAAGCAAGAGACACACTTCGTCACCGCCGCTTCCGCCTCGTTCCACTCCGCCGCATTCACCGCCTACACTGCGCGCGCTCCGCCTTACTCCGTTTAATTCAATCGACTTCTCGCACTGAACGCGGGCCGGAACTTCCCCGGCCCGCGTTCCGCAATTCGTTCATTGTTTTTACGGAGTATCAAATGTTCAACAAATCCTGTTTGAGCGTGGCGATTGCCGCGCTGTTATCCCATGCGCCGAACGCTTCCGCCGCGAGCGACGCCGACCTGCAAGCCATCCGCGAGCAGATTCAACAACTGAAACAAAGCTACGAACAGCGCATCGCCCAGCTAGAGCAGCGTTTGCAAGCCGCCGAATCGACCGGTAAACAAACCGAGGTCTCCCCAGCGCAGACTCGGTCAGCCGAGGCTGCACCATCGTCGGTCAGTGCTGGCGGCGACAATGCGTTCAACCCGGCCATCGCATTGATACTGGCCGGCACTTACGGCTCTGTGCGTCAGGACCCCGCCATCGCTGCCACCGGCTTCGCAATGAATCCGAACATGGGGCATGAACAGGGCTTCAACCTCGGCGAATCCGAACTGGGAATTTCCGCCAGCATCGATGCCGACTATCGCGGCATTGCCACGCTGGCGCTCGATCCGGCAGGCGGCGTCGGCGTGGAGAATGCCTTCGTCCAGACATCCGCGCTGGGCAACGGTCTCAACCTCAAGTTTGGCCGCTATTTCTCCGGGCTGGGTTATCTCAACGAACACCATGCCCACGCCTGGGATTTCATCGATCAGCCGCTGGTTTATGCCGCGCTGTGGGAGAACCAGCTCGCCGAAGACGGCCTACAAGTCAAATGGCTCGCGCCGACCGACACCTTCATCGAACTGGGCGCGGAACTCGGGCGCGGACGCGGCTTTCCCGGCTCGGACCGCGTCAAGAACGGCGCGGGTTCCGGCGTGCTGTTCGCGCATGCCGGCGACGACATCGGCATCGAGCACAGTTGGCGCGTCGGCGCATCGCTGCACCGGACACGCGCGGCGGATCGCGTCAGCGATGCGGTGCCTGATCTGCCGGGAACTATCGGCGGCGTGAGCAACAGTTTCAGCGGCGACAGTCAGACGACCGGGCTGGATTTCGTCTGGAAATATGCGCCAAACGGCAACATCGGCAACCGTTACGTGAAGGTGCAAGGCGAATATTTCCGGCGCAAGGAAAGCGGCCTGCTGACTTACGACACCGCACTGGCGAATGTGACCGACAGTTTCAGCGTGACGCAAAACGGCTGGTATTTGCAAAGCGTGTACCAGTTCATGCCGCACTGGCGCACCGGCTTGCGCTACGACCAGCTAGCTCCGGGCGTCGCCTCGGTCGGCGCGCTGAACGCCGCCAATGTCATCGCCGACTACGGCTTCCAACCCACGCGCACCAGTCTGATGCTGGACTACAGCCCCAGCGAATTCTCGCGCCTGCGCCTGCAATTGGCCAGAGACAATTCGCGTCAGGGGCTGCCGGACAATCAGTTGTTCGTGCAATACATCATGAGCCTGGGCGCACACGCCGCACACAATTACTAACGAACCGCCGTCATTCCGGCGCAGTAACGTAGGGTGGGCACGTTTCTTGTGCCCACGCGTTACTCGTCAATACTTAAACCGCGTGGGCACAAAAACGTGCCCACCCTACAAGGGCAATGTCATGAAAAAAATCCTCTCTGTAATTTCTCTGCTGCTACTCAGCAGCCAAGTCCACGCCGCGCTCAACGTGTTCGCCTGCGAACCGGAATGGGCCGCGCTCACCCAGCAGCTCGCGGGCGACCGGGCCAGCATCTACACCGTCACCGGCGCGCTGCAAGACCCGCATCGCGTCGAGGCCCGCCCCAGCCTGATCGCCAAGGCGCGCCGCGCGCAACTGCTGGTATGCACCGGCGCGGAGCTGGAAACGGCCTGGCTGCCGGTGGTGTTGCGCGAATCCGGCAACGGCGCGATTCAGCCCGGCAGCGCCGGTTATTTCGAAGCGGCGCAATCTGTACGCATGCTGGAAGTCCCGACCCGGCTGGATCGTGCCGATGGCGATGTGCATGCCGCAGGCAACCCGCATATCCAGATCGATCCGCGCAACTTCTTGCCGGTCGCCGACGCGCTCAGCAAACGCCTGATCCAGCTCGACCCGGCCAACACCGAGCACTACCGGCAACAGTACGCGGCGTTCGACCGGCAATGGCGCGCCGCGCTGGCGAAGTGGGAACATCAGGCCGCACCTCTCAGGGGCATGCCCATCATCGTGCAGCATCGCGGCTTCCCCTACCTGAACAACTGGCTGGGACTGAAGCAGGTCGCCGAACTCGAACCCAAGCCCGGCATGGAACCCAGCGCCGCATATCTGGGCCAGGTGCTGGGCCAGTTGCAGCAACACCCGGCGAAGCTGGTGATACGCGCCGCCTACCAGGATGGCCGCCCCTCGGAATGGATCGCCGAACGCGCGCATATCCCCGCCGTGACGCTGCCGTTCACGGTCGGCGGCACGCCGCAGTCTGGCGATTTGTTCGCGCTGTTCGACGACACGGTGCAGCGTTTGCTGGCGGGACTGAAATAACCAACGTCATTCCGGCGCAGTTTTGTAGGATGGGTTGAGTAACGCGATACCCATGCGGTGCGATTGATGGGTATCGCTGCGCTCAACCCATCCTACGAGTTCTGCTTTTTCAGGTTTCATCTGCGGATGAAACAAACATCAAGGACACCATGAACAATATCGAATTCGACATTCTCCTCCCCGCGTTTGTCGCGGGTTTGCTGGTGCTGTCCACGCACATCCCGCTCGGCATGAAAGTGCTGACGCGCGGCGTGATCTTCGCCGACCTCGCCGTCGCGCAAATCGCAGGACTGGGCGTGGTTATCGCGGGCTTGCTCGACCTGACCAACCAGCCGCTGCTGGTGCAACTGGTCGCCGCCCTCAGCGCATTATGCGGCGCGGCACTGCTGGCGTGGATCGAAAACCGTCTGCCCGAAATCAAGGAAGCCTGCATCGGCCTAACCTTTGTGCTCGCCGCCAGCGGCGGCATCCTGCTGATGAGCCGCGACGTGCATGCGGGCGAGCATCTCAAGGATTTGCTGGTCGGGCAGATCCTGTGGGTGAATACCGAACAACTGATCGTCACGGCCATCCTCACCGCAACGTTGCTTGCGCTGTGGTTTTGGACAAAACTAAAAACCAGCAGCATCGGTTTTTACGCCCTGTTCGCTTTGGCCGTCACCGCCTCGGTGCAACTGGTCGGCATCTACTTGGTGTTCGCCAGCCTGATCGTTCCCGCGCTCGCCACCTACCGCCTGAAACAACGCCGCATGGTTTTCGCGTTTACCGTCGGCGTGCTGGGGTATGCGCTCGGCCTATTGCTATCGGCATGGTTCGACTTGCCCAGCGGCGCGGTGGTGGTGTGGGCGATGGCGCTCTGCGGTCTGGCTGCGGGCGTACTGAAGCGCGCGGATTAACCCGCTATAATCCGCGCCACTTATTCGCATCGCCAGAACCATGACCGACCAATACGCCGTTATCGGCAACCCCATCTCGCACAGCAAATCGCCGCCGATCCACCGGATGTTCGCGGAACAGACCGGGCAGGACATTTCGTACGAGGCCATCGAGTCGCCGCTGGACGGCTTCGCGGCGACCATCGAACGTCTGCGCGCAGCAGGCTACGAGGGCTGCAACGTGACCGTGCCGTTCAAGTTCGAGGCGTTCGAACTCGCTACGCGATTGAGCGAGCGCGCTCAATCGGCCCAGGCCGTAAACACGCTGAAGTTCGAAGGCGGCGCCATCCTGGGCGACAACACCGACGGCGCGGGACTGGTTGCCGACATCGAACACAATCTCGGCGTCTCGCTGCGCGACAAGCGCGTGCTACTGATGGGCGCGGGCGGCGCGGCCTACGGCGTCATACTGCCACTGGTGCATGCAGGCGCGCATATCGCCGTCGCCAACCGCACCGCGGACAAGGCGCGGCAGCTTGCCGCCGCATTCGCCGCTTCGGGCGAGGTTACCGGTTGCGGCTACGACGAACTGGATGAGCTGCAGTTCGACGTGATCGTGAACGCCACTTCCGCAGGACTGAGCGACAGCGCAATCCCGCTGCCGGACTCCATCTTCGCCCCCAACGCACTCGCCTACGACATGATGTACGGGCGGGAGACGCCGTTCATGGCCTTCGCCCGCGAGCATGGAGCTCACGTCGCCGACGGCCTCGGCATGCTGGTCGAACAAGCCGCCGAAGCGTTCCATATCTGGCGCGGCGTCCGCCCGGACACCCGTCCCGTACTCGAAAAACTGCGCAGCGCATGAAAAAATTCCGTTACTGGAGCTGGCGCATCCTGCTGGCCATCTTCGCGCTGGTGCTGCTGTACCAGCTCTGGATATTCATGCACATCGTCTGGTGGGTGAAGTTCAATCCCTCGACCAGTTCTTTCATGGAAGACCGGCTGGAGGTGATGCAGGACAAGAACCCGGACGCCGAGCTGAAGCACAAGTGGGTGCCCTACGAAAAAATCTCCAACAACCTGAAGCGAGCGCTAGTCGCCTCGGAAGACGCGAAGTTCGTCGACCATGAAGGCTTCGACTGGGAAGGTATCCAGAAGGCCTACGAGAAGAACATGAAGAAGGGCAAGATCGTCGCGGGCGGATCGACCATCAGCCAGCAGCTTGCGAAGAATCTGTTTCTCTCGACCAAGCGCACGCCCTGGCGCAAAGGCGAGGAAGTCATCATCACGCTGATGCTGGAGGCGGCGATGGACAAGCGCCGCATCTTCGAGATTTATCTCAACGTGATCGAATGGGGCAACGGCGTGTTCGGCGCGGAAGCCGCCGCGCGTTATTACTACCGCACCAGCGCATCCGGCTTGTCTGCCGCACAGGCCGCAAAACTCGCCGCGATGGTGCCCAACCCGCGCTACTACGATAAGCACCGCGAGGCGCGCGGGCTGTTGCGCAAGACCGGCATCATCCTTGCGCGCATGAACAGCGCGGAAATTCCGTAGGGGCACGGCGGAAACATTTCGCGATGACGTGTCGCAAAATTTCGTAGGGGCACGGTGCAACAAAGTCGGGCAATCCACTATCCAGCAAGCTGGATGTGGAATTGACACCGCCGTTCCCCTACCCATGCATCGCGTCGCCGCCATTCGAGCGGCGATTCCTTTACAATAGCGCGCGAATAAAAGGGCCCGCGCGATGACCGACTCCAGCCACGAGAACCACCACACCGAAAACGTGCAAGCACACCTCAAGCAGGTGGAGGCACTGCTGCACAGACACGCGCTGGTAGAAGAGGTGGCGCACAAGCAGGAACTGCCGCGTCAGGATCGCCATGCCCTGGTCGATACCCTGCTGCACAAGCAACACCTCACCGAACTGCAGCTCAAGCTGGAAAGTCTGCACCCGGCCGACATCGCCTACATCCTCGAAGCCCTGCCGATCGAGCAGCGTCTGCTGGTGTGGGATCTGGTCAAATCGGAACGCGACGGCGAGATCCTGATCGAGGTATCGGATTCGGTGCGCGAGTCGCTGATCGCAACGATGAACCGCGAAGAACTGCGCGCTGCGGCCGGACAGCTGGATGCCGACGAGATCGCCGACCTCGCGCCGGACCTGCCGCAGAACGTGATGCGCGACGTGTTCAAGTCGCTGTCGATCGAAGAGCGCGAACATCTGCGCGCGGCGATGTCGTATTCGGAAGACTCGGTCGGCGCACTGATGGACTTCAACATGATCCATGTGCGCGAGGACGTCACGCTGGAAGTGGTGTCGCGCTACCTGCGCCGTTTCGACAAACTGCCCGACCACACCGACCAGATATTCGTGGTCAACCGCGACGACGTCTTCAAGGGCGTGCTGCCGATCAACCTGATCGTCGTCAACGAACCGGAAGCGCTCGTCCGCGACCTGATGCTGACCGACACCATCCAGCTGCATCCGGAAGAGAAGGCGGATCAGGCCGCACAAGCGTTCGAGCGCTACGACCTCGTTTCCGCACCGGTGATCGACGAAGACAAAAAACTGACCGGTCGCGTGACCGTGAACGTGGTGCTGGACTTCATCCGTACCGAATCCGAGAGCGACTTATTGAACCAGGCCGGTCTGCGCGAAGAGGAAGACATCTTCGCGTCGGTGTGGAAGTCGGCGCAGAACCGCTGGACCTGGCTGGCCCTGAACCTGTGCACCGCATTCTTCGCCTCGCGCGTGATCGGCGGATTCGAAGACACCATCGAAAAATTCGTCGCACTGGCTGCACTGATGCCCATCGTTGTCGGCATCGCCGGCAACTCGGCGAACCAGACCACCACCATCATCATCCGCTCGCTCGCGCTGGGACAGATCACCCAAGGCAACGCGCGCCGCCTGTTGCTGAAGGAACTGGCGATCAGCGCATTTAACGGTATCGTGTGGGGCGGAATTGCGGGACTGTTCGCCTACTTCCTGTATCACAGCGTGCCGCTCGGCGTCGTGATGACCAGCGCGATGCTGCTCAACCTGATCGTGGGCGCCGTCGTCGGCATGGTCATTCCGCTGACGATGCAGAAGTTCGGACGCGATCCAGCGATAGGCTCCAGCGTGATGATCACGGCGATCACCGACAGCGGCGGCTTCTTCATCTTCCTGGGGCTAGCGACGATTTTCCTGATCTAGTCTGCGTTAATGTCAGGCCATCATCAGGCCGTCATTCCGGCGCATAACCAGCGACTTGGCTGGCGTTGTTTGCTAGCTTAGTCGAATGGCTAGTAGTTCCATCAGGCCGGAATCCAGCCGATTAAAGAATTCCCGCGTAAGCGGGACAACGCCGTGGTTTTGTCCGCTACGCGGAATATTTTTATAACTGGATTCCGGCCTGTGCCGGAATGACGTAGCGTCACCAACGAATTACCCGTCCATCGGTGCAAAATAAAAACGCCCCGTGCAGAACACGGGGCGTCTCAAGTAAAGCGGGCCTGCGGGGCTTCCGCCCCGCAAACATCCAGGTTATGCACCCAGGATGCCCTTGCCGACCTTCTTCGCTGCAGGCTTTTTGGCTGCCGGCTTGGTGGCGGCCTTCTTCACTGCTGGCTTTGCTGCGACTTTCTTGGCGACTGGCTTCTTCGCCACTGCCTTCTTCACTGCGGGCTTGGCTGCAGCCTTTTTGGCAACCGGCTTCTTGGCGACAACCTTCTTCGCTGCCGGCTTGGCTACAACCTTCTTGGCTACAACCTTCTTGGCGGCAACCTTTTTCGCTGCCGGCTTAGCTGCAACTTTCTTGGCGACAACCTTTTTCGCTGCAGGCTTGGCTGCAACTTTCTTGGCGACAACCTTTTTCGCTGCCGGCTTGACTGCAACTTTCTTGGCAACAACCTTTTTCGCTACTGGCTTCTTCGCTACGGCTTTCTTCACTGCTGGCTTGGCCGCTGCCTTCTTAGCTGTTGGCTTGGCTACCGCTTTTTTCGCTGCCGGTTTAACGGCGGCTTTTTTCGCTACTGGCTTGGCTGCTGCTTTCTTGACTGCCGGTTTGGCGGCCGCTTTTTTCGCCGCGGGTTTTGCTGCTGCTTTTTTTACTGCGGGTTTAGCGGCGACTTTTTTGGCGGCCGGTTTAGCGGCTGCTTTTTTCGCTGCGGGTTTTGCTGCAGGGGTCGATGCGGTTGTATCGGATGTTGCCATTTTCATTCTCCATAAAAATTGGGGACATTCTCGCTACTCAACTTCTCGCTCAAACGCCCTGTCCTGATAGCTGGAGACGTTTGCGGCATCGGCACTCTATCCACGTTTAAAAAAACCTGCAACAAATTTCGCGCATACGTATTGCGAAAATTGCAACACTCACGGAAGCGTC
>JALNYK010000036.1 GCA_023229845.1 Gallionella sp.
CCACGACCAGCAGCGTGAGCGCGCTCATCAAGACCGACGTCAAGACCGGTGAAGGCACCGAAGCCACGGCGGGACGCAACGTGTCCGTGCATTACACCGGCTGGCTGTACGACGAGGCCGCCCCCGAGCACAAGGGCGCGAAGTTCGACAGCTCGCGCGACCGCGGCACACCTTTCGAATTCCCGCTCGGCGCGGGTCAGGTGATCCGGGGCTGGGATGAAGGGGTGCAGGGCATGAAGGTCGGCGGCTCACGCACACTGACCATCCCGCCGGAAATGGGCTACGGCGCACGCGGCGCGGGCGGCGTGATTCCACCGAACGCGACGCTGGTGTTCGACGTGGAACTGTTGGGCGTGCAATAACGCGCTGTTAGACTAGCCGCATGTTCTATCTCGAACTCTTCTCCGCGCTGGACCGCCATCATGTCGATTACTTGCTGATCGGCGGGCTGGCGGTTTCGCTGCACGGGGTGGAGCGCGCCACGATGGATGTCGACATCACGGTGGCGATGAACCCGGCCAATCTGGGCGCCTTGATCGAGATGGCGAAGGAGCTGAAGCTCACACCCATGCTTCCGGTTCCGCTGGAATCGTTGAGCGATATTGAGTTGCTACGCGAGTGGCATGCGCAACGAAATCTGGAAGCCTTCGCATTGCGTACGCCGCAATTGGCGGGGGTGACCATCGATGTGCTGCTGTTTCCGCCGGTCGACTTCGACGGCATGACGGCGCGCGCCGTCGAATACGATGTTGCCGGAACCGCGATCAGGGTCGTTTCCATCGACGACCTGATCGCGCTGAAGCAAGCAGTCGGACGGCCGATAGACCTTTCCGACATCGAGCATCTGCAAAGGATCAAGGCCGCATGAAGCAACCCTTCGATCCCGGCGACCGCACTTACCACGTGAGCGACGAACGCCTGCGCGCGTTCAGGGCGCTCACGCCGGAGCAGCGGTTGCGCTGGGTAGAAGAACTGGCGAATTTCCTGCGCCTTGCCAAGTTCAGCAAGAAGAAAACCGGCAACAACCAAGCATGAACCTGATCTCGAACCCGTTGCTGATCACGGCGCTGATGCTGGCCGTGTCCAACCTGTTCATGACGTTCGCTTGGTACGGCCACCTGAAGAATCTCGCGACGTCGCCGTGGTATGTGGCGGCGCTGATCAGCTGGGGCATCGCGCTGTTCGAGTACCTGCTGCAGGTACCGGCGAACCGCATCGGTTATACCCAGCTCGATCTGGGTCAGTTGAAGATATTGCAGGAAGTCATCACGCTGACGATCTTCGTGCCGTTCGCGGTGCTGTACATGAATCAGCCGCTGAAGATGGACTATCTGTACGCAGGGCTGTGCCTGATGGGCGCGGTGTATTTTATTTTCAGGACGTAGCCTATCTGTCATTCCGGCGCAGGCCGGAATCCCGCGCAGTTATTTTACGTGCAGTTGGTTTTGTTCCGCTTCGCGGAGTTTGTTTGATTACTGGATTCCGGCCTGCGCCGGAATGACGAACGGAATTAATGATGAGCCAAGCTAAACACATCCACATCCTCGGCATCTGCGGCACCTTCATGGGCGGCATCGCGGCGATCGCGAAGCAATCGGGCTACCGCGTCACCGGCTGCGACGCCAACGTCTATCCGCCTATGAGCACGCAGCTCGAAGCGCAGGGCATCGAGCTGATCGAGGGCTTCGGTCCGGAGCAGATCGCGCTGAAGCCGGACATGTTCGTGATCGGCAACGTGGTGTCGCGCGGCAATCCGCTGATGGAAGAGATCCTGAACCGCGGCCTGCCCTACGTCTCCGGCCCGCAGTGGCTGGCCGACACCTTGCTGCGCGACAAATGGGTGCTGGGCGTGGCGGGCACGCACGGCAAGACGACGACCACGTCCATGCTCGCGTGGATACTGGAATATGCGGGACTGAATCCCGGCTTCCTGATCGGCGGCGTGCCGCAGAACTTCGGCGTGTCGGCGCGCATCACCGAGATGCCGTTCTTCGTGATCGAGGCGGACGAATACGACACCGCGTTCTTCGACAAGCGCTCCAAGTTCGTTCATTACCGCCCGCGCACCGCGATTCTGAACAACCTCGAATTCGACCACGCCGACATCTTCCCCGATCTCGCCGCGATCGAGACGCAGTTCCACCATCTGGTGCGCACCGTGCCCGGCACCGGGCTCGTGGTGTGCAACGGCCGCGAGGAATCGCTGCAGCGGGTGATCGGGCGCGGTTGCTGGTCGCCGGTCGAGAAGTTCGGCTGCAATCCGGGCTGGAGCATAGACGACAACGACCTGGTGACGCTGGACGGCGAACCTCTGGGCACGCTGCGCTGGGAGCTGATGGGCGAGCACAACCGGATGAATGCGCTGGCCGCCCTGGCTGCCGCGCGCCATGTCGGCGTGCCGGTCGCGCAGGGTCTGCAGGCATTGAGCGAATTCAGGAACGTGAAGCGCCGCATGGAAGTGCGCGGCGAGGTCAACGGCATCACCGTGTACGACGACTTCGCGCATCACCCGACCGCAATCGACACGACGGTCGCCGGACTGCGCCGCAAGGCCGGTTCTGCACGCATCCTCGCGGTGCTGGAGCCGCGCTCGAACACGATGAAGTTGGGCGTGATGAAGGACGCGCTGCCGGGCAGCCTGAAAGATGCCGACCTGGTGTTCTGCTATGCCGGCAACCTGGGCTGGGATGCGCGCGACGCGCTGGCCCCTCTGGGCGACAAGGCGGTGGTGAAGGACGACCTGAACGAACTCATCGAGGCCATCGCCGCGGCGGCAAAGTCCGGCGACCAAGTGCTGGTGATGAGCAACGGCGGGTTTGGCGGCATACACGAGAAGCTACTGAAACGGCTGGCATAACCGGCAGGACGGGCACGGCACGCCGTGCCCCTACGCGAGAATCCCCTACGGCTCCTGATCTTCCAGTCCCAACTCCTGTATCTTGCGTGTCAGCGTGTTGCGGCCAATGCCGAGCAAGGTCGCGGCTTCGATGCGGCGTCCCCCGGTGTGGTGCAGCGCCTGCAGAATCAGCGTGCGCTCGAACTGCGCGGTGAGCGTGTCCATGATGCGCTCGTCGCCGCGCTGCAACGCCTGTGTCGCCTGCAGCGCCAGCGCCGCAGTCCAGTCGCCGCTGCCGACAGCTATGCCGCTTTCTCCGCGCCATTCAGGCGGCAGGTCGGCGATCTCGACCACCTGCGACGGCGTCATCACCGTCAGCCAGTGGCACAGGTTCTCCAGCTGGCGCACGTTGCCCGGAAATTCCTGCGCGGCGAGGAAACGCAATGCTTCTTCGCTCAGCCGCTTCTGCTCCACGCCCAGTTCGCGCGCGCTCTTCTGCAGAAAATATTTCGCCAGCAGCGGTATGTCTTCGCGGCGTTCGCGCAGCGGCGGCAGGCGCAGACGGATCACGTTCAAGCGGTGGAACAGGTCTTCGCGGAACATACCCTGCTTGACCCTGTCTTCGAGGTCCTGATGGGTCGCGGTGATGATGCGCACGTTGGCCTTGATCGGCTGGTGTCCGCCGACGCGGTAGAAGTTTCCGTCCGACAGCACGCGCAGCAACCGCGTCTGCAGGTCGGACGGCATGTCGCCGATTTCGTCGAGGAACAGCGTGCCGCCCTCGGCCTGCTCGAAACGCCCATGGCGCGTCGTCGCCGCGCCGGTGAACGCGCCGCGCTCGTGGCCGAACAGTTCGGATTCCAGCAGGTCCTTCGGGATAGCGGCGGTGTTGATCGCGATGAACGGCTTGTCGCGGCGCGGGCCGTGGCGGTGCAGCGCGTGCGCAACCAGTTCCTTGCCGGTGCCGGATTCGCCATTGATCAGCACGGTCGCATGCGACTGCGACAGTCTGCCGATTGCGCGGAATACCTCCTGCATCGCCGGTGCCTGACCGAGGATCTCCGCGGCAACCTCGACCTGTTCGGCATCGCTCGACTTGCGCTTGCTCTGTTCAAGCGCGCGCCGGATCAGTTCGATCGCATGATTGATGTCGAACGGCTTGGGCAGGTATTCGAACGCGCCGCCCTGAAACGCTGAGACCGCGCTCTCCAGATCGGAATACGCGGTCATGATGATCACCGGTATATCCGGATGACGCTGGTGCAGCTGCTGCAGGAAATCGAGCCCGGAACTGCCCGGCATGCGAATGTCGCTGACCACCACCTGCGGCTTGTCGCCGTTCAACGCGCGCAGCGCGTCGTCTGCCGAGGCAAAACTCTTGAACTCGATCTCTTCGCGCGCCAGCGACTTCTCCAGCACCCAGCGTATCGAGCGGTCGTCGTCTATGATCCAAACGGGTTTCATTGTCATCACCTAAGGTAGGGGGAGCATCACCGTGAAACAGGTGCGTCCGGGTTCGCTGTCGAATTCGATCGTGCCGCCATGCTGGCTGACGAAGTCCTGCGCCAGCGTCAGGCCGAGGCCATGACCGTCGGCGCGACCGGAAACCAGCGGGTAGAAAATCTTGTCCTGCAATTCGGGCGGGATGCCGGGACCGTTGTCGACGATCTGCACCATCACCGCGAGGCGGTGGCGGCGCTTGACCAACGTCACCTGGCGCGCGATGCGGGTGCGCAGCACGATCTGCCCGTGGCCGTGCATCGCCTGCGCCGCGTTGCGCACGATGTTGAGCATCGTCTGGATCAACTGTTCCTTGTCGCCGACTAGCGCGGGCAAGCTGATGTCGTAATCGCGCCTGATCTTCAGTCCCTCCGGCATCTCGGCCAGCACGACGCTACGCACGCGTTCCAACACCTCGTGGATGTTCAGTGCGCTGTAATGCGAGGCATTCTGCGGCGCGAGCAGTTTCTCCATCAGCGAGCGCAGCCGGTCCGCTTCTTGCACGATGACCTGCGTGTACTCGCGTAGCGCCGGACGATCCAGCTCCTGTTCGAGCAGTTGTGCCGCACCTCGTATGCCGCCGAGCGGATTCTTGATCTCGTGCGCGAGGTTGCGCAACAGCAGGCGGTTAGCCTGGGTCTGGTCCAGCATCTGCTCTTCGCGCGCCAGCTTCAACGGCCGGTCCATGGGATGGAATTCCAGCAGCAGATAGTGCCGGTCGAACTGCACCGGCGTCACCGCACAGCGCAGATGCAGCTTGCCGCGCGTGGGCGTGCCCAGCGTCAGGTCGTACTCGATGTAGCTGGCGTGGTTGCGCACCGCCTGCTGCATCGCACTGGACAGTTGCTCGGTATCGGTGAACGCCTGCTGCATCGGATGTCCGAGCAAATTTTTGCCGCTCGCATCGAACAGGTGCTCCGCCGCAGGATTGAGATAGGCGATGCGCGACTCGCCGTCCAGCAGGATGACTGCCGTGGCGAGATGTTCGAGCGAGAGATGAGCAATAGAGGGCATATCTTTCCGGTAAGCAGAAAACATGCCAATGAAAGTTACTTGATCTTGGACAACTCGGTCTTAAGCGCCGCAACGTTATTCTGGTGCAGTTCAACCTGGTCGCTCAGTGTCTTGATCTTTTCGTCATACTTGCCGACATTGCGATAGGTCTTGCCGTCCTTGCCCTTGAACACTTCCGGATTGGCCTCGCCTGCCTTCAGGTTCTGTTTGGCCTCCACGAGCAGACTCTCTTCTGCGGCCAACTCCTCTTCCAGTATCTTGCGCCGCGTATCGTCGCGCCCGCGTTGTGTTGCACCATCTACCCTAGGGAAATCGCGGGGCGAGCTGGACTCGGAACGCTGGCGCGATGGAGGTGCCGATGAAGAGGAAGACGCAGAAGAGGACGGCTCCAGAATGATGCGCTTGCCGCCCTTTATCGGCGTGCTGGAATAAGTGACATGGCCATCCGCATCGACAGACTTGTATATCTCGGCCTGTGCCAACGGAGGGCAGACACATAACGCAAGCAGCAAGTATCGAAATTTCATTGTTCGGTTTCCTCGGAGTAACGCGGCAAGTATAGGACATGCATCCGACACAGACAAACTCCGCGAGTTCGCTTCCAAACAAAAACGGGGCGCGAGGCCCCGTTTCGTTTGTTGCATAGTCAGCAGGTTTAGATGCTGTAGTACATGTCGAACTCGACCGGGTGGGTCGTCATGCGGATCTTATTCACTTCTTCCATCTTCAACTCGATGAAGGCATCGATGAAGTCGCTGGAGAATACGCCGCCGCGGGTCAGGAACTCGCGATCCTTATCCAGTGCTGCCAGAGCTTCGTCCAGCGATGCGCACACGGTCGGGATCTTTGCATCTTCTTCCGGCGGCAGGTCGTACAGGTTCTTGTCAGCCGGATCGCCGGGGTGGATCTTGTTCTGGATGCCGTCCAGGCCGGCCATCATCAGCGCGGTGAAGCACAGATACGGGTTCGCGGTCGGATCCGGGAAGCGGGTCTCGATACGGCGAGCCTTGTCGCTGGCGACGTGCGGGATGCGGATGGAAGCGGAGCGGTTCTTCGCCGAGTAAGCCAGCTTGACCGGTGCTTCGTAGTGAGGAACCAGACGCTTGTAGGAGTTGGTGCCCGGGTTGCAGATCGCGTTCAGCGCCTTGGCGTGCTTGATAATGCCGCCGATGTAGAACAGTGCGGTCTCGGACAGGCCTGCATAGCCGTTGCCTGCGAAGGTGTTCTTGCCGTCCTTCCAGATCGACTGGTGCACGTGCATGCCGGAACCGTTGTCGCCAACGATGGGCTTGGGCATGAAGGTCGCGGTCTTGCCGTACTGGTGTGCAACGTTATGCACAACGTACTTCAGCGCCTGAGTCTGGTCGGCGCGCTTCACCAGCGTGTTGAACTTCGTGCCGATTTCGCACTGGCCGGCAGTCGCGACTTCGTGGTGATGCACTTCGACTTCGATGCCGATATCTTCCAGCGCCAGACACATTGCGGCACGGATGTCGTTCAGGCTGTCGACCGGAGGAACCGGGAAATAGCCGCCCTTGACCATCGGACGGTGGCCGGTGTTGCCGCCTTCGAACTTCTCGCCGGTGGCCCATGCGGCCTCTTCGGAGTTGATCTTCAGCGAGCAGCCGGACATGTCGACATGCCAGTTCACGGAATCGAAAATGAAGAATTCCGGCTCGGGGCCGAAGAAGGCGGTGTCGCCCAGACCGGTGGACTTCAGGTAAGCCTCGGCGCGCTTCGCGATGGAGCGCGGGTCGCGGTCGTAACCCTTGCCATCGGACGGCTCGACTACATCGCAGGTGATAACCAGCGTGTTCTCGTCCATGAACGGATCGAGGTAAGCCGTGGTCGGGTCCGGCATCAACAGCATGTCGGAAGCCTGGATGCCCTTCCAGCCGGCGATCGAGGAACCGTCGAAGGCGTGGCCTTCTTCGAACTTGTCCAGACCCACGTACTTGGCAGGCACGCCTACGTGCTGCTCTTTACCGCGGGTATCGGTGAAACGGAAATCCACAAACTTGACGTCGTGGTCCTTAATCATCTTCAACACATCATTTGCCGTCATCGACATAACTCTCTCCAAGGATCAAAAAAACTGCGAACAAACTTATGAAACCCGAAATTCCGGATGCAGAAAACGTGCCAACCTTATCCGCATAGCTAGGCGGCATTGTGCCATAAGCCCGCAACGTGGCACAGAAAATATTTGCACCAAAATCGGGCGCATCGCACACACTTTCGCACTATTCCGGTGCGTCACTGCGATGAATCTGGATGGAACGGAAAAGCTCATCGTTTAGCCCTATTGCATTGCACTGCGTCTGCAGTGCAGCAGCCCGTTCGTCAGACAACTCTTCCGCAGGATAAAAGAGCTCGGCATCGACCTTCCCGTCCAGATAGTGGAACATCACCCGGCGCTCGCTGATCGAGGGGTCGCTCAGCCTTGCGGACAAAGCCTCCAGCAATCCGGAACGATCCGGCAGATGGGCATTGGGCCGCACTTTGCGGTCGTCTTCCGGATCGATATGCACCATCACGTCCAGCACATGGTGTCTGGACAGCACCGACTGTCGCGCCGCTTCGGCGATGTAATGCCCTTCCGAAACGCTGATCTTTGGATCGACCACGATATGCGCATCGACCAGCGCGTTGTCGGCCATCTTGCGCGTGCGCAACTCGTGCAGGCCGCATACACCGGGGGTGTTGCGCAAGGTATCGCGAATCGCCTTGACCTCTTTCGCATCCAGTCCGGTGTCGATCAATTCGGCCAAAGCCTCTTGGGCCAATTTGACGCCCATGCGGGCGATCATCACGCCGACGACGGCGGCGGCAATCAGATCGAGAAAGACGAAACCCATCAGGTTGCCGGCGATGCCGATCAGCACCACCAGCGAAGAAGCCGCATCGGAACGCGAATGCCATGCGTTCGCCGCGAGCATCTGCGAACGCACTCGCTTCGCGACCGCCATCAGGTAATGGAACAGCCCTTCCTTCGCGACCAGCGTCAGCAAGGCCACCCACAAAGTAGCCGGATGGACGGCTTGCAGGCTCTGTGGATCCTGCAACTTCATACCGGCAGCGATCAGCAGGCCGACCCCGAGCGCCGCCAGGGCCGCGCCCAGCAGCAACGTCGCCGCCGTCTCGATGCGCGCATGACCGTAGGGATGCCGGGCGTCGGCATGACGACTGCTTTCCCGGTTGGCGAACAGCACCAGAAAATCCGACAACAAATCGGACAGCGAATGCAAACCGTCCGCGATCAACGCCTGCGACCGGCCGAAATATCCGACCGCCAGTTGCAGCAACGTCAACACCAGATTGATCCCTACGCTGACCCAGGTACATTTTTGCGCCGCGGCAAACCGCTCCGGATGCGCCGGATCGAATGGCTCGATGTCGGTATGGTGTGTATGCGAATGGGAGTGGTTTTTCATATCGGTTATAGTATGCATCTGCGCGGCGCAGCATAACATCCGCGCCGGATTCATTAAACATTGCCTTGGAAAGAATCATCATGGGAAAAATCACCAACATCCTGCAAACCGCCCAACAACGAGCCCAGGAGTTGAATCTGTCCTACGAAGGCGCACTGTCGCCGCAGGAAGCTTACGAGATCCTGCAATCCGCCCCCGGGGCGCGACTGGTGGATGTGCGCAGCCGCGCCGAATGCGACTGGGTAGGCCGGGTTCCCGGCGCCGTCGAGATCGAATGGGCCACCTATCCCGGCATGCAACGCAACCCGAATTTCATGGCGCAACTGGAGCAATCGGTGGACAAGGAGTCGCTGGTGCTGTTTCTGTGCCGCACCGGGCAACGTTCCCATGCCGCCGCCGCACTGGCGACCGAGGCCGGCTATGCCGACTGCTACAACATCCTGGAAGGCTTCGAAGGCGACAAGAACGCCGCGGGCCAGCGCCGCGACACCAACGGATGGTGCGCAGCCGGATTGCCCTGGCAGCAGGGATAACACCGTAGGGGCACGGCGGTGTCAATTCCACATCCAGCTTGCTGGATAGTGGATTGCCTAACTTTGTTGTGCCGTGCCCCTACCCGCAATCCCTACGAATAATCCACCGTCAGCGGCGCGTGATCCGAGAAGCGCTGCTCCTTGTAGATGCTGGCCGATTCGGCGCGTGACGCGATGCCGGGCGTAGCGATCTGATAGTCGATGCGCCAGCCGACGTCCTTGGCCCACGCCTGACCGCGGTTCGACCACCATGTGTAGGCCTCCATCTCGGGATGCACTTTACGGAACACATCGACGAAACCTACTTCGTCGAACAGTTCGGTGAGCCAGGCGCGCTCTTCCGGCAGGAAGCCCGAATTCTTTTTGTTGCCGCGCCAGTTCTTCAGGTCGATCTCCTTGTGCGCGATGTTCCAGTCGCCGCAGACAATCACCTCGCGTCCGCTGACTCTTAACTCGCGCAGATGCGGCATGAACGCCGCCATGAACTTGAACTTCACCGCCTGACGCTCTTCGCCGCTGGAACCGGATGGCAGATACAGCGACACCACGCTGGCGTCGCCGAACTGCGCTTCGATATAACGACCCTCGCTATCGAACTCGGCGATACCCAGACCTACGATCACCTCATCGGGCTTGCGCTTCGAATAGATGCCCACACCGCTATAGCCCTTCTTCTCGGCATAGTGAAAGTAACCGTGGTAGTCGTGCGGCGCGAGCATCTGCGCCGTCATGTCCGCGGCCTGCGCCTTCAATTCCTGCAGGCAGATAATGTCGGCGTCCTGTTGCGCCAGCCAGTCGTAAAAGCCCTTGGTGGTCGCCGAACGGATGCCGTTCAGGTTGATCGTGATAATGCGCATGAAAATTCTCGGGGTTACAGGGCGCGCCATTATAATGAGGCCTGTCATCTCTACCTACGGTGTTCTTCATGTCGAACTTCAGCCAGGATTTCATCCGTTTCGCCGTGCAGCAAAAAGTGCTGTGTTTCGGCGAGTTCCAGACCAAGGCAGGCCGCCTATCGCCTTATTTCTTCAACGCGGGCCTGTTCAACGACGGCGATTCGTTGCGCAATCTTTCGCAATTTTATGCACAGGCCATCCTCGCTTCCGAACTGCCGTTCGACATGCTGTTCGGCCCGGCCTACAAGGGCATACCGCTGGCTGCCGGCACCGCAATCGCGCTGGCCGAACAGGGCCGCAACATACCTTATTGCTTTAACCGCAAGGAAGCCAAGGATCACGGCGAGGGCGGCACGATGGTGGGCGCGAAACTGCAAGGTCGCGTGCTGATCATCGACGACGTGATCTCGGCCGGCACTTCCGTGCGCGAGTCCATCGAGTTGATCCGCGCCGCCGGCGCCGAGCCCTGCGGTGTGGTCATCGCGCTCGATCGCATGGAACGCGGGCAGGGCGAGCTTTCCGCGGTGCAGGAAGTCGAACGCAACTATGGCATCCCAGTGGTGTCCATCGCAGGCGTGGACGATTTGCTCGGCTATTTGCAGGGCGAACCCGAGATGGTGCAGAATCTTTCCGCCGTGCAAGCCTACCGTGACCGTTATGGAGTGAAAAATGACCCAATCTAGACTGCTCATTATCCTGATCGCGAGCCTCTCGTTCAGTCTGCCTGCCGCTGCCAAGATGTACAAATGGGTGGACGACCAGGGCGTCACCCATTACGGCGAGACCATCCCGCCGGAATATGCCAACAAGGATCGCACCGAACTCAACAAAACAGGACGCGCGATCAAGAAGGATGAGGTGCTCAGCCCGGAAAAACGCCTTGCCAAGAAAGAGGCCGAAGCCAAGAAGCGTGCCGAGGCAGAGGCCGTTCTGGAAAGCAAACGCCGCGACAAGGCGCTGGTGAACACCTACAGCAGCCCGGCCGAGATCGATCTGGCACGCAGCCGCAATCTGCAACAGATCGACGCTCGCGTCAGCGGCGCCGGCGCACAAGCCAAGATCGTCAGCGACAGCCTGCTCGGCTTGCAGAAGGAGGCCGATGGCTACAAACAGGCAGGCAAGAAGCTGCCAGCTTCGTTACAGGAGGACCTGACCGAGACACAGACGCGCCTGACCAAGCTGCAACAGGATCTCGACAAGGCCAAGGCCGAGAAGTCGGCGATGGAAGCGCGCTACGATGCCGACAAGGCTCGCTATAAGGAACTGACCGGGAAGTAACTACAGCATCTCGAACAAACGGGTGGCCGGGTTGTAACCTAACAGCTGCCCGTTTTCCATATCGAAATACCAGCCATGCAGCGTGAGCGAGCCTTGTTCGGCGCGCTCGCGTATCCAGGAAAAACTCATCAGATTAGCTAGCGAGCCGAGTATGGCGCGCTGCTCGCACGCCAGCGTGCGAGCTTCCAGCGTAGCATTGGGCATATCCCGTTCGACGCTTGCCCGCGCATCTTCGACCAGATGCATCCAGTCGTCGATGAAAGACTCCGGATTATTGGCGCCGCCGGCTTCGATCAACGCGCGGATGCCGCCGCAATCCGCATGCCCCAACACGATGATGTGCTCTACGCCCAGCGTACACACACCGTATTCCAGCGCGGCACTGGTGCCGTGATATCCGCCACCGCGACTCTCGACAGGAGGCACCAGATTCGCCACGTTACGGATTACGAACAAATCGCCCGGCGCGCAATTCAGCACCAGCGCCGGATCGACGCGAGAATCGCAACAGGCCACCACCAATGTCCTGGGCGTTTGCCCATCCTGAATCAACTGGCGATACAGCGCATCGTCGTCCGTGAAATGTTGCTCACGGAAGCGATGGAAACCCTCGATCAGATCGTGCGGGCTGGTCATGCTCCAATCAGGCGCTGCTGCGCCTCGCGGTACTTGTCCGCGGTCTTCTGCAACACGTCTTGGGGAATACGCGGGGCGGGCGCCTGCTTGTTCCAGCCGGAAGACTCCAGCCAGTCGCGCACGAACTGCTTGTCGAAGCTGGGCGGGTTGCTGCCGACCTTGTATTGGTCCGCGGGCCAGAAGCGCGAAGAGTCTGGCGTCAGTGCCTCGTCGATCAGATACAGCTTGCCAGCCTCGTCCACGCCGAACTCGAACTTGGTGTCGGCGATGATGATGCCGCGTGTCAGCGCGTACTCTGCCGCTTGCGTGTAGAGCGCCAGCGTCGCGTTCTTCACCTGTTCGGCCATCTCTGCACCAAGCAATTTTTGGGCTTCCTCGAACGAGATGTTCTCGTCGTGGTCGCCCACCGCCGCCTTGGTGGACGGGGTGAACAGCGGTTGCGGCAGCTTTTGCGCCTCCTGCAAACCCTTCGGCAACTCGATGCCGCAAACCGCGCCGGTCTTTTGGTAGTCCTTCCAGCCGGAGCCGACCAGATAACCGCGCACGATGGCTTCGATCGGCAAGGGCTTCAGCTTCTTCGTAACGAAGGCGCGTCCGCGCACCTGCTCGCGCTCGGCGTCGGTCTTCACGACCGATTCCGGGTCTATGCCGGAAAGATGGTTCGGGATGACATGCCCCAGTTTATCGAACCAGAAGTTCGACACTGCGGTGAGCACCTCTCCCTTGCCGGGAATCGGATCGTCCAAGATCACGTCGAACGCCGAGAGGCGGTCGGTCTGCACGATCAGCAGATGATCGGCATCGACTTCATACAGGTCGCGCACCTTGCCGCGGTGCAGGAATTTCAGGCTGGTCAGATTGGATTCGTGTAGGGCAGACATGATGTTTCCTCGGTCAGGTAAGGGCACGGCGCGCCGTGCCCTACGATAGAACAGGCAGGGTGGTCGCAGCAATCTGCTCCGCCTGCTTCTTGCGGTAATCGGCCAGCTTCTGCGCCAGCTGTGCATCGTTCAACGCGAGCATGGATACAGCGAACAGTCCTGCATTCACCGCACCCGCTTCGCCGATTGCGAAGGTGGCAACCGGAATGCCCTTGGGCATTTGCACGATGGACAACAGCGAGTCCATGCCTTTCAGATACTTGGAGGGAATGGGTACGCCCAATACCGGCAGCGTGGTCTTGCCGGCGATTACGCCCGCCAGATGCGCCGCGCCGCCCGCACCCGCGATGAAGCACTGCGCACCCTGCGCACTGATTTCTTTGATGTAGTCGAACAGCAAGTCGGGCGAACGGTGCGCCGAGATCACGCGCGCATCGAACGCCACGCCAAAATCCTGCAGCGCGCGCGCGGCCTGCTGCATGATTTCCCAGTCGTTGCTACTGCCCATCACGATGGAAACGAGGGGTTTGCTCATGATATTCCTTCCCTCTCCTCAATCCTCTCCCGCAAGCGGGAGAGGAGGCAAACGAGAAGAGCAATAGTTAATCCTGCAGACGAAACAACGCCCCCAGACGGGGGCGTTGTCAGGTAATTACGCTTCCTTGTGGTAAGCGATAAGACGCTCAACTTCGTTCTTCGAACCGAGAATCACCGGCACGCGCTGATGCAAACCGTTAGGCTGAAGTTCCATGATGCGTTCACGTCCGGTGGAGGACATACCGCCCGCCTGCTCGACGATGAAGGACATCGGGTTGGCTTCGTACATCAGGCGCAGCTTGCCGGCCTTGGTCGGATCCTTGGTGTCGAACGGATACATGAACACGCCGCCGCGGGTCAGGATGCGGTGCACTTCGGCCACCATCGATGCGACCCAGCGCATGTTGAAGTTCACGCCGCGCGGGCCAGTCTTGCCGGCGATGCATTCGCGCACATAGCGCTGCACCGGAGCTTCCCAGAAACGCTCGTTGGAGGCGTTGATCGCGAATTCCAGCGTATCTGCCGGAATGGTCATGTTCGGGTGGGTCAGAAAGAAATCGCCGACATCGCGATCCAGCGTAAAGCCATTCACGCCATTGCCGGTGGTGATCACCATCATGGTGTTCGGGCCATACAGCGCGTAACCGGCGCAGACCTGCTTGGTGCCGGGCTGCATGAAATCGGCTGCGGTCGGGTTTTCCACGCCTTCCGGGCAACGCAGGATCGAGAAGATCGTGCCGACGGAAATGTTCACGTCGATGTTGGAAGAGCCATCCAGCGGATCGAAGGTGATCAGGTATTTACCCTTGGGGTACTTGGCCGGGATCGGGTAGATGTCGTCCATCTCTTCCGATGCCATCGCAGCCAGGTGACCGCCCCACTCGTTGGCCTTGATGAAGACTTCGTTGGTGATGATGTCCAGCTTCTTCTGGGTTTCGCCTTGCACGTTCTCGCTGCCCGCGCTGCCCAGCACGCCGATCAGCGCGCCCTTGTTCACGTCGTGCGCGATCTGTTTGCAAGCCGAAATAACATCGCTGATCAGGCCGGTGAAATCGCCGGAAGCGCCCGGGATCGCGCGTTGTTCTTCGATGATGAACTGGATCAAACTCTTGCTCATTACTGCTCTCCTCACATTAGAAATTATCAACTGCCGGATTTTACAGGTTTTCCGGCCCACCCTCTATTGCTATTTAGCCCGCCAAACAGGCTGATCGCTTCTTTGCGTACACGCGCGGGCAGATGAAGCCAACCCACCCTACCTCCTTATTTCGTCAGCGAAATGAATAGCTCCGGCAACTTGACCGGCAACTGCTCCACCTTGTCGACGATGGTGTACTGCTTGCCGAAAATGTCGGCGACATATTCGTCGGCCTTGGGATCGAGGTTGATGCAATAGGCGTAGATGCCCTCGCGATCCAGCTCCTTCACCGCCTGGCGCGCGTCCTCGATCAGCAGACGCCCATCCTTGCTGTCGATGTCCGCCGGCTCGCCGTCGGTCAGGATCAGCATCAGCTTCTTGTCGGCCTGCTGCTTCTCCAGATAATGGCCGGCATGGCGCATCGCCGCACCCATGCGCGTCGAATAGCTGGCCTCCATCGCCGCCAGACGCCCCTTCGCCTCGTCGCCCCAGTGTTCGCTGTAACCCTTGATGTGCAGGTAGCGCACATCGTGGCGGGTGTTGGAATGGAAGCCGGCAATCGCGAACGGATCGCCCAGCTTATCCACCGCCCAGCCCAGCAGCGACACGGCTTCCTGGCTCAGTTCGAGTATGGTCTGCCCGGTGCCTTCGACCTTCTCGTTCAGCGACTCGGACAGGTCGAGCAGCAGCATCACCGCGATGTTGCGCCCATCGGTGCGGTGGCTCATGTTGATGCGAGGATCGGGCTGCGCGCCGCTCTTGTAGTCGATCAGCGAGCGTATCGCGACATCGAGATCGAGCTCGCTGCCTTCTTCCTGATAGCGGATGCGCACCTTGTCCTGCGGCTTCAGCAGGTCCAGCATCTTCTTCAGCCGTTTGGCCAGCGCCGCATGCTTGGTCAGCAGGCGCTCGATGTCCGCGGCGTTGCCGGAAGGATGCAAGCCCTCGTACACGCTGACCCAGTCCGGGCGATAGCTCTGGCTGTTGTAGTCCCACTCCGGGTAATGCCGCGGCGGCAGGCCCTTGATCTCTTCCTGCGGCGGGGCTTCCGGCTTGTCGAACGCGTCTTCCTCGTCGCCCTCCTCGATGAACACCCACATGTGGCGGTTATCGTCGCGATAGCCGATCTCGGTGTTGTCGAAATACACGTCGGGCGACAGGTCGGCCTGACGGCGGGTGCGCGCGATGAACGAGATCGCCAGATCGACCATCTCGGAGGTAGACGAATCGCCCCCGGCCATGATCTTGCGGAAACGCGCGACGATCTCGCACACATCGGGATTGCGGTAACTGCAGGCCGGATCGAGCATCGCGCGCGACACCATCGCAAGGCGATGGCGCACCGCCGACTGCTTGTCCGGATCGCAGGCATCCTCGATGGGCACCGGATGCAGCGCCATGAACAGGCGGCGCAGGCCCGGGTATTCCTTCATCGCCAGATACTCGACGCGGGTGTCCTCGAAGAACTCCACCGCCATGCGCTGAAACGGGCTGATGTTGTCGGCGACCACCGACCGGGTCCAGCGGCGGTGTGCGGCGATATGCGCCAGCGCGGCGCGATAGCGGTCCACACCGGAGACACCGTGTTCGTCGCTGTAGGCATCCGGCAGGCGTATGCCCAGCGAATCGAAATAAGGCATCGGCTTGCGCAGCTCGTCGAACACCTCGGAGTAGGGCACCAGATGGTCGTCGTCCTGCCACAGACCGCGCAGATACATGTTCAGCTTGCGCTCGGCATCGACCAGCAAGGTGCCTTGGCGCTCGCGCTGCATCACCGCGCGGGCATCCGCCGACTGCAGGCTGAAATACTCGATCTGTCGTTCGGGATGGTCGTGGTAATAACGCACGCCGTAGTCGACCCAGTTCTTCAGGCCGCCCAACGACAACTGGCTCAGCAACACCGGAACCTGCTTGAACAACTCCGGCAAGCCCGGGCTGGGGAAGGTCTGGTGGATGCCGTGCACCGAACCGGTGGTGCGCTCCATGAAGTCCTGCAGTATGGCCAGATAATCGGCGAACTGCTGCGCCGATTGCAAACGCCGCGCCGCGGTCGGCAGCGACTGCAGGAACGGCGCGATGGCCTTGCTGTTGGGCGACTTGGTCATCTTGCGCACCAGGTCGATCGCCGCAGGCAGCACCTCTTCGCCGACGACTTTGGCAACGGCCGGCCACTCCTCGAGGAAGATCAGGATGGGCTCGGCGCCGCGCCCCATCTTGCCGAGGAAGCGCGCGTTCTCGATGTAGGCGTCCATGCCGTCTTTCGACAGCGTCGCCAGCGCCTCGCGCATGCAGTCCGGGAACACCAGACCGACGCGCTGGAAGCCGCAATTCAGCTGCGTCCAGTACGGCTGCAGGTCTTCCGGAATCTCGATGACGATTTCCTCGGTCATGATCGCGTTCAGGCGAACGTTGCCTCGATCGCGTGATCCAGCGTGTCGCGGATGTCGGCGTCGTCGGTGATCGGGCGCACCAGCGCCATGCGGCAGGCCGCCTTGGCCTCGACGCCGCTCTTGATCAGAGTCGCCGCGTACACCAGCAGACGGGTCGAGATGCCTTCATCCAGACCGTGGCCCTTGAGGTTGCGCGCCGCATGGCCGATCTTCACCAGCTTTGCGGACAGCTCCGTCTCGATGCCGGTCTCCTTGCTCAGGATCTCGGCCTCGACGCTGGCCGCCGGATAGTCGAAGTCGAACCCGACGAAACGCTGCTTGGTCGATTGCTTCAGGTCCTTCATCAGGCTCTGGTAGCCGGGGTTGTACGAGATCACCAACTGGAAGTCCGGATGCGCCTCGATCAGCTCACCCTTCTTGTCCAGCGGCAAGGTGCGGCGGTGGTCAGTCAGCGGGTGTATCACCACGGTGGTGTCCTGGCGCGCCTCGACGATCTCGTCCAGATAACAGATCGCGCCGATGCGCGCTGCGGTGGTCAGCGGGCCGTCCAGCCAGCGCGTGCCGTTGGCGTCGAGCAGATAGCGCCCGACCAGGTCGCTGGCGGTCATGTCCTCGTTACAGGCCACGGTGATCAGCGGCTTGTTCAGCTTCCACGCCATGTATTCGATGAAGCGCGACTTGCCGCAGCCGGTCGGGCCCTTCACCATCACCGGCAGACGCGCGGCATAGGCCGCTTCGTACAGCGCGACTTCGTCGGACTGCGCCTGATAGAACGGTTCCTTGTGTACCTTGTATTGGTCGATATTGCTCATCGGTGTCTCCTGACTACAACCTCTTCCCGCACCCGGAAAAAGGCCGGGATGAAAGGATAGCTTCTACCCTCTCCCCAACCCTCTCCCTGCAAGGGAGAGGGAATTGGATTGCTGGAAAAAAACGCCCCCAACGAGTGGGGGCGCATTTTCGTTGCTTGGCTACCGCTGGTCTTACTTGTGTACGCCCAGCTTTTCGCGCCAGCCCGGGAACAGCTTGTCCGCATCCTTCGGGAAGGATTCGAATGCGCGAGCAAATTCCTTGTGCTCCTTCGCGTATTCGATCGGGTCCGCGCCTTCCTTCCAGCAGTCGTATGCCTGACGCAGCGACTTCGCGCCCGCAGCCGGGCTGTCGATGTGGCCGTAAGCGCCGCCGCCAGCGGTGTTGATCACGTTGCCGTGGCCCAGGTTCGCGAAGAAGCCTGGCAGACGCAGCGCGTTCATGCCACCGGAGATGATCGAGCTGGTGGCCTTCATGCCGTGCCACTCTTGCTTGAAGTAAGGACCTTGCGCGACATCGTCGTCCAGCATGAAGGAGATCAGCTTGTCGGAGGATTCGCCTTCCATCTTGCCGTACCCCATCGTGCCGACGTGCATGCCGGATGCTCCGATCAGACGGGTCATCTTGCAGTGCACGAACGCGGTGTAGCCACGCTTGGATTGCGGGCTGGTCACGGCGCCGTGACCTGCGCGGTGGAAGTGCAGGAACTGTGCCGGGAAGTTGCGGCGGGCAACGGTCACAGCAGTCGGGCCTGCAACGTAGCCGTCCACCAGGAAGGCGACGCGCGGTGCGTTGAAGCCGAACGCATCGAGGATGAACTCGGCGCGAGCGATCATTTCGGCAGGATCATCGGCGGTGATGTTAGCGGAGAACATCTTAGCTTCGCCGGTTTCGTCCTGGGCGCGGTTCATCGCGTCCACGACCAGAGGAATCACCTTCTTCAGCGGGCAGAACGGCTGGTTGCCTTGCGGTTCGTCGTTCTTGATGAAGTCGCCGCCCAGCCAGAACTGGTAAGCAGCTTTCGCGAACGGCTCCGGACGCAGGCCCAGCTTCGGCTTGATGATGGTGCCGGCGATGTAGCCGCCGTTCACAACCGGACGACCCAGGGAACGCCACATGTCCACGATGTTGACGGTCGGGCCATCGAACAGGCGGATGTACTTCGGCGGCAGGTAGAAGTCGTGCATCTTCAGGTATTCGCAGTCGCCCATACCCTGGTTGTTACCGATGGTCAGCGTCAGGAAGGACGCGATCATCGCGCGGCCGTCAGTGATGTTGATGTCGAACAGGTCGACCGGGTAAGCGATCTTGACCAAGCCGGTCTCTTCGTTGATCTCGTACACCAGCGCGTCCACACCCTTGGTGAAGTCGTCGGTGGTGGAAACTTCAACGTTGGTGCCGGTGGAAGATTCGGCAGCGACGTGCGCAGCCACTTCCAAGAAACCGTGCCCAGCCTTGGGCTTCATGATGTAGGCGCACAGAACGTGGTTGCCGCCCTTGATCAGGTCCTCCTCCTTGAGGCTCAGATCGGAATAACGATTGGATTGATCCATGAATTTCTCTCCAGTGTATTTAAAAATGATTTTTATCTGCAACGGTGGTGACTATAAAGACGGCGTCACATAAGAGATAGTCAATTATTTTTATCCAAACCATAAGCCCAGCTTATGGTTTGCTATAATTACAGTATTCTGACATCCCACTCGACCATGCTCCATCTCACGCTGCGCCAGTTGCAAGTCTTCGAAAAGGTAGCCAGCCACCTGAACTACTCGCGCGCCGCCGAGGCACTATACCTATCGCAACCGGCAGTGTCGATGCAAATCAAGCAGTTGGAGGAGAACATCGGCCTGCCGCTGTTCGAGCAGATGGGCAAAAAAATCTTCCTGACCGAGGCCGGGCGTGAAGTGCTGCACTACAGCCGCAGCATCCTGCAGCAACTCGCCGAAATGGAAGCCGTGTTCGCCGACATGAAGGGCTTGGGGCAAGGCTCGCTGACGCTGTCGGTGGTCAACACCGCGAACTATTTCACCCCGCAACTGCTGGCGGAATTCTGCCGGCAGCACCCGAAGATCAACGTGAAGCTGCATGTGGCCAACCGCGATGCCGTGCTGCAACAACTTGCCGACAACGGCACCGATCTCGCGATCATGGGCCAGCCGCCGGATGGGCTCGACCTGACCGCCGAGAGATTCATGGACAACCCGCTGGTGGTAATCGCCGCCCCGGACCATCCGCTCGCCGGACCCGGCCATGTTCAACTCACCCAGCTCGCACAGGAGACCTTTCTGTCGCGCGAAAAAGGCTCCGGCACGCGTAGCGCAATGGAGCGCATCTTCGCGCAACATCACATCCAACCGCGCATCGGCATGGAGGTGGAAACCAACGAGGCGATCAAACAGGCGGTGCAAGCCGGCATGGGGTTGGGCATCCTGTCGCTGCACAGCATCGAACTGGAACTGGAGACCGGCCGGCTGGCGGTGCTGAACGTCGAACACTTCCCGCTGTTGCGCCACTGGTTCGTCGCACACCGCAGCCACAAACGCCTGTCCGGCGCGGCGACCGCATTCAAGGCGTTCCTGCTGGCCCAGCCGCATCAGGCCACGATCTTCGATACGACCGCATAGACACTCGCCGCTAGTCCGCCCATCCTTTCCTTCGGTCCGCCCGGGATAGAAGCACCGCGTCAGAGGCATTAACATGCGAAGGAACACGGGTACAGCCCGCTCGAACCCGGTTTCGATATTTGCGCTACGCACATGGATTATTTGTTGCGACTCAACCCATATGTTCGATTGGCAATCCTTCTTTGCCTGTCGCTGTGCGTCCATCTGACCATTCTATTCTCTCTGTCATGGTCGTCTTTTGGAGCACGACAAGTCGCATCCGCCAACCGCGCAGCCCCGTTGACGGTAACTCTTCCCGGCACGCAGCCCATCGCGACGAATGAACAGAGTGTGGTCGAAAAAGCCGTTTCCCAGAACGATGCCAACATCAATACGGACACAGATAAACCGGGCAATAAATTCGCCCTGTCGAACACCGGGCTATCACTAGCCATCGATCTGCACTACTTCAGTCCCAACGAACTGGATGAGCGCCCCTTCATCATTCAGGACATTCCAAGCGATCCTCCCGAATTGCAGAACCTCCCCCAAGGCGGCAAGCTGGTTCTGCGCCTGTGGATCAACGAGGACGGCAAGGTAATTCGTGCCGAACCAGTCTCGTCGGAATTACCGCAGGCATTTATCGATAGCGCACACAGCGGATTTCTGAATGCCCGCTTTGCGCCAGGACGCATACATGGCAATGCGGTCGCCTCCGTCATGGACGTGGTCTTGCTTTATGCGCCAAAGGAATAAATTCGGAAACCTCGTTTGGTCCGCGCCAACCAAAGCAAAGACCGGCTAAAGCTGTTGAAACTCCTCAATACGCCATGATTTCAGCCGTCTATCCGAAAAATCCTCCTTATATCGGACAACGATTTACTCACACAGAGTACTTTTTTACAGTGCAACAAGCACTCAGGAGAAATCATGCAATCCATGCAACGACAAACCGGCATATCCATGGTTGAAGTAATAATCGTTATGGCAATTGCCGCCATACTGGCGACCATCGCCGCACCGTCATTCAACGATTTCATCAGCAACACGCGCCTAACGTCCACGATGTCGCAACTGACCAGCGACATGAATCGCGCGCGCAGTGAAGCCATTAAGCGAAATTCATGGATACTGGTTTGCGCTCGTGGCACCGATACTGCCTGCGGAAACAACTGGAACAACGGCTGGCTAATTTGCCAGGATAGCGAACCCAATAACACGTGCGATACCGGCACCGCAGCCAACCCTAACCCGATAACTGCGCATCAAGCCATCAATGCAAACTTCGTGCTCACCGGCAGTGCAACCTCCATTCGTTTTAATCCGAACGGAACAGGCGGTTCTGGCACGCTAAATTTGGCTTCAGGAGCAAAATCCAGAACAGCCAATGTTGCAGCAACCGGCAACATCTCCGTCTCCAATCCATAGGTGCAAGCATGCACAACCATTCACCTCTCCCTGTCATCAGCGCATCCCAGCGTGGTTTCTCCATGCTGGAGGTGTTGATCACCTTGGTCATTATTGCCACTGCGCTACTCGGCACTGCCGGACTACAAATGTATGCCCTGCGCACGGGGCAAAGTGGACAGTTCCGCACACAGGCAGTTTTTCTGGCCTCGGATATTTCCGAACGCATGGAGGTAAACAAAGTTGCTGCCGTTGCAGGAAATTATGCGTTGGCTCTAACCAGTGTATCCAGCGTAGCTGCCACCAATTGCGCCACGACCGTCTGCAGTCCCACCGACTTGGCAAGCTGGGACTTAAGCCAATGGGGAATCGCCATTGGCAGCCTGCTGCCGCAAGCGACCTGGCAAATCACCCAGACAACCGCAGGCAACCCGAGCACTTACAGCATCGTAATCAGTTGGACCGACCGTAGCTCGAATAAGGCCAGCCATGGCGAAACCTTCTCCTACACTGCAACGCGAACCCTAAGCAATTGATGCCATGAACACACCTGACAGAATTATTATCCGCTTACCCCGCCACATCAGGGTTATGGCCGGATTCACCATTATTGAAATGATGATCTCGATCGCCATCGGCCTGTTGGTCGTCGCAGCATTAACCGGCGTACTGGTCAGCAATTCGCAAAGCAGCAAAACCAACGAGCGCACATCCGAGTTACAAAGCAACGGCCGCTATGCACTAGACCAACTCAAACGCGAACTACATCATGCCGGTTATCGCGGCTATACCCCGGTGGCGCCAGAATCCGTCGGCTGGACGACCCCCACTATTACCAACGAATGTGGTGTCGCCGGCAGCTTTGCAAAAAACTTCCGCCAAAGGGTATGGGGAGGCAACGATATCAATGGCGATAACTCTGACAATCCGTTTTCTGGCAACTGCATCTCTGGTGTTAGCGTCTCCAGAACCTATCGGCAAGGAGATGTGTTGGTCATCCGTCGCGCAGCCGGAACCCCCACATTAACGGTCGATGCGAACGCCAATACGATCTATTTGCGCAGTTCTTATTCCAGCATAAACATGCTGCAAGGATCCGCGCTACCTGCTGCCGTTACCGCCGGCACTGAAAATTTCGCGCTACAAGTTTATGTTTATTACATTGGCAGCGCCGATAACAACTCGGCCATTCCGGCATTGCGGAGGATTGCCTTGGTCGGCAATGCCATGATCGACGAAATGATGGTTAGTGGCATCGAACAAATGCAATTCGAATATGGCATTACCAATACGGACGGAACTACGCAATATTTCACCGCCAACAACATCAGTGGCAGCCACAGCGCAACAGGTGCCACAGATTGGGACAAGGTAAGCTCGGTGCGCATCTGGTTACTGGCCCGCAACAGCCAGGCTGAAAACGGATACAACAATACCAATACTTATACCTTGAGCAATCGGCTTTACGGTCCGGTAAATGACAGTTTCCGCCGCCAGGTTTTCACTACTGTCGTGCAACTGCGGAATTTTCGAAATTGAGGATGGCCACATCATGCAACTAACGGACCGAAAACAGGAAATTGGAAGCTGGAGCGACCTCGCGACAGCGCCGGATAGTTGTCTGAATTGCGTTGCTTTACGGCATGCCGAACAACGCGAATACAGGTTAAGGACAACCATAAGGTCTCTGTCTTTCACTGGCAAGCAATCCGGATCTGCCTTGGTCATTAGCCTGATCATCCTGATCATCCTGATGTTGCTTGGCATAACGGCGATGAATATCTCGGACACGCAATACAAATTGGCCGGCAATTTGCAGTTTGAAAATATGGCGTTGAACAATGCCGAAACGGCTGTGATTGCTGCCGAACAATGGTTGGAATCCAATGCTGCAGCTACACCATCGACAAGTGCGGTACCCACCTCTTTCGATCCGTTTGCCATCACCGATCCATACACGATTGGCTATGTCTCCACCCATGCATCGCCATTGGCCGGTGTGGGGCTCGATTGTTTCGATCCCAGCAATGAACACAACTTTGATTGTGTACATACCTACCTGATTACCGCGCGCGGCGAAGGAGGGCGTGGCGCCACCAAATTTGTTCAGATTTATTACGCCGTACCGCTTAAATAGGAGTTCAACATGTCTCGACGCGTACTAAATAAGATTCAACCGGTGCATTTGCTAGGCATACTTGTCTTTTTGGGCTTAATGGCTGCTTTTGTCAAAGCAGCGTTTGCCATTGTCGCGTTCAACCCGCAATCTCAACCCACCGGTTACCTAGGCCAGGAGGTTGCAACCAATGGCACGCTAACCAGCGGCAACGAAACGATATTTCGCACTGAATTTGAAAAAGAGCATTGGAGCGGCAACATGTATGCCTATCCAGTGAGTGCGGATGGCATCCTGAACATCGTTGCTGAAAGGTGGGCTGGCGGCATAGCGGGACATATTGAAACTCAGAACTTCAGCACCGGACGCTTTATCGGTACCATGAAGGACGACGGCACCAGAGTGCCGTTCCTTTCCGCCAGTTTATCTGCCACCCAACAAGGTACATTGGGCACTACCGTCAACACGGTTTCTTACACCAGCACACAAATTGTAAATTTTCTCCGCGGCGACCATAGCAACGAAGGAGCCACTACACTGCGCCAGCGCCTCATCCCGCAGGGAAACTCCACCACCCCCACTGTTCTTGGCGACATCATCCATTCAAAACCTTTCTATCTGGCTGACGCCACCAATCCTACGGTTTTTGTCGGCGCCAACGATGGCATGCTGCATGCCATCAATGCTACCGATGGTTCGGAACGCTGGGCTTATGTACCCTCCATGCTGCTGTCCAAAATGAAGACGCTGGCTGCAAATCCCTATACCCATGATTATTTTGTAGATGGCCAGATTACGGTAGGCAATGCCTCCCTTTCTGGAGTCAATACACGCATCCTGGTAGGAACCTTAGGCGCAGGAGGAAAAGGTCTGTACGCCCTGAATATTAACGGTAGTTCTGGCCTAACTGCATCCTCAAATCAACAGGTTGCCGATAAAGCGATATGGGAAATCACCCCCACCAAGGTTAACTACGCCACACCGCAAAATGATGACGGCACAAGCAATGCCTCTGCCTATAGCAATCTTGGCTATACCTATGGCACGCCGCAAATCAGAACCATCAACAATGGCGGTAGCCCGCTGAAGGTCGTCATCATTGGCAATGGCTATAACAACGGCGGCGATTATCAAGCCTACCTGTACATCATCAATGCAGAAAATGGCCGCTTGGTCAGGGCGATCAAGGCCGACAGCACCACCACAAACACCACCGGCACCGCCGTTTCGGACGGTACTGCACTGAGTCCCAATGGCCTGTTCAACACTCTGTCATTCGATAGCAACTCCGACGGTTATGTAGATCGCGTTTATGCGGGCGACTTAAATGGCACCATGTGGAAATTCGATTTATCCAACGCAGCTCCTTCTTCTTGGAGCGCCAGCGTTTTGCATGTCACTTCTCCGAAACAGCCAATTACTGCAACGCCTGCAGCCATTCCCCACCCATCAGGTGTCGGCTATGTGGTCAATTTTGCCACCGGTGCCATTCTTACCGGTACGCAACCTACGACCGGCATCTCGCCCACGGGTGATTTGGGCGACACTTCCACGTTTTATGTCTATGGCATCTGGGATGGCGCTCCAGCAAGCAACACCACACTAGTCCAACCCGTATTGACAGAACGCTGCTACAGCACCACCGGCGTGCCCAGCGAACCTCCGTGCCCCACCAACGAAACCCGTGTGCGCAGGGTAACCAACACGCCACCCAATTGGGCAACGGGAGGAAACAAAGGTTGGAGAGTTGCTTTGCCTGTAGGCGGCGAGCGTGTAGTGGGTGAAGGCAGCTTCATTTCCAGCGGTCGCTACTATTTCTCCACCTACAATCCAACCATCAGCTACCTCGTACCCAACACCACCACCTACGTCTGGGGCGAGAACTGGCAAATGGCTCTGGAAGCAACGACGGGCGGCAGCATCGATCCATTCATGGATCTAGATGGCAACAGCACCATTACCGTCGATGACCGGATTCATTACACTGCCACAGATGCCGAAGTCGTTGCCGTAACGCAAACGGCAGGCACCCCGATTACCACTCCCAATGTGGACGGTATCGAGGTCGGCAAGTGGGTGTCGCGCGGCGTGCAATCGCAGCCTACTCTGGTAAAGCTGACCGCCCTCTTCACGACCCTATTCAACACCAATCCTGACATTACTCTCCCTGTTACAGCCCCAGTCGGAACTGGCGTATCCGGCGGTCACTTCGACGAAGATATTTATTTCGGTGCTATCACCGCCAGCGCTCAGGCTACCGCCACCATCACCGTGGGTAGCACTGGCAGTTCGCTACCTGCCACGCTGGGCGGTATACAGGTAGACGGTGTAACCATAGTTCCCGCGTTAACCGTCGCGGACATCACCAACGGTTCGGCGACTTCCACCAACGCCGATATCATCACCACCAAGGTGACCGGCATTTACACCGCCACGAGGTCCGGCAGCACAATCACTCTCACGGCCCCGTCTGGTGCCAGCTTTAACGGCAAAACCATCACGATATTTCCCGGCACATCATCCGGCACACCGGGCACGGCGGGTGTTTATCCGACCGGGCTGATCACCTTCACCGCAGGCACCGGCACCGGTAAAACCAGCAGCAGCAACGACGCCAAGATAAATAAAGACATCAACTCCAATAATGATACTGTCATAGTAGGCTCTACTGTCGTACTGAGCGACAGTAGAATCACGATCGGCAAAAGTAAGACACCTGCGCAGGCCGTCAGCGCTGTCGTTTCCAAAATAGGCACCGGAGGCTCCGTAAGGGCATATGTCGGTGGCGACCCCATCACGCCGACCTGTGCTGCGCAAACCACTTCGGTGGTCTGTCTGGTGGATACCACCACTTCCAGCAATGGCCTTTCAGTAACCATCGGTTCATGGACAAATGGCGGTGATGTGACTGTTTCCACCACCGCCACGGCCGGCGGCAGCGCAGGTACGCCCGGCACCGGCTGGAGCGATCTCGCTCCAGCGCTTTCCACTACTACATTCAGCGGCGGTACGGATGGCGGCACATCCGGCGACACCTGTACCTCCGGGTGCAAATACGACACGCACGTTCACCAATACGACGATAAATATGATGTCACCGGCGTGAACATGCTGAATGCCAGCACGACCTCGTTTAACCTCTCGCGTGCCGTACCCAGCACTTCGCAGAAGTTTAAAGTGATCATGCATAACCAATACCTGAATCCGGCGGTAAAGCTGCACATTGGCAATACCGATTACTTGCCTAATGTCGATTTCGGTTACGTCAGCATCAAAAACTACACCACTTCCGCCACTCTTGATTTGGCGACTTTGCCAACTTACAACCGCGATCCGGCCTCAACCGGAAACGGCTTGACCACAGGCCCGAAATATATCG
>JALNYK010000037.1 GCA_023229845.1 Gallionella sp.
TAGCTCCTGAAGTACCTGTTACTTTGATAACCTCAACTTTGTTCGGAGTTTCCACTCCATTGGCGTCTACTCGATCAACAATCATTATCTGGAGTGCGTTTTGGATACCAGTGGTATTGTTTAGGGTTGCGGAAGCTGTCACCCCTGCATTTAAAGCAGCACCCAAAGTTTTTTGAATAAAATCAGACGTTGGTACATTTAATAATGGAGTTGGCGTAAATTTATCCTACACTTTCTACTGATTTAAAAACTCTTGCTCCCCAGGTATCAGTTTTCCTGTGGCATTTTAAACATAAAGTTCTTCCGTTACTAACATCAAACCTTAATTCTAAGAAAAAAGCGAAAGGTTTTATGTGGTCTGCTTGTAAATAACCACCAATTTGTCCACAATGTTGACAAGTATAATCATCACGCTGAAAGACTTTTGTTCTCCACTCCTCATAATCAAAAGACTCTCTAATTTTTTTATTTATATGGGTAATCCCACCTTTCCAGTTATGATTTTTGTCACCTAACATAGCGACATTAATTTTCCCCCACATTGGATTACCTTCTCCTGATATCCTTGTAATAAATTCTAAGCTACGTTTTTTACCAGTATTGCTAACAATAATCCTTTTAATATGATGGGAGGAAAGCTTTCTACCTTTGTTTGCTAAACTAATTTGCTTTTTTTGCTCTTTGGATATTTTTCTACCTTTATTAACCTTTCCTAAATCATTTCCTTTATAGAAGTTATCATTAGTTGATACATGAAGTCCTTTATTCCAAGAAGGAATACCTTTTCGAGAAGGGATATTAGGTTTCTTACCTTTTAATGTTGCCCAATACTTTAGTTGTTTCTCTGTTGCCATAAAAGAATAGTAGTATAGTAAGGAAAGAGGTTATCAAGTGACCCGCTGAGCACTGCTAAGTGAGCCTTCCCCTTGGGAGTTGGCGGTAATTCTTGCACCTAAGAACTCAAAGTTAGAAGCAGCGGCGGTACAAGAAATCTCAATCTGAACCAGCCTTGATTCCTTATACAGTTGTCCCCATCTGGTAAATTCATCTGATCCTGATACTGGAGCACCCTTAGTTGCTCCCCAGATCCTTGATCCCCAGAGATTCGCTCCCCAACCAGATTTACCAGAAATGGCTGTCCCTGTAATAGAAAAAGTTTGAACTGTAGTAACAACTCCGCTTCGGTCTTCAGACAGGATATTAATAGTCACCTCGCCCGTGATGTTTCTGAAGAGTACATAGAAGAGATTAAGGATTTTTAAAATACTCCAGGTGTTGAAACTCTCTTTATTAGTCTTTAGAGTCTTTGTGATAGTTGCTCCATCATCTGAGTTAACTGAAGTTTCAAAGGTATAGACTTGGTTGCTTTCTGCTGTCCCCAACTCCCATTTCTCTGTTCCTGTTGCGTCAATCCATTTCTTCATGTGGGTTACCCCAAAAGGCATCTTCCAAATACCAGCAAAACAACCTCTTTCCCGATCATAAACAAGGATCTCTTTTCTATCAGGAAATGAAAGTAAATATTTATGGTTGACATACATAGCACAGCAGTTTGCGTAATCACTGGCTCCCAATAGTTCTAAATAAGGTCGCATCTTAGCGGAGATTTCATTGGTTCGGATGATATTTAAGAAATTAGGCTCGTATCCTACAACGTACATTCCCTGTCTGCCGAAATAAGCTACGTCATTTTCCATAACCTGAATAGTATCAACGCTGGTACAACCTACTGAAGTTGAAATAGGAGCAACCTGCGGATCTAGTATTACAAAGTTCCCTACTGCAACAGTTTGAAGTTCTACGGCATAAGACCCAATCGATTTGAAAACTGTAATCTTGCTAGAACCTGGCTGGACTTGATAACCCGTAATCGGGAAACCATCATCAGGTCCAACATAAACTGATCCTCCTCCAGATGCCCAGTCGAATTTAGAATGATTAGGGTATCTCCCTGAGATCGAGAGTTTAGTAGAATCATCTTTGTCAACCATTACTAATCTATCATTAACAGGGTCTTTACCAATAAACTCACTTTGTATCCCTCCTGTACCATTAGAAATAGGCGGCAAAAGGGTTTGAGCAGCAGGTGAGCCTGTATCAACATATATTGTGGTTGAAGCTCCAACAGCACTCAAAAATGTTTCGTCTCCAGGTAGTCCTCTGTAAATCTGATATCCAGCCAAGGTAGCTGCTGATGGAGCACTCCACTGGACATTAATTCTGGTAGTCGTCAAATCCTGCGGTAAATTAGGGAGATTGATCCGTAATGGAGTTGTTTCTCCCCCTGCTGGTCCTAAAGTCGTAATTGCCCAGCTCCAAACATAGGTTCCTGATACTCCTGAAATATTGGTAGCACTACCGCCTGTGGGTGGAGCGATCGTTGCTAACACATGCAAGGAAGTTCCATCATAGTATGTGAGAGGCCTATTCTTAGAGACTAAATAAGTATTACCACCTAATTGTTCTCCCCTAATAATTGAACCTGATGGATAGGACTGACCTGTAATAACTGTCGAACCTGTGCCATCTTTTTTAACAATATAGCCCTGATCAGAGAGAGCTAATAACTCATTGGTCAACGAGGCAATATTATTATATGTCGCAAAACCTCGGATGGAGCCTGTAGAGTTAACAGTAAAATCACTTAAAGTTCCCCATCTGCCTGTCGGAACTCCTGAACCGATAAGCATGATATTATCCCCTTGAGCATATTCATCCCTTCCAAGCTCAGTTGGACGGAGTAATAAATTAAGTCCTTTCCTGAATGTTTCCCACTCAGCAGAGAGTTCTTTTTGTTTGGCAAATCTAGGAATGTTATTGTCTATTGAAGGCATGACTAAAGGATAGAGTAACAGCCAAGGAGGTTGTAAACTTAACCGATGGAGTAGGACATCAACCCTTTACGGGGGACACTATTAGTGCCATTGTTCGGGGTTTTCATCTCTCTGCCGACCATGTTCTTTAGTTTTGTATTTGCATCTGCTTTAACAAGAGGGAACCTATCATTATTACGGGACTCTAACACATAGGCTTCTACTTTAGTTGTTACAAAAGTTGAATCTGGTAGTTCGCACACGTCAGTGAGAGTTAAGAGACCTGAAGGGAATCTTTGGAAATCAATAGACAGAGTCTGATTAGCAGTTAGTCCGTTAAAAACTGCTGTATATCCTGAAGCTGGATTACCAACAATATAACAATACTTGTCTGTTGATTCCATACCAAATCGGTCTAAAGGCTTAATTTCTTCAAAAGGATCACTCCAGTTTCCATTGGCGTCTTTCTGTCTGGGAGAGACCATCAATTCACGGAAGTTTACAGGAAGAGAAATACTAGCTAGAGTGGTGGGATCAAGTTCATAGATCTGATGGAACTCACTAAACTGGGCAACTGCTGCTGCTTCCCAAACTGCTTGATTGGCATAATTTGCTCTGGTAGTAAGCTCTGTACCTGTCGGAGCAGTAGCGTTGAGATCAATGTAAGCGTTAGCGTCAATTAATATGTCCTGAAGGGTTCTTGCCATAGACTAATACTAATGAATAAAGTAAGGAGGTTAGCAACTACTTATAAGAAAGAGTTGTTACTGGTTGTGGGCCTGCTGCCAATTGAGAATAAGCACTTAATCCGTAAGTGAATGGAATATCTAAAATGTAGGTTTTTGCTGGTTGGTTTGCATTGATTTGAGCTAGGATTGTTCCTGATGAACCTGAAGCTGCATCATAGATAGTTAGAGTTGGGGATGATTCGCTTCCGACAGTGATTGCATGAAGAAAACCTGCACCTATTTTAGGAACTGTAAGTGTTGCTCCTGAGAGCATAGCTCCTTTGAATTGGTCTACTTGTCCTGATCGAATTGCTTGAAGGTCTTTAATTATCTCGTCCATATTAAAAGTAGTATAAGTGAAAGGAAAACCACCTTGTCAACATATCAAAATGGGAATGGTTGGCTTCCCATAAAGACAAACTCAGCATTGAAACCATGTTTTTTCTTAAAAGCCTCCCTGAGACGGTTATAGTGGGATGATAAATCAGCGGAATGGACTGTCTGTCCTTCCTTATGCTGGATGGTCATGGAGTGATTCTTATAGATTTTAAAACCTGCTCTTAAGAGTCTTGCCCAGTAGTCTACATCTTCAAAGTTACAGGGGAAATAAGTGTCTTGGTCAAAATATCCAACTCTGTCAATTACTTTCTGGGTAAGCATAAAACATGAGCCACTCGGCCACTTATAATCTTCCACTATTCCTACTCCTGGAGGTAAATTCTCTACATGAGGATTCACCATTCCTGCATTTGGCATATCCATTGCTTCCTGCATCGCTTCTAACCCCCCCGTTCTGACAAGGGTATCATCTCCTAAAAGAACCTTGTATTTACCTCTGGAAACCCTCAGACCTGTATTCCATCCGTGACTAATACCCATGTTCTTGTTAAATCTGATATAGGTGTCACATTCCTCATCCCAAGGATATTGCTCGGTTGAGCCGTTATCCACAATGATTAGTTCATAATCTTTGGAGGAACGTTTAACTGAAGCAACACAATCTCTTGCCATCTGTACCAGTTCAGGTGTTCTGTGGAAAACAAGAACAATCACACTAAATTTGGGTTTGATTAGATTTGGGTTTTCTACTTCCATAACTCCTCCCACTTGATACCAGGAGCCATAAAGTCTTTGACCATGTGCGTTGCCAGACTGGGGATAGGCGTCCACATCTGATGACCGTTTGCCCTCAATGTGTGCCAAACATCATTATCTAAATATCCATACTTTTTAAAAGTTTCATAGTTCTCTTTGAAAATAATACTCTTAATCCCAAAGGTCATGGTAACCCGTTCCACGCTGCGCCAATGCTGGTCTCCGACTAACTTTAGTTTGACATCTTCTGAGTGAATCGAGGGATCGAGGTAGAAATTTAGGTTATCGTATGGAGATACTAATCCTAGGCTCTGTATGCCCTCTAAAACGGTTTTTCCTGTCTCTGGGCGGTATAAGTAATCACACTCTTGAAAGAGAATAATATCGTGCTCAGTTTTATTTGCCATCTCATATTGAAGTAAACAGGTTTCATTAATACCGATATTGGTAGGGATAAAACTATACTTAAAGGGTACAACCTGTTGTATCATCTCCTCTTCTCTAGCTCCACAGAAATCAGCTAAGAAAACTACCTCAGGCTGTATGTGCTTGAAAGCTTCAACAAAAGACTTGAGACAAAGCTTGTTTAATTCAAATTTGTCTTCCGCCAATATTGGTGGTGGATTACTCGAAGGTATACTACATAAACGATAAATTACTAACATATAGCATAATGATAAACCCGATAACCATAAGTATCTGTTTGCTGATGACATGAGTGACAAAGTGTTCTTCCATTATCTATCGCAAATCTAAGTTCTGGATACAACGAAAATGGTTTTATATGGTCTGCCTCGAGGTTCCCACCTCTATTATCGCCACACTTTATACAAGTGTAGCTGTCTCTTTTAAAAACTGCTTCTCGCCATAGCCTATATTCTAAAGACCCCCTAACAATTAAGTGTTTTGCTGTTAATCCACCTTTCCACTTAGGACTAAGTGATCCTCGTCTATTGTACATAGGATTCTTTTTACCTTTATGTGCATTCCTAAAATGTTTAGAGAGTTTGTTCTTGGCCTGGTCTGACATCTTTATTCCTAAATGTGAATCCCTTAATTTTTGTATATGTTCGGAGGAAAATTTAATGCCTTTTCTAATCTCACTCATTTTGCGCCTAGTCTCTTTTGTATGAGGTTGTCTTTTTTTGCCTAAATGACTTAACTTTAGTTTTGCTCTAGTTTCTAATGAATGATGTTTACCTAAAAAACTAGGTTTCCTTCGTTTAGCCGCTTCACTTAATTTTCTTTTATGTTCTTCTGTAAAATGTCTTTTCATATCTTACTGGCTACATCAGAAATGAACTGGATCATATCTGGTGTAAGAGATGGGTGACAAGAAAGAAACATTCCCCGTTTCATGATCTCATCAGCGTTCTTCATGTCACCTATTTTGATTAATTCCACATCCTTATAAGCGGGATGTTTCAAGATATTGCCTGAAAAGACTGTTCTGGTTTCAATATTCTGATCTTCGAAGGTCTGCATAATCTGGCCTCTATTATCGCCATTAACCATCAATGGGAAAGAGAACCAGCAAGGATCGGAGTTAGGGAGATGCCCTAAGGTAGTAAAAGCACGATGGTTAACGAAGATCTTATCCAGACGATGGTAATTCAGTCTTCTGGCGTCTTTGAACTCTTGTAATCTTCGTAGTTGGACTCTTCCCATAGCACACTGAAGCTCTAAGGGTTTCATATTCCAGCCTATTTCTTCATAGACATAGCGTTCCTTGTAATCAACAGGAAATCCTGGGTAGTCATAGATTTTATCTGTTCCTGAAACTCTACCCCATTCACGAAGTTTAACAGCCCGATTAGCGATGTTTTCATCGTCTGTGAGTACCGCTCCACCTTCTCCTGTGGTGATAATATGAGCTGCATGAAAAGAAACACAAGATACATCAGCATAAGTCTCAACAAACTTATCATTTAAGGTAGTCCCATATCCGTCACAGTCATCAAGGATTATTTTCCTTGTTCCAACGATCTCTCGAAGTTTAATAAGATCAACGGGATTACCTGCGATATTGACCGCAATTACTCCTGCAATATCTGGGTGTTGAACTAGTGCTTCTCTAACTTCATCTAAGCTAATATTGAAAGTAGATAAATCAACGTCTACCACTACAGGGATATGTCCGTTTTGGATGATGGCATTAAAAGCTGTAGGAAAGTTACAAGCAGGGACAAGAATCTTCGAGCCCTTTGGTAGTTTAAGTGCCGCTGTCGCTATCAAAAGGGCTGAAGATCCACTGTTAACTACTACCGCCCGTTTTACGCCTGTAACCGTGGCTAACTCCGTCTCAAAAGCGATGCTTTCAGGGCCTACTGTCCAGCGTGTTCCTTTATTGGAAAGCATTACATCCATGACAGCTTTGACTTCTTCAAGTCCTATCATAGCTCCTCCATATTGTATTCTGTCTTTACCTGGTATAAAACTCATTTCTTAATCCAATTCTTTGGCATCTTCTCCGATGGTAGTTCGATATCAGTATAGACTAGATCTTGTGGTCCTCTACTTTTGGCGTAGGCCCAAGTTCTTCTTAATCCTTCTTTCAAATCAACACTAGTCTTATATCCCAGTACCTTTTTGGCTTTAGTATGGTCTTCAACTGCATGGACTACTTCTTGAGGTCTATCTGGAAGGTGGGTAGGTAAGATATTACTTTCTGTGACTTCCTGAAGTACGTCTGATAACTCGGTTAAGGTAAAAGCTTCGTCCGCTCCCAGATTAAAGATTTCACCTGCAACATTCTCAAATCCGCATTTATAGAGTCCATCTACTAGGTCATCGATGTAGGTGTAAGCTCTCCTCTGACCACCAGCACCATAGATTGTATAAGATTCACCTTTAAGTAGAGTATTCATCCAAAGAGCAATAACGTTTCTGTAAGGACTGATTGCCGACTGGCGTGGTCCGTAGACATTGTGCGGTCGGACTATTACATATTCAAATCCGTGCACCTTAGCCAGAATCTCCAGAGTTTCTTCCATCATCAGTTTAGCCCAACCATAGATGTCCTCTGGTTTCGGTCTATCCTCTTCGGTAAAAGGAGGTTTGATTCCACCATAGACTGCGATGGATGAGGCAACGATAATTCGTTTCATACCATTGCGGAGGGCTGGAACTAGAGTGTTGAGGAAAGTGTTGTAGTTGTTGGTGAAGATTTCAATGGGGTTAAACTGGGCTTTATTCTCTGAGGCATGGGAGGCGAGGTGGTAGACGATTTCAGGTTTAATCTTGGTAACAAAGGTATCTGTTGCTTCTGTATCTCTGAGGTCAAGGTAGTAATAAGTAGCCTTGGGGTTCTCGTTGTTTAATCCTTCTGATAAATCATCAATTCCATAGACCTCATGTCCTTCTTTAACTAACCTATCAACTAGGTGTGATGCTATAAATCCACAAGCTCCTGTTACTAAGACTTTACTCATTTTCTATATTATACTACTTACAGTTTAACCTCTTCTTTCCACTGGTCAACCAGTCTCTTTGTGTTTGCTCTCATCCATTTAACTGCGTCTTCAGTTGGTACTTCATCAGGCATGGTGTATAACAACTCTATTGTATCATCTATTGTTTGAGTCCTTTTTAAAGGCAATTTACCTGCATCAAGCATTTCCTCTTCCCAGAAGAATCGGGGATCATTCAGGGTGCGCTCTCTGCCTAATCCGTGTTCTTCTGTACCTTCTAAGGTGTTCCAGTGGTCAATACAGACTGCTAAATTAGTATCATCAACCAGAAGACCATAACCTGATTTTAGGGCTCTCATAGCAAATTCAGTGTTATCAAACCCTAGTGATTCATCCATAAACTCATACCAACCACCCAAATCCTGAGCAATGTATTTGGGGATGGCGCAATAGTTCTGCTCAAAGTCAAATGGGTTCTCAGAAGGTATAACGCCTTGGTTTCTACAACGGACATTCTTGCGCATGAATTCACCTTGTATATCTAACTCACCATTAAACCAATCTTCTGACTCGGTATCGGGTTTTATCTTAGGGGAGTAATACTCATCACAAGGAGCGATTAAACAATTTGGTTGTGCTCTATGGAGAATCACCAATTCTTCTATTCCTGTTTCTGGCATTAAAACAAAATCCTGTAGGATAACTAAGAGTTTACCTGTGGAGACAAAAAGCCCAGTATTGTTGGCGTTCACGAGACTGAATTTACGTTTTACCTTATGGGGTTTACTGCGGTAGTACTTAATATCCAGTTTGTACTTCTTGGCGTATTCTTTAGCAGTCTCCTCCCTGTTCTGCTTATAGTCATCGATGATTACCCATTCCAGGTTCTTGTAGGTCTGATTGGCAATGTTATTTGCCATGATGTTCCAAAAACCTCGGCGGATAGTTGGTGTGATGATGGAGACTTTTATATCCTGAGTATGAGGTTCAAACTCTTTTGTCCAGTCCTTAGCGACTTTCTCCCAAGAGTGGTTCTTGGCTTCTTCTTGTCCTTCAGCTTGTAGCTTCTTCCACCTCTCCTCATCTCCCATCAAATCGAGGAGTTGTTTTAGATATTCCTGTTGAGTCTCTTTATCGTAGATATCCCCTTTAACAATTACTCTGCCTTTAGGGAACTCTTTTAAGGCTGCTAACTCGGTGGTGACTGGAACACAACCATCTAAGGACGCTTCAAAAGCGGTAATGCAGAAGATCTCAGTAAACTCTGTGCAGTAGGCTTGGATACCGCATTGTTGTCTTAACTCTTTCAGTTCTTTTTTCCCTAACCTCCCATGTTCAGTAATTCCTGGTTGTTTCATCAGCTCTTGGATCTTTTCTTTCCATGCTCTACGTTCAGGGTTGTTTGAAGCGGTAACATCAAATAGATTCCAGCCATAAGCAAAGTGGAGTTCTGCATCGGGGAATTTGGCCTTAATTTCAGACCACATTTCAAGAAGGTATTGGCTACCTCTGTCGTATGAACTACCCCAAAATAATTTGTGTTGTCTCATATTCTTATCCCATTTCCTATAATACAAAACTTCTCATCAGGTATTTGTGGTGCTAGGTCTCGATGGTATTTGCTTTTAACCATCAGTTTATCTATCACTTTTAATTGTTCGGGTTTTAAGTCCACTACTGAATAGATGTCGTGTAGGTCTACCAAAAACTTTCTGGTCTTTATGTGTCCTGACAATTGCCAGTTACGCCATTGAATAAAGATGTTAAAGAAATCCTTGTCATTAAATTCATACCAGGGCAAGTAGGTCACGCCATCTACGTCGCAACCTTTGGCTTGCCCTGGATCACCGTAAATTGTCACTTTGTAGCCTAGTTTAGTCCATTCCTTCGCCAACTCTATGACTGCTGTTTCTGACCCACCGATACCTGTTTCCAGATTCTTAGAAGTCCAAGGTTCAAAAGCTTTCCCACCGAAGTTCGCAAAGTAACAGATCTCGTCCCCTGCCCAAGTTCGAGGCCTCGTTACTCGTTGTCTAATTCGGTGGGCAAAAGGTTGGGAGGTCATTTCAATAGGCAAAACCTCTAATATCTTAGAGATTGCTTCATCCTGACCTATGGAAGCAAGATATTCACTTAATTTATCCACATTTGCACAAGCGTCATTCAAATCATCCAAGTCTTGTAGGAAGAGAAGCTGGTTTTTGTTCTCATCTGTAGGTAGTTCTTTAACCAGTAGTTTGGCTGCGTCCAAAGCCTTTTTAGTGTCTCTGTGTGCGTGATAATTCATAGAAAGTAGTAGTTTGGCAAACATGACCTTAATGCCTTTAAAATTGGTTGTCCCTGAAGTCAGACGCTTATCCATATCCATATTAGAAGCAATATTTAACCAGTGATCTACTTCATTAAACCGATTAAGGTTGTAATAGGCGGTTGCTAATCTCAAATAGAACATGATTTGATGAGGCCATGAATCTATTGCTTGTAGGAAACAATCAGCAGCCTTTTGATTCTCCCCTAATCCTCCCCAACAAATACCCATCTGCTCCCAACAAGTACCCCGTTCTTCATCCCAACCTGATTTAGTTAAGTACTCTTCACCCATCTCAATACATTTCTTCCAGTCCTCTGGATCATCCAGCTCAGTGTAGATCTTCATCAGGTAAAGTAGGGTTCTGGGATCTGCTCCTCCGCTTTTTCTTTCCTCATCTAGTTGTAATTCTAAGATCCGTTTATTCCGCATCATCTTAGGCGGTAGGTTTTCTTTGGTGGCGGTGTGCATGATAGCTACATCAAATTCACCTGGATGTTTAGGTTCTGCTGTGTATTTAATTGAGGTGTAAACGTTTTTAGCTCCTTTTACTGGTACAGGGGTTTCGTGTAAGCGTCCCTTCCAAGAAGTGACACCTGGGCGGAGTAATCTCTCCCTCATCTGGGTAATATCAACGCCTGTCATGTTCTCTAGGGTTGGTTCTCCGTCAAACTCACACCCATACCAGTATGTGAGGAAAATCACGTCTTTACCCATTTTCTTGGATAGATCAGCAATTTGTCTGAGGTTCTCACCACCTACTAGAATGTCATCTGCATCCATCCAGAAGATATAGTCTGAATCTTGAGGTGCTTGGGAAAAATTAAAGTTTCTTGCAGCAGAAAAGTCCTCACACCAATCGAAGTGGGAGTGTACAACATCTTGTATAGTCTTAATCTTGGAGACTTCTTTACCTGTAGTGGTTAGGTAAATACCATCAACATAAGGGCGGATAGAGGCAAGCGCATTGAGTAGGGGTTTGTATTCACTATCATCTTTAATAATGAGACAGGCCGAGATCTTAGACATAGTTGCTGGTTTTAAAAAGGTTTGGGTAAATGCGTAGCAATTTCATATATACTTTTTTATTCTGGAGTTTAAGGTGGGGAAACATCACTTTTATAAGTTTAAATAGATAGTGTGGGTAAGAAGCAGGGTTATAGCCAAAACTTTTCGTGGAGGCTAACTCGTGCAGTGTTTTTTCATTAGCTAAGTCGAGTTTTCTATCATGTGTCCAATCAGCAGCTTCTTGAGCAAAGTGTTTTTGCCATGCACCTATGATTGCGTCCATAAGTTTGAGACCTGATTCTGTGGAGATGTCTGTGGGGTTACCTAGGCGGCTTGCAAGTTTATCGAGGAATTGAATGGTGATTAGTTCTTCATCATTCGGAACGTCATAATTATCCAAAGGATTCATGCTTCTAATATTGTATCACACTTTAAAAACAAGACTGGGGGCGCATATAGCAACCCCCGTTATCTTGCCCCACCCTAAGCATGAACAATAGGCGTGGTTAGAAATAGTATAGAAAACAATTTAGGAGGAATACAAATCCACTAAAAAGGAGCCTGTATGAGGGCTCCTAATTAGTTCACTACATGATAACTAGAGTGTGGTTGCGTACCCTGTCCTCTTTGCAGAAGCCAGTTGTGCATAACCAACCAAAGTTAATTCTGTAACGTATTGACCATTGTCTCGGTCACCATCTTTTGCTAATTCTTCCCACTGTGGTTCTCGTCCTTTCAAGAAGGAGTGTTTCCAAGTATCTTCCCTTAGCGCATAGACGGTCAAAGTACCTGCTGCTGATCTCACATCCTTGTGAGCCAAAACCATTACGCTTTGACCTACTTGGGTGTCATAGACCCTGATTTCGTTGGTCAGTCTCTTTTCAGAGGCCTGAATCATACGAGTTAAGTTAGAAGTGAATCCTGCGATTCTTCTTTTAATAACTATTGGGGCTACAATCACGTCAGCAATATACTCTGATCCTACTTGAGTCCAAACATCCTGCATGATGTCATTAAGTTCGGTTTCAGTAAAGGATGTTCCAGAAGCACGAGCAGTAACGTTGGTTGAGATCATCTGATCAAAACCTGTCATTGTTCGGGCAACTCCAGATGAACCGCAAGCCATAGCACCGTTGATAGTGATATATTCCATTTTAGCTTTCAATCTCTTGATTGCTTCACCTTTTTGGAAGGTGTATGGATCTTCACCTGTAGCGGTTGAGATTGCTCTCATAGTACCTGAGACCCTAACTGTTTCTGTCACAATATCTGTGACGTTTGCAGTTCTGGTTGGAGCGGTTAAATCACTATAAGAAGCAGCTGCGCCTTCAATCGTACCAGTGTACGATGTTGGTCTGGCTGTATTATATGTTACCCACTCATGTAAGGTATTAGAAGCTGCGGGAGCCTGTCCTAAGTTTGAAACAAAATAATTGTCCTCGTTAGGAGAAACATCCTTTAAGATGCTCAGTAAAGACTCTTTACGATCGTTAACACCTCTATCTGCTGAGGCTGTGTATGTCGATTGTCCAAATGCCATATTATATATTCACCTCTCTTCCTGCAAAGATTTTAATAGCCTGAGTTTTGCAATCTCTGACCTATCGAAAGGTTGTCACCTTTCCTGGTTCCTTCTTCCAAGTCCTCATACGAACTTGTTTGGGAACTTTTACCTGCACCAACAGTGCTGGCTTGTTCTCTTTGGGAGATGACCTTTTTCTGTTCCTCTTCCTTAGCTTTCTGTTGAGTCTCAGAGTCTTTGGATTGAGCTTTCAACTCTGCTGCAACCTTATCAGCTGCTGCCTGGAAATCCTGATACCCTTTTCTTAACTGGCCTTGGATTTCTCCTTTGACCTTATCGTAAAACTCACGATTAAAGTTAGAGTTGTAAGGATCTAAAGTTGGATATTTTGCGTGGACATCCCGAACTAATTGAGTCTCCTCAAACTTCTCGATCCGTCTTTCCGCTAACATCGCTCTATCCTCAGCTCTTTGTGCTCTCACATTAGCGTCGGTTAAGGTCTTATTTAAAAGGCCCTGATCGATATAGCCGTTTTCATCTACCAGACCTTGAGTTATATCTTGCACTTGTGCAGGTGAAAGATTACTAAAGTTAGGTGCCTGAACTGGCATTTCATCTAACACAGAATTGAACTTTGGTTGCTGTTGCTCAAATTGAGCTAACTTTTCTGAGAGTTGCTTGTTATGTTCTTTTAACTTTTCAAACTCCTGCTTAGTTTGCTCCTTTGCACTATCTGGGAGCTCACCTACAACCTGTTCTGCTGGTTCTTCTGTAGTTGGCAATTCTACTACTGGTTCGCCTTCAGTATTTGTCTGCCCATTGTTGTTTTCGTTGTCGATTTTAAACACCTCCTGTCCTACTGTTAGTTAGAAGCTACAATGCTTCGACAGTACAAATTGATTATGGAACACACTATGGGGAGAATTGCAAATTGACTACTTGAGGAGATCATAAAGCTGGGCGATGTTTGGTCCAGACCAACAAGTACCACAACTACATCTTAATTCGTTGGTTCCTGGGATAATTTGAACCTTACCTTTATGGTCACATCTTTTAGGTAGAGGAAGATCACGGGGAATAGGGGCTTCAAAGTGTTTACCTATACTATCTTCTGGTATTGGGGGTAAATTATCCATCTAGTTTCCGACTGCAAAATCCTTAGCTGGTTTCTCTAATTCTTTGCGGTAGGTTTGAGCTCTTACTTCTGCTTCACTAAAAAGCTTGAGGAGAAGTCTGTAGACCTCCACCTTGGCCAGAAGCTGGTACTGAGCCTCCAGAAACTTGTCCTGTGTTGGGTAATCCTTGGGGTTGAGGGGAGTTGGGGTTAGCTCCTGCTGCAAGAGTGGCAGAAATGTCCGCTGGAAGGCCACCTGCTTGAAGAGGAAGTTCAGATCCTCCTCCCGCTCCAGTTGCTCCTGGTATTTGCTGTTGTTTTGCTGCTGGGAAGTAACGTTCGGCATCTTGTAATCCTAATCCAGTCAGAGAATCTACCATCAACTCTTTCATTGAAGGTTGGACTCCTTCTAACTGTAATAATTGTAACACAGTTGGATTAGTGGTCAATTGGTCGATTGCTCTTTGTAGGGCGTTTTGAAGCTCTGCATCCGCTCCTGCTGCCATTGATTTAACATCAGGTACATAATTAAAGGTTCCGTTTAAGTCTTCGGGTACAAGTGAAAGTTGAGCCCCATCTCCCATATCATTCATCCTCATCTTAGGAGTAATTTCCAGTTTGCTTGGATCTTTTTCTTTAGGATTCTTAATAATAGGGAATTTAGGTGTTTTACCTGCCTCAACCATCTGCATCATGTCATCATCTGACATATTCCCGCCTGTTTGGGCGATGATATCCCCAATAGCTTGCATAGCTTCTGGAGCAAGCTCCATCCCATCCAATCCTGCTCTTTGGAAGTAATTAAACAGTTCAGTACCAACTATTTCCAGGATATACTCCTGTTTCCCTTTATCAGCAAAGAGGAACTGTTGATTATTGGAAAGCCACATACTCATCATGTCCTGGATAGCCTCAGAGATAGAAGTTTGATTCTTCTGATCTCTGCTATTCTGTTGTTTGGTTGATTCTTTAATCTCGGTAGCTGTTTTCTGTCTGGCCAACGGGTCTACGTTAGATACTCCTTGTGACATATCACCCATAGCAGTGTTAAAAGCAGATTTTAAAGCTGAATAGACTGTCTGGAAAGTTCTATCAGATTCTCCGCCTGTTTGGTGTTCGGTTACTGCATCAACCTGATCGACAATCCATAATGCCTCTGGAGCTTGAATAATTGTTTCAATTCTAGCCTTGCCATCGAGTACCATTTTGGGAGGTCTAAGCCGCATATTCATTCCATCCATATAACCATCAAGACAAGCCTGAATAGCTCTCCACAAAGGTAGGACTGATTCTGCTTCTGATTCACCCAAAGGATCACCTTGAATCATGTAGTAACGGAGTTGAATGAAAGGAATCTTGTTGTGCTTATAAGGATTAGGAATATCCCTCAAGATGACCTTATGAAGAGGAGAGAAAGTAATAAATCTATCTGGTCGGTATTCAGTAACAATCTCTAAGACGGGAAAGGCCTCATCATCGCCCATGCGGTCAGTTAACCCTTTATTCTGTAGAATTCTATTTCCCCGTCTGGTGTCTCTACGGTCTGATTTATTTTCGTTAATCTTGTCTTTCAATTCTTTAAGTCCAGGATATAGAGGTTTACCATCAGCTTCAGAGACTCTGCTTAAATCTTCTTCAGTTAGCCATTCCCGTTCTTGGAACCATTTGGCACTACGTAAATGCTCACAGTTAGGATCCATACCACAATCTCTGATGTCTTTAGGAATAAATTCATTACCATCAAAAAGAACATTGCCTTCAGAATCTACCTCATGTAACCAGGGGATTTTGGCAAACTTGGTGGCATAAAGTCTGGTGTCTTGTTCAGAACATGCCCATTTTTCAAGCATTGATCCGCCATGATTAGCGTTATCCCATTGAAAATCCAAAAGGGTATTGTTTAATCTGGCTGAAAGAAGATCACCACCCTCACGGGGAGTTAATCGACCCCGTAATTTAGCGTTCATCAAGCGGGCATTCTTCTCAACTATGGTCGTACGGAGAACAGGATCAACTACTTTGGAAATATAAGGCCAATCTTCGGGGAGTTTGCCATAATAGGCATCTGTTATGTCATTCCAGCCATTCTTACGGGTTTGTCTGTTCTCATTGTCCTCATTCCACATATTGTAGTGCTGAAGACAATTACTTAACTCTTCCTCATCGGTTTTAGAAATCTTGATTGGTTTGAATTTTGACTTATCTCTGGTCATAGGAACATTTAATCAATAGTGGATAGGAGGTAAGCAACTACTCCCAGCATTCTCTATGATGTCGGGTATTTTCTATCAATTCATCTAAGGTTTTGATATGTTTATCCAGTTTCAAGCTCTGACAACTGGTACAAATCCTGATAAATTCATTCTTACAAAACTCAAACATATAGGAGGGACATGTAGAGCCTAATCTTTCTCCGCATCCCTGGCAACTCCATTCAAATGTCTTGTCTTTCTGTACTAAACCAGAATTACTGCCACCCCATTTACTCCAGCCGTACATTTTTGAGTGCATGGAGTCCGTAATCACTCTTTCAGTATTACCTATAATAACTACTTTGGTAATTTCGACAGTAGTAGTCTTCATGTAAGGCCTTACTTATTCATATCACATTTCCACTCTTTAAGCTATATTCTTTATTCGGATTGGTTTTGCTTTCACTTGAAGGACTTTTGCGTTCTTTGCACCTTTGGGAGCAAACTTCAGCTTGGATAGTTTAATTTTCTTAGCTTTGACTGTTGCTAGTTTCTTAAAAGATGGGGCTTTACGGATGGCAACTTTCTTGGGTTTCTTTCCTTTTGCTACTGAGGCCTTTTTGGTTTTGAGTTTATTAAGTTCGGTTTCTGCTTCAGTAGCGGTTAACTTCCCAGCATTGTATAGATCCATAATGTCGTTAGCTCTAGCCGTAATTTCACCGTTGAATTTCGATATGAGCTTTTTATCAAGCTCAGTATTACCTGTTAATTTAGGCGGGACTAAGTCTTGATTAGTGTTAGTTAATGATAAATTGCCATCCTTTGTTAATGTTACTCCTAAACTACCTGTCGTTGATTGAGTTGTATTATTTCTTGGACTTCCGTCAAGATTATAGTTTGGTCCACCTAAAGTAGAAGCACCCATAGAGGTTATTTGACTATTAGTTGTTTGCGGAGCAAAAGTCCCACCAATAATACCTTTGATGCTTTTACTTGTGGTCTTAGGTTGGTTGCCGAATATTTCAATCTTAGCAGCTGAGTTTATATCACTTAAAATGTTGCCAATAAACTTAGCTTTCTCATCGTCCGACGCTTTTTGATAGATAGGATCATTCATCACTGTTTGGATTGCCTGGTCTGCTCTTTGCCCAACATAGGTTTGGTATTTACCCAATTGTTCTGGAGTGAGTACCATATTCTGACCATTAACAGTAATCCTTTTATCTACTAATCGTGGAGCTTGTTGTGTTTCTCCGCTACGGTTATAGATATCTAAGACTTCTTTAGCTGAAGGATTTGCACTAATTTTACTAACAAAAGCTGGATTGAAAAATACATTAAAAATATTGTTACTCCCACCTTGATACCTTTCTGATGGCTGACCAAGAACACCAATCTTGGCAGGTAGGTTCTGTTCTAAACCTGGAATCTTGGCAGTTGCTTTATTTAAAGACTGTTTTATCACACTGGGGTCGTATGTTTCCCTTGAGGTGTTATCTGTAGCTTGAACAATCTGATTAGAAAGAGTGGGGACAAATCCTGATGGAGCCCCTAATACAGCATTCATCCCAGCTCTTACTGGACCATATTGGCTTATATCTTTAGTCAAGTTGGTTACTCCAGTAAATAAACTTTGTTGGGTTAAAGTACTGGCTCCTGCATCCAGTTGTTCAATAGCTGCACTAAATTGATCCTGCCCTTTAGGATTTATCTGCATATTAGCTCCCATAGCCAAGGGTAGAGATCCAGGTTGAGCCCAATCAAAGGAAACTAATTGATCTCCTGCTTGTGGAGTTTGGGGTTGACCATTAAGAAAGTATCTTTTAAGAGCATCAACATTTATCCTAAAAGGACCAGATCCCTGTTCCCGCTGTGAGGCTGCAATATCATAGTCTTTGGATGGTCTGCCAGATAAGATGCCATTCTTGGCTAACATATAACCTGCACCCATTACACCTGAACCAACCATCCCTCTAGACAAAGCCTCAACAAAAGTTTTCTGTTCAAAAGGATGTCCTGTGATTAAAGGTCTGACTCCTTGATATAGACCCTTTAAGAACCCTACAGGTGAATAATCTAAACCTCTGGAAAGTAAGTTAGCTGGAGTCTTAGGATACTTTAAAACAAAGTCACCTAATCCAAACTTACCATCTGGAGTACCAGCCTTATTCATTAACTTCTTAGCTCCCGTGAATATTTGAGCTAGAGTACTATTATCCTGGAATGTTCTATAAAGCCCATCAGCAAAGGCAGTCTCAAGCATCGCTGGTGTGGGAGTTGAAACACCTGCTGCACGCATCTGATTATTAAGAGATCCGTCATGTGCTGCTTTGAAAGCTGCCCTATCTGGAGCTCTAAGAGCTACATTCATGGTCTTCTCTAAATAAGTAAGAGGATTATACTTACCTGTAAAAGTTCTGCCTGGAAGATCAAACTGTGTTGCTACTCCACCTGAAGTATCTATTCCTTTTAGAGCATCTGTAGCCCCTTCTTTCAGTCCTTTAATAAATCCTTTGCCTTGAGTACCCAGACTAGGCAAAACTTTAGATCTTTGTCCTGTAAACAAAGAAACTCCTCTGTCTATCCCTGTACCCACTACATCACTTACATTCTCCAATCCTCCAAAGATGGTATTACCTCCGATATTACGGACTAAGGTTTTTGGATTTAAGAGTTGAGCCATTGTCTGGATAGTAGCAATTCTTTGACCTAGTGATGGGGGGATTACCCCGTGTATGTCTCTGACTAACTCAGCTGTTGCAACAATCTTTTCTCTACTTCCATCTGGTAAACCTTGTAGAACCTTAGCCCTATTTACGATATTCTCTGTATTTTGAGGAGTGAGAGCTAATTTGAGACGTGGATTAGCTTTGTTAGCCTTGTCAATTAGGCTCTGAGCCCAGCGGATAGCTCCCTCTGGCTTTAAGCGTGAGAACTGTGAGAGGATTTGAATTTCCTGTCCCTGTTTGGTAAATCTGGGAGAAACTGCTGCTATTAAGTCATTTGCTTCATCAATGCGTCCTTTATCGATTAACTTCTTCAACATTACCATAGCTGTGGCATTACCATGAACTGTTTCATCTGTTTTAGCAAAACTAATAGCCTGGGAGTCACCTTGTTTAATTATCTTAGAGACTGTTTTTAAAACCTGGGCGTTTTTAAGGGGTTCATAGGTCTGTGTTTTAGCAAAATCCAGTATGTCTTTTGGTATTCCTTTGGTATCAATTACAGTCTGTGCAAAACCCCTGATTTTACCCTGTGGTATACTACCATCTAATGAACCTACCATATTTTGTGCAACAGACTGCTGAACTCCTGGGGGCAATACTGAAGATGATTTTGGTGTTTGCAGTATTTGTTTTTCTGCTTGATTGGGTTTTACATTTCTAGTAGATAATCCAAAATCTGCTGTTGGATTTCTGGACATATTAACTCTATCCTCTAAGAACGTTTGAATTGTATGTCGCCATTCTGCTGGGTTAACCTGTTCTAACCTCTTCATCTCTTTACTATTAATGACATCTGGGATAATTTTGTTGGCTATCTTTCTGGTATTAGTTAGAATCTGCATCTGAGCATTTGGGTTAGTAGCAAAACTCTCATAGTTCTTTAAGCCATTAGCTGCTGCAAAAGCCCGTATTTCTTGCGTTTTAGGCAGTACTTTCCCTAACTTGGCAATTTTTCCCATTGGTAGCACCGAAACTATATTTGCAACATCTCCAAAAGTGGCTTTGTTACCCTGTGCAAGACTGGTAATTGATTTTGCTGGATCCCGTACTGTGTTTGATAGCTGTTGACCAAAGAATTTGGCTGGATTGTAGTCTTGACCAAAGACTTTCATGTTTATGTTGGGTAATGGAGTCATACCACTAACTATATTTGGACTAACATCAGGAATGCGCTGTAATTGCTGTCCTGCCTGAACCACTGCGTTTCTTATAGGAGCGGTAAATTGATTAACCTGTTGCTGAAACTGAGGTGTCATCGGAGGTAATATTCCTGCTTGATATTGAACTTGTTTATACTGTGGATTTTGTATGTTTGCTTTCCACTGTGGAGCAAGTTGTTGAAAAGTCTGACCTACTGGAGTTCTGGGTTGCTGTATTTGTTGAACTAGCGGCTGAGTAAACCTTTGAGCTGTCTGTTGTATTCTACCTAAGGCGTTTTGCAAGATACGGATATCCATGAATAAAGGGTAAGGTAGAAGACTAGGAGGTTATCAACTAATAGAGACGTTTATCTTGTTGACCCATAATACCCTGGACGCCATAAGGATCTAATGGATTCTTATAAGATCCAAGAGCTCCTTGATATTGTGGTGTTTGTTGTGATTGTCCTAATCCTCCTGTAGCTGCTGTATTAGTTCCTGGCATCTGATATTGAGTATTACCTACTGCATTAGCAGCCTGTGTTCCATAACCTGTAGCAGCAGTGTTGTAGTTACCTAGATTTAATTGTGCTTGTTGCTTCATCAAAGCTAATTGCTGTTCAAACTGTGTATTTTGCTGATTGATGGTAAATATCTGATTTCTAAGGTTCTGTAAGGCTGCAAGAGAAGCATTGGCCTTATCCTGGCTAAGCTGTGCTCTATTCTGACTTATTTGCATTAATTTGTTTTGAAAGTCCTGTGTAGCTCCTTGGATAGCTTGATCTCTTGACTGTTTAAGTTGCATCATCTGAGTATTAAAATCTCTCTCTACTGAAGCATGTTGAGTATTTATCTGATTGGTTAGGTCTGTATATTGTCTGTTTGTCTGTCCAAATTGTCTTGCTTGTTCTCTACCTTGAATCTCTGACATAGCCTGACCTGCGCTGGATGAACCACCGAATCTCTGTTGTGCTCCCATTTGTTGTTCTTGAAAAGTTCTTCTTGCATCAGCAAGAGCGTTCTCATAAGCTGTTGTTCCTTTTGATTGCTGTTGATTTAGAGTATCTTTGGCACTTTGTTTATATCCACCTAGGGTAGCAGCATTAACATCAAAATTACCTTGTGCTGACGATCTGGCTGCATCTAAAGCTGATTGAGCATAACCACCTGCTTGATTAAGATAATCATTGGATTGATTATATGCTTCATCCCTTAATCTGTTCTGTTCTGCTTCCTGAGCTTGTAAAGATCTTAGAATGTCACCAGCGTTTGCTTCACTAAAAGACTGAATTCCTCTTGAGGCTAACTGTTGCTGGAGTGTTTGAGCACCTCCACCTCCTGAAGTAGATGCTCCCGCAACTTGACCACTTGGAAGATTACGTCCAATTGATTGGCTAGTGGTTTGAGAGGGAGAAATAGGAGAAACCAAGGGTTGCCCAGCGTTTCCACCTAAAACATTATTTATACCATTATAAGTTTGAGTATAACGTGGATCTACTGGACCTGCTACATTACCTTGTGCTGCTTGATAATTATATGTATTCGCTGTGGGTTGAACACCATATTGGTTGGCATTTAGAGTTTCTGAAATTCCCATCTCTGGAAGATGTAATGTTGTTCCTAACCAATCAACCGCTGCTGCTACTGGATTTGCCATATTATTTCCTCTTCATCATCTGAGCTTTTTTCATCATCGCTTGACCTTTAGCCATCATTTCTTTGGCTTTCATCATCATCTCTGAAGGTTTCATTGGCATACTTTGTTTCTTAACCATATTGAGATGATAGATTAGAAGATTAGGAGGATTGCAATACTAGATTTGCCACTTATTCTGCATAGATCTGTTCTTAAAAGCGATGTTTGAGGTATCTTCCTTCTCTTTAAAACCTGATAATCCATACCTAATCGCATCTAGGCAGTGATTCCAGATAGGACTTGGCTCGTTTATGATTCTTCCGTCCTTATCTGTCTGCCATAAATAGTTTCTGTACTCCTTTAAGAGATCAATAGAGCGTTTAGTAACAGATATTCTTTGGTCTTGTACGAATTGGATACCCTGTAAGACGCTACCTTGACCCTTAGTAGCTGGTAGGATGTTAATTCCGTAACTAGATAGTTCATCAATACTTTTAGGCTCTGCTGAATCTGCCATTACCAGAGCTTTGGGTAAGTTATTAAGGACATCCGCTATCTGTTTGTTAGATAATCCTTTTTGATAGGTGATTTCATCTAAAATAAACCCGCCGTTGTAGTAATAGATTGCAACAATCGCTGTTGGGTCATTGGAGTAACCAAAGTCTAATCCATACCGCTCCAGTCTTGCTTCTTGTGGTAGCTCCTCTATATCCTCTTTCCAGTTTGTATAAATTCTACCTTCTGAAACACCCAGTAAACCTTCTCCATATACTCTCCACCAGTTTAAGTTATTCCGTCTTGATTCAATAGTAGCTACAATCTCAGGATCTAAGGCCTCGTTGTCTTTGTAAGTTAGGATTAAGAAATCAACATTATCCTTGTTCTTTACTTCATCATAAAACCAAAACTCTGATACAGGATTCCAGTCTAACCAGATGATCTTCTTGGTTCTGACCTCCAACTGGGTATATGTTTCATAAGAAATGTTGTTGGCTTCGTTGATAAACAGCACATCTCGTCTTGGGCCTCTGACCTTACCTGGTTGATCTGCGCTGAAGAACTCAATCTTTGAACTTGTCTCAAAAGTGTAAGTGAAGTCTGTTTTATTCCAGTTGGCATCAACAAAGTAATTGTGCTCTTCCATGATCATTAAGAAATCACGGATAGCACCTCGTTTTAAATGGGGGAATGATTCAGAGACTACCGAAATTAATTCATTGTTGTGGCATTGGGAGTAATCAATAAGCCACAAGAGGATGGAGATTGTTTTAGAGGCTGAAGTACCACCTGCTACACCACGGATACGCTTTCTTAAATCAAGTATTTTTCTAGTCGCTGTTGTTTCCTGAAACATTGGTTTTACCGCCCAGAATAGGGATGATGTTATTTATCTGGACGGCTACATTTGGACCTTGTACTTCTATACCCAAGACCTTGCCCAACTTAGTATGGTAGGGATCTCTGGTTTTATGGTCTGCTTCTCTTTCTCCTGTAAAGTCATTCCACTTAGTAGCTGCTAGGCCTTCTTTTAATTGGTCAAACCATTCTTTAACACCTAATCCGTAGATAGAAGCAAGGACATCAGGCTTAACTCTTCCTAACGTTCGGGAACCCAAAACTTCTGCTGAACCATTAGTAACATCAGGATGAAGTTCTCTATATGCAGCTGTGGCGTTGAGGCCGTTCTTAAGGTAAGTAACAAGGAAAAGAACTAGGTCTAAATCACCATCAAAGGCTTTCTCCAGTTCCTTTATGTTTAGTTCTGTTTTGTCTTTGCTCATGGTTTACCAGTGTCCGCCTGTTTTCTGTCCTATACAAATTGGAGTTTTACCAGACTTAAGCATCTCTTCTACTCTTTTCTTTTCCAGTCGTTTAGCATATTGAATTCTTTGATTTTCTAATCTCACCTCATGGGCACAAGAAAAACAGTATTTAGACTGGAGGGAACCAGCATACTCTTTAGAACATTTAGTACATTTTTTAGTCATATCATACATTCCAGATATTTCCATCATTCGTACACTTTCTGCCACATCTTAACAGGATAGATCTGTTCTCCATAAGCCCAGTGTCCATTAGTTAGATTAACTAGAGCCGCTTCCAGCTCAGTACCAGTAGGGCACTTAACAGTTTCATATCTTCTTACTTTTCTCCAGGGCAGTTTGGGTACTGGGATACCGCTATTAGTCATAATATCTGCATCTTTCTCAATGCTTTCTACTTCAGCCATAACAGCTTCTTCTGCTCCCCACTCACCTTTCCACCACACCGGATCACCCAGATGTAAGTATTCAGCTTCTTTCATTTTTCTTTCAAGATAAATTCTTGCATTTCTTTATAAGCCCAAAACTTCCCATTATCGAAATCATCAGTAAGACAAGTCTTGTGATAAAGTTTTACTTTCTCATATATTTTGTCCATAAGCTCTTTTTTTTGTTTTACTAAAAGTCTAGCAAAATCTAGAAGCACTTGATGATTATGCTCTATAGCTTTAATTTCTTCTACTATCTCCCCTCTTTCATCGGGGCTGACTGGTTGGGAAGAGCGATACACTTCTTTGTTACAACTGTAACAAATACCACCACTTATCACAGCCTTTGGGCAAATACAATAAATACTCTCTACTGGTTGGGAATGAATAGGGCAATTTGGATCGTCATACCGATTTGTATCAGAGATTCTTTTACAAGTACACAACTTTTCTTGTGGAGAAGAGTTTAAAAACTCCATGCAATGCTCCCTGCGGTGTCCTGGTTTTCTACAGACTCCACACTTCTTCTCTACTGGTTGGGAGGGGTAAGGTATATAGTAAGTCGGTTCGTGTCTTGTACGCCTAGCACTTGCCTTTACTGTACGTAATTCCTCTTTTAAAGTTGTTCCTACTCTCGGACTTCCGCTTGCGTATGGATTCTCTACTGGTTGGGAAGGGTTAGTGTTTGATTTCATAATTTCTCCTTGGTACCGCCGTAGGACAGTAGTGCGGAACTGTAATCTTGAAACGTGTAACTATCTCCTCGCCACACCTTAGACACCTAGCCTCTACTTGCTTGCCCTGAGCTGGAGTTTTCATTTTATCCTCCTTACTCTAATTACTTTGTCAAATGTGCTTATGTCATCGTAGACCACATATTTGATATGTCCCAACTCCGCTAATAGACTAAGAGCTTTCTCAAATACCGACAACTTGATAGGCATTAAGTCATCATATGCCATCATTTCTCCGTGTATCCTAAATTCCCTCTCATCTCCCTTATTAATTGAGTTTAAAACCATTAATGATGTATCCTGCTTTTCTTTGCCCTGAGCTGGTAGAAGGGGTTGGGAGTTAGACATGGCTTTTCCTCCGTCTTTTTCTATAAAGAAAATTCCCGAATACTTTTGAACATCTAGGACAAAACAAATATCTCATGTCATTATTAACATCAATGAAATAACAGCGATCATCCCATATCCCGTATTCTATATTTCCAAAATTGTCTTCTCTTCTTAACCCAGTCGCCATAAAACCTTTATTACATCTACCACAATAAAACTTGATTCTTTTAAATTCAGGATATTCGTTCTCTTGTTGGGGGGATAGGGGGTTAGGGGTTTTCATAGTTTTTTTATTCCTCTTTTTTTTAAAGACTTGCGAATTTCTGGTATACCAAACACATAATTCCGAGGTTCCCCACAGTAGATACAATTATCTTTCGGCTCCTTATCTATCAGCTCATAACCAAATACACAACCTTCTAATAGGCATCTGCGTCTGATTTTGCCTTCCAGATCGGAGTAAATTCTTATCCATTCAGGCATGGTTGATAGATACTGCTCTATTATTTTCGCTTCTTTAGTCTTTCTCATTCTTCCTCTCTTTGTTTTAAAGCCTGTCTTTGATTAGGAGATAGTTCAATACAAATCTCTTGCTTTCTAGTTTTTACCCATAACCAAGGATAATGAGTAAGTCCTTTAATAATTGCTGATACCAATACTTGTTTTTTCATCTTTGTTTTATAGCCTCCACTATCTTCTTCTTTTCTATTTGGTCTTCTGGTATATCTAACATTTCATGTATCCAACTCATTTTACATCCCCCTCTAGGGCTAATCTTTGTTCTGCTCTAAGTTGGTTTCTATCCCTTCTTTGATCGTTTTCCTCTAACCAATAATCTTCATTACCTACACCCATATCTAACATTTCTTCATTTTCTCCCACCATCTCCAAAGCAAACTTCTTAAATAAAGCAACATACATATCTGCCTGATCCTTAATTAGACAGTGTTGAATGGTTGATATTTCTTCTCTTAGGTTAATCATATATTCTAGGTTTTAGATACTTCCTTAGCACTAATCTTAATTTTACTTACCTGCTCTAATAATTCTTCTCCGTTAACCTTACTTATCAACCCTCCATTCCAAAGACATTGAATTATCTCTACAAATATTTCTTTAATCAATTTTTCTTGTTTGTTCATATTTTTTCTCTAGATTTTTGGTTCAATGTAATCTTTAGATTCCCAAACTGGCTTGTTATTTTCTATAATCTTTTCTATTTTGATCGACAATTTATTTAACTCTTTAGAGATATTATCCCAAGCTACATCAGGATTATCTATACCTTCCGACATTCCTTTCAAAACTCCTGCTATATGTATTAGATCAAAATAGTCTTTGTTCTTCATGTCTAGTTTTTTGATATTACCTTTCCACATCTATTACATCTTTTTTCTATCAAACCAGTATCTGATCTTCCGCTAGTAGTACATTTAGTGTGTTCACAAAGAAAGTTCTCAAACCATTGATTAAGGTCTAAGAATAAGACATATATGTGCATCGTAGTAAAATGCCCGAACCAAGCCCACCAAGGACCATCAGCATAGTTCGGAATACTCCAACCTTCCTCTTTATCGGGATTATCAAACTTTTTCCAATCAAATGTATAAGATATTATTTTCTTCATATAGTCTAGTTTAATCGCTCAATAATCAAAGCAACTCCAATTATAATTATAAAACCTATTATTTCTCCTACTAATACTTTCATCCAATATTCCATGTCTAGTTATTTAATACTCCAAATAATATAATTAGCCAAAGCTCCCATCCCATAAATCATGCTTGGAGCTGGTTCGTGCTTATCCCATGTAAAGAGAGCTATTACAAAAAATACTATCATTAAAATAAAAGCCATATCTTTACTCATATTCTAGTTAAACGGTTGTAATTCCGCTCCTTCATTTATTCCCCAGTGTTCATCTGGCTCATCATTTAAACAAGCAACACACAAAAGTCCTGCATCACTTAAGGTGACGTTTCCAGTTATTCTTCCGCAATGTTCACATTCTTGTTTCATATTCTAGTTATTTGGTAATACTTGTTTTTAATATGCCCATTCCCATGATAATATGATTCTTTTTATCTATCATATTTTTCCATTTACCTATTTTTTTATTTGATTTAGTTTTGCCCATAATTCTAGTTTTATGGGGCAATCCCATCCTCCCAATCATAGGTATCACCATCTACATCTGGCGTAAGTAACTCTTTTCTAAGTTCTTTTAAATCAACACCCACAACCTCAAGAAATGCTTCTAAGTAC
>JALNYK010000038.1:0-327 GCA_023229845.1 Gallionella sp.
TGCGGAGCGATGATCCCGCACTGCATTTGATCGAACAGATCCGCGACGAGGCGCACCGCTTTGCGATCACCGGACACCGCGCGAAACGCGGCAAGGCACGTACAGCCTCCAGTCTGGAAGAAATCAGCGGGGTAGGGGACAAACGGCGGCGAAGTCTGCTGACTCACTTCGGCGGTTTACGCGAAGTGGCGCAGGCCAGCATCGAGCAACTGTGTCAGGTCGAAGGAATCAGTAAAGCGCTTGCCGAAAAGATTTACCAGCAACTTCATTGAGAAAAAACTTATCGGACGCTCAAAGTCACCGGCTAAAGCGGTGGCTTAAGATCAC
>JALNYK010000038.1:337-25349 GCA_023229845.1 Gallionella sp.
GCGACATCACCCGAGATTTTGTACTATTTCGGAAAAACAAAGGCACGCCTCGGCGTGCCTTGTTTGTTTCCGGGCTATGTTATTTGTTCACCAGAAGGCTTGCAGAATAGAGGGGCTGGTCAGCTTGATGCCTATGGTATAGCCGCCGGGATTGGCGGGGGGCGCGTTCCAGATGACAGTGCCGTTCAGTTTGAGGTCGATACCATTGGCCTGGTAGCAGATCACCACGTTCTCACCTATGTTCACCGGGGAATTGAGTCGCAATCGTATGCCCGTATTAGATACGTCGATCACTTCAAAGACAGGATGGCTGTAATTGCCGGCCAGAACTTGCAGTTTGCCTTTGGGTTGCCGGGTAGATGGCGATCTATCTTCCTTGCGCTTTTCCGGATACATGAGCCTGCCCTCCAATTCGAGGCCGCATTTTCTGCCTGACTGCGGCCAAGAGCAAGGGCGAATTCATTGCAGCAACCGGAAGTTGATGCAATCCGTATTGTTTTCGGGGCACCAAAAACAAAGGCACGCCTGAGCGTGCCTTTGTTCGTTTACAGCTACAGCTTACTTACCACTTGCTGCCGCCGGTGTTGCCGCGCCCCTGCGAGAAGCTCGGGCGGTCGCCGTCGCGGCGCGGGGCGTTGTTTCCGCCGCGGTTGTTGCCGAAGCTGCGCTCGGCGCTGCGCGGTTGCTGGCCTTGGCCGGCGAAGCCTTGGCTACGGCCTTGACCGCCGAAACCCGCGCCCTGACCTTCAGGACGAGCATGGGTGTGACGGCTGTCTGGTGCGCTGTGGTGGAAGCCTGCGCCGCCGTTATTGCCGTTGCCGGTGAAGGCCGCGCTGCGGTTGCCGCCGCCGAAGCCGCCGGCGTTGCTGCGATTGCCGCCGCCGAAACCGCCGCCATTGCCGCGATTACCGCCGAAACCACCGCCGTTGCCGCGATTACCGCCGAAACCGCCGCCGTTGCCGCGCGGACGGTCCGAAGACGGGCCGGTGCGCAGCTTGTACTTAGGCTCCAGACCTTCGATGGTGTGCATCTTGATGCTCTGCTCGGTGTAACGCTCGATGCGCTTCAGCATCTGCGCGTCGCGGTTGGACGCGAACGAGATTGCGATGCCGGAGGCGCCGCCGCGGCCCGTGCGGCCAATACGGTGTACGTAGTCTTCTGCGAACTTGGGCAGGTCGAAGTTGATCACGTGCGAGATGCCGGGCACGTCGATGCCTCGCGCGGCGACGTCGGTAGCGACCAGCACGCGCACGTTGCCGTTGCGCAGGTTCAGCAGCGTGCGGTTACGCTCGCGCTGGTTCATGTCGCCGTGCAGCGCCGCGACAGCGTGGCCTTGCGACGACAGCTGGTCGGCGATGCTGTCGGCGTCGCGCTTGGTCGCGGTGAACACCACGGCCTGATTGACGTCGGCATTGGTCAGGATGTGGCTCAGCATCTTGTTCTTGTGTGCGACGTCGTCGGCAAACATCATGCGTTGCTCGATGTTCTCGTGCTTGTCCTTGGTCGCCGAGATGGAGATGCGCTTCGGCTCCTTCAGCAGGCGCGAGGCCAGGTTGCCGACCACGCCGTCCAGCGTAGCGGAGAACAACAGGGTCTGGCGTGTTTTCGGTGTGGCTGCGGCGATCTGCTCGACAGCATCGACAAAACCCATGTCCAGCATGCGGTCGGCTTCGTCGAGGATCAGCATTTCCAGGCGCGAGAAGTCGATGCGACCGCGCTCCAGATGGTCGATCAGACGGCCCGGAGTTGCGACCAGGATATCAACGTGGCTGGACAGCAGACGGTTCTGCACCGGGTAAGGCATGCCGCCCAGGATGCTGATGATCTTGAAGCGCATGTGCTTGCCGTACTTGGTCGCGGCGTCGCACACCTGTTGCGCCAGTTCGCGCGTCGGGGTCAGCACCAGTACGCGCGGGCCCTTGCCCGGCATCGTGGACGGTGTGGCCAAACGGTTCAGTGCGGGCAGGATGAAGGCCGCGGTCTTGCCGGTGCCGGTCTGGGCCGAGGCCATCAGGTCGTGGCCTGCGATGACTTCGGGAATGGCCTGTGCTTGGATAGGCGTGGGCGTGGTATAGCCGGTTTCGACGATAGCCTTGAGAACGGCGGGATGCAGATTGAGTGCTTCGAATGTCATGTTGCTTTCCTTATGAAAAAGGTAAGCGCAGGCAGAAAACTACACCTTGTATATATAGGGTGACAGATTAACCGGCGCATAAAACATCGTTGCTAACCGGGAAACCCGCAGAAGATCTGGGAGTTCTTTAGACAGGCGCGAATCGAAATGCGCGCGAGAGATAGGTCAGATAACGATGAACCAATGCCGCAATGGTTGCGGCAAGGCGCGCATTATACGGACGGAAAAAATAAAAGCCAGCAGTATTTTAATTGCGCAGTGTCTCGCGATATCCCTATTGAAAATAGCTGGGCCATCCCCAGATACGGGGCTGCCTTTTTACTAACCCGTTAACTCCATGGAGACAACATGACTGACAGTGCTACCGCCAACCGCGAAACTCTGGGCTTCCAGACTGAAGTTAAACAGTTGTTGCAGTTGATGATCCATTCGCTGTATTCCAATCGCGAAATCTTCCTGCGCGAACTGGTTTCCAACGCCTCCGACGCCTGCGACAAGCTGCGCTTCGAGGGGCTGCACAATGCGGCATTGTTCGAGAACGAATCCGATTTGAACATCCGCATCGCCTACGACAAGGCGGCGCGCACGCTGACCATAGCCGACAACGGCATCGGCATGAGCCGCGACGAGGTCATCAACAATCTCGGCACCATCGCGAAGTCCGGCACGCGCGAATTTTTCAGCAAGCTGTCCGGCGATCAGCAGAAGGACGCGAACCTGATCGGCCAGTTCGGCGTGGGTTTCTATTCCGCGTTCATTGTCGCGGATAAGGTCACGGTGACGACGCGCCGCGCGGGCGAGAACGCCGATCAGGGCGTGCGCTGGGAATCGGACGGCGGCGGCGAATTTTCCATCGAGATGCTGGACCGCGCCGCGCGCGGCACCGAGATCACGCTGCACCTGCGCGAAGATCAGGATGACCTGCTCGACGGCCATCGCCTGCGCGGCATCGTGCGCAAGTATTCCAACCACATCGTCCAGCCCATCGTGATGTTCAAGGAAGAGTGGAAGGACGGCAAGCAGGAGATCACCAGCGAAGAAGAGACGGTGAACCAGGCCTCCGCACTTTGGGCTCGCAGCAAGAACGACATCACCGACGAGCAATATAAAGAGTTCTACAAACATGTCGGCCACGACTTCGACGATCCGCTGGCGTGGAGCCATGCGCGCGTCGAAGGCCGTCAGGAATACACGCAGTTGCTGTATGTCCCGGCGCGCGCGCCGTTCGACCTGTGGGACCGCAACGCGCGTCACGGCATCAAGCTCTACGTGCGCCGCGTGTTCATCATGGACGATGCTGAACAACTGATGCCGCAATACCTGCGCTTCGTGCGCGGGGTGGTCGATTCCGCCGACCTGCCGCTGAACGTGTCGCGCGAAATTTTGCAAGAGTCCAAGGACATCGAGGCGATCCGCAAAGGCTGCACCGGCAAGGTGCTGGGCCTGTTGTCCGACATGGCAGAGAACGACAAAGAGAAGTATGCGCAGTTCTGGGCTGCGTTCGGCAAGGTCTTGAAGGAAGGTATAGGCGAAGACTTCGGCAACAAGGACAAAATCGCCGGTCTGTTGCGCTTCGCTTCGACCAACGCCGACACGCCGGAAGAGACCGTGTCGTTGGCGGATTACATCGGTCGCATGAAGGATGGCCAAGAGAAGATTTACTACGTCACCGCCGACACCTTCAACGCCGCGAAGAACAGCCCGCATCTGGAAGTGTTCCGCAAGAAGGGTATTGAAGTGTTACTGCTGTCCGACCGCGTGGACGAATGGGCGCTGAGCTACCTGACCGAATTCGACGGCAAGCAACTGGCTTCGGTCGCGAAGGGCGGTCTGGATCTGGGCAAGCTGGAAGACGAGAAAGAGAAGGAAGCGCAACAGAAGGAAGCGGACGAGTTCAAGCCGCTGACCGACAGGATCAAGACCAGTCTTGCCGAGCGCGTCAAGGAGGTGCGCGTCACGCATCGCCTGACCGAGAGCCCCGCCTGTCTGGTGGCCGACGAGCGCGACATGAGCGGCAACCTCGCGCGCCTTCTAAAGGCCGCAGGGCAGAACGCACCGGCTTCGCAACCCATCCTCGAAATCAATCCGCAGCATCCGGTGGTCCTGCGATTGAGGAGCGAAGAGAAACGCTTCGACGACTGGGCCGCGGTGCTGTTCGACCAAGCCTTGCTGGCCGAAGGCGGGCAGCTCGACGACCCGGCGACCTTTGTGAAGCGTATCAATCAGTTGATGATGGAAATGGGTAGCTGATACTGCCGTAGGGGCACGGCGCGCCGTGCCCCGCAGTTGTTTCGGCAAGCCGTATTAATCCGGCTAATTCAAAAGCACGTCATTCCGGCGAAGGCCGGAATCCAGTCGTTAAAATGTTCTGCGAAGCAGACAAAACCTGTTGTCCCGCTTGCGCGGGAGATTTCGAATCATCTGGATTCCGGCTTTCGCCGGAATGACGTGGTTTACCGCTCCCTTGGGGGCACGGCGGTGTCAATTCCACATCCAGCTTGCTGGATAGTGGATTGCCTGACTTTGTTACGCCGTGTCCCTACAAGTCTTTCCGGGTAGCAGCCCGTGTTGTGGTAGAATGCGCGCCCTTTGAACTTTGCAGGTAGCAGAACCATGTCCCGCGCACTCCGTAACATCGCCATCATCGCCCACGTTGACCACGGTAAAACCACCATGGTCGATAAGTTACTGTCCCAAGCTGGTACTTGGTCCGCTCACCAGATGGTTGCCGAGCGCGTGATGGACAACAACGATCTGGAAAAGGAACGCGGCATTACCATTCTGGCGAAGAACTGCGCGGTGGATTACGAAGGCGTGCATATCAACATCGTCGACACACCGGGCCACGCCGACTTCGGCGGCGAAGTGGAGCGCGTGCTGGGTATGGTGGACGGCGTGCTGCTGCTGGTTGATGCGGTGGAAGGCCCGATGCCGCAGACCCGTTTCGTGACCAAGAAGGCGCTGGCCCTCGGCCTGCGTCCTATCGTGGTGATCAACAAGGTTGACCGTCCGGGTGCGCGCCCTGACTGGGTGATCGACCAGACTTTCGACTTGTTCGACAAGCTCGGCGCGACCGAAGAACAGCTGGATTTTCCGGTCGTGTATGCCTCGGCATTGAACGGTTATGCAACATTGGATTTGGCTAACCCAAGCACGGATATGCGTCCGTTGTTCGACACCGTGTTGAAGAGCGTTCCGGCACCTTCCGCCGCCGCAATGGATGAGCCGCTGCAATTGCAAATCTCCGCGCTGGAATATTCCAGCTTCGTGGGCCGTATCGGCGTGGGTCGCGTGTTGCGCGGTCGTATCAAGCCCGGTCAGGAAGTGATGGTGATGAACGGCGAAAAGTCATCCAAGCGCGGACGTATCAATCAGGTGCTGGGCTTTTCGGGTGTAAATCGCATTTTGCTGGATGAGGCCAAGGCCGGCGATATCGTGCTGATCAACGGTATCGAAGAGATCGGTATCGGCGTGACCATCGCCGACATCAACAAACCGGTAGCCTTGCCTATGCCCAAGGTTGACGAGCCGACGCTGACCATGAATCTGATGGTGAACACCTCGCCATTGTGCGGTCAGGAAGGCAAGTTCATCACCAGCCGCCAGATCCGCGACCGCCTGAACAAGGAGTTGCTGGTGAACGTGGCGTTGCGTGTCGAAGATACCGACAACACCGATGTGTTCCTGCTGGCTGGTCGCGGCGAGTTGCACCTGACCATCCTGCTGGAAAACATGCGCCGCGAAGGTTTCGAGATGGGCGTGGGCAAGCCGCGCGTGGTGTACCGCGACATCGACGGCGTGAAGTGCGAGCCGTTCGAAGTGCTGACCGTGGACGTAGAAGACGCGAACCAGGGCGCGATCATGGAAGAACTGGGCCGCCGTCGCGGCGACCTGCAAGACATGCAGCCGGACGGCCACGGTCGTGTGCGTCTGGAATACCGTATCCCTGCGCGCGGCCTGATCGGCTTCCAGTCCGAATTCATGACGCTGACACGCGGCACCGGCATCATGGCGCACGTGTTCGACGACTACGCGCCGGTCAAGGCCGACATGCCGGGCCGCCGTAACGGCGTGCTGATCTCTGCCGAGCAGGGTGAGGCCGTGGCGTATGCGCTGTGGAAGCTGGAAGATCGCGGCCGCATGATCGTCGTTCCCGGCGACAAGCTGTACGAAGGCATGATCATCGGCATCCACAGCCGCGACAACGACCTGATCGTCAATCCGATCAAGGGCAAGCAGCTGACCAACGTGCGCGCTTCCGGCACCGACGAAGCGGTGCGTCTGACGCCGCCGGTGCGCCTGACGCTGGAATCTGCGGTCGAGTTTATCGACGACGACGAACTGGTCGAGATCACTCCATTGTCGATCCGTGTTCGTAAACGTTACCTGACCGAAAACGAGCGCAAGCGCCAGGTTCGCGGCTTGTAATTTGTCAGTAAGCTTGAAGTAAAAAAAGGGATGCCGAGGCATCCCTTTTTGTTTGGGTGTCAGGCTTTTTTACTCGTGAGGAGAAGCCGGATTCCGTAGTTGGAAATGAGTAATGGGAGGAGCAGGGCGAAATATTTTGTGCGATAGTTTCGACTCTTTACTCTAATCAGATTTTGCTCGGTAGAGCGCTATCTGCTAGCACTGTCGGGGGTGTTTCTGCTAGTGTCGGATAAGTTCCCAAGTCCCAAGCCGCGTTATATTGCTGCGCAGAATCATTGATGTCTTGTCGCTTGTCCGCATGCGCGTGGGGCGTGCATGAAACAATGGGTCAAACGCGAAGAGTAGATTGAACGGGTGATGGGCGCGGTGAGGATGTATGGGGTACTTGGGGGCAGGGAAGTCGTTGCAGGAGATTGAGTGCTGGATTTGCCAGCATTGGATGCACCTAAAGCATAAGGGGGCAGTTATGGAAAACATCATCATCGCGGCAATTAAGGAAAAGAAAGTTCTGTCGTTTACATACAGCGGACACGCTCGAATAGTCGAGCCTCATGTATATGGAATAAACGAGGGGGCGCGTCAGTTACTTGGCTTTCAGATACGCGGTGGGAGTAGTAGCGGTGGCGCTCTCCCAGAGTGGAGACGTTTTAAAATCTCTGCGATGCAAAATTTACAGATATTGAATGAGTCCTTTCCTAGTCGTCGTGACTACCCATCTGGCAAACATAGCCATTGGGATCGACAGATTCTGGTTGTTGAATAAAGTTGGGCTATTCATTGCAACACTGGTGAGTTTGAAATTTTCTTGAAACGAGTTAGAAAACTCTCGTAAAAATACGTTGGCGAAATTGGAGGATTTTAATGAGCGCAATGCACAAAAAATTTGAACGTGGCTCCGAATGGAGGCGTTGGGATTTACACGTCCATACTCCTGCCAGCCATCTTGGAAATTCATTTTCTGGTGTTAATTGGCCGGACTATGTTGATGCGCTTGAGCGAGCTTCTAGCCGCCATCAAATAGCCGTAGTAGGCATAACGGACTACATGACAATTGATGGGTACGAAATTCTACGTGCTTATCAAAGGGCCTCTTTGAATCCACGTTTGGAGTCAGTATTGCTGATTCCAAACATTGAGTTTCGATGCTCCCCGCAAACAAAAGAAGGACAGGCTCTAAACATTCATCTGCTAGTCAACGTTAATGAAGATGATCACATTGACAGAATCAAACGGTCGCTAAGAAATCTCAGGGTGCCATACAACAAGCAAACATACGGCTGTATTAAGGAAGAACTCATTGATTTTGCCAGGGCGCAAAATCCAAAGCTTGACGATGATGCCGCATATAAGTTTGGTATTGAGCAGTTTAAGCCTTCTCATTCCGATATTTTTGCTTGGTTGGACGCAGATGGATGGTTGAAGGCGAATAGTATTGTTGGAGTAGCCAATGGAAAAGATGGAATAAGTGGTTTGCCACTGGATAGCTTTGCGGCAACACGAGATGAACTTCTTAGACGATCCGACTTTGTGTTCAGCGGTAATCCTACCGACAGATTACATTACCTTGGGCTGAAACCGAGCGTGCCTGCTGAGGAGATCAGACGACAATACAACTCACTCAAGCCGTGTTTTCATGGTTCTGATGCGCATGCCGTTGATAAACTTTTTGAGCCAGATTTAAAACGATATTGTTGGGTTAAGGCTGACCCAACATTTCTTGGTTTGCTTCAAACAATTAAGGAGCCTGTCGAGCGCACCTACATCGGAGATGTTCCCCAAAAACTCGTCGAAGTGGCAGGTCAAAGAACGTTCTTTATTGATCATGTTGAAGTGCAAAAAGATGGGGGCAGCCAACTCGAAGCAAAATGGTTAGATAAAGTTAGTGTGCCGCTCAATAGTGACCTTGTTGCAATTATTGGGAATAAGGGCAGTGGTAAAAGTGCCCTTGCAGATGTGATCGCATTGCTTGGTAACTCAATGTCGGGTAGCAAGTTCTCGTTTCTGAAAAAGGACAGATTTCGGGGTAAGTCGGGTGAGCCAGCAAAGCAATTTTCGGGAACTATTTCTTGGTTAAGTGGCGCTAACGTTACACGAAATCTTAACTCCGACCCAGATGCAGGGAGTGTCGAACATGTCCGTTATATTCCGCAAGGTCGTTTTGAGGATCTTTGCAATGACCACATTTCTGCGAAATCGAATCTGTTTCAGATAGAACTCCAAAATGTCATTTTTGATCATGCAAGTGATGAAATACGTTTAGGGGCGCTTAATTTTGAGCAACTGGTCGAAAGACAGGAAGGAGGGTTTCGTGATCAGTTGATCGAGTATCGAAAGGAACTTACCAAAGTAAACCGCGATATTGAAAGCCTCGAAGCACAAAGTCAGCCACAAGTAAGGCGCTCATTGGATGAGCTCCTTGAGTTAAAAAAGAAGCAAATTGAAGAACACAATGCAATAAAACCAGTGCCCCGGCCTAAACCATCTGAACAATTGTCACCAGAGCAACAGGGCGTTGCGACAAATCTGGAAACTCTTGCGCAGCAGATAAAAAATATTGGGGAAAAGGCAATCGCTGATTCAGCAGCTGTGTCCTTAATTGCATCCAAGCGAAAAGCTGCGCAGTCAGTTCGTGACAGAGTTAGATTGCTTGAGCGCCAAGTTGCGCAGTTTCAAGTGGAAACAGAATCTGATTTCCAAAATTTGGGTTTGAAACTAAATGAAGTGTTGCAGTTTTCTACCAAGCTTGAAGCTTTAGAAAAGTTAGAGTCGGACTGGGATGTGCAGCACCAGACACTGGTTGCAGCTAAGGCGGCCAGTGCAATTGAATCTGAAAAACTGCTCAATGAGCAGGCCGTGTTAAAGACGAAATTAAATCAACCCCAGCTTGAGTACCAGCAGAATTTGAAGGCGCTTGAGTTGTGGTCTGCAAAATTACAGGAACTGACTGGAGTGGCGGATGCGCCGGAGTCACTAAGTGGGATAAATCAACGAATATCTCAACTTGATGAGTTGCCGCAGCTCCTCGTGGCTAAAAGAGCAAGACGCAAAGAGCTGTCTGGTGAAATATTTGGAGCACTTGAGGCGCAACGCGCAGCTCGTGAGCGTTTGTTTAAGCCAGTTCAGGAATTGATTCAAGGCAATAAACTTATCCGAGATGAATATCGACTCCAGTTTCAAGCGACGCTTGGGGGATCTACAGACGTATTGTCGTCAGAGTTGTTTGATCAAATTAAGGTGACCTCTGGAGAATTTAATGGCGTGGACGAAAGTTACGCAACAGTTCGACGTTTGTCCGAGCAGTATGATTTGAGCAAAAAAGAAGATGTTCTAACGTTCGTTGATGTCTTGGATGAAAAAATAAAAAATGCTGCATCAAAGGGAAATCAAAGCGCAATCGGGATAACCCAAATTCTCCGCAAAGATCGTCAATCAAGTGTCGTCTATGACTTGCTTTATGGGTTGAGTTATTTGGAACCTCGTTACACTTTATTGTTTCAAGATGCGCATATTGAACAGCTTTCTCCTGGGCAGCGAGGCGCTCTTTTACTGATTTTCTATTTGCTGGTGGATAAAGGTCGGTATCCAATTATTCTTGATCAACCGGAGGAAAACTTGGATAACGAGACGGTCGTAAGCCTTTTGGTTCCAGTATTGACTGAAGCGAAGAGAAAAAGGCAAATCATAATGGTCACGCACAACCCTAACCTTGCGGTTGTGTGTGATGCAGAGCAAGTGGTTTATGCAGACTTTAATCGGACTGACGGGTTTAAGATTTCGTATACATCCGGTTCTATTGAGAACCCCGAAATAAATGAGCATGTTGTGAATGTGCTTGAAGGTACGAAGCCTGCGTTCAATAACCGACGTATAAAGTACCACTGATGAAGCATGGCTGAATTGAAATTCAGCCCACTCTGATGATGGTGATGCCACATCTCTTATACCTTTATGCAAATAGCTCAACAAGAGAAACTAACCGTCGCCATCTCCTCCCGCGCCCTGTTCAACCTCGATGAAAGCCATGCCGTTTTCGAGAACGAGGGGATAGCGGCGTATTGTCGCTATCAAGTCGAGCACGAAGATATTCCGCTCGAACCGGGTGTGGCGTTCGGTCTGGTGAAAAAACTGCTGGCACTGAACGAGCGCGACCCCGTCAACCCGCGCGTGGAGGTGATTCTGCTGTCGCGCAATAGTGCGGATACCGGGCTGCGTATTTTCAATTCGATCCAGCACCACGGGCTGGATATCGGCAGGGCGGCTTTCACGCGCGGCGAGAGCACGCATCCCTACATTTCGGCATTCGGCGCGCAATTGTTTCTTTCCGCCGAGCCGGGCGATGTGCGCAAGGCGCTGGAGGCGGGCTTTGCCGCTGCGACGATCCTGCCTTCGGCGGCTGCGTCTGTGGTGGCAGATCACTCTTCGCAGTTGCGCATCGTTTTCGACGGCGATGCCGTGTTGTTTTCGGACGAGTCGGAGCGCATTTACAAGTGGGAAGGGCTGGGGGCGTTCGAGACTAACGAAGTCAACGCCGCCAAGCAGCCTTTGCCCGGAGGCCCATTCAAGAATTTCCTCGCGATGTTGCATCAGATTCAACTGGATTATCCGGCAGACACTTCGCCCATTCGTACTGCGCTGATTACCGCGCGCGGCGCTCCCGCCCACGAGCGCGTTATCCGCACCTTGCGCGCATGGAATATCCGCATCGACGAGGCGCTGTTCCTCGGCGGCATGGATAAGGGGGCATTCCTGAAGGCATTCGGCGCGGACATCTTCTTCGACGATCAGCAGAAACATTGCGAGTCCGCGCGCCAGCATGTCGCCACTGGACATGTGCCGCATGGGGTGGCAAATGAATGAGCGGATATATCGAATCGGGATGCGGAGTCGTATAAATGGCTATAAATCGGTACCGGTCCGAACAGCCATTCTGCTTTACGTTTAGCATCTCCTTACTTTACAATTATTCGAATATTGCTTTACGTTTATTATTCCTGACCTTTACCTAATGACCGCCGACCTGCGCCGTTCCATCCTTGATGCCATTGCCCGTGACGGGGGCAATGTCGCCGCGCGGCTGGCGCAGCAGCATGGCGTGTCGCGTCAGGCGGCCAGCGCTTGGCTGGCAAAGCTGAAGCGCGAGGGGATCGTCACTTCTTCCGGCAAGGGGCGCGGGGTGCGCTACCAGTTGGCGGTGCTGGTCGATGTGCGCCAGGTGTACGAGCGCGCCGGGCTGAGCGAAGACCGGGTGTGGCGCGCACAGATCGCGCCGCATCTGGCCGACCTGCCGCCCAATGTGCGCGATGTGTGGCACTACGCGGTGACGGAGATGGTGAACAATGCGATAGACCATTCCGGTTCGGACAAGGTGATGGTCGGGGTGGTGCGCGATGCGTTGAATACTTCGGTGTATGTCGCCGACGAGGGCGAGGGCATTTTCCTCAAGATTCAGCACGCGATGAATCTGTACGATCCGCGCGAGGCGATTCTGGAACTGGCCAAAGGCAAGCTGACCACCGATCCGGTGAACCATACCGGCGAGGGGATTTTCTTTTCGTCCAAGGTGATGGATGCCTTCGACATCCGTTCCGGTAAGCTACATTTCGTGCACGACGATTGGGGCACGGACGTGTTGCTGGAGCGCGACGCCGATGCGCCTGGCACGGTGGTGCTGATGCGGCTGGCGAACGACAGCGTGCGCACCTTGCAGGAGGTGTTCGATCAGTTCGCCGCGCCGGAGGAGTACACCTTCTCCAAGACCATCGTGCCGGTGAAGCTGGCGCAGCATGAAGGCGAGAAACTGGTTTCGCGCTCGCAGGCCAAGCGCCTGACCATGCGCTTCGAGCGCTTCCAGACCGTGGTGCTGGATTTTGCCGGGGTGGAGGAGATCGGGCAGGCGTTTGCCGATGAGGTGTTCCGCGTGTTTCAGCAAGCGCATCCGGGGACGAAGCTGCTGCCGATCAATATGGCTGCCGAGGTGGGAAATATGGTGAAGCGGGCGCTGGGGGCGAGATGATATGAAAGAACACCAAACCGTCGAATGGAAGCAATCCTGGCGCGATGAATATCTGAAGTGGATATGCGGCTTTGCCAATGCGCAGGGCGGTACGCTGGTGATCGGCAAGAACGACAATGGCGAGGTGGTGGGCCTGACCAATGCGGCGAAGTTGCTGGAAGATATTCCCAACAAGGTGCGGGATATTCTGGGCATGGTGGTGCCGGTGAATTTGCACAGCGAGGGCGGCAAAGATTGGCTGGAAATTGTGGTGGAGGCTTACCCCAGCCCGATCAGTTACAAGGGCGAATATCACTACCGCAGCGGCAGCACCAAGCAGGAGTTAAAGGGCGCGGCGCTGGATATGTTTTTGCTGCGCAAGCTGGGCAAGCATTGGGATGGCGTGCCTGTGCCATACGTGGGTATCGGCGATCTGGATGCGAAGGCGCTGGCATATTTTCGCAAGCAGGCGCTGAGAAGCCAGCGCCTCTCGCCGGAAGTTTTGGAGGAGCCCGATCCCTCATTGCTCGACAAGTTGCATTTGCTGGATGGCAGTTATCTCAAACGCGCCACGGTGTTGCTGTTTCATCCCGACCCTGAACGCTTTGTCACCGGGGCGTATCTCAAAATCGGCTTCTTTGAAAACAATGTCGATTTGCGCTATCAGGATGAGGTGCATGGCGATCTGTTTGCGCAGGTGAACCGGACGGTTGAGGTGCTGAAAGCCAAGTACCTGAAGGCGTGGATTTCCTATGAGGGTTTGCAGCGCATCGAGACTTGGCCGGTGCCGGAGCCTGCCTTGCGCGAGGCGATACTCAACGCGGTCGTGCACAAGGATTACGGTAGCGCCATTCCGATTCAGATCAGCGTTTATGCGGACAAGCTGATGATCTGGAATCCGGGGCAATTGCCGCCGGACTGGACGGTTCAAAATCTGCTGGGCAAGCATTCCTCCCAGCCATATAACCCGGAAGTTGCCAACGCATTTTTTCGCGCGGGGATGATCGAGTCCTGGGGGCGCGGCATCGAGCGCATGATGGCGGCATGCAAGTCGGATGGTGTGCCGGAGCCCGAGTTGCGTTACGAGCACACAGGGCTGTGGACGGTGTTTCACTACTCTAAACAGAGTGAGCGCGGAGAGCTTGTTGGGGGAACTGCCCAAGAAACTGAAGGTGAAAAGTTGGGTGAAAAGTTGGGTGAAAAGTTGGGTGAAAAGTTGGGTGAAAAGTTGGGTGAAACGCGGGTTGCCATTGTCAGGGCAATGCTCGCCAATCCCAATGTGACGGTAGTCCAACTCGCGCAAGCCCTGCAAATCAGCACGACTGCGGTGGAGAAAAATCTACAACATCTGAAGCGCCAAAACTACATTGAACGCATTGGTCCGGCCAAAGGCGGGCATTGGAAAGTGAAAGGATAGCCATGTGCCCCATCGGCCTGACGGAACGTGAAACACAAGATCGCGTGATTGCACTGTTTCGCGAGAAACTCGGTCACGGCGACTGGACGGATCGCATACAACGCAGCACTCATTAATCAGGCGCTCGACCATTTGTGCATTCAGGCAGTTGGTGGCCTTTCGATTTTGGCTAACCGGCCCATTTATTTTGAAATTGGATTTCAGGAACACATAACTCATGGATCAACAAGTTTATATATTCGCCGCGCTATTGATCGGCTTGGTGGCTGGGGCGGTTGCAATCTGGTGGCTTCAGCGCGAGCGCCTCGCCTCCGCGGTGGCGCAAGCAAAGGCGGAAAGTCAGATCGAACTGGCGCGACTCGGGGAGCGGTTGAGCGCGGCGCAGGAGGATGTGCGGCGGTTGACGGCTGCGCATGCCGAGGCGGAGAGCGGTCTTCAGCAACTCGAACTGGATGTCGGGAATTTGCGTCAGAAGTTGGGCGCGGCGGAATCTACTGTTGCTGGCCAGCTTGAACAGCTATCCCGGCTTCAGCGTGAAAAAGACGAGCTAGCCGCGTTGCGCGATCAGCTCACCGCCGAGCGGCAACGCTTGAGTGCCCAGATTGCGGAGTTGAATACATTGCTGGAGGCCGAGCGTTCGCAGAGCGTGGAGAAGCTACAGCTGCTGCAGAATGCCGAGGCGCAGCTGACGGATCGTTTCAAGACGCTGGCCGGCGAGATACTGGAAGACAAGACCAAGCGCTTCACCGAACAGAACCAGACCAACCTCAACCAGTTGCTGGAGCCGCTGAAGGTGAAGATCACCGAGTTTCAGGGCAAGGTGGAGGAGGTCTATGTGCAGGAGGGCAAGGACCGTTCTGCGCTGGCCGAGCAGGTCAAACAACTGATGTCGCTGAACAACCAGTTGTCGAAGGATGCGCACAATCTCACCAGCGCGCTGAAGGGACAGGCCAAGGCGCAGGGCAACTGGGGTGAGTTGATCCTGGAGCGGGTGCTGGAAGCTTCCGGCCTGCGCAAGGGGTTCGAATACGATGTGCAGGAGAGTCATACCCGCGCGGACGGCACGCGCGCGCAGCCGGACGTGGTAGTGCATTTGCCGGAAGACCGGCATCTGATCGTCGATGCCAAGGTGTCGCTGACGGCCTACGAGGAACATGCCAACGCGGAAACCGACCACCAGCGCGAGGCCGCGCTGAAACGGCATCTGGATTCGGTGCGCGCGCATATCAAGGAGTTATCCGAAAAGAACTATCAGCAGCTCTACGGCCTGAAGTCGCTCGACTTCGTGCTGATGTTCATCCCGGTGGAACCGGCCTTCATGCTGGCGATTTCGCACGACAGCGAACTGTGGCAGGACGCGTGGAAAAAGAATGTGTTGCTGGTCAGCCCCAGCACGCTGCTGTTTGTGGTGCGCACCGTGGCGCATCTGTGGCGGCAGGAACAGCAGAACCGCAACGCGCAGGACATCGCCAGTCGCGGGGCGGAGCTCTACGACAAGCTGGTCGGCTTCGTCGGAGACCTAGAAAATCTGGGCGACAAGCTGGATCAGGCGAAGCGGTCCTACGATGGGGCGCTGAATAAATTCGCCAATGGGCGCGGCAACGTCATTCGTCAGGCGGAGATGCTCAAGGAGTTGGGCGTCAAACCCACCAAGCAATTGCCGCCGAAGCTGGTCGAGTTGTCCCAGGACGAGCCGCTTGCCGATAACGCCAAGCTGTTAGACGAGCCGGGGAGATAAATCGTTTGCTGCCGCAAGATCGGCGTTTTCTGTGGCGGTGCGACCAAGTTCAACTATTGGCTTCTACGAACTATTGAACTAGTATCCGACCAGTGCGCATTGCTTGTTCCATTATTCGGGAGAAAAACTAATGAAAAAAACTGTAATCCATGCAGTCTTGGCAGCCGCTTTGTTGGGCATGACTGCGGCGCAAGCCGGTGAGTTCGACGGGAGTTGGGTCGGCGGCAAGATCGGCTCCAACACTTCCGGGATGACTGGAGTGGATAGAAAAAATGCGACTGGTTACAGTCTCGAAGGTGGCCATAGCTGGAACATGGGGAATGGTTTTCTTCTGGGGGTAGATGGCTTTGTCGATTTCAACGACAAGGCCACGCATAATCCCGGCGCCGTCAATTACGGCAGCAATGTTTATGGTCTGGATGCCAAGCTGGGCATCGATGCAGGAAACTGGCTGCCCTATGCAAAGATTGGCTACGCGCGCACCAACGGCAACGGTGCAGCCAGCGCAATCGGCAGTAGCGATGCTCACCTCGGATTGGGGGTGGAATACAAGTTTGCGCCCAATTGGAGTCTGGCTGGCGAATTCACCAGCGGTCGCGGCAAGTCCGTCGCGACCAGAATGCACAACAACAATCTCAGCCTGGGCATTAATTACTACTTCGGCGCTCCGACTCCGGCTCCGGTTGCCGCCGCCCCTGCAGCAGCTCCTGCTCCAGTTCCTGCCCCAGCTGCCAAGGCGGCTCCGACACCCATGCCGGAAACCTGGAAGACCTTGCTGGAAAACAAGCCGGTTTGCATCGAAGGCACCAACTTCGAATTCGATTCGGCCAAGCTTCGTAGCGATGCGATCAAGAAACTGGATGAGGTTGTCAGCTTCGCTACGAAATACAAGGATGCGCAACTGGAATCCGCTGGACATACCTGCAACATCGGCACCGATGCATACAACCAGCAGTTGTCCGAGCGTCGTGCCGAATCGGTCAAGGCTTATCTGATCAAGAAGGGCGTGGCAGCTGATCGCATCGTCAGTATCGGTTATGGTGAAACCAAGCCGATGGCAGATAACAACACCCGTGCGGGCCGCGAGCTGAACCGCCGTGTCGAGGTTTGCACCGTGCTCAAGGTTGAAAAGAGGGTGCGCGTGACAGAGTAATTCGGTTGCAAGGCATGTCGAAAGCGGGCTGGCGACAGCCCGCTTTTTTGTTGTCGTAACAAGGCGATGGTAAGATGCGCGTCCTCTATCGATCGGGGTTGTGAATGAAGCTGGCAATAGCGCAAATCAATAGCGTACTGGGCGATCTGCCGGGCAATGCCGCCCGGATATTGCAGTATGCCGAGCAGGCCGAACGGCAAGGAGCGAGCCTGCTGCTGACCCCGGAACTCGGCCTATGCGGCTATCCGCCGGAAGATCTGCTGCTGCGCGCAGGTTTCTACAAGGCCTGCGCGCAGGCGCTGGACGACCTCGCCGCCCGGTTGCCGGATATCGCCGTGGTGGTGGGACATCCGCTGGAGCGCGGCGGAAAGCGTTACAACGCGGCTTCGCTGCTACGCGGCGGCCAAGTCGCGGCGACTTACCTCAAGCATGATCTGCCGAACTACACGGTGTTCGATGAGGAGCGTTATTTCGATCACGGTACGGAGCCCTGCGTATTCGAATTGGGCGGCATTCGTTTTGGCCTGAACATCTGCGCCGACGTTTGGGAGCCTGAGGCTGCGCTCCAGGCGCGCGATGCGGGTGCGCAGGTGTTGCTGGTGCCCAATGCTTCGCCCTATGCCCAGGAGAAGCAGGAGGCGCGCTACGAGGTCATCCGCGACCGCATCGCCGAGACCGGCATGGCCGTGGTTTACGCCAATCTGGTCGGCGGGCAGGACGAACTGGTGTTCGATGGCGGCTCGTTTGCGATGGACTGCAACGGCGAGTTGACCGCGCAAGGTGCGCGCTTCGACGAGTCGCTGCTGATGCTGGAGATGGGGCCGGATTTGCGTCCGGTCGGCGAAATGGTTGCGCCGTTGAGTCTGGAGGCCGAAGTCTATCGCGCGCTGTGTACCGGCGTGCGCGATTACATAGGCAAGAACCGTTTCCCCGGCGTGTTGCTGGGCATGTCCGGCGGCATCGATTCGGCGCTGACGCTGGCGGTCGCGGTCGATGCGTTGGGCGCGGACAAGGTGCATGCGGTGATGATGCCGTCGGCCTATACCGCCGATATCAGCCTGGTCGATTCGCGCGAGATGGTCGCGAAGCTGGGTGTGCGTTACGACGAATTCCCGATCGCGACTATGTTGCAGGGCTATATGGATACCTTGCAGCCCAGCTTCGCCGGCCGTGCGGCGGACACCACCGAAGAGAACCTGCAGGCGCGCATCCGCGGCACCTTGCTGATGGCGATGTCCAACAAGTTCGGTTCGCTGGTGCTGACCACCGGCAACAAGTCCGAGATGGCGGTAGGCTACGCCACGCTGTACGGCGACATGGCCGGCGGCTTCGCGGTGTTGAAGGATGTTTGCAAGACGCTGGTGTACCGGCTGGCGCGCTATCGCAACACGCTGGGGGCGGTGATCCCGGAGCGCATCATCACGCGGCCGCCTAGCGCCGAGTTGCGCCCGGACCAGACCGACCAGGACAGTCTGCCGCCCTACGACGTGCTGGATGCGATCCTGGGTTATTACGTCGAGCAGGATATGGCGATCCCGGAGATCGTCGCGCGCGGCTATACCGAGGCGGACGTGCGCCGGGTGGTGCACCTGATCCGCATCAGCGAATACAAGCGCCGCCAGTCTGCGATAGGCATACGCATCACCGAGCGAGGATTCGGCAAGGATTGGCGCTACCCGGTCACGGTGCGCTATCAGGATGCCTATTAGAGCTCTCTGATGAGCCTGTTTTTCGGACGTTGCAAGTTGTGATTTGGAATTTCGGGCGATTTTGATACAATCGCCTCCGCTTTTTTAACTTAAACAGGGTAGGAGTCTTAAATGTCTATTGAACAACGCGTTAAAAAGATCGTGGCAGAACAACTCGGCGTGAACGAAACCGAAGTCAAGAACGAGTCTTCGTTCGTCAACGATCTGGGTGCTGACTCTTTGGACACCGTCGAACTGGTGATGGCGCTGGAAGAAGAATTCGAGTGCGAGATCCCTGACGAAGATGCAGAAAAGATCACATCCGTGCAGCAAGCCATCGACTACGTCTTGGCTCATCAAAAGTAATTCATTTTTCCCCCTTCTGTTTCTAAAACGGAGTCAGTTTGTCTAAGCGCAGAGTAGTCATTACCGGACTGGGGATCATCTCCCCGGTCGGGACGGGGATTTCCACGACCTGGCAGAACATCGTCGCGGGGAAATCGGGCATCACCAGAATCTCCCACTTCGATCCGAGCCAGCTTGCCTGTCAGGTCGCCGGCGAGGTTCAGGGTTTCGACGTGACGCAGTTTCTGCCGGCCAAGGATGCGCGCCGCATGGATCGCTTCATCCATTTCGGCCTGGTGGCCGGCATGGAGGCGTTCAAGGACTCCGGTCTGGAAGTCACCGAGCAGAACGCCGAGCGTATCGGCGTGAATATCGGTTCGGGCATCGGCGGTCTGCCGATGATCGAGGACACCCATAACGACTATCTTGCAGGCGGTCCGCGCAAGATTTCGCCGTTCTTCATTCCGGGCACCATCATCAACATGATCTCGGGCAACTTGTCGATCATGTACGGTCTGAAGGGGCCGAACCTGGCGATGGTTTCCGCCTGCACTACCGGCACGCATTGCATCGGCGAATCCGCTCGCATCATCGAGTACGGCGATGCCGACGTGATGGTGTGCGGCGGCGCCGAGGCGACGATCAGCCCGCTGGCGGTGGGCGGCTTTTCTTCCGCTCGTGCGCTGTCCACCCGCAACGACGATCCGGCCACGGCCAGCCGTCCGTGGGACAAGGATAGAGACGGTTTTGTGATGGGCGAGGGCGCCGGCGTGCTGGTGCTGGAAGAATACGAGCATGCCAAGGCGCGCGGCGCGAAAATCTACGCCGAGCTGGCCGGTTACGGCATGAGTGGCGACGCCTACCACATGACTTCGCCGTCGACCGACGGTCCGAAACGCAGCATGCTGAACGCGTTGCGCAACGCTGGGCTGAATCCTCAGGATGTCGATTACGTCAACGCGCACGGCACCTCGACCCCGCTGGGCGACAAGAACGAGACCGAAGCGATCAAGCTGGCGTTCGGCGATTATGCGAACAAGCTGGTGATCAGTTCGACCAAGTCGATGACCGGACACTTGCTGGGTGGCGCAGGCGGCGTGGAGTCGGTGTTCTGCGCGCTGGCGGTGCATCACCAGATCTCCCCGCCGACCATCAACGTCTTCGAGCAGGACCCGGAGTGCGATCTGGACTACTGCGCGAACACCGCACGCGACATGAAGATCGATGTCGCGGTCAACAACAACTTCGGCTTCGGCGGAACCAACGGCTCGCTGGTGTTCCGCAAGCTTTAAGTTTTAACCTCTCGCGATGCTGGTCAACGGTCTACCCGGTAACACGATCAGCATCCGCGATCGCGGTTTGCTCTACGGCGACGGGGTGTTTCGCACCCTGCGCGCCGTACGCGGCAAAGCGCTGCACTGGCCCCTGCATTACCTCAAGCTGCAGCACGATTGCGCCAAGCTGGACATATCCTGTCCGGACGAAGCGTTGCTGCTCGCCGAACTGGATCAGGTGCTGGCGCAGTATTCCGATGGCGTGGTGAAACTGATCGTCACGCGTGGCGTAGGCGCGCGCGGCTATGCGCCCGCGACCGACGTAAAGCCGACCCGCATCTGGGATTTTTCGCCGCTGCCGGATTATCCGAAGGAATGGGCGACGCAGGGCGTCAAGGCGCATGTGTGCCAGTTGCGCCTGCCCGCACAGCCGCGTCTGGCCTGCGTCAAACACCTGAACCGGCTGGAGAACGTGCTGGCGGCGGCGGAATTGCGCGACGCGCAGATGCACGACCGAGACATCGCCGAAGGGCTGCTGCTGGACGCCGAAGGCCATGTGATCGAGGGCACGCGCAGCAATTTGTTCGCCGTGTCGCAGGGGCATCTGGTCACGCCCGACCTGTCGCGCTGCGGCGTCGCCGGCATCCAGCGTGGTCGGGTGATGGCATGGGCGCTGCAGCATGGTCTAGCGTTGCAGGTGCGCGATATTGGGCTGGACGAGGCGTTGCACGCCGACGAGCTGTTCGTCGTGAACTCCGTGATCGGGCTGTGGCCGATACGCGCATTGGGTCAGCGCCACTGGAGCCATTTCCCGGTCGCGGGAAAGATTCGTACGGCTTTGGAACAAGAGGAAATCTGATGCTGCGAGCGTTTGCAATTTTTGTTGTGCTGTCACTGCTGGTTGGGGTGAGCATAGGCTATTACGCCTTGCGTCCGCTGCCGCTGCCTGCCACGCCGTTCGAGTTCACGCTGAAACCGGGCAGCAGCGTGAAGGCCATGGCCAGGGAGATGGAACAGGGCGGGCTGCTGGAGCAGGACTGGGCCTTCGTCTGGCTGGTGCGGGTGCTCGGCAAGTCCGGCCAGCTTCAGGCGGGCAGCTACGAGTTGCAACAGCCGGTGTCGATGCTGGAGCTGGTGCGCATGATCGCCGAAGGTCGGGTCAGCCAGCGCCGCATCAGCGTGATCGAAGGCTGGACGTTTCGGCAGATGCGCGACGCGCTGAACGCCAGTCCCGACATCACGCACGACACGTTGAACTTGAGCGATACGGAAATCCTGCAACGCATCGGTGTGACGGAATCCCACCCGGAAGGCTTGTTCTTTCCCGACACCTACAGCTTCGCCAGCGGCAGCAGCGATCTGGCGATATTCCAGCAAGCCTACCAGTCGATGCAGCAACATTTGCAGGACGCATGGGCGGCGCGCGAGCCGGATCTGCCCTTGGAGACGCCATATCAAGCGCTGATCCTGGCCTCCATCGTCGAGAAGGAGACGGGCGCTGCCAGCGATAGGCCGATGATCGCGGGCGTGTTCGTCAACCGCCTGCGCCTCGGCATGCGGCTACAGACCGACCCGACCGTGATTTATGGCGTGGGGCAGCGCTTCGATGGCAACCTGCGCAAAAATGACCTGCTGACCGACAATCCCTATAACACCTACACCCGAGGCGGGCTGACGCCAACGCCGATTGCGCTGCCGGGACGAGACTCACTGCAAGCCGCGTTGCACCCGGCGAAGAGTGACGCGCTATACTTCGTCGCGCGCGGGGATGGCAGTTCTCATTTCTCCAGCAGTCTCAACGAACATAATCAGGCCGTTAATCAGTATCAAAAATGAGGAGTAGGGTGGGCACGTTTTTGTGCCCACGCGGATTTACGGTGGGCACACGTACCCACCCTACTTAAGGACTAATGACAATGAGCAAATTCATCACCTTTGAAGGCATGGACGGCGCGGGCAAGAGCACGCATCTGGCTTGGTTTGCCGACCAGTTGCGGCAGCGCGGACTGGAGGTCGTCGTCACGCGCGAGCCGGGCGGCACGCCGCTGGGCGAGCAGTTGCGCGAGATGCTGCTGAACCAGCCGATGAGCATGGGCACCGAGGCGTTGCTGATGTTCGCCGCCCGCATGGAGCATGTCGAGGAGGTCATCAAGCCGGCGCTACGTGCCGGCAAGTGGGTGATCTCGGACCGCTTCAGCGATGCCAGCTTCGCCTATCAGGGCGCAGGGCGGGGCATGGATTGGGGCAAGCTGGCCCAGCTGGAACAATGGGTGCATGCCGACCTGCAGCCCGACCTGACGCTGTTCTTCGATGTGCCGGTCGAGGTCGCGCGCGAACGCTTGTCGAACAATGTCTCGCTGGATCGTTTCGAGCAGGAACAAGGGGAGTTTTTCGAGCGCGTGCGTTCGGGATACCATCAGCGTATCCGGGAGATTCCGCAGCGCTATGCGGTGATCGATGCGGCTCAGCCTATGGCCGATGTCAAGCATCAGCTCGAAAAAATAATCGCATCCATCTGATATGCAGGATATCTATCCTTGGCAGAAAAACGACTGGGCGAACTTGCAGGAGTTGCGCAAGCGTCCGCCGCACGGCCTGCTGCTGAAGGGCGCGCAAGGCATAGGCAAATTCGAACTGGCGATGCGCTTCGCTCAGAGCCTGTTGTGCGAGCATCCGGACGCGACCGGTTTCGCTTGCGGAGCCTGTCCGTCCTGCCACTGGTTCTCGCAGGGCTCGCACCCGGACTTCCGGCTGCTGCAGCCGGATGCGTTGAGTCAGGAAGGCGATGAGGGCGAGGAGGTCAAGTCCGCATCCGGCAAGAAACCCAGCAAACAGATATCCGTCGATCAGGTGCGCAGCTTGGCCGACTTCTTCGGCATGTCGGCGCACCAGGGCGGCCGGCGCGCGGTTGTCATCCATCCGGCCGAGGCGATGAACACCAATGCGGCGAACGCGCTGCTGAAGAATCTCGAAGAGCCGCCTGCGGGCCTGCTGTTCATCCTGGTGTCGCACAAGCCGCAACAACTGCTGCCGACCATACTGAGCCGCAGCCTGTCCTTCGCGCTGTCGCCGCCCGATACGGAATCGGCGGTGCGCTGGCTGGCGGAACAGGGCGTGAAGAGTCCCGCCGAGGCGCTCGCAGCCTCCGGCTTCTCGCCGTTGCAGGCCGTGAAGCTCGACGAGCAGATCGGCAGCGAGGAACGCGCCAAATTGTTGCGAGCGGTGCGCCAGCCCGATTCGCTGGACGTGTTCGCGCTGGCCGAGATGCTGCAGAAGACCGAGCAGGTGCTGGTCGTGCAGTGGCTGCAGCAATGGAGCTACGACCTGAGCTCGATGAAGCTGGCCGGCAAGCTGCGCTATCACCTCGGCGAAGAAGCCGCGATCCGCAAGCTGGTCGAGCCGATTGCACCGCTGACTCTCGCACGCCTGCAGAAGTATCTGCAGGGAGCGAAACGCGAGGCGCAGCACACGCTGAACCCCAAGCTGTTCCTCGAATCCCTGCTGTTCTCCTATCGCCAACTGATGCTCGAATAAGTCGGGAAAAGCAATTGTCCACGGAATACACGGAAGCTCGCTTAACGATCCGTTTCGGGTGTTTGGGGCAAGCCTGAGTAAGTAATTGATTGGTTCCGTGACTTCCGTGTATCCCGTGGACGGACAGGTTTTTCAGAAGCAATCTCCCTTTAAGGATAGCTATGCCGTTTGTCGATTCGCACTGCCACATTAATTTTCCCGACCTGGTCTCCGATCTGCCCGGTGTGTTGCAGCGCATGCAGGACAACGAGGTGGTTGCCGCGTTGTGCGTCGCGGTCAATCTGGCCGATTACCCGCAGGTGCTGGCGCTTGCCGAGCAGCATCCGAATGTCTATGCATCGGTCGGCGTGCACCCCGATTACGAGGATGTCGAAGAGCCCAGCGTGGCGCGACTGGTCGAATTGGCGGCGCATCCCAGGGTGGTCGCGATCGGCGAGACCGGGCTGGATTACTCCCGCCTCAAAGGCGATCTGGAATGGCAGCGCACGCGCTTCCGTAACCACATCCGCGCCGCACGCGAAAGCGGCAAGCCGCTGATCATCCATACCCGCGAAGCGGCGGAAGACACGCTGCGCATCATGCAGGAAGAGAATGCGCATGAGGCGAGCGGCGTGATGCATTGCTTCACCGAAACCTTGGAAGTGGCGGAGGCGGCGCTGGCGATGGGTTTCTACATTTCCTTTTCCGGCATCGTCACGTTCAAGAACGCAAAACAGATCAAGGAAGTCGCGCAGCGCACACCGATGGATCGCATCCTGATCGAGACCGATGCGCCTTATCTCGCGCCGGTGCCATATCGCGGCAAACTCAACCAGCCGGCCTATGTGAAGCATGTCGCCGAGGAGATCGCGGCCTTGCGCGGCATGACGCTGGCGGACGTCGGACAGCGCACCACCGAGAATTTTTTCCGTCTGTTTGGACTCGATAAAAATATCTGAAGTTTTTTCGCGGGATTGTTGACAGCGATTCGAAAATCCCTATAATGCGCACCAGTTCGCGGGAGTAGCTCAGTTGGTAGAGCGCAACCTTGCCAAGGTTGAGGTCGAGAGTTCGAGACTCTTCTCCCGCTCCAAATCCAAGGGAAAGCATCCTAGCTTTCCCTTAATCATTTCAAGTTAGTGTTTTCAGCACGGCGCGATAGCAAAGCGGTTATGCCCCGGATTGCAAATCCGGTTAGCCCAGTTCGACTCTGGGTCGCGCCTCCAAATACCCGCCCGGGTGGTGAAATTGGTAGACACAACGGACTTAAAATCCGTCGGGGAGAAATCTCCGTACCGGTTCGATTCCGGTCCCGGGCACCATCGGCATC
>JALNYK010000062.1 GCA_023229845.1 Gallionella sp.
GATTTCGGTTACGTCAGCATCAAAAACTACACCACTTCCGCCACTCTTGATTTGGCGACTTTGCCAACTTACAACCGCGATCCGGCCTCAACCGGAAACGGCTTGACCACAGGCCCGAAATATATCGGCAGCTTGGCCATTAATATGCCGATTGACGCGCTGACCGCCAAGAATTGGTGGGGTAATGGCGATGTACGTGTCGGCCTCCTCCCAACTACGCCTTGGTGCGTCTGGGACGCTGCAGGATCGACGGACGGCAACATGTACCGGCCTGTCAAAGCGCCAGCCAACGATGCAACGCTCGGTTATCCACTAGACGGGCCCGCGACAAAAGGCTGGTCTGCTTCAACCACCCCTGCTACCGCGGTCGGCCTGCGCCACGGGGGGGCCTTGACCATACAGATCATCCGGGACACCACGCCCAACAGCGCTATCGAATTGAACGATCATCTGAGTCGCCCCGAATACGGCTGGCGGGTCAAGTCTGCGTTCTTCAAAGACTATGTATTGGCAGAATACAACACCTACTGGCACCATCCTGACGGCTTATGTTTCGACTCTTCGACCTGGACCAAGACCCCGGGTCCTGATAATGGCACCACGAGCGCTTCTACCCCGGCCGCAGGTTCCACCGACCCTAAGATCGGTAGCCTGAGCGGATCGGGTGGCACCGTCACTAGCGTGGTTACTTCCGGCGATACCACGACCATCACTTATGTAGATGGATCCAGAGACATCATCAAAAAAATCGCGAATGCAAATGGCACTGTCACAACCATCACTACCCACTTCCCTGCAGGTATAAACGGCACGGTCGTGCATGTCATCGACTCGGCGACCGGGGCAGTCAGTACCACTGTCACCCATACCGATGGCAGCACTACGACTGGCACTGCTGCTGCCGGCGGCTCCACCACTCTAGGCGACGGCACGAGCGTTACCAACTCCACTACCGCCAATACCGCTGGCGGTAGTGGCAGCGGTGGGCTTCTTAATCAAAATGCGCTTGGGTACAGGCGAATCTCTTGGAAAGAACTGATCAGAGAATAACTATAGTCATGTGCAGCCAACTTTTGGGCTCCACACGGCTTCACCATATAAGGAAAAGCAATGAACTCTCACCATATTAGGGGTTTTAGTTTGATCGAATTGATGGTCGCCGTGGTGATCGTCGGTATTCTTGCCGCCGTCGCCGTACCGAGTTACCGCAGCCATGTAATCAAAGGTTCGCGTGCCGCAGCACAGACCGAATTAATGCAGCTTGCCAGCGTGCAGGAAAAAATTTATCTCAATTCAAGTGCCTATGCCTGCAATGCCATTGCTACCGCATACAACGGCAGTTCTACAGGGGGGCTCGGTGTAAGCGCCAGCAATGACGGAAAATACACTTTTACTCTGAGCGCTTGTGCCACGAATACTTATTCGATCAAGGCCGCACCTACTACGGGTACAACTCAAGTTGGTAACGGCTGCCTTGTTATCCAGGAAAATGGCCTCCGGCAATGGTTCGAAGGCAGCGATAACTGCACAGGTACCGCTACTGCTTGGTAATCGCAGTCAATAGGCTCAACAAAAAGCGACCCCAAGGTCGCTTTTTGTTTGCTGCCTGAAGCGATAATTACTTCACGATCGCGTTCAGCTCACCCTTGATGTAACGCATCGCCATTGCATCCAGTGCGATCGGCTTGATCTTGCCAGCCTGGCCGGCAGCACCGAATGCTTCGTAACGTGCCTTGCAGATCGCCTTCATCGCCTTGGTGGTTTCGGCCAGGAACTTGCGTGGATCGAAGTCCTTCGGGTTCTGCGCCAGATAGCGGCGGGTAGCACCGGTGGACGCCATGCGCAGATCGGTGTCGATGTTCACCTTGCGTACGCCGTGCTTGATGCCTTCGACGATCTCTTCGACTGGAACGCCATAAGTCTCGGGCATCGCGCCGCCGAATTCGTTGATGATCTTCAGCCATTCCTGCGGCACCGAAGAAGAACCGTGCATCACCAGATGGGTGTTGGGGATGCGCGCATGGATTTCCTTGATGCGGCTGATCGCCAGGGTGTCGCCTGTGGGCGGCTTGGTGAACTTGTACGCGCCGTGGCTGGTGCCGATAGCGATTGCCAGTGCGTCAACCTGAGTCAGCTTCACGAATTCAGCTGCTTCGTTCGGGTCGGTCAGCAGCTGGTCGTGGCTCAGCACGCCTTCGGCGCCGTGGCCGTCTTCCTTCTCGCCGTGGCCGGATTCCAGGGAACCCAGGCAGCCCAGTTCGCCTTCGACGGAAACGCCGACTGCGTGGGACATCTCGACGACGCTACGGGTGACGTTGACGTTGTATTCGAAAGAAGAAGGCGTCTTGCCATCGGTCATCAGCGAGCCGTCCATCATCACGCTGGAGAAACCGGACTTGATCGCGTTGATGCAGACTGCCGGCGATGCGCCGTGGTCCTGGTGCATGACGACCGGGATGTGCGGGTACATCTCGACCGCAGCCTCGATCAGGTGGCGCAGGAAGGGTTCACCCGCATATTTGCGCGCGCCGGCGGAGCCTTGCATGATCACCGGGCTGTTGGTTTCATCGGCCGCTTCCATGATGGCCTTGACCTGCTCCAGATTGTTGACGTTGAACGCCGGCAAGCCGTAGCTGTTTTCTGCCGCGTGATCGAGAAGTTGACGTAGGGATACGAGTGCCATTTATTCCTCCTGAGTAAAAATCAAAATTTGCAGGGACACGGCACGCCGTGCCCCTGCGGTTTTCAAGTGTTGCGATGGTCGCCCACGCGCACGATCTTCATAGTGTTGGTGTGGCCGGATTTGCCTACCGCTTCGCCTATGGTCATGACGATCAGATCGCCGTCTTCCACCAGCTTCAGGTTCACCAGCGCCGCTTCGGCTTCGAGCAATGCCTGGGTTGCTTCATGCGCCGTGGTGCTGAAATTGATCGGGTGCACGCCGCTGAACAGCGTCACCTTGCTCAAGGTCTCCGGCAGCGGGGTCAACGCGAAAATAGGCACGCCCGCATTAACGCGCGACATCCACAACGGCGTCGAACCCGACTGGGTCAGCGCGACGATGGCCTTCACCTTCAGGTGAGATGCGGCGAACAAAGCGGAGATCGCGATCGACTGGTCGATGCGCACAAACTTCTCCGATGCCATGCGGCAGTCTGCCATGCCATTCTCGCTCTCGCCTTCGGCCTTCAGGCAAATGCGCGCCATCGCCTCGATGGTTTCCACCGGGTAGTCGCCGACGGCAGTTTCCGCCGACAGCATCACCGCATCGGTGCCGTCCAGCACCGCGTTGGCGACGTCGGACACCTCTGCACGGGTCGGGATCGGATTGGTGATCATCGACTCCATCATCTGCGTCGCGGTAATCACCAGACGGTTCTTCGCGCGGGCCATCTTGATCATGCGCTTCTGCAGGCCCGGCACGGCGGCGTCGCCGACTTCCACGGACAGATCGCCGCGCGCCACCATGATCGCGTCGGATGCGTCGATGATATCGCCCAGCACCGGGATCGCCTCGGCTCGCTCGATCTTGGCCATCAGCAGACTCTTGCCCCCGGCCGCGTGCATCAGCTCGCGCGCCAGACGCATGTCGTCGCCGGTGCGCGGGAACGACACCGCCAGATAGTCCGCCTTGATCAGCGCGGCCGTCTTGATGTCTTCCTTGTCCTTGTCGGTCAGCGCCGGCGCGGTCAGGCCGCCGCCCTTGCGGTTGATGCCCTTGTTGTTGGACAGCACGCCGCCGCGCACGACCACGCAATGAACCTCGGGCCCCTTGACGCCGGTAACGTGGAATTCCAGCATGCCGTCGTTGAGCAGCAACACCGTGCCGATATCCACGTCATTGGGCAGCTCTTTGTAATCCAGACCGACGCGCTGCTGGTTGCCCAGACCATCCAGTGTGGCATCGAGAATGAAAGTATCGCCCTTGTTGAGCATGATCTTGTCGTTCTCGAACTTCCGCACGCGAATCTTCGGCCCTTGCAGATCGGCCAGAATGCCGACTGTGCGACCTACCGCAGCTGCTGCCGCACGGACGGTCTCGGCGCGCTTCATGTGATCCTGCGCCGAGCCATGCGAGAAGTTCATCCGCACCAGATCGACTCCGGCGCGGATCATCTGCTCCAGTACTTTTTGATCGCTGGAGGCAGGCCCCAGCGTTGCAACTATTTTTGTTCTACGCAGCATGTGATTCCTGGTTGTGATTATTGCTTGGCGCGCTCTTCCAGAATCGCCACGGCAGGCAAGGTTTTGCC
>JALNYK010000063.1 GCA_023229845.1 Gallionella sp.
TTTTCCGATTATTCCTTGCTCTATTTTTTCGCACTCTTTTTCACATCGAAACGTTGATGCGTTTTTGATTCCCTGAATATCAAAAGGTGCTTTAGGCTGAGAGCCGGTAGCAATAATGAGTTTATCATAGGAAAATGCTGCATGCGCACTTAGGATACGTTTGCTTGAAATATCAATACTTCGTACTGCTTGATTGAGTTCTAAACGTACTCTTGGGTCAAGATCGAGAGTAATGGACTCAACGCACTGACTTTTTTCCACAAGTGCGCAAAGGTGAATCCTGTCATACGGAGGATGGGATTCATCAGAGACAATAAGTACCTCAGATGCAGAATCTTTTTGCAACAACGTGTTGGCAAGATACACAGCAGATATTCCACCTCCGACAATCACTACTCGCATTTATTATCCTTTTTGTGAACTCTTATGTATTCTTATAATGCGCCTTGTCTATCTGTTCTCTATGACACTTTGACTTTTTTTGTCAATTTATGTTCTTTTCTCTCTATTATTCCGAAAGACCCCGCTTATGTATTAGGTACTTGATACCACGGCATAAATAGGGGCTTCGCAATAACCTTGATAGGAATTAAAGGCTTCGAGCCTGAATAAGAAACAAAGGTACATTATATGAATATCGTCGGCATTGACATCTCCAATGAAACTTTTGATTGTTGTTTCATAGTAGATAATAAACCTCATTATAACACTTTCTCTCAGGACACAAACGGTTATTTCAGTTTTTTAAGCACTTTTAAAATGCTTAATATAGATACAGTGGGCTTCGAGTCTACGGGTGTTTATCATAAAGCATTTCAAAAATATTTAATTGATAACGGGGTAACTCCTATTGTCCTTTCTCCTCGTTCTGTTTCATTATTTATTAAAAGTACTACAAACAATAAGGGCAAAACCGATAAGACAGATAGCTATTTTATAGCCCTTTACATTATGAAAAATTCTGATTTGGTTGCTCTTTACTTTCCTATTCGTGATGAATTTAAACCGTTAACTACCACTTTGATTCAGTACGAAAAACAGATTAGACAATTAAAAAACCTTTATCATTCTATTAGCAAGGTCGGTGATGATTTTGTGCTCTTAGCTTCTGTTGATTCTATGATTAAAAATGCTATTGTCTTCCGTGATGAACTTAAAATTCATGCCGTTTCAAAACTCTATTCTTCTATCCCTGAGGCTCTATTGATTAAGTCTGAAATAAAGGGGGTGGGTGATATGGTTTTACTCTCTTTGCTTCCCCTGATCTACGACCATTTCGACAAATTCACTATCAAACAAATTGTTTCGTTTATTGGTATTTCTCCAGTTCCTTTTCAATCGGGTACATCAGTTAAAAAGTTTTCTCATATCTCCCATCGTGGAGATGCCAACACCCGAAAAATTCTTTTTATGTCTGCGATTTCTTCCGTTCGTACGAATCCTATTATGAAAGAAAAGTTCCTTCGTATGGTTGCAGATGGTAAACCTAAAAAGGTTGTTTTGATTGCTGTGATGGCTCACTTACTCCGCGCCATTGTCTCACGCCTTTCACATCACACGGGGAGACCTATCAAAAAATGAAACACGATTTAAAAATCATTATCGCTCTTCTTGATCTGCTTAGTGAAGGTAAAGCAGTTAACAAACATTCCATTTGTAAACGTGCTGATCTTCATCGCTTTACTCTTGATCGTCGTATCAAAAAGAATAATCAATTCACTGACGTGGAGATCATCAAATGATTCAGTCCAATTCACAAAAAGTTTATTTAGCTCCTAGCGGATTTAAAGATCACTTCATCTACTTAGGACGTCGTTATTACCTTACAACGGATAAGGCTCTCGTATCTGATTATGGTAAATATGGAATGTGTCCTCCAGCTGGTCGCGGTTTCTATCTCGTAATCTCAAAGAAAGAATTTAAAGAGGCTAAATCTCTTTTTGAACTTCAAAAAATAAACTGGACAAATGCCCTTCACGGCTATCTCAATAAAGGAGTAGAACGAATTCAAAACACTTTATTTTGATAGCAAAAATTAAAACACAAAAAGGATTTACACAATGGCTGAAGAAATCAAAATGACTCCTAAACAATTAGAGGACGCTATGTATGAACGTGTTATGGAACGCGTACAGAATGAAGAACGTTTACGCGATTTAAATCGCAATGAAAGTAGTTTTCGTTATGGCGGAAAGCTTACGGAATTTAAGATTTCGAACCCTAGTCAAAAGTTTCGTGATTCAATTGATGAAAAAGGTGTCAAAACAAGAGTTCCCGTTCTTGATGCAAATGAGCAACCTAGTTTTTGGGAGGCACAATACTTTTGTACTTTGGTTCAACATGGCGGTTCTGATAAGTTTACTGTTTCTCTTGAACTTGGAAAAGACTTAAATGAGGGGCTTTGGTATCGTTTTGAGGGCTCTCGTGGTGGTGAAGGTAAGAAAGACAAAGTTAAGTTGATTACACAAATCTAACACACTGAAAGGGTCTTTTTAGGCTCTTTCGACATATCCGCCCGAGTTGTTTAACAAGGGGGGTAAAAATTGACAAGGCACATTTTGCAAACTTCTGAATACGTCAAGCTCTCTCAAATAATCGACACTCTTAAACTTCACTTCTATCATGGTGAAAGTACAACGTCTAAATGTCTGGTTGATTATCTCAAAAAGATATCTTCATTAACAGATTTAAAAGATGAGGCTTACGCCATTAAGAACGCTAACAACGAAATGCGTTTCGTCAATCACTATCTTGGCGGTGATCGCTTTCGTGTAATGGCTACGACGGTTAAGGGTTTCTCGATTACTTTGGAAAATCAGGACGTATCTATTAGTCTAAAATCTGTTTCTCAAAAAAATGAAAAAGATTATCCCGAAAACTACGATTTTAACACTACGGTTGAAACACAAAAACAACCTGTTATCCGTGTCGAATTTCGTGCTTCTTTTTTGGCTCGTATTGGTCACAAAAACGCTATTGATTACGTTTTAAGATTGGTAAATCGTGAGTTCTTCACCTCTTACCTGATTAAAATATCTGAGATTCACCTTGCTACTGACGTGCAGGGCTATAATTTCCATGAACTTGATCGGCAACGCTTCCGCACTCGTAAATCTACAACTAAATTGCATGAGGAACGCAACGAAACAGATTCGTTTTACTTCCGTGGCAAGAAATTCACGGGTTTCTCTTATGGTCAAGGAGATGACATGATACGTGTCTACAACAAGACTGTAGAAATTACTAAAAATCCCGACAAAGCATTTATAAAAATGTTTGCATGGGAGAAAAACCCTAATTACAATCCTGACAAAGAAGTTTGGCGTATTGAGGCTCAATACCGACGTGCAAAGCTTAAAACTATGTACGACGATAAAAACGGTTTACTAGATGGTTTCGAGAACGTTTTAGAGGCTATCCCCTCTCTATGGAAACGTGCTCTAGATTCATTTACTCTAATCGACCTCACTGAGGAAATCGCACTCGAGCACTTTCTTGGATGGTCACGTAATGCTCTTGGCTATAAAGAGCCCCTCTTAACCGATACCGTAAGACACCGTATTCATCGTGCTGACGTTCACCCTCTATGGGTCGCCATCAGTTCATGGAACTTCTCTATCGGTTCAACTATTAAAATTTTGACCGCTCCTATTACCGGTGCGTTTCAATGGGTTTCAAATTCCATTAAATCGCTCCTCTCAACTCTCCTCAAATATTCGGGTGATCTCTCCTAAAATTATTGAGGATGCTTTCATTCGTGCTGATGAGGAAACAATCAAAGATAAACAGCTCTCACTTGTTGATAATGCCGTAAATAATACCCTTGATTATTTGGGGGCGTGTGTCCGTCATTCTCTTGCTACTGGTGAAAACGGTTTTACTGAACGTGACACTTTCACCACTTTACAAAAAAATCTCTCTTCTTATGTTCGTGAAGTTACAAACGGTCTTTTCGATATGTCTTTTCATAACGAGAACTCGGGTCTTTATGATTACACCGCTTCACGTTCCAAGATACTTTCAAAATCATTACAAAGGAGCTTAATTGCTTAATCTCATTAAATCAATCGCAGAACACGAAGGTTTTAGTCCAGTCGCTTACCCCGATCCACTTACAAAAGGTAAACCATACACTTTTGGTCACGGTTTAACCTCTATTACAGAAACCGAGTCTATCGAAATAGTAAAGAATCGTATTGTTTCA
>JALNYK010000039.1 GCA_023229845.1 Gallionella sp.
AGCCATAGACTGGGTTTCAATGAGACAGGTCCGATAACGAGCGCCGTCAGGTATCCATCCAGCGTATCCAGCATCATCGTCTCGTCCGAGGTGAGATTCGACAGCAGGAAACTATCGAGTTCTTTTACCTCATCGGGAGATAAGGCTAAAAAAGGGGAGGCGCCGGACTTGTTGGACATGATGCGTGCTCAATAATGCAAAGCGGCATTTTACGACTAGAACTTCGAGGCTGGTTCAGAACTTGAGCAAATTGCCCGTACGAAAATAAGGACACGAATTGAAACGAACGATCAACTCCACGGGTAGCACCACTGAATCAAGCCCCCCACCCCCGATAGCAAAGCTGCGCATCGAAACACCAGAAAAAACGCTAAATTTCGGATAACAGAGGCCGATACATCCATCAAGGGCGGCGCATATTGCACAGCTCTCTCAGAGCAACAGGAGAACATCATGAGCGTACTGACGATGGATATGAGCAGCTATGAGGTCGAACGCTACGAGAATACAGCCTCCGGGTATGGCGACGAAGTGCTGAGCGCCGGTTGGGTTCCCGCGCTGGGCTTGCGCGAGGCATGTTCCGAGCATGTCGAGATGCCCACTGTGCCGAGAATCATGGATGTGGATGTCTTCCTGCGCAAGATGTACCGCTGTCAGCATTAAACCTACATCATGCGCAGCATTCGATTGCCCCCTCCCGCTTGCGGGAGAGGAGAGCGTAGCGAGGATTCCGGGCAAGCCCGTTAGGCCGAGACCTTGACCTCCCCCCCCAATTGGCGGATGCGTTCGGCGAACCGCTGCATCGCATCTTCCGACAAGTTGGACAGGCGCGCGGCCTCGGGTTGCAACGAAGACCGCGCCAAACCGTACAACAGCACGCCTTGCAGTTTATTCCCGTCTCGAAGCAACGCACCGACAAACTCCAGATAATCCTCTTCGTCTTGAACGCTGGGCGGTGCGCCGTCCAATGCGAACCAGCAGGTTTGCAGCCAGGTCGGACAAGCCGCAATCGCGGCGATCAAATTAGCGCGCACCTTGTCCAGCGAGGTGCGGGTGTCGTTGACCACCCGCATCCCCGCCTCGCTGGCGCGATCCAGCTTGAACCATACCTCGCCGTTGATCTTCGCCAGTTCGCGCAGCCCACGCAGGACATCTTCCCGGTACAGCAGGCTGCCGTTGGTGATCAGCACGGTCTTTACCTCCATCGGCAAACCTGTCTCGCGGCGCACGCGCGCGATCAGATCGACGACCTCGGCAAACTCCGCGGCACTGGTCGGCTCGCCGTTGCCGGACAACGCAATATCGTTGATGCGGCGCATGTCTTCCGGCACGCGTGTCTGCATGAAATCACCGTACAGCAGCTCGTGCAGAAAGCCGCGCAGCTCGCTTTCCAGCAGACTCAGATCGACCGGCGGCGCAGCACCGCGGCCCAGATCGGGCACCTGGCAATACAGGCAGCGCCAATTGCAGGCATTGTCGGTATTCAGGTTGATGCCGACCGAGACGCCGCCGGCACGGCGGGAAACGACCGGATAGACATAGCGCAGGTTCGCGCTGTCTCGGTCATGGTCAGTGGTGCTGAGTTTCGTATCGCTCAAGGAAGCCCCAAAATTCGCAGGGACACGGCGCGCCGTGCCGGTGCCGAAACAGTGTCTTACGCGCCCCTACTTGAGGGAGAGGTATTTCGCCGGGTCGACCGGCTTGCCGAAACGCCGCACCTCGAAGTGCAGCTTGACTTGATCGGCGTCGGTATTGCCCATTTCGGCGATCTTCTGGCCGCGCGTGACGCTCTGCCCTTCCTTGACCAGCACTTTGTCGTTATGGGCGTAAGCGCTGAGGAAGGTGTTGTTGTGCTTGATGATCACCAGCTTGCCGTAACCGCGCAGGCCGCTGCCGCTGTAGACAACCTTGCCGGGCGCACTGGCGTTGATCGGCTGCCCCTGCTTGCCGGCGATATCGATACCCTTGCGGTTGGCCGCTTCGGAGAATCCGGCGATCACATTGCCCTGCGTCGGCAGGCTCCATTCGATGTCGGCATCGGGTTCGACCTCGGCACTCTCTTCTACCGGCTTGGGCTCCGGTTTCGGCTGAAGCTTGGGCTCAATCTTCTCCGGTTTGGCGGGAGTAACGACGGTGGATTTGTCGTTTTTCTCCGGCGTGGAGAGTTGCGCCACCGCCGCCTCGCTATAGGCGTATTTCACCAGTTTGGGCTGATCCTTGATCGCCGGTTCGGATGGTTTGCTCTCCGCCACAGGGACGGGACGTGACGCCCCCGGGAACAGGCGGATCTGCTGACCGACCTGGATCACACCGGGATCCTTGATGCCATTCAACTCGGCCAGTTCGTGGTAATCGAAACCGTAATTGAAAGCGATGCTGTACAGCGTGTCCCCCTTCTGCACGACATGCACGGCAGGGCGCCAGTCCTTCTCGCGCTGCGCCTTTGCGCGCGCCGTCTCGGCGGCAACGACGGACTTGGCGGCTACTCCGCCGCGTTCGGCCACTGGCGCGCGCTGCTTGCTCGATGCGCACCCGACCAGAACAACCGTCGCGGTCAGTAAGGCGAATATACGATGCGCTCTGCTCATGATTTCCCCATCAACAAGGGTACGAACTTCACCGGCTCCAGCCTGGTTTCGCGGAAGCCGCGCTCGTCGCGTTCGATCAGGTACAGCCACTGCTCCTGCATCCCGACCGGAATCACCATTCTGCCTCCGACCGCCAGTTGCTCCCGCAGTGCATCCGACAACGCGGGCGCGGCACAAGCCATGATGATGCCGTCGAACGGTGCAAGTTCGGACAGACCGGCGGCACCGTCGGCGTAGCGCACGCTAACATTGCGCAGCTTCAGATCGCGCAGCTGGCGGCGCGCCCGCTCATACAGCGGCTGGATACGCTCGACGGTGTAGACCTCCTTCGCCACCTGCGCCAGCACCGCGGCTTGGTAACCGCAACCGGTGCCGACCTCCAACACGCGGTTGAGTTGCTTGCCGTTGCGCATGATATCAATCATGCGCGCGACGATATAAGGCTGGGAGATGGTCTGGTTGTAGTTGATCGGCAGCGATACGTCGTCATAGGCCCGGCTGGCCAACGCCTCGTCGATGAACAGGTGGCGCGGCGTCTCGAACATGGCCGCCAGCACGACCTCGTCCTTAACGCCCTGCTCGCGCAGACGCTCGATCATGCGCATTCGGGTGCGCTGCGAGGTCATGCCGATGCCCTTGATCTTGGAACTCATCGCGGCCCTAACCAGCCACGCACCGCGTCGAGCTGACCGTATTGGGTCAGGTCGATCTGCAACGGCGTGATGGAGACGCGCTGCTGCGCCAATGCGTTGAAATCCGTCCCCTCGCCCGCATCCTGAGCCTTGCCTGCCGCGCCGACCCAGTACACCGTCTCACCGTTCGGATTGCTGGCCTTGACCACCGGCTCGGCCTTGTGGCGCTTGCCGAGACGGGTCACTTCGGTGCCCTGCAAATCCTCGTAAGGAATATCCGGCACGTTCACGTTCAACAGCCAGGGATGGGTATGCGTCTGTGCGGCGAAGCGCTGCACCAACCCGGTCACAACCCGTGCCGCCGTCTCGTAATTGGCCAGTTCCTTGCCGACCAGCGAAACGGCGATGGCCGGGATGCCGAGCAGAAAACCTTCGGTCGCCGCCGCCACCGTACCGGAATAGATCGTGTCGTCGCCCATGTTCGCGCCGGCATTGATGCCGGAGACGACCATGTCAGGCTGATGATCCAGCATGCCGGTGACGGCCAGATGCACGCAGTCGGTCGGCGTGCCATTGACGTAGTAGAAACCATTCGCAGCCTTGCGCAGCTTGAGCGGGCGATCTAGCGTCAGCGAATTGGAAGCCCCCGAGCGATCGCGCTCCGGCGCGACCACGACGACTTCTGCGACATAGGAAAGATGTTCTGCCAGACAGGCCAGTCCGGGTGCGAAATAGCCGTCGTCATTGCTGATCAGGATGCGCATCGGCTGGTGATAGGCATTCGAAAATGCTGGGAAAGTTGAGAATTGTCCGGGAATTTATCTGGTCGGATCGAGAAGATTTTAACCTCCGCGGCGACGCGGCATGATAACCCATGGGCAATGAAATCACCAATAGCGATGCTGTTTGCTTAGGTCAGGTGAAATACGCCAGTACTTATTCCAGAATATCTCGCTCAAATGAGACCACAGCTCCCGTCCGGTCTTCCAGCGCGGCCAGACTGGTCGCTTGCAGCGTTGCCGCCGGGATAACGCCACCGTTTCCACCCGGCAGATCGCGCGTGGCGGTAGCGCTCGCGACGAGGGTGACGTCATACCCGAGGTCGCGTGCGGCGCGCGCCGTTGAACTGACGCAGTTGTGCGTCATGAAACCGACGACGATGAGATTTTTCCTGCCCGCTCGCTGGATCGCCTCTTCCAGCCCGGTGCCCGCAAAACTGCTCACCCGCATTTTCTCGATGACGATTTCGTTTGCCAGCGGCTGCAAAGCGGCGACGATTTCGAATCCGGTCGAAGCCGGATTGAACAACGCCCCCTTGCCTTTATGCACGACGTGAATGACCGGTGTGCCTGACTTTCTGGCACGCGCCAGCAACTGCGAAATCTCTGCAATGGCCGCATCCACGCCGACCAGCGGCAACGCGCCGTCGACGTATTCGCGCTGCGCATCGACGATGACCAGCACGCTATTCGAAAGCCTGCCGGCTTCCGGCTTGGCCCCCGCCATTTCGAAAAGCGTCCTGGGCAAATCCGCCGCCCGCACCGACATTGCACAGAACAGCAAACCGCCAAGTGTCATTGCTGAAAACTTCATCATGGCCTCCATTAGTTTTTCAGATGCTGTGTGATCGACCAGTGCGTCTGCACGATGCGCCAGCCTTCCTTGTCGTTCCGATACACCTCGGTGCAATTCCAGCGCATCGTCGTCGCGCCGCTGTACGAAACCAGATTGAACGTCAGCACCGCCACCTCGCCGCACACCAGCACCACAGGCTCGATCAACTCGTAACGGTCGATATGGATAGCGCCGCGCAACGGCGCATACCAAGCCGAGAGCGCCTCCAGCCCATCGATATGGCGCTCCAGAAATGGATCGAAATAGGTCACGTCCGCAGCGGAGATTTCCAGGTAACCGGACGGATCACCCGCACCCCAGCGATCCAGCGCGGCGCGTTCGAGCGCGATGATTTCTGCGGCGATTTGTTCCGTGCTAGTCATGCTTCGCTCCTGTTGTGAATGGCAACGGAGCGCATCATGTCACCCGACACGCGAAACCGGCAGTGGCATAACTGCCTTATTACATGCCGAAACTGCCAAGCTGGATAGAATCCCTGCGGGGTGGAATGGTGCGTTCGATAAAAGATGGTTTGTCAAACGTCTGCTATTCGGTTACACAGGTCATAGCTCTTAACGAATTCATTGCCAAAAACCGGACACTGGCGAACTCTCACTTTCAACCCATAACTGACACTGGAGTTAGTTCAAATTAAATGCGAAGCTGAACTGCCCCCCATAAATAAATATATCGGATGCGCGATGAGCAAGGTAAGAAATAACCATTTCGTGCCGCAATGGCACCAGAACGGGTTCGTTGATGAACGCGATAATGAATTGCGTCATCTTAAGCGCCGTGAGTACAAGCTAAAAGACGGCTCGACCAAAATTGTTTACGGAAAAAATTGGTTCACATCAGCACAATGCTTTTACGAAAAAGACTTGTACTCAACCTTCTTCGGATTGATAGTCAATGACGAAATCGAGAAGAAGTTATTTGGTCCAATCGATGATAATGGTGCTGATTCAGTTAAGGCGTTTCTAACTGACGATCAGGGTCAATGGCACCATAACTTTCGGGACTTCTTCACCTACCTCGATGCTCAAAAGTTGCGCACACCTAAAGGGTTGGACTGGGTAAAGTCTAAATACCCGAAATTAAGTCAGATTCAGCTAATGACTGAGATGCAGGCATTAAGAACTATCCACTGCACGCTATGGGCTGAAGGTGTTCGTGAACTTGTATCAGCTGAGGACTCTGACGTTAAATTTATTCTGTCTGACCATCCTGTAACTATCTACAACTACGCCGGTCCACCAGATTCAGAATTATGTGCGTACCCAAATGATCCAGATATTGCCTTAAAAGGGTCTCAGACAATATTTCCACTGAACAGAAATCGATGCTTGATACTGACTAACCTTGAGTACGCAAAAGACCCAGAGGGTGTGAACCCGCTAGAACAGCGTACTAATGCTACAAAAATTCGGCAGTCAATGGTTATGACTATTAACTTCATCAACACACGGAAGCTGACAGCCGATGAAGTAACTAAGATAAATTACATCATCAAGTCCCGAGCCAAAGACGCAATTGCTGCTGGCAAGGAGAGCTGGCTTTACCCTGAAAAAAGGCTGAATTGTGATTGGGCTGAGTTGCGTCATGTATTAAGGCCGCCATCTGATGAGTTGCATCATTTCGGTGGTGAAATGTTTGCAAAGTTTGAAGATGGTAGTACTCATTATCAGGATGCTTTTGGCCGTTCAACGCCTTTGAATGAGCATTTAAAGAAAAACACTGATGAATCAAAGTTGGGTAGAAATGATAAATGCGGGTGTGGCAGTAACCGCAAATACAAGCATTGCTGCAAAGACATACCTGAAGAATTACGAACCAGCTGGTCTGAGCTGAGTATCCGTGAACGAAACTTGGCATTCTGTCGTGCAATCAAGGGAATTTTAGGACTTGATACTGGCAAGACTTGGCTAGATGTCAGACGTGAAATTACTGACGAACAGATTGCTAGGATATATAGGTTCTATTCCTCCTTATGGCCTCGTGAAACCGATATCTATTCATTGTTGCCGAAGTCGGATGGCAAATTCAGAGCTTTGTACACTGGCGTGCTTGATGTCAGAGTTATCGGATTGCACGCGTTACCTTTGGCTTCTTTATTCGATGAGTTTCTTATCGAGTGTCCAATAGTCAATCCTAATAATGTTAAGCCTGAATTTAGTCCAATTGATTCACCATCCAAGTACAAGTACCAAGCGCTAAAAGACTTTTTGTTGATGTTGGAGTTAGAGCCGTACATTGGATACGGCCTTATCAACCTTATTCCTGATCCGAGCAATTTCGACCTGAACTTAATGAAAGCCATGATGGATATGGCTACAACACGACGAGGAACTGTTGTAGCTGAACGAGACAGGGTGGCATATACAAAACTGGCAATCGAGGACTATCTGAACACAATTCATATGATGCCTAGAGATGTCAAAATCCGTTCATTGGTTAGTGATTTTGGCATGCCTGAGGATGTAGCTGCCCAGTCAATTGATACGTTAGACGCGAATGCCGAAACATCTCCATTGGCTATGCTCCAACCAATGCAGCCAGGTGATGGCGGCCAGCTTATGCAATTCAGCATGGTGCCAAATTATGAAATGGCTTTGTTTACAGCTCAGGTCACTGGTTCGGTCATCATAACTGACAGTGAGACTAGGTGGAGTGAGCTTCAAGCTGCGCAGCACAGGCAGATGGGTATGGCTTCCTATCCGTGGGCTGCTGTTTATGGACAAATAAGTCGGTTACCAATGGACTATCACATGCTTGAGTCATATACCAAAACCCAGCATCACTTTACTGAGGCTAGGACAGCGTTGAAGCAAGCTGATGCGCTAGTGTTGGCGGATATACATGACCCTGTTCAGTTTGAAAGATTGAGTGACTCAGTAACTCGCTTGAATAGTCGTCTTGGGCAAATTGACTCTGACAGAACAGCCGAGTTTGTGAATGGTGACTGTAGAATCCTAGCGCCTGAAGGCGGAATCTATGACGGTAAAGTTCAGCGGCTGTTGGCTTTGTCTAGTTGCTTGAGATATGACCATAAAGTCCGGTCGGTCTATTACGTTGGATTGAAATTGTAATCAATGATCTGTATGGCAGCGCCAAAACAACGCACTCGTTTGGATGCTCGTAGCACCACACAGCTTAGACGTTGAACGTCAGCTTTGGGGTGTGGAGCGGAAGTATATCCCTTGAGTTATCGATGACTGCTATGGCCGAATAGCACTCATTCAATGAATCCCCGCTGAACGACGGCCTCTGGCCGAAAGCGCCATGACACTCAAAACTCCGGGATAGATGACGGGAAATCTATCCTTGTTTGACGAGAATGGATTCGGTCAGCCGGGATAAAGCAACTCGCTGTATCCCCGCGTCGTCAAAGTTGTCGGGCGACAGCCAGGCCCGAAAAGTATCATCCAGCGCAGGCCATTCCTTGTCTATCGCGGCATACCAGGCCGTGTCGCGATTTCGCCCTTTGTTGACTGCCGCCTGGCGGAAGATGCCTTCGAACGAGAGGCCGAGGCGTTGCGCCGCCTGACGCGAGGGCTGATTCAGCGCGTTGCATTTCCATTCGTAACGACGATAGCCGAGGGCGAAGGCCTCCTTCATCATGAGGTGCATGGCCTCGGTGGCAACGGGCGTGCGCTGCATCAGCGGTGAAAAATTGAGATGCCCCACTTCGATAGAGCCGTTCGCGGGATCGATGCGCAGGAAGCTTGCGACGCCCACCGCCTTGTTCGTCGCGAGGCTGACGATGGCGAAGAACAGCGGGTCTGTCGTTGCGCTGACTTGCTCTACCCAAGCGCGATAGGAGGCGAGCGAGTCGAACGGGCCATAGGGCAGGTAAGTCCAGTTCCGCCCTTCGGCGTCCAATGCGTTGGCGGCATACAGGTCTGCGGCGTGTTGCGCGGCATCGAGCGGTTCGAGCCGGCAAAAGCGCCCCGCCATCGACTTGCGAACCGGACGGGCTGCGGACTTCCAGTCGGGGACGGGAAAACCGATGGGCTGGCCGAGTGGATTTGTGTCGGGGTGCATGTTTGCGATCCGGATCGGATGGGCTAAATGTTGTCTGGGGGCACTTTAGATAATTGCAGCCTATGAAGCAAACCGTCGTGCCCCGAGCACGCACAGGCCGACCGCCAGCGCGGAGGCGATCATCGTCGCGCTGACGTGTTCTCCCAGCAGTGCCGCAGCCAGCCCCAGTCCGAAGAACGGTTGCAGCAATTGAAGCTGGCTGACGGATGCTGTGCCGCCCTGCGCCAGGCCGTGATACCAGAAGAAAAATCCGAGCAGCGTGCTGAACAGCGAGACGTAGGCGAGGCTCAGCAAGGCGGGCCAAGCGGCTTGCTGAAAATCTTCCGGCAGCATCCACAGGCACAGCGGCAGCATCAACGGCAGCGACCACACCAGCGCCCAGCAGATGACCTGCCATCCTCCCATGCGCCGCGCCAGACGCGCGCCCTCGGCATAGCCCAGTCCGCACAAGGCGATTGCGGCCAGCATCAGCAGGTCGTCGGCCAACGAAACGGCGATACCCTGCCCCATCGCAAAACCCGCCACGACCAAACTCCCGGACAGCGAAAACAGCCAGAACAGGCGACGCGGATTTTTGTCGCCGCGCAGCACGCCGAATATCACCGTCGCCATCGGCAATAGCCCGACGAACACGGTGGCATGCGCGGAACTGACATGTCGCAGCGCGAGTGCTAGCAATAGCGGGAAGCCGACCACCGCGCCGAGCGCAACTACCAGCAAGGAGGGGTTGTCGCTGCGCGCCGGCCGCGGCTGGCGCAACGCCAGCAGGATCAATGCGGCGAGCACGCCGGCAATCGCCGCCCGCGCCAACGAAAAGAAGAGGGGATCGAAGGTGGCGACCCCCAGCCGTGTCGCCGGAAGCGTGCCGCTGAAGATCAGCACGCCCAGCATGCCGCTGGAATAGCCCTTGAGTCCTTTGTCCATGTTCGCGCCCGCCGTTTCAAGAAGAGCCGGCATCATCCCCCGCAAATTCCTGAACCAACAGAGACAGATGGGTACAATTCGAAGATACTGTCCGCAAAACTCATGGGTACAAAAAATCATGCGAAGCAAGCCCGAACGGAAAGATGGCACCCGCGTGGACGCGGTGATGCAAACCATACGCGAGCAACTGGCCTCCCGTGCGCTGGTGCCGGGCGAGCGGCTGCCCTCCATCAGGCAGATGGCCGAACGTCTGGACGTGGCGAAGAATACCGTCGTCGAAGCCTACGACCGTCTCGCCGCCGACGGCGTGCTGACCGCGAAGCGCGGCTCGGGCTTTTATGTGTGCGGACATCTGCCGCCTTTGTCGCTGACCGATGCGAAGACGACGCGGGATCGCAGCATCGATCCGCTGTGGATCATCCGCCAGTCGCTCGAAGCCGAATCGGACATGCTCAGGCCCGGCTGCGGCTGGCTGCCCCCGTCATGGTTACCGGACGAGGAAATCCGCCGCACCTTGCGGCGCGTGTCCAAGGAACAGCAAACCAGTTTGCTGGAATACGGGCATCCGTACGGGCACCTGGCCTTGCGCGAACAACTCAGCCGCCGCCTCGGCGAGCGCGGCGTCGCGGCGACTTCCCGCCAGATCATCCTGGCCGATTCCGGCACCCAGGCCATCGATCTGATTTGCCGTTTTCTGCTGGAGCCGGGCGACACGGTGCTGATCGACGATCCGGGCTATTTCAACTTCCAGGCATTGCTGCGCGCGCACCGCGTGCAACTGGTCGCCGTGCCCTATACCGAACAGGGGCCGGATGTGGGGGCGATGGAAAAACTGCTGGCGCAACACAAGCCGCGCCTGTATCTGACCAACACGGTTTTCCACAACCCGACCGGTGCGGTGCTCTCGCCCATCGTCGCGCACCGCGTGCTCAAGCTGGCCGAGGACCACGACCTGCTGATTATCGAGGACGACATCTACGCCGAATTCGCGCAGAACACCTCGCCCCTGCTGGCCTCGTTCGACGGCTTGAACCGGGTGGTCCATGTCGGCAGTTTTTCCAAGGTGCTGACGGCGTCGGCGCGCTGCGGCTACATCGCGGTGCGGCCGGACTGGGCGGAAGCCATCGTCGATCTGAAACTGGCCACCACGCTGAGCAGCAACGGCCTGGGCGCGGAGCTGGTCTACTCCATGCTGCGCCAAGGCGCTTATCGCCACCACGTCGATGCGCTACGCGGCCGGCTGGCCGACGCCATGGGCCGCACGCTGCACCGCCTGGATAAACTCGGCATCGCCCCGTGGATGAAACCGCAAGGCGGCATGTTCCTCTGGGTGTGCCTGCCGCAAGGGCTGGACTCGGCCAAAGTATCGCGCAAAGCCTTGCGCGACGGCGTCGTCCTCGCCCCCGGCAACGTATTCAGCCTGAGCCAGACGGCGTCGCCGTTCATGCGCTTCAACGTGGCGCAATGCCAGCCGCCGAAGGTGTTCGAGGTGTTGGAGAGGGCGATGGAATAAAACCTTCCCTCACGAAAACCGTCCCCCATAGGAGCGGCTTCAGCCGCGATAGACGCTTTGCGCCCCCGCCTCCCCATCGCGACTAAAGTCGCTCCTACAAAAAACGCCCTCCACTCCGAGCAAAGACATAATTCGTGCTCCGCATTGCTTTTCGGCAGTGGCATAATCGGCCATCCATATGCCGGATCTGCCAACATGAAAATCGCCCTATTGCTCGAAGAAGGCTCCACCTCGTCCAGCGTCGCCACCACGCTCGACATGTTCCGCCTCGCCCAGCGTTTCCAGCCGGATGCGGGCTGGCAGCCGCATTTGTTTTCCACGCACGGCGGGCCGGTGCGCCTGACCGATGCGCTGCTGGTGGAGACGCACCGCTTGCCCGCCGACCTCGGCGGATACGACGCGATCATCCTGCCGGGCTTCTTCGCCGAATCGGTCGAGCGCATCGCCGAAAGCATGCAGACCACCTGGCGCGGCGTCATCGCCCGATTACAGAAGCTGCCTGGTGATACGCTGGTCGCGGCAAGCTGTTACGGCACTTTCGTATTGGCGGAAGCGGGCTTGCTGGACGGCGTTCCGGCGACGACCACCTGGTGGTTCGCCGAGGCTTTCCATCAACGCTATCCGCAAGTTCAGCTCGACGCGGACAAGACGCTGGTCGATAGCGGACGCGCCATCACCGCAGGCGCGATGACCGCGCATACGGACCTCGCCCTGCATGTGCTGCGCCGTCTGGGCGGCGTGGCGCTGGCGCGCAACGTGAGCGGCATCATGCTGGTGGACGGCGCGCGCACTTCGCAACGCCCGTTCATGTCCGTGCAGAAAGATTATTCAGAGCCGCTGATCCGGGACGCCATCGCATGGATGGAAAAACACCTCGCGCAACCCGTCGCCATCGACGAACTGGCTAGCGCCATGCACGTCAGTTACCGCACGCTCAACCGCCGCTTCGTCGAAATCACCGGCATGACGCCGCTCGCCTACCTGCAAGCACTGAAAATCGAACGCGCAAAGGAATTGCTGGAAGTCTCGCGCGCCGATTTCGAGACGATTACGGAGAAGGTGGGGTACGGCGATGCGTCGTCGTTCCGGCGGCTGTTCAAGCGTGCGACGGGACTCTCGCCGATGCAGTACCGGAGGCAATTTAAAGCGAAGCCCTAATCCGGAATGAACATCCCTACGAGACTGGCGTTACCAATTGATGTGTCGCTACCGCCTGTCAGACTTCTCGTGAGCCGGTGATGTCATAAGCAGTGAACTTTCGTTCAAGCAGGCCCAAGCTGCGTGCAGCGGTTCTCCACGGTTCGATATGCGGTGCTTGCAGATGCCGTGCGAGGCTTTCATGATCGGGCCACAGCTCCGAAAAGCGAATCAGGCCGGGATCGAAGGGATCTTCCGCCACATCATAGGCGATGCATCCATCAGTCTTGTATGTAGTTTCGACCAGTTTCCGCAAGTGCGGACGGACATCCGCCATCCGCTCTGGCGGAAACCTGAGTATTCCAAAAACTGCTACTTCTGGATGCATAGAATCACCTCGCCAAATTATCAATGCGCGAACCGGTCGATGATGACAGCCTCATCCTGAGGCAGCGATCCCGGGCGCGGCATCGGCTCCTTGATTCCCTTGCCGATCACGACGAACATGGCAATGGCGTGGTCGGCAGGCAGATTGATGAGCTTGCCGATCGCATCGAAATCGAAGCCGTCCATCGGGCATGACTGATATCCCATCTCCTGTGCCGCGAGCATTAGCGTCATGGCCGCCATGCCGCACGAACGCATGCCTTCGTCCCGCTGCACCTGTTCGCGCCCATCGTAGTACTGGGCCATGGCGGGAAGGATGTAGTCCTGCACCGGCTGCGGAGCATTGCACCAATAGCGGACCGGTTCCTTGTTCCATGCCTTGAGATCGGCGGTCAGCACCACCAGCAAGGATGCATCCGTCACTTGAGCCTGATCCCAAGCGGCAGCGCGCACCTGCTTGCGCAGTTCCGGATCGCGCACCAGCACAAAGCGCCAGTTCTGGATGTTCCATGCGGTGGGCGACATCCTGGCCAACGACATCAACTTCTCGATTTCCGCTTCGCTCATGCGGTGGTTGGGGTCATACACCTTGACGGCGCGGCGTTGTTCTACAGCTTGGGATACATCCATTTTTATTTCCTTTCAGTAATCGTTTTCAATTTTGAAGGTGTTGAACACAATATCGGCTGCCACGTTACGCGCTCCGTGATACACCGCATCCATGATTTCCCCATCGTTCCAACCCAATGCGCGCAGCTGATCCAGCTCCGTTTTTTCGACCGATTTCGGCGATTGGGTCGCCTTCAGTACCAGAAGCAGCATGGCTTTATCTTTTTCCGGCAAGGGCGCTTCTTGCGGGTCGCGTTTGGTTGCGGCAATTTGTTCGGGAGTCATATTCGCCATGCCCATCAGCATGGCTTCGTTGAGGCCGACGCAATATTGGCAGTCGTTTTTCTGCGATACCAGCATGCGCACCGTGGCCAGCAAAGGAAAACTGAGCGTGGGATGCTGCATGTAATAGGCGATTGCCATGAAATTCTGTTCCAGCAATGCCGGGCTTGAGCTGTACATCTGGAAGGCGTTCGGCACGCGCCCCATCGTTTGCTGGATTTTTCCGTAAATCTCCGCCACTTTGCCGCTTGCCTGCTCCGGCGCAACTGTAGAAATAATGCTCATGATGCCTCCCGTAGATACCGATCATCCGGTATGTTAAACAACAAAAAAAATCACCCACCCTTGTATTGCTCCTGCGTTGCGACAGCCGGTTCCGACTGCAATCCTCGAACATAACCATGCAACTGCTTCATGCAGCTCGCAAATACTTCAGGAGAGCGCATGTTCTTGGCTATTCCGATACATCCTTCCCAAGCAGAGGCGATGAACAGCGCGGTTGGCTGGCAGTCGACATCCGGCCTGATCACACCCTGCTTTTGCCCGCGCGTGAGAGCATCCTCGATTGCTTGTTGCCACAACCCGAAAACAGCGCTTAGCCGCGCCTGGAACAATTCATCCAGAGCGCTCATTTCCTGCATCAGGTTATTCAGCGGACACCCCAGCATGACGTATTCCGACGGCACCTTTTGGTCGATAGTGGCGATAATCTCCAGCAGCGTTTCTACGGGGCGCTCACTTTCGCGCAACGGCCTGAAAATCAGGGCATCCAGCCGCTTTTTTATGACCTCGTCAATCACCGCCAGCCCCAATGCCTGCTTGGTCGGAAAATGGTGATACAGCGCGCCTTTGGTCATGCCAGTATCCTGCAGGATATTGGTGATGCTCGCCGCCTGAAAACCTTTACGATGAATTTCGCAAAAGGCGAATTGCAGGATTTTTTCGCGGGTAAGGTCGGGTTGTTTTGTGCTCATGGGATACATTACATACCGAGCGGTATGGATGTGTCAAGAAGCGAATGTTGGGAGATTGCAAATCGCCGATTGGCGGTGCTGTAAGGGAGTCGCCCCTCTCCCGCAAGCGAGAGAGGGGCGGAGGTCATCAACAGTGCGGCTTCAGGTGCGACATTGCCTGCCTGACATAGCCGAGCAAGCGCTGGTCGATGCCCGATCCCTCCAGCAACTCCGGATGCTGCGCCATTGCCTCGCCTAGCTTCACCTGCGTTTCCGGGTTGTCGCCCGTATAAGAACGCACTAGCTCCATCCAGCGCAAAGTGAGTCGGCGCATGCGTGGATCGTCCGGCGCCGTGCCGTCTTCCAGATGTTGGAACACCTCGGCAATCAATGCGGGAAACTTATTGGTGCTATTGAGGTAGTTCTCGCGCAGAAACTCCATTTCTTCCGGCGAGAGGTATTTCTGATAGATCGCATATTTCGTCTCGGCATAAGCCTGCTGAACGAATGCGATCATATCGAGGGTAATACCGGTCTGCGCCTGCACGTCAGGTTCGTTGAAATGCATCACATTCAGCTTGGCAAGCAAGCGAGGGTCTCCATGTGAATCGCGCATCAGCATCGTTATCCAGCGTTTCGCCAATGTTTGCGCACCTTGGCTTCGTGGTGAAACCTTCGTCTCCATCGCCTCGCGCACCAATTGCACCAGTTCAGCCCACTCGGCGGCCGTCGAATTGTCCGCCGTGGTTAACAGGGGGAACTGTTTTTGTTCTTCCTTTGTAAAATATTTATCGTACATGGTCATCATCTCCAGAGTCGTTAGCCAATCAGCAAGCTCCGGCTCTTCCCCTCGCCGCAACTGGCCTTGCAACCGTGACAAGCGGTCGCGCAGCGCCGTGCTTTGTGCGATTTGCCGATCCAGCATTTGAATCTGCCGGTCAACAATCGATGCGAGGTGGGAGCCGGGATTTGCCAAAATCGCCCCAACGTCGGCCAACGACAAACCAAAACGCCGCAATGCCTGAATCTGATGCAATCGGGCAATGTCGTTGCGGTTATATAGCCGGTAGCCGCTATCGGAACGCGCAGAAGGTGTGAGCAAGCCGATGGCGTCATAGTGGTGCAACGTGCGGACAGTCAATCCGCTACGTTTGGCTAATTCCCCCACTTTAAGCAACATCGGATACTCCTTTCTTCATGCGAGCCGCAAGATTGGGGCCTGACGTTACGTGAGGGTCAAGCGCCGGAAACAAAAAAGAGATGTAAAGTGAACGGCAGTGGAGATGTAGCGCAATACTGCGGTCGGAACAGTCCAGAAACACCATGCAGTGATCGCGATCTTTCCCTCTCGCTATGATGTTTGCTTGCAGCCCAGCGCGACGAACTCGCCCTCCAGCCGCCCGGCGGCCTGTCCGTTGAAATGCAATTCGGCCCGCACCGCAATGCGGGCCTTGCCCTTGCGTTGCAACATGCGCAGGAAGCGCGGCCACTCATCGCTATCGGCAAGGAACGACACGGCAGTACATGCACCGTCTATCGGCAAATCGTAGGACATGGTGTTGCGCTGAATGACCATGCGACTGGCGATGCCTTCGCCGTTGAGGCGGGTATGCAGCAACGACCACGCCGCGAGGATGGCCACAGCCGACGCGCTTCCGCCGAACAATGTGTTGCGATGGTTGATATTGGGTGGCAACGGCGCGCTCAGGACGACGCTCTCGGGCGAGATATTCTCGACGGCGATCTGCATCGCCCTCGAAAGCGGGATGTGGTCGTGCAAGTATTGCTGGAGTTCGTCAGGGGACATGGATTCCTTTCTGATTTTCCCGTTTTTCACTGCGACTAAGATTTGAACGTCTTGGCCGCCTCTTCCCAGTTCCTTCCATCGAAGTGCACCATTTCGATGTCGTCCTTCACTAGATGAAAATCATCCGGGCACCGGATATTGACACTGACCATATCGGGTGCGGCGCGCTCCCCCCGTCATTCCCGGCTTGCGGTAGCGAGAAAACTCTCCAAACAGCAATATCTATGCGACGCTAAAACCCATGCAGATAGGCAGTGTAGACAACCTATGTCAAGAGGATCAATGGAGCAGACAAAAACAATGATAGTGGCAAAATTGATTCGTTGCTTGCTGCCACCGACACCAATTCGCCACAAAACGAGACAACAGGAAAACAACTTATTGATTTGACTGGTCGGGGCGAGAGGATTCGAACCTCCGACCACTTCACCCCCAGCGAAGTGCGCTACCAGGCTGCGCTACGCCCCGAGGGCGCGGATTATAGCAGAGCGGCGCGAATGAGCCAGCGTTTTATGCTTCGAGCAGCGCGATGATGTCGCGTATCTCGCGGCGCACCGCGACGAGATCGACATTCGATTGCACGACGGCTGAAGACGCGGCAGTCTTAGCCAGCGCGATATCTTCGACCGCGTTGTGAGCCTGATTTTCCAAGCGGTTACGTGCGCCGCTGATCGTGAATCCCTGTTCGTACAACAGTTCGCGGATGCGGCGAATCAGCAGCACCTCATGATGCTGGTAGTAGCGGCGGTTGCCGCTGCGTTTGACGGGCTTGAGCTGGGTGAATTCCTGCTCCCAGTAACGCAGCACATGCGCCTTGACCCCGCACAATTCGCTGACTTCGCCGATGGTGAAGTAGCGCTTGGCCGGGATCGGCGGGAGTTCGGAATTAGGCTTGTGGGGTTCCATGATAGGACTTTTCCACCATGGTCTTCAGCTTCTGGCTGGGATGAAAGGTTACGACGCGGCGCGCGGTGATCGGGATCTCTTCGCCGGTCTTGGGGTTGCGGCCCGGGCGCTGCGGCTTGTCGCGCAACTGGAAGTTGCCGAAACCGGAAAGCTTCACGCTCTCGCCCTTTTCGAGCTGGGAGCGGATCTCCTCGAAGAATGCTTCCACCATATCCTTGGCCTCGCGCTTGTTCAGCCCAACCTTGTCAAACAGCAAATCGGCCAGTTCGGCCTTGGTCAACGTCGAAATCATTTTCTCCCCTACACGCGCAGTTGCGCGCCGTTTTGTTGCAGCACCGCCACCAGCGAGGCGATGCTTGGCTCGATTTCCGAGTCCGTAAGTGTTTTTTGAGTATCTTGTAATAACACACGGAATGCAAGGCTTTTTTTGCCCTGCTCCACGCCCTTGCCGCGATACACATCGAACAGACCGATATCGACAACGGAAGGGGCGGAAGCTCCGCGCATCGCATCCAGCAGGCTCTGCACATCGACTGCTTCGTCAACCAGCACCGCGAGATCGCGACGCACCGGCGGGAAGCGAGAAACGTCTTTTGCCCTCGGCACATGACTCTGCGCCAACGCTTCCAGTTCGACCTCGAACCAGACCACCGCCTGCGGCAAGCCGTATTGCTGCTGCCATTGCGGATGCATCTCGCCTATCCAGCCGATCGCGCGCCCGTCCAGCAGGATGCGCGCCGAACGTCCGGGATGAGAGGCGGGATGTTGCGCCGCCTGGAAGCTCAGGCTGCGAGGTGCAAACAATGCCTCGACGTCGCCCTTGACGTCGTAGAAATCCACACTGCGAGCCGGCACGCCCCATTGCTCGGGCTGGACATCGCCATAGGCCAATCCGGCCAGTCGCTCGTGCTGGGTATAACTTCCCGCCTCGGCGGCGAAACAGCCGCCGATCTCGAACAGTCGCACGCGCGGCTGCTTACGCGCGAGATTGGCGCGCAACGCGCCGACCAGCCCGCCCAACAGGCTGCTACGCATCACACTCATCTGACTGGCGATGGGATTCTTCAGCGCGACGGGCGCGGCGTTGCCGCACAGGTCGCGTTCCCACTCGGCTTCGACGAATGCATAGTTGATCGCCTCCTGATAGTCGCGCAGCACCATCGTCTGGCGCAGCTTCGCCAACGGGCGCTCTGCCTCGACCCGCGGCAGGATGCTCATGCGCGCCTGCGTCGGCATCGCCGGGATGTTCTCGTAACCGTGTACGCGCGCAACTTCTTCGATCAGATCTTCTTCGATGGCGATGTCGAAGCGATAGCTCGGCGGCATCACCGAGAACTCTTCGCCATTCTGCTCGAACACCATGCCGAGGCGCGACAGGATAGACGCGATCGCATCGGACTCCAGCGCTATACCCAGCACGCGAAGCACGCGCGAGGTGCGCAGTTTCACCGGATGACGCACTGGCAACTGTCCAACTGCCTCGGTGATTGCACCGGCCTGACCTCCGCAGATATTAAGGACCAGCTGCGTCGCACGATCCAGCGCCGCCTGCGCGGATGCAAAATCCACACCGCGTTCGAAACGATAGGAAGAATCGGAACTAAAGCCCAGACGGCGCGACTTGCCGACGATCACGCCAGGCGCGAAAAACGCGCTTTCCAGGAAGATATCTGTGGTCGCATCGTCGACCGCGCTGTCCGCGCCGCCCATCACGCCGGCCAGTGCGACAGGGCCATTGCCGTCGGCGATCACCAGCATGTCGTCCTGCAGCTCCACCGTCTGCTCGTTCAGCAGCTTGAGGCTTTCTCCGGCGCGAGCGAAACGCACCTCAATGTCGCCGTTCAGCTTGTTCAGGTCGAACGCATGCAGCGGTTGCCCCAGCTCCAGCAGCACATAGTTGGTCACGTCGACCAGCGCGCTGATGCTGCGCAGGCCGCAACGCTCCAGGCGCTTGACCATCCAGGCCGGCGTCGCCGCCCCAGCGTTCACGCCGGAAATCACGCGACCGGTGTAACGCGGACATGCAGCCGACGCGCTGACCTTGACCTTGCGGCGCTGGCTGCCGGATTGCGCAAAAGAGCCGACAGGAACGGCTTGCATCGCGGTGCCGGTCAGCGCAGCCACTTCGCGGGCGATGCCGTGCAGCGACAGGCAATCGCAGCGGTTCGGCGTGAGCTTGAGCGTGATCAAGTGATCGTCCAGATCTAGGTGCTCGCGTATGCTCTGCCCGACCACCGCATCGACGGCGAGCACCATCAGACCGGCGCTTTCTTCCGCCAGCCCGAGTTCCTTGTCGGAGCACATCATGCCGAAAGAGGCGACGCCGCGCACCTTGGCCTGCTTGATGCTGAAGTCGCCAGGCAGCTTCGCGCCGACCAGCGCACAAGGCGCCTTCATGCCGACGGTCACATTCCCCGCGCCGCACACGATGGTCAGCGGCTCAGGCTCGCCGACGTTCACCGTCAGCACGTTCAAACGATCTGCGTCGGGATGTTTTTCTTTGGTCAGCACCTCGGCCACGACGACCTTCTCGAAAGCGGGAGCGACAGGGGTCATCTCCTCCACTTCCAGTCCTGCCATGGTCAACAGATGCGACAACTCCTCGCTGGTGAGCGAGGGATTCACGAGGGTGCGCAACCAGGATTCGGAAAATTGCATATCAGTTAAATTGCTTGAGGAATTGCAGGTCGTTCTCAAAAAACAAACGCAGGTCGTTCACACCATAGCGCAGCATCGCCAGACGCTCCACGCCCATGCCGAACGCGAAACCGATGTACTTCTCGCTGTCGATGCCGACATGCTTCAGCACGTTCGGATGCACCATGCCGCAACCGCCGATCTCCAGCCAGCCGCCCTTCCAGCTCATATCCATCTCTGCTGACGGCTCAGTGAACGGGAAGAACGAAGGGCGGAAGCGCACCTGCATATCTTCGGTCTCGAAATAGTTCTGCAGAAAATCGGCGATCACGCTCTTCAGGTCGGCGAAGCTGACGCGCTCGCCCACCCACAGGCCTTCGACCTGGTGGAACATCGGCGAATGGGTCGCATCGGAATCCACGCGGTAGACGCGTCCCGGCGCGATGATGCGAATATCCGGCATCGTTTCCAGATGCTGGTGCTTAGCGACATGCGCCTGCATGTAACGGATCTGGATCGGCGAGGTATGCGTGCGCAGCACATGCTGCTCGTCGATGTAGAACGTATCGTGCATCGCGCGCGCCGGATGGTCTTCCGGGATATTCAGCGCGGTGAAGTTGTAGAAATCGTTCTCGATCTCCGGACCTTCCGCGACGTCGTAGCCGATGGAATGGAACAGCGTTTCGATGCGCTCCAGCGTGCGCGTGACCGGATGCAATCCGCCCACGCCGGCAGCGCGTCCGGGCAGCGTGACGTCCAGCGATTCCGCGGCCAATTTGGCCTGCAACGCACGCTGCTGGATCGCGTCGCGTCGCGCCTGCAAGGCAGCTTCGATCTGCTGCTTGATCTGATTGATGCGCGCGCCGGCTGCGGGGCGCTCTTCGGCGGAAAGCTTGCCCAGCCCTTTCAACAGGCCGGTCAGGCTGCCGTCCTTGCCGAGATAACGCGCCTTGGCATTTTCCAGCTCAGCCGCGTCTTCTATCGCAGCAAAACTTGTCAGCGCGTCATCGAGAATTTGTTGTAGTTCTTGCATCGTCGTTCTTTGACTTATTGCTTTTGAACATCTTCGGTTCTTGAAACAAAAAAGGAGGCTCACGCCTCCTTTTTCGATTTAGCTTGCGCTTAAACGCCGAGGCTGGCTTTAGCTTGCACCACGAATTGTGCAAAGGCCGCCTTGTCGAATACGGCGATGTCTGCCAGCACCTTGCGGTCGACATCGATAGCCGCCTTCTTCAGGCCGTTCATGAACACGCTGTATGTCATGCCCTGCTCGCGAGCCGCCGCATTAATACGGGCGATCCACAGGGTACGGAACTGACGCTTCTTCTGGCGACGGTCACGGTAGGCATACTGGCCTGCCTTCATCACCGCCTGCTTGGCGATACGATAGACGTTCTTGCGACGACCGCGATAACCCTTGGCCAGGGCCAGAACCTTTTTATGACTTGCGCGCGCTACTACACCACGTTTTACTCTTGGCATTTTCTACTCCTTATGCGTATGGCATCATGGCGCGCACGGACGCCGTGTTGGTTTCATGGACACCTGCCGCCCCGCGCAGCTGACGCTTGCACTTGGTGGTCTTCTTGGTCAGGATGTGGCGCTTGAACGCTTGACCGCGCTTGATGCTGCCACCGGCGCGGACGACAAAACGCTTTTTCGCGCCGCTCTTGGTTTTCATCTTAGGCATGACTGCTCCTTAAGTTATGGTGGGAGGTGCTTTCCGGAGGAAAAACTTGACGACCCATACACCACTTTTTATCGGGGATGTTGCTGCTCTTTCATCGCCCCGGCCATCCCCTTCCGCCGGCACGACTAAACTTATTCAGTCAGACCTTATTTTTTCTTTGCCTTGGGTGACAGCACCATCACCATCTGACGACCTTCCATCTTCGGATACTGCTCGACCACTCCATGCTCATCCAAGTCAGCCCTGATGCGCTCGATCAGGCGCATGCCGATTTCCTGGTGAGCCATCTCGCGACCGCGGAAGCGCAGCGTGATCTTGGTCTTGTCGCCCTCGCCCAGGAACTTGATCAGGTTACGCAACTTGATGTTGTAATCGCCTTCGTCGGTGCCCGGACGAAACTTGATTTCTTTGATCTGAACCTGCTTCTGCTTGAGCTTGGCTTCGTGCAACTTCTTGCTTTCGGCATACTTGAACTTGCCGAAATCCATGATGCGACATACTGGAGGATCAGCCAGCGGCGAGATCTCTACCAGATCCAGCTCAGCTTCTTCCGCCAGACGCAATGCTTCCGCGCTAGACACAATCCCGAGGGGCTCTTTTTCTGCTCCAATGAGGCGCACTTGCGGTGCGGTAATCATCTCATTCAAGCGCTGCGATTTATCTTGTGCTATTGCTATCTCCGTTAGGCAAAATTAAACCGTGCTGCCCGATTTCATCTCAGGTTCGAGTCGCTGCAATAATGCTTCCAGCGACATCTGTCCAAGATCTTCACCACTACGGGTACGCACGGCCACCAATCTTCCAGCCATCTCCTTATCGCCGACGATCAGCTGATAAGGTAATTTCTGTAAGCTATGTTCACGTATTTTATAGGTAATCTTCTCGTTGCGCAAATCCAGTTGCACGCGCAAGCCGGCATCGCGCAATATCTGCGCGACTTCCACCGCATATTCTTCCTGCGCCTGCGAGATATTCATCAGCACTACCTGCATTGGCGACAGCCACAACGGGAACGCGCCTGCATGGTGCTCGATCAGGATGCCGATGAAACGCTCCATCGAACCAAGGATCGCGCGATGCAGCATCACCGGCGGCTTACGGCTATTGTCCTCGTCGACAAACTCCGCATCCAGACGCACCGGCAAATTGAAATCCAGCTGTATTGTGCCGCACTGCCACAGGCGACCGAGACTGTCCTTCAGCGTGAACTCGACCTTGGGGCCGTAGAACGCGCCCTCGCCTGGCTGAAGATCGTAGGTCAGCGCATTCTGCTGCAAAGCAGCAGCCAGACCGGCCTCGGCCTTGTCCCAGGTCTCATCGGAACCGACGCGCTTCTCCGGACGGGTGGATAGCTTGACCAACACTTCATTGAAGCCGAAGTCGCGATACACCTCGTTCAGCATCACGATAAAATTCGACACCTCGGACTGCACCTGCTCTTCGGTACAGAAGATGTGCGCATCGTCCTGCGTGAAACCGCGCACGCGCATCAGACCATGCAGGGAGCCCGAAGTCTCGTTGCGATGACAGGAACCGAACTCCGCCAGACGCAACGGCAGGTCGCGATAGCTATGCAGCCCGTGATTGAAAATCTGCACATGCCCCGGACAGTTCATCGGTTTCACCGCGTAGTCGCGATTCTCCGACGATGTCGTGAACATATTATCGTGATAATTTTCCCAGTGGCCAGACTTCTCCCACAGCGTGCGATCCATGATCGTCGGCGTGCGCACTTCCTGATAGCCGTGGCTGCGGAACTTGCGGCGCATGTATTGCTCGACTTCCTGCCACAGTGTCCAACCCTTGGGATGCCAGAACACCATACCGGGCGAAGAGTCCTGCATATGAAACAGTTCCAGCTGCTTGCCCAGCTTGCGATGATCGCGCTTCTCGGCTTCTTCCAGCTGGTGCAAATAGGCTTCGAGCTCTTCCTTCTTCGCCCAGGCCGTGCCGTAGATGCGCTGCAGCATTTCGTTCTTGGAATCGCCGCGCCAGTAGGCGCCAGCCACCTTCATCAGCTTGAACGCCTTCAGCTTGCCAGTGGACGGCACATGCGGACCACGACACAGGTCGGTGAACTCGCCTTCGCTATACAACGACACATCTTGGTCTGCGGGAATAGACTCAATGATTTCGGCCTTGTATTGCTCGCCGATACGCTTGAAATAACTGACCGCCTCATCGCGCGGCAACACGCGTCGCGCCACAGGCAGATCCAGCTTGGCGATCTCGCCCATGCGCTTCTCGATCGCCGCCAGATCTTCCGGCGTGAACGGGCGCTTGTAGGAAAAATCGTAAAAGAAACCGTTTTCAATGACCGGGCCGATGGTCACCTGAGCATCTGGGAACAATTCCTTCACCGCATGCGCCAGCAAGTGTGCGGTCGAATGGCGAATAATCTCGACGCCATCGACATCCTTGTCGGTGATGATAGCCAGCGCAGCATCCTGTTCGATCAGATGCGAGGTATCCACCACCTTGCCGTCCACCTTGCCCGCCAGTGCGGCACGGGCAAGACCTGCGCCTATGCTCATCGCGACATCGGCTACAGTAACGGATTGATCAAAGCTGCGCTGCGAACCATCCGGCAAAGTGATGACTGGCATGTTTTTGCTTCCTGAAAATACAAAGTGCGGCATTGCCGCACTCGAAGTGTTGGTAGGCACGATTGGACTCGAACCAACGACCCCTACCATGTCAAGGTAGTGCTCTAACCAGC
>JALNYK010000064.1 GCA_023229845.1 Gallionella sp.
ACCATGTCTGATCCTCGCGTAGAACTGGATCTGCTGCGCGCCGAACTGGAGACCCTGTATCAGGTGAGCCGGGTTCTGTCGCATTCGCTCAACTTCAAACAGACGCTGGACGGCGTGCTGAACGCGCTGCACGAAGGCATGGCGCTGGAACGCGGCATGGTCAGCCTGATCGATCCGGCCAGCGGCGAACTGCAGGTGTCGCTGGTCTACGGCGTGTCCGACACCGTCACCGAAGAAGTCAGCTACCTGCCCGGCGAGGGCGTGGTCGGCTCCATCCTGAAAACCGGCAACAGCATAGCGGTGGAGCGCATCGCAGACGAGCCGCGCTTCCTCTCGCGTCTCGGAATCTACAACCCGATGGGCGCTTTCGTCGGCGTGCCTATCCGCATCGGCAAGAAAGTGGTGGGCGTGCTCGCGGCGCAACCCGTGCCCGGCGCAGAGATGCGGCTCGGCGAATACGAGCACTTCCTGGAGATGGTCGCCAACCTGATCGGTCAGAGCGTGCGCCTGTCGCAGGACGTGGCGCAGGAGAAACGCGAACTGGTCGAAGAACGCGATGTGCTGCGCCGCACCGTGCGCGGGCAATACGGCTTCGACAACATCATCGGCCATTCCCAGTCCATGCGCCGCATCTTCGAACAAGTACGGCTGGTGGCGAAGTGGAACACCACCGTGCTGATCCGCGGCGAAACCGGCACCGGCAAGGAGCTGATCGCCAACGCCATCCATTACAACTCGCCGCGCGCGCGCGGCAACTACGTCAAGCTCAACTGCGCGGCGCTGCCGGAGACGCTGCTGGAGAGCGAACTGTTCGGCCACGAAAAAGGCGCGTTCACCGGCGCGATCGCGCAACGCAAGGGCCGCTTCGAACAAGCCGAGGGCGGCACGGTGTTCCTCGACGAAATCGGCGAAATCTCCGCGTCGTTCCAGGCCAAGCTGCTGCGCGTGCTGCAGGAAGGCGAACTGGAACGCGTCGGCGGCACGCAAACCCTCAAGGTCGATGTGCGCGTGGTCGCCGCGACCCACCGCGATCTGGAGGCCGAGGTCGAAGCGGGCCGTTTCCGCGAGGACTTGTACTACCGCCTCAACGTAATGCCGCTGTACCTGCCGCCGCTGCGCGAGCGCATGGAAGACATTCCTGACATCGCGCGCTTTTTGGTGGAGAAAGTCTGCACCCAGCAAGGCCGCAAACTCGGTCTCACCGATGCAGCATTGCGCGTACTGATGCATCACGACTGGCCGGGCAACGTGCGCGAACTGGAGAACTGCCTGGAACGCGCGGCGGTGATGACCGAGAGTGAAACCATAGACCGGGACGCCATTCTGCTCACCGGCATCGACGAGAAAATTTCGGCGAGCCGCGGAGCGGTTCAGCAGCTCGATCTGGACGACCCCAATCTCGACGAACGCGAAAAAGTCATCGCCGCACTGGAACAGGCCGGCTGGGTGCAGGCCAAGGCCGCGCGCCTGCTGGACATGACGCCGCGCCAGATCGCCTATCGCATCCAGACGCTGAACATCAAGGTGAAGCAGATATAGAACCTTGACTGGTCCACGAAATACACGAAAGGCGCGAAATGAAACAGCAGGTTGTAGGTATTTTGCGCCGCACTCCTCCGGTTGTATTTCGCAACCTGAAATGCTTTGAATTTTTTCGTGTGTTTCGTGTATTTCGTGGACAACTGCTTTTTCTAGGATAAACATGAACAACCACTCATCCCTGCTGGCCGAGATCGGCATCGACGACGCGGAGATCGCGCAGCGGCAGGCTTTCCTGTCGTTCGACGAACGCGATGCCGCCTTGCTCGAATCCCTGCACGAAATTCTGGCGTCCAGACGGGATCATCTGATCGAGGTCTTTTACGACCACCTGATGCTGTTTCCCGAGATACGCCCGCTGCTGGGCGACGAAACCAAACTGGCACGAATGAAGCGTGCCCAGATGACGTATTTCGACCAGCTGACCGAAGGGCGCTACGACCACGCCTATGTGGAAAACCGCCTGCATATCGGCGTCGTACACCAACGCGTGGGGCTGACGCCCAAGTGGTACATGAGCGCTTATTGCAAATACCTGAGCGAAGTGATGCCGGTGGTGTTCGAGCATTACGCCGCCGAACCGGAGCGCGTGCTCGATGCCTGTCGCGCGCTGCTCAAGGTCATTTTCTTCGACATGGGACTGGCGCTGGACACCTATTTCCACGCCGAACACAAGGCGCTGCTGCTGGCGAATAGCTACACCGAGCAGATCGTCAGCAACATGCCGATCGGTTTCATCGTGCTGGATGCGCGCGGAAAGATCCGGCTGGCCAACAATACCGTGCTGCGCATGTTCAATCTGGACAGGAACGAAACCTGGCAGGGAAAAATGCTCAGCGAGTTCCTCGATGTCGCGGCGCTGGACGAAACCATCCTCCAGGTATTGAAAGGCGGCAAGCACTGCAACGATTTCGGCTTCGACCGCCACAGCGACGGCGTCCCCCGCTCTTACCTCGCCGACATTTCTCCGGCGCGAATGGGCGAGGAAGCTGTCGTGCTGTTCATGGTTCAGGACATCACGTTACGCAAGCAATCCGAGGAAGAAATCCATCGCCTGGCCTTTTACGACTCGCTCACGCAGTTGCCCAATCGCCGCCTGTTGCAAGAGCGCCTGATGCAAAGCATGTCCATCAGCACGCGTAGCGGCAAACATGGCGCATTGATGTTTATCGATCTGGACAATTTCAAGACGTTGAACGACACGCAGGGACACGATGTCGGCGATCTGCTGCTGAAAGAGGTTGCGAGCCGGCTGACGCGCAATGTGCGCGAAGGCGACACGGTGGCGCGGTTGGGCGGCGACGAATTCGTGGTCGCGCTCGAATCGCTGAGCAGTTCTTCGCATGAGGCAGCAAACCAGTCCGAGACCATCGCCGAAAAAATCCGGGCCGAATTGAGCCTGCCCTACCAACTCAACGGCATCGAGCATCACAGCTCGCCCAGCATCGGCGTCTGCCTGTTCCGCGGCCACCAGAACAGCCTCGACGAGGTGCTGAAACAGGCCGATCTCGCGATGTACCAAGCCAAGTCAGCCGGCCGCAACATGGTGTGCTTCTTCGATCCGGCGATGCAGATTGAAATGGAGCAACGCGCCGAACTGGAAAAAGACCTGCGCGCCTCGGTCCGATTGAATCAGCTGATGCTGTACTACCAGATGCAGGTAGACGAGTCCGGCCGCATTGTCGGCGCCGAAGCGCTGATCCGCTGGCAACATCCGCGGCGCGGCATGGTCTCGCCGGCCCAGTTCATCCCGCTGGCGGAAGAAATCGGCATGATCATTCCCATCGGGGATTGGGTAATCGAACAGGCATGCGCCCAACTCAAACTCTGGGAAATGGACCCGGCGATGCGCAAGATCGTCCTGTCTGTCAATGTCAGTCCCAGGCAATTGAGCCAGCCCTGGTTCGTCGAACAGGTCAAGGAGTCCCTCGAAAAGAGCGGTATCCGCGCCTCGAAACTCAAGCTCGAATTGACCGAGAGTTTCATCCTCGACGATGTGGAAGAAGCCATCGAGAAGATGCAGGAATTGCGCGACATGGGCATACGCTTCGCGATGGACGATTTCGGCACCGGCTACTCGTCGCTGGCCTATCTCAAGCGCCTCCCGCTGGAGCAACTCAAGATCGACCAATCTTTCGTGCGCGACATCGCCCACGATAAAAACAGCAGCGTGATGGTGCGCACCATCATCAGCATCGCCGGGAACTTCGGACTGGAAGTCGTTGCCGAGGGAGTCGAGACGGATATGCAGCTTGCCTTTCTCCGTCAGTACGGTTGCCACAAATTCCAGGGCTACCTGTTCGGGAAGCCGGTTCCGGTTCAGGAGTTCGAAAAACTCTGCCATTGATCCCCTGCGCAGGCATGTAATTTGCTGCCTATTACACAAGGCTGAAATCGTGACATTTCAACCGACAATGTCGGGACAAACTCGTCCCGATGTTTCATTTATTCCAAAAATTACGGGATCAATATGGCTATCAAAGACATCAAGGCATTTTCAGACAAAGCCCGCACCACGCCAGAACTGAAAGAAAAACTCATCGCCTGCCAGAAGGTGCGCGAACTGCTCACACTGGCCAGCGAGAGCGGCTTCGGTTTCATCGAAGACGAGCTGTATCCGCCCAACGAACC
>JALNYK010000040.1 GCA_023229845.1 Gallionella sp.
GACATTGACGTTCATGGTCGACACCGGCGCATCGGCCATTTCGCTATCAAGATCGGCCGCCATGTCGGCGCAGATATATTGCCGCGACCAGATACTGATGCGAACGGCCAACGGCTCTTCCAGCGCATGCACCGCGATTATTCCGAGCCTGGAATTCGGGCCATTCAGGCTCAAAGACGTCCCCGCGATCATCATGCCCAACCTCGATCAACCCCTGTTCGGCATGAACATGCTGCAGAATTTCAGGGTTGAACAGGAAAACGGCGAAATGCGGATTTCGATACGCCGCTAATTCTTCGGCGCAAACGTGAACGCGTCCGAGTAGAACGCATCGCCCGGCAGGCCGCGCTGGGTAGTGAAGTCGCGATGGGCGGCCTCAACCACTACCGGTGCGCCGCAGACATAAACCTCGTGCCCAGACATATCCGTGTAGTCGTCCATCACCGCATGGTGTACGAAGCCGATGCGGCCTTGCCAGTTGTCCGCCGCTTCCGGCTCGGAGAGCACCGGCGTGAACTTGATGCCGACGCCCTCCCACTGCCGCGCCATATCCATCATATAAAGATCGGACAGCTTGCGTCCGCCCCAGTAAAAATGCATGGGGCGCTTGATGCCTAGGTACAACGCATGCTCGATGATCGCCTTGACCGGTGCGAAGCCGGTGCCGCTGGCGACGAAGAGGATGGGCTTGTCCGTATCCTCATGCAGGAAGAAACTGCCCAGCGGCCCCTTGAAGCGCAGGATGTCGCGCTCCTTCATATCGTGGAACACATGCTTGGTGAACACGCCGCCGGCGATATTGCGAATGTGCAGTTCGAGCAACTCGTCGTGATGCGGCGCGTTCGCCAGCGAAAAACTGCGCGGCTTCTGGTCTTTCTGCAGGACGTCGATATATTGCCCTGCGAGGAACTGCAGGCGCTCGTTGGCCGGCAGCCTGAGCTTCAGCACCATCACGTCTGGCGCGACCCTTGTCATGCTGTCTACGCGGCAGGGCATGGTCTTGATCTGGATGTCCTGGGTTGCGGTGACTTCGTGGCTCTCGATGACCAAATCGGACAACGGCTTCGCGCAGCAGAACAGCGCCATGCCGGCATCCTTTTCCGCGTCGCTCAGCGCGTGGGCCTGATAGTTGCCGTGATCGACTTCGCCCTGCGTCACCTTGCCCTTGCACACCCCGCACGCGCCGTTGCGGCAACTATAGGGCAGGTTGCAGCCGTGTTTCAGTGCGGCATCGAGAATGGTCTCGTCGGCCTCCATGGGGAAGCTGTGTTTGCTCGGCTGGATAGTGGCGTTGAACGTCATGGCAGGAATCGCAGGATATAAAGCGCGCGATTTTAACGCATAATCGCGCCATGAGACGCCTGCTCATCATAGGCTGCGGCGATGTCGCGCTACGCGCCCTTCCGCTGCTGCTCCCGCATTACCGCGTGTACGCACTGCTGCGCAATCCCGCGCGGCATGCGGAATGGCGCGCGAAGGGCGCGATCCCGGTGACTGGCGACCTCGACGACCGCGCCAGCCTCGCGCGCATCGCTGGGCTAGCAGATGCGGTGCTGCACTTTGCACCTCCGGCCTCCGGGAAATCCCCCCTGCCCCCCTTCGCCGAAGGGGGGAGAGCATATCGGCCCGCGGAGATTTTCCCCTTTTGCAAAAGGGGGGCAAAGGGGGGATTTTCGGCAATCGACGCCCGCACCCGCAACCTGCTCGCCGCCCTGTCGCTCGGCACATTGCCCAAACACCTGGTCTACATCAGCACCAGCGGCGTATACGGCGACTGCGGCGGTGCAACCGTGAGCGAGACGCGCCCGCCGCGTCCGAAAACGACTCGCGGGCAGTTGCGAGCGGATGCCGAGCGGCAGATACGCGAATGGGCTGTGCGCAACCGGGTGAACGCTTCCATCCTGCGCGTGCCCGGCATCTATGCCGCAGACCGGCTGCCTCTGGAACGCCTGCGCACCAACTCACCCACAATCCTCGCGAAAGAAGACAATTACACCAACCACATCCACGCCGACGACCTCGCGCATATCGCGGTGGCGGCGCTGCATCGCGGACGCCCCAATCGCGTGTATCACGCCAGCGACGACGGCGAACTGAAGATGGGCGACTACTTCGACGCAGTGGCCGATGCCTACGGCCTGCCGCGCCCGCCGCGCCTGCCGCGCGCTGCAATCGAACGCAGCGTATCGCCCGCGCTGTGGTCGTTCATGAGCGAGTCGCGGCGACTGCTCAACCGGCGCATGAAAACCGAACTGGGGGTCAGGCTGCGCTATCCGACAGTCGCGAGCATGCTGAACGAGTTGCGGGGCAGCCGATGAGACACGGATGACATCTCCCGTTACCCGACTGGCTCCGCTAGAATGACTTCACAACCCGACAAACGAGAGTATGCCCATGGCTAACCCGTCTTTGCAGTCCGACCTGCGTCACGTCATCTACGCGTTGTCCGACGCGCTCGACCTGGTCGGCGTCGACGATGTCGCCCACGGCAAACGCGTCGGCATCATGGCCGCCGAGTGCGCAAAGCTGATGGAATTGCCGGAAGCGGAGACGACATTCCTGTTCGATCTGGGCATGCTGCACGACATCGGCGTATCCACGACGCAGACGCACCATCATCTGGTCGCCGAATTCGACTGGCAGGAATCCCAGGTACACGCCGAACTGGGCTATGCGCTGCTGCGCGAATTCGCGCCGCTGTCGCGCATGGCGATTCCGGTGCGCTACCACCATACCCGCTGGGACAAGCTGACCACGTTGCCCACCTCCGAAGTGACCGCGCAGCAGGCGCAAGAAGCCAACCTGATTTTCTTGGTCGACCGTGTCGATGCGCTGGCAGCGCCGTGGTACGGCAGCGGGCTGTTCGACCATGTCGAAGAAGTACGCGACCATATCCGCGCCAATGCCGGCAGCTACTTCTCCCCGGAACTGGTGGACATCTTTCTGGCAGCCTCCGCAGCCGAAGCCTTCTGGCTGCTGCTGGAACCTCGCTCTATCCAGAATTACCAGCAGGACCTGCTATCGCGCGGCACAAGTTACCAGCCTACGTTCGCCGAGTTGAAGCAGCTGTCGGTGATTTTCTCGCATATCGTCGACGCCAAGAGTCCGTTCACCGCCTACCACTCGCTCGGCGTGGCCCGCCTCGCGCGCTTCCTCGCCGAATGCGCAGGGGTGAGCCGGGAGAATTGCGACAAACTCGAACTGGCCGGCCTGCTGCACGACCTCGGCAAGCTGCGCGTGCCGGACGAGATACTCGACAAGCCCGGAAAACTGGACACGCACGAACGACTGATCATGAACACCCACAGCTTCGAGACCTTCCAGATATTGCGCAGCATCGCCGGCTTCGAGGAGATCGCGCTGTGGGCCGCTTACCATCATGAGGAACCCGGCGGCATGGGCTATCCGTTTCACGTGCACGAAAAAGACCTGTCGATCGAGGCGCGCATCCTGCGCGTTGCGGACATCTTTCAGGCGATGGTGCAGGATCGCCCCTACCGCGCCGGCTGGCCGGCTGACGAAGTACTCGCCCTGCTCAAGGGACTTGCGAGCAATGAACGACTGGATGGAAGCATCGTCGATCTGGTCGAGAAAAATCTGGATCAGGCGATGGCGATCGCGCTGCCCGGCCAGGACGAGATGCCCTTCCGTCCAGCCTGACGAACGGTTCGCAATCGAGCAAAAAAAACGGCACCCGTAAGGATGCCGATCGAAGGAGAGTGTTGGCACAGGGATATCTTCAGCCAACGTTCACACTATGCATGCTGATTGTTTCAGCATTGTTAATCTCATCCTCGCGTCTCATCCCGAGATCCCTGCATATTTTCGAATATATACGTTAATTCATGTATTGCTTACGCCCCTATCCAAGGCGATGATGATGCCGACAGCGATATAAACATTCGCAATGAAAGCGGCTTATGCACCCGGAAGATATCGACGCATCCGAGAAATTTCTTTTTACGCTGGAATGGCTGCTGGCGGTCAAGAAACGCTATTCCGGCCAATTCGACTTTGCGCTGGCCCATATCAATTATGGGCATCCTTCCATCCTTGGCGAGACCTACGGCGCGGCCATCGCCTCGCAGAAGCTGGACGAGTTTTCGCATGCCTTGCGCAAGGCATTCCGCAAGACCGATCTGGTGGCGCGTTATGGTGTGGATTTCTGGATACTGGTGCCGTACACCCCGGTCGACGAAAAGCTGGTCGACAAGATCAAGTACATCACCGAAACCGCATCACAAGGCGGCCTCCAGATCGTGGAACGCGATATTTCGATTTTCGCGCTGCCCCATGATTTGATCGCAACAGAAGAATCCTCGGCGGAGGATTTCCTGAAACGCCTCAAAAAAGATCACGTCGTTCTCGCCCATCAGGAAGTTTTATTGCCGCAAAGCAATTAGCCGATACAGAATTCCGACTTTCCCGAAGTCCGGGAGAACTCTCGAACTGGCCGCTCGGCCATCATCCCCCGCCAACCTTTTCCGCCCACGCCGCACCTAGCATGCGATCGCGCTTGTCCTCCGGCACGCGCTGCATGAACGCACAATCCTGACGATGGATCATGATGCCGCGGTCGCGGGTGACGTAGCCGGTGATCGCGTCCGGCTTTTCCGGCTTGCAGCACTTGGCCATCTTGATCATCAGGTTGTCCACGCCTTCGACCAGCACCCCGGTCGATGAGGCGCGCGGCGCAGCCGGCTTACGCGTTGCGGTCGGGGCGGCGACTTCCGCCTTCGCCGGCATCTCCTGCTGGATCGCAAGGCCGGCGCGACGCGTGGTGATGTCGCCGCGGCCGAGCGCGGCGAGCAGCTCGTCCAGCTTGTGGAAATTCAATCGCTGCGCGACCTTTTCCTGATTGACCGCAGTCACGCCCAGCCGCTGCAATTCGCGATCCAACAGCAGTCGGCCCTGCGCGATGCTGTCATCGAGGTTCTGCGTCTTGAACCAGTGCCTCACCTTGGCGCGCGCCCGCGCACTCTTCAAATAGCCCTGCTGCGGCGAAAGCCAGTCGCGGCTCGGTGCACCCTGCTTCGTGGTCAGAATCTCCACGCGCTGGCCGTTCTGCAATTGATACTTCAGCGGCACGATGTTGCCGTCCACTTTCGCGCCGCGCGTGCGGTGGCCGAGGTCGGTGTGCAGGATATAGGCAAAGTCCACCGGCGTCGCGCCCTTGGGCAGATCGATCACCTTGCCTTGCGGCGTGAACACGTAGACGCGGTCCTGTAACAACTCGTTGCGGAATTGTTCCTGCAGATTGCCGCTGTCGGCCAGCTCCGCCTTCCACGCGAGGATCTGGCGCAGCCAGGCGATCTTCTCGTCGAAGCCGGCGTCGGATTTCTTGTTCTCCTTATAGCGCCAGTGCGCGGCGACGCCGAGCTCGGAATCGTGGTGCATGTCTTGGGTGCGTATCTGCACCTCCACCGCGAGCCCGCGCGGGCCGGTCACCGCGGTGTGCAGCGAGCGGTAGCCGTTGGGCTTGGGGTTGGCGATGTAGTCGTCGAATTCGCTGGAAATCGCGGGCCACAGTTCGTGCACCACCGACAGCGCCGCATAGCAATTCTGAACATCCGCTACCATGATGCGCACCGCGCGCACGTCGTAGAGATCGCCGAACGCGATCTGCTTGCGCTTCATCTTGTTGATGATGCTGTGGATGTGTTTGGGGCGTCCGCTCACTTCGCCCGCGATGCCGGCGTCGGCCAGCTTCTGCCGCAGCCGGTCGATCACGTCGGCGATGTAGCGCTCGCGATCCACGCGCCGCTCGTCGAGCAGCTTCGCGACCTGCTTGTACAGCACCGGCTCCAGATAGCGCACCGACAGGTCTTCCAGCTCCCACTTGAGTTGCCACACGCCCAGCCGATTCGCCAGCGGCGCGAAGATGCTGTAAGTCTCCTGCGCGATGCGCTGCTGCTGTTCTGCATCCGCACCGGACAGGCTGCGCAACGTCTGGGTGCGCTCGGCGAGCTTGATCAGCACGACGCGGATGTCCTCGACCATCGCCAGCAGCATCTTGCGCAGGCTCTCGATCTGCTGCGCTGCCTCGTCCTTGTCTTGCGCCGCGCGCACCTCGCTGAACAAACGGATGCGCTCCATGCGCGCGATGCCGCCGACGAGGCTCGCCACATTGCCGCCGAAGCGTTCGGCCAGCACTTCTTTCCAGTCTTCGATGAAATCGGGAACGGCATGCAACACCGCGGCCGCGACGGTCTCGTGGTCCAGATGCAGCCCGATCAGGATGCCCGCGGAACCCAGCGCATGCGGCAACAGCGGCGCGCCGGCGATAGCGAACTGCCCGTGATATAGCGGCGCGGCGAATTCGCATGCGCGCCGGATCAGCGCTATCTCCGCAGGCGCATAGACGTCGGACAACGCGGCCAGCCAGCGCTGTATGTCGGCGCTGTCCTCGCCCGTGATGGGCGGAAAGTTATGCTGGACGGAGACCACGAACTAAAGCGAACCCGCGTAGCGGATCCTTATCCCCCTCTCCCGCTTGCGGGAGAGGGCCGGGGAGAGGGCAGCTCGTCTGAAGCATGTTATGAAGCGCTGGCGTTGCTGACCCTGACCAGCTGCGCCAGCTTGTCCTTCGCCGCGCCGCTGGCGACGATCTCGGCGGCCTTGCCGACGCCGTTCTCCAGCGTGTCGGCCAGACCGGCGAGATAGATCGTCGCGCCCGCGTTCAGCAGCACGATATCCAGCGCCGGGCCGGGCTGGTTGTCGAGTACATCGAGGATCATGTCGCGCGAGGCCTGTACGCTGGTCGCATTGATGTCTTCCAACGTGGCGATGCTCAAGCCGAACTGTTCCGGATGGATGGTGTACTCGCGCACCTCGCCGTCCTTGAGTTCGGCGACCTGGGTGTTGCCGGTGATGGTGATCTCGTCCAGCCCGTCCTCGCCATGCACCACCATCACGCGCTTGCTGCCGAGACGTTGCAGCACCCGCGCCTGTATGCCGACCAGGTCCGGATGGAACACGCCCATCAGTTGCTGCTTCGCGCCGGCCGGATTGGTCAGCGGACCGAGGATGTTGAACAGCGTCCTGATGCCCAGCTCCTTGCGCACCGGCGCGGCATGTTTCATCGCGCTGTGATAGTTCGGCGCGAACATGAAACCGAAACCGACTTCGGCTATACAGCGGACGGTCTGATCCGGCGTCAGGTTGATGTTGACTCCCAATGCCTCCAGCACGTCCGCGCTGCCCGACTGCGATGACACCGAACGGCCGCCGTGTTTGGCGACCTTTGCGCCCGCCGCCGCCGCGACAAAGGCGGATGCGGTGGAGATATTAAAGGTGTGCGCGCCGTCGCCGCCGGTGCCGCAGGTGTCCACCAGTCGGCTGTCGTCTGCCATCTCGACCTTGGTCGAGAGTTCGCGCATCACGGTAGCCGCGCCCGCGATCTCGCCTATGGTCTCCTTCTTCACGCGCAATCCCGTGATGATCGCCGCGATCATCACCGGCGTGACTTCGCCGCCCATGATCTGGCGCATCAGCGACACCATCTCGTCGTGGAATATCTCGCGGTGTTCGATGATGCGCTTCAGTGCGTCTTGAGGTTTCATGGCTTGCCCTCCAGGAAGTTCTTCAGCATGTCGTGGCCGTGTTCGGTCAGGATGGATTCGGGATGGAACTGCACGCCGTGCACCGCCAGCGTCCTGTGGCGCACGCCCATGATTTCGCCGTCGTCGGTCCACGCGGTGATCTCCAGGCAATCCGGCATGGTCTCGCGCTCGATCACCAGCGAGTGGTAGCGCGTCGCGGTGAACGGATTCGGCAGGCCGGTGAACACGCTGTTGCTGTGGTGATGGATCAGCGAAGTCTTGCCGTGCATCAGCGTCTTGGCGTGGACGATCCTCCCGCCGAAGGCCTGGCCTATGCTCTGGTGGCCGAGGCACACGCCCAGCAGCGGCACCTTGCCGGCGAAATGCTTGATCGCCGCGACCGACACGCCCGCCTCGGTCGGCGTGCAGGGGCCGGGCGAGACGACGATATGCTGCGGGTTCATTTTTTCGATCTGCTCCACCGTGATCTCGTCGTTGCGGTGCACCACCACATCCGCGCCGAGCTCGGCGAAATACTGCACCAGGTTGTAGGTGAAGGAGTCGTAGTTGTCTATCATCAAAAGCATGTTTTGCTCCAGTCTCAGTTCTTTGTCTGCATCATACTCAACGCCACCGCCTCGGCAACCTTGATGCCGTCCACCGCGGCGGACAGGATGCCGCCGGCATAGCCCGCGCCCTCACCGGTCGGATACAGGCCGCGCGTGTTCACGCTTTGCAGGTCTTCGTCGTCGCGCTTGATGCGCACCGGCGACGAGGTGCGCGTTTCCACGCCGGTCAGCACCGCGTCCTTCATGTCGAAGCCCTGTATCTGCTTCGCGAACGCGGGCAGCGCCTCGCGTATCGCTTCGATCGCATAGTCCGGCAGCGCGGTGGACAGGTCGGTGAGGTGTACGCCCGGCGTATAGGACGGCTGCACTTCGCCGAAGTTCGTCGACGGCCTGCCGGCGAGGAAGTCGCCAACCAGCTGCCCCGGCGCCTGGTAGGTGCCGCCGCCCAGCTCGAACGCGCGCGATTCCCAGCGGCGCTGGAACTCGACGCCGGCCAGCGGGTCGCCCGGATAGTCTTCTTCCGGCGAGATGTTCACGACGATGCCGCTGTTTGCGTTGCGCTCGTTGCGCGAATACTGGCTCATGCCGTTGGTGACCACGCGCCCTGGCTCCGAGGTCGCGGCGACCACCGTGCCGCCGGGGCACATGCAGAAGCTGTACACCGCGCGGCCGTTGGCGGCATGGTGCACCAGCTTGTAGTCCGCCGCGCCCAGCAGCGGATTGCCCGCGTTGCCGCCATAGCGCGCACGGTCGATCAGCGACTGCGGATGCTCGATGCGGAAGCCGACGGAGAACGGCTTGGCTTCCAGATACACGCCGCGCCTGTGCAACATCTCAAAGGTGTCACGCGCGCTATGGCCTATCGCCAGCACCAGATGATTGGTCGCGATGCGCTCGCCGCCATTTAAAACTACCGCACGAATCTGTTTGACGCCATCGGGTCCGTCTTCGATCGCTATGTCGTCCACCCGGCTCTGGAAGCGTATCTCGCCGCCCAGCGCGATGATGTTCTCGCGCATCTTCTCGACCATGCCGACGAGACGAAAAGTGCCGATATGCGGATGGCTCTCGTACATGATCTCCTCGGGCGCGCCCGCCTGAACGAACTCGGTCAGCACCTTGCGGCCCAGATGGCGCGGGTCCTTGATCTGGCTGTACAGCTTGCCGTCGGAGAACGTGCCCGCGCCGCCTTCGCCGAACTGCACGTTGGATTCCGGATCGAGCTTGCCCTGACGCCACAGCCCCCATGTGTCCTTGGTGCGTTCGCGCACGGCCTTGCCGCGTTCCAGTATCAGCGGACGAAAACCCATCTGCGCGAGGATCAGTCCGGCGAACAATCCGGCAGGCCCCATGCCGATCACCACCGGACGCTTCGGATTCCTTTTCATCGGCGGAGCTGTGTTGGCTTCCTCGCTCACTCCTTGCCGTGCCGATTGCACTGTCTGCGTCGCTGGCTCGTCGCCGCCTTGCTCCACCTTCGAAAAGAAATCCGAAGGAGCATGCGTTACGAAGTGATAGCTGGTGTCGGGAGTGATCTTGACGTGAGGGTCTTTGCCGAAGCGCGCGAGCACCGTGGCCTCGTCGCGCAATTCCACGTCCAGCGTGTAGGCGAACAGGATGTGGTTCTTCTTGCGCGCGTCGACGCCGCGCTTGAACACGACGTGGCCGAGCAGGTCTTCCGCGGGTATGCCCAGCCGCTTGAGGATGGCGGCTTCGATTTCGCCCTCGGGATGCTCGATGGGCAACTTGATTTCGGTCAGGCGCAGCATGGCTTAACGATGAACTTCTGCGTCCAGCCCGTCCAGCACCATCTCCGCGGCGCGCAACACGGCGCGCGCCTTGTTCTGCGTCTCCATCCATTCGCTGTCCGGCACCGAGTCGGCAACGATACCCGCGCCCGCCTGCACGTACAGCATGTTGTCCTTCACCACGGCGGTGCGCAGCGCGATCGCGACGTCCATGTCGCCGTTGAAGCCGAGGTAGCCGACCGCGCCCGCGTAGATGCCGCGCTTGGTGGGTTCGAGTTCGTCGATGATCTCCATCGCGCGCACCTTGGCCGCCCCGCTCACCGTGCCTGCGGGGAACGTGGCCTTGAGCACGTCCATCGCATTCAGGCCCGGCTTCAGTTTCGCATCGACGTTGGAGACGATGTGCATCACATGCGAGTAGCGCTCGATCACCATCTTGTCGGTGAGCTTGACCGTGCCGTTCTTCGCGACGCGGCCGATGTCGTTGCGACCGAGGTCGATCAGCATCAGGTGTTCGGCCAGCTCCTTGGGGTCGGCCAGCAGCTCTTCCGCGAGGTCGGCATCCTGCTGCGGCGTCTTGCCGCGCGGGCGCGTGCCGGCGATCGGACGCACGGTGACGGTGTCGCCTTCCAGCCGCGCCAGTATCTCCGGCGACGAGCCGACGACGTGATGGTCGCCCATGTCGTAATAGAACATGTAGGGCGAGGGGTTGATGCTGCGCAGCGCGCGGTACAGCGACAGCGGGTCGGCCGGGAAGGGCTGCGACATGCGCTGGGAAAGCACCACCTGCATGATGTCGCCGTCGTAGATGTAGTGCTTGGCCTTCTCGACCGCGGCCTTGAACGCGGCCTCGCCGAATTCCGATTTGGCCTCGCCGCCATGCATCGCCGGCGCATGCGGGATATGCACCGGCAGGCGCATCATGCCGATCAGCTCGCGTAGCCGTTCGCGCGCCAGCGCATAGGCGTCGTCATGCGCGGGATCGGCGTAGACGATGAACGTCAGCTTGCCGGACAGGTTGTCGATCACCGCGAGCTGCTCGGTGAGCATCAGCAGGATGTCGGGTGTGCCGAGCGTGTCGGGCTTCTGCGTCTTCGCGAGACGCGGCTCGATGTAGCGCACGGTGTCGTAGCCAAAGTAGCCCGCGAGTCCGCCGGTGAAGCGCGGCAGGTTCGGCAAGGGTGCGACCTTGAAACGCGACTGGTATTCGCTGATGTAGTCGAGCGGATTGTCCGCTTCGTGCGTCGTCTCGGCGTTGCCGTGCGTCAGTGTGACCTGCTTGCCGCGCACCGTGATACGCGCATCGGCAGGCAGGCCGATGAAGGAATAGCGGCCGAAGCGTTCGCCGCCCTGCACCGACTCCAGCAGATAGGAATAAGGCTTGTTGGCGAGCTTGAGGTACAGCGACAGCGGCGTATCGAGATCGGCGAAGGTCTCTGCGACCAGCGGGATGCGGTTGTAGCCTTGTTCGGCCAGCGCGTTAAATTCTTGTTCTGTGATCGGGGACAACATGAAAAACCTCCGGTGTGGGTAGGTCGGGTTTCAACCCGACATGATCGCTATCGTCGGGTTGAAACCCGACCTACAAAAGCATCAGCACCATCGCCAACTGAGGAGGTCGTTCAATTTCATTTTATGCAAGCTTGATGAGTTTCAATGCGGCCGGCAGATCGGCGATCACCGCATCCAGATCCAGCGTCTCCACCGGTTCGCCATGATTGTAGCCGTAAGGCACACAGAATACCGGGCAGCCTGCGGCGCGCGCGGCGACCGTGTCGCTCAACGAATCGCCGATCAGCAGCAGCTGTTCGATCGGCACATTGAAGAACTTCGCGGCATGCAGCAGCGGCAACGGATGCGGCTTCTTCTCCGGCAACGTGTCGCCCGCCAGCACGATCTCGAAATACTGCGCCAGCCCTGTGCCTGCCAGCAACGGCAGCGTGTATCGCTCCACCTTGTTGGTGATGCAACCCAGCCGGAAGCCGGCGGCCTTCATCGCATCCAGCCCTTCGATCACTCCATCAAAGACCCGGCTCTGCAGCAGCAGCTCAGTGTAGTGCTGCTCGAATATCGGCAACGCATGATCGTAGAGCGCGGCATCCGGCGTGGCATGCATGTCGCCGGTCAGCGCGCGCTTCACCAGCCAGCTAATGCCGTTACCGATAAAGCTGGCCAGCAACTCCTGCGATACCGGTGCGTAATCCATGTCGCGCAACATACGGTTGGCCGACTCGGCCAGCTCCGGCGCGGTGTGCAGCATCGTGCCGTCGAGGTCGACGACAATGGCTTGAACATTCAATGGCAGAGTAAAGCGGCGAGGAGATGTCATATCAGTGTGTCTCTGCCTTCCCGGGCTTAGTTGGCGGTTTTTCGCCCTTGGTCGCCGCAGCGGGAACTTCCGATGCGGCGGTCTCGGCGGCTACAGGCGCGCTCATCGGGAGCGTTTCCGCCTTATGATCCTTACCCATCGAAGGATCGATCACGTTGTCTTCGATGTCCTTGTTGGCCTTCTTCCAGCCGGCCAGCACCGACGTCGGACTATGCCCGTCGTTCTCCTTCATGCAGTCTTCCGGCACCTTCAGCGAGACGCGACAGGCATAACCTATCGCCTCCGCATCGTAGATCTTCCGGTCGGCTTCGCCGGTGAGACGGTCGCAACCGGACAGCCCGAAGGCCGCCAGCAGCAACGCGTATGCACCGGCGCGCATGATCAGACCTTGGCCTTGGCCAGCTCGGCGCGCAACTCGCCGATGATGGTGTCGTAACGATTCTTGTCGTCGGCGTTGTACTTGCCGAACACTGCGGAGCCGGCCACGAAAGTATCCACACCGGCTTCGGCCACTTCGCGAATGTTCGCCGGGCCCACGCCGCCGTCGATCTCCAAACGGCAGTTATAGCCGCCAGCATCGATCATCTTGCGCACCTTGCGCGCCTTGTCCAGCACGTGAGGGATGAACTTCTGACCGCCGAAGCCGGGGTTCACCGACATCAGCAACACCATGTCCAGCTTGGGCAGCGTGTATTCCAGAATATCAAGCGGCGTAGCCGGATTGAACACCAGACCGGCCTTGCAACCGCTTTCCTTGATCAGGCCGATGGTGCGGTCGATGTGCTCGGAAGCCTCAGGGTGGAAAGTGATGAAGGTCGCGCCGGCCTTGGCGAAGTCGGGGATGATGCGATCCACCGGCTTGACCATCAGGTGCACGTCGATCGGGGCAGTCACGCCATGCTTGCGCAGCGCCTCGCACACCAGCGGGCCGATGGTCAGGTTGGGCACGTAATGGTTGTCCATCACGTCGAAGTGCACGATGTCCGCGCCGGAGGCGAGAACGTTGTCGACTTCCTCGCCCAGCTTGGCGAAATTGGCGGAGAGGATGCTCGGAGCGATTTGATACATGGTGTAGTCCTTACGGTTGGTTCGAATTCAAAGACGGCATTCTAACCGAAACGGGCGGTTCGGTTCAGGCGCGAAGTGGAAGCGTGGTGGAGGTGATCAGGATCGAACTGACGACCTTCTGATTGCGAACCAGACGCTCTCCCAACTGAGCTACACCCCCACGGCAGGCGAATCCTAAACAGAAATTTACGGTTTGGGAAGCGCCTCCCTAACGGACCTTTATGTCAGGCGTTGCGCTTAAAACCTGAATCCGCGTATTCTTGGATGAATTCGGTTTCCGACACGATCATGAGATCCTCTTATCGTCTTAATGAATAAGAAAAATTATAAATTGACTCGGCACTGTAGGCTTTCCTCCATTCGTTTCTTTGCGACGGGGCTCATGCTGCAGATGTTCGCGACTTCCGGGTTCGCCGCAGGAGAACCATCGAATCTGGACGAGGCGCGCAAATTGCTGGATGCGGGCAGAGCTGAGCAGTCTGCTGCGTTGATCGAACAGGATTTGCTGAACTTTGCCGGCGATGCGGATTACGACTATCTGCTCGGACTGGCCTTATACCAAGCCGGGCAGGTCGGTCAGGCGCTATTCGCTTTCGAGCGGGTGCTGATGGTCGATCCCGGTAACGTGGATGCGCGCTTGAAGGCTGCACAGATCAGTGTCGAACGAGGCAATCTGGCCTATGCAAGCGAGCTGTTGACGCCTCTGTCTGCACGGCGGCTAAGCGATAAACAGCAACATCAAGTGTCGCAAATTCGCTTGAAAATAACCGCCGCCGCAAGTGCCGAGCCCATCGCCATGCACGGCTATGTCCTCGGCGGAATCGGCTGGGACGATAATGTAACCAGCGGGCCGAATCAGACAGAGCTGATCATCCCTGCGCTTAATCCGTTCGGGCCGACTACGACTGCTCTCGGGAATGCAACGCGGGCTCACGATCTTGTCGGCATGCTCGAAGCAGGGCTGTCGGCGCGCAAAGTCGTTAACGAAAACACCTGGCTGACCGGCGATGGAAATATCCGTCAAGGCATTAGTCGTTCGCGCGGGGATGTGACCGAAAGCTTCGCCAATCTCAATCTGGGCGCGCTCAAGCGTAATGGTCGCGAATTCTTTGGCGCAACTTTGCTGGCCCAGAATTATCTTGTCGGTGCTAAAACCTATCGCAGCGCTCTGGGCGGTCGATTGCACTGGATGCATTCGTTCAATGACAGCTCATGGCTTACCAGCTACTTTCAACAACTCACCTTCGACTATCCCGGCAATGCAATCGACAACGCGACGCGCAGCATATTCGGCGTAACCCACGAATTTACGACGGCGAACGATACGCAAGTATTGCAATACGGCATTTATGGCGGCAGAGAAATAGCCGAGGATAAGACCAAGCCGCATTTCAGCTTCCATATTCTGGGGGCGAGTCTGGGTGGTAGCATGGCGATCGGCGCAGACTTGTCCCTTTACGCTGGTATAGCTTACGAGTCGCAACGCCACGATGCAGTCGATGCCCTGTACCTTTACACACGTAACGACTCGTCGCGCAGTGTCGGCATTACCGCTGATTACCGCTTGAATGACCGCTGGCACATGCTTCCCCAATTCAGTCGCACGCACAATGCATCCAACACCGCGCTGTACGATTACACTCGCAATGCCTTCATGCTGCAATTCAGATGGGAGTTCGATAATGCAAAAAATTGATGCCTTACCCGGCTTATTCACTGATGCGACAACTTTCGGCTCGAATATCATCCGATACATTTTTTTCATCGCAGTATCTGCGCTGCTGTTATTGGCGGCGGTCATGCGGCCTGCCCTGGCGGAGGAAACTGCGGGGGTGATTCTGGCGCTTACCGGCAGGGTTGAGGTGGAGCATGAAGGCAAGGCGTTGCCGGCCGCACGCATGAATAAACTTTTCAGTGGCGACATCATTGCCACCGGCGATGATGGTCAGGTGCAGATTCGATTTGTCGACGGAACCATGCTCAGTCTTTATCGCGATACGCGCTTCGCGGTTAACGACTACCACTACGACAACGGCAAGAATGACCGGGCTCAATTCAGCTTGGTGAACGGCTTGATGCACACGCTTACAGGAAAGATAGACAAACGTAATTACCTGCTCAAAACCCGCCTAGCCAACCTTGGCGTGCGCGGCACAGAATACTCGGTGCAGCTCGGCAATACGCTGAATGTCAGCGTAGACCAAGGCCGCGTAGAACTTGTCAACGCAGGTGGAAGAATATTGTTAGGGGCGGGACAGAGTGCGATCATCACGGACGCAAATGCAATGCCTAAACCCGCTATTGGCGGCAAGATTCCCCTATCCATGGACGGTCACGGTGGACATGGCGGCGGGCCTGGCGGTCACGTCGGTGCGGGCTTGGGCGATGGCAGGGTCGGAGGTGCTATGGCGCCGCCACCTCCATCCGGAACGCAGAATTTCCAGCGAAATCCCTTGCCCGTTGGGCCACAGCCACCTATAGCACCACCGCCGCCCGCTGGATCGCAGCCGCCCGCTGGATCGCAGCCGCCCGCTGGATCGCAGCCGCCCGCTGGATCGCAGCCACCCGCGGGGTCACAGCCACCCGCAGCACCACCGCCGCCCGTCGGATCGCAGCCGCCCGCGGGGCCACCGCCACCATTGCCGTGAAATGACAACGAGGTTGCCTGCATAAACACTAAAGCGCCTTTTTGGCTCGTCAATCAGGAGTTGAATTTCCATGTCTCGCGATGCGCTGGATACCAAGCAAAAACGTCTGGCGCACTACACTGCTTTTCTGCTCCGGGCATTGTTGCCGGCAGTTTTGATTGTGGCCGCCCTGGTCGTTCAGTTCGCCGATCCGCAGTTTCGTGCGCGGATACGCGATAACGCTTTCGATCAGTTGCAGTCGTTCGCTCCGTTACCCTACCGCGATGAGCTGCCTGTCCGGGTAATCGCCATAGACGATGACAGTCTGGCCCGTATCGGCCAATGGCCGTGGCCGCGCACGGTGCTGGCCGACATCATTGACCGCTTGACTGCCATGGGCGCGCGCGTGGTGGCGCTCGACATCGTCCTGTCCGAGCCCGACCGAACTTCTCCCGAGCAAGTGGCTGCTGCCTGGCCCAAGCAGCCTGCCCTGCAGGCATTGCTCGGACAAATCCCGGAGCACGACAAAATTCTGGCTGCGAGTTTTACCCGCAACAAGGTGGCGATCGGCTTCCCGATAGAAGCCGTTGCCAGCAGCTCCCGCTTGCCTCCTGTCAAAGCCCGTTTTTTGAATTTTGGCGGAAATGCCGGAGACTGGCTGCCGCATTACGGCGGCGGCCTGGCCAGCTTGCCTCTGCTGACTAACGCGGCATCGGGCAGCGGAGCCATTTCCCGGGAACCGGGCAGCGATGGCGTGATGCGTAATATGCCGTTGCTCTATCGGGTTAAAAATACGCTCTATCCGGGCTTAAGCCTTGAGGCGCTGAGGCTGTTTGGAGGACAGGACAATCTTGCGCTTCAGGTCGCCAAACCCGAAACCACCGGACAAGTTCCCGGCATCATGGGCATCGGCCTGGGTAAAGATATTTTTCTGCCGACCGCGCCGGATGGGCAAGTCTGGATACACTTCCGCCCCTTGGCTACCGAACGCTATGTGTCGGCAATCGACTTGCTGGAGGGCAAGATCGATCCGCAACGCGTGAAGGATCACATCGTATTTGTCGGCGCCACGGCCAAGGGGCTGGGCGACACGATTTACAGTCCGCTGGACGAATTGATCCCCGGCATCGAAGGCCATGTCCAGTTGACGGAACAATTACTCACGGGAGAAACGCTGTCGCGTCCGGCATGGGAGAACGATCTGCTGGTGGCAACGCTGCTCGGCGCCTGGCTGTTGTTGGGGTTTATGCTGCACCGCTACCGCCCGATATGGTCTGTGCTGCTGACAGTGCTGGTTGTGGCCGGGTTGTTCCTGCTTTCCTTATGGCTATTCGTTTCACGGCATTTATTGCTCGATCCGTCTTATCCGGCACTGGCGGTCAGTTCGCTGTTCATCGTCATGATGGTGCCGCGTTATCTGCGAACCGAATGGGAGCAGCGCTGGATCAAGAAGGCCTTCTCGCGCTATGTCTCGCCCAATCGCGTAAAGTTTTTGCAGGAAAATCCGCAACAACTGGAACTGGGTTCGGTTTATCGCGAATGCTCCTTCGTGATGACCGATCTGGAAGGGTTTACTCCACTGATGGAGAAGTCCGCACCGAATATCCTTTCCGACCTGCTTAACGAATATCTGGAGGGCCTGATACAGGTGGCTTTCCGGCATGACGGCACGCTGGATCGCATCGTTGGCGATGCGGTGGTGGTGATGTTTTCTGCGCCGCTGATCCAGGCCGACCATGCGGCGCGCGCACTGGCTTGCGCTTTGGAGATGGATGCGTTTGCGCAGGAGTGCAGCAGTCGTCAGCAGGGACGGGGGATCCCGTTTGGAAAAACGCGGATCGGCGTCAACACCGGCACCGTGCTGATCGGTAATTTTGGCGGAAAAACCATGCTGGACTACCGTGCGCTGGGCGACCCGATCAACACGGCGGCGCGACTGGAATCCATCAACAAGCAACTCGGCACCCGCATCTGCGTGAGCGAAGCGACTGTTGCGCAATGCCCGGAATTTATCGGCCGTCCCTCTGGCCATCTGGTGCTGAAAGGCAAGACCATCGCGGTCGCGACCTTCGAGCCATTGACCGCGGAGCAGGCTGCTCAGCCGCATATCGCGGAATACCTTGCCGCCTATGCCTTGATGGAGACTGAATCGCCCGCGGCGAAAGAGGCATTCCTCGATCTGGCAAAAAAATATCCGGAGGACCCGCTTGCCGTTTATCACGCAAAAAGGCTGGCGGCAGGCGAGTCAGGTAGCCGGGTGGTGATTACGAACAAATAGAGGCAAAGTGGGCGGAGCGAGAAATCACAAACATTGCCGCCGGGCAAAGAACCTCTGGCTGACGTGCCTGCCTTTGTACTGATGACCGATCTGACGAGCCAGTTACCGGTCGCCTTGATCGCAATACCTGACGCAGTTACGTCCAGCCGCCTTGGCGCGATAAAGTTGCTCGTCGGCGTCGGCGATCAGCGACTGAGGGGTGGACTGGGCATTGTTCATGGATAGGCCAACGGAGATCGTGATGCCGGGCATGGGCTCTCCGTTAGCGGAAGTAATGGATTTTTTCTCGATGGACTGCCGTATCCGCTCGGCCACCACAAGGCATTGCTCTCTGTTGGTGTTCGGCAATATGACCAAAAACTCCTCGCCGCCGTAGCGCGTGGCGAAATCATAAGGTCGTACCGATGTTTTTAGTACCTCACCCAGCGCGATGAGCGCCTGATCGCCACCCAAATGCCCAAACGTATCGTTGTATTTCTTGAAGTGATCCACGTCTATCAAGAGGATGCACAATGGCTGAGCCCCTTTGGAGGCCTGCTCCAGCAGGCGCGAGAACGCGTTGTCCAGCCAGCGTCGATTGTACAGCCCGCTCAAGGCATCAACATTGGCGTGGTCGGTGAGTTCCCATATTTGCAAGCGATCCTTGACGATGCGCTGAGTGTTGGCCTTCATCCACTGGGTTAGCAGTCTGAGCAGGTTGCGCGCTACCGGGTTGGTGTCGGCGACAAGTTGATGCATCAGCTCCCGATGAATAGGGAACACCCGGCAGGCTTCCTTGGCGACCACGTAAGCGGATGGCGCGGTGCCGTCGATGATGGACATTTCGCCCACAGAAATGCCCTTGGTCAGTTGGCGAATCTCGGGAGAGTCCAACGAATCGAAATGCACACCGAGCACCCCGGAGAGCAACAGATAAACATGCTGATTGTCACGATTTGGCGCAAGCAGCACCTCTCCGGCCGATAGTTCCAAAGGAGTTGCGTGCTCCATCACCATCTGCAGAATGGATTCCGGGGTGTCTCGGAATAACTCGGTTTGCGCTAACTCCTTGACAACGGAATTCATCAGTATTCCTTGAAGGTGGGGGGGATGGATGAATATTACCTTACAACCGGCTCCCGACGTGCGAAAGACAGGGGCAATCCGGTGGCTCGATAGAAGCCGGCCAGGTCGCCCAAGTCGTCGAACACGCCGGACGCACCGGAGAAGTCGTGATGGCGCGTGTAGTGGTTCAGCGTGACATAGGTCTTGATGCCCGCCGCAAGGCTGGAGCGCAGGCCGTTCTCGGAATCTTCCAGTGCGATGCAGTCGGCTGCAGGCAGGCCCAGCTTGTCCAGCACCCAGAAATAGATGTCCGGCGCAGGCTTCTTGTGCGGGACGATGTCGCCGCAGCCGAGGGCGGCGAAGTGCTTCTGCCAGTCACGGCCGAGGCCGACTTCGAGCAGCGTGGACACGTTCTCCGGCGTGGTCGTGGTCGCGATGGCCAGCGTGATGCCGGCGGCATGCGCGTCCGAGATCAGTTGCCTGATGCCGGGACGCAGCGGGATGCCGCCTTCGCGCAGCATCGCGTTGTAATGGCCGGTCTTGACCACATGCAGGTTCTTCACGAACTCGTCGTAGTCGGCGGGCTTGTCGAAGTCCGGCAGGCAGGTCTCGACGAAATACTTGATGCGCTCCTTGCCACCGGTCACTTTCAGCAGCTTGTCGTACAGCGCGACATCCCAGTTCCAGTCCAAACCGTTTTCGGCAAATGCTTTATTAAAGGAAAGGCGGTGACCGTCTTCGGTATCGGCCAGTGTGCCGTCCACGTCGAATATGATGGCTTTGATAGTCATGATTTATTGCAATAAATTATTGAACATCTCTATCGAATTCGTCACACCGGCGAAGGCCGGTGTCCAGCTAATAGAACAGACAGTGCGACGTACTGACATAAAAGCATGTTGATGAAAACCGCTGGATTCCGGCCTGCGCCGGAATGACGATACCTGAATTTGCCTAACGCCCCATGCCGGGGATTTTGCCGGCCATGCCGCGCATCATCTTGGCCATGCCGCCACCCTTGCTGAACATCTTCATCATCTTCTGGGTCTGTTCGAACTGGTTCAGCAGCTGGTTGACGTGCATCACCTGCACGCCCGCGCCCATCGCGATGCGGCGCTTGCGCGAAGCCTTGATGAGCTCGGGCTTGGTGCGCTCCAGCGGGGTCATCGAATTGATGATGCCTTCGATGCGGTTAATCTGTTTGTCGTCCACCTTGGCACCGGAAGCGGCCTGGCTGAGCTGCGCCGGGAGCTTGTCCATCAGCGCGGACATGCCGCCCATCTTGCGCATCTGCACGATCTGCATCTTGAAGTCGTTCAGGTCGAAACCCTTGCCGCTCTGCACCTTCTTCGCGAGCTTTTCGGCCTCGGCAATGTCCACGCCGCGCTGCGCTTCTTCAAGCAGCGACAACACATCGCCCATGCCCAGCACCCGCGAAGCCATGCGTTCGGGATGGAAGGCTTCGAGGCCGTTGGGTTTCTCGCTGACGCCGACGAATTTGATCGGCTTGCCGGTGATCTGGCGCACCGACAGCGCCGCGCCGCCGCGCGCATCGCCGTCGAGCTTGGTGAGGATCACGCCGGTCAGCGGCAGCGCCTCGCCGAAGGCCTTGGCAGTATTCACCGCATCCTGTCCGGTCATCGCATCGACGACGAACAGCGTCTCGATGGGTTTCAGCGCGGCATGCAGCTGCTTGATCTCCGCCATCATCGCTTCATCGATCGCCAGACGACCGGCGGTGTCGACGATCAGCACATCGTGGTAATGCTTCTTCGCGTAGTCGTGCGCGGCGAGCGCGATGTCCTGCGGCTTCTGGCTGATGTCGGAGGCGAAAAAGTCGATCTCCAGTTGCTGGGCCAGCGTGCGCAACTGCTCGATAGCCGCCGGGCGATATACGTCGCAACTGACCAGCAGCACCTTCTTCTTCTGTTGTTCGCGCAACAGCTTCGCCAGCTTGCCGCTGGTCGTGGTCTTGCCCGCACCCTGCAGGCCGGCCATCAGGATCACGGCGGGCGGAGTGGTCGCGAGATTGAGCGCGTCGTTGTGCTCGCCCATCAGCTTCGTGAGTTCGCGGTGCACCACGCCGATCAGCGCCTGCCCCGGGTTCAGGTTGCCGATGACTTCCTGCCCGAGCGCCGCCTCCTTGACCTGGGCGATGAAGTCCTTGACCACCGGCAGCGCGACGTCGGCTTCGAGCAGCGCCATGCGCACTTCGCGCAGCGCGTCTTGGATGTTGCTCTCGGTGAGGCGCGCCTGGCCGCGCAGGTTCTTGATGACGCCGGATAGGCGTTGCGTGAGATTGTCCAGCATGTGGGTATGTTATTGCGTATGGTGTAGAATCCGCGAAGTCTAAAACATCCCGGCAAAAAATGTCTAACGTTCTCCTTTCCTGGTTGGCTTTCACCGGTTACAGCGTGCTCGCGGTCTATTTCTGGCAGGCGCAGGTGCGCGGCAAGGGCGACGTGCTGAGCCGCGGCGCGGCAGGCCATTGGGTGCTGGCGCCGCTGGCATTGCAGGGATATCTGCTGGCGCAAGATATGTTTTCCGGCGGCGGCTTCAATCTCAGCATGGTCAATGCATTGGCGCTGATCGTCTGGCTGACGCTGCTGGTGTACTGGGTGGCGCGCTTCTTCTACCCGGTCGGCTGCCTGCAGGCGCTGGTGCTGCCGCTGGCGGCGGTGACTGTGCTGCTGCCCGAGATTTTTCCGGCTGCGCACCAACTGGAGAACACCGGACTGCTGGCGTTCAAGGCGCATATCGCCACCGCGATGCTGGCCTACAGCCTGTTCACGATCGCGATGCTGCATGCTGTGTTGATCTCGATGGTGGAAAAGCGATTGCATCACGCGACGCTGCCGCGCGTGCTGCAGAACCTGCCGCCGCTGCTGACGATGGAAACGCTGCTGTTCCGCATGATAGGCATCGGCTTCGTGTTGCTGACGCTGACGCTGGCCTCCGGCGTACTGTTCTCCGAAGCGATCTTCGGCCAGGCCTGGCAGTTCAATCATAAGGTGCTGTTCGGCTTCATCTCCTGGGGGGTGTTCGCCGTGCTGTTGTGGGGCCATCGCTTCTACGGTTGGCGCGGCCGCACCGCCGTGCGCTGGACGGTGAGCGGCTTCGTGCTGTTGCTGCTGGCCTATCTGGGCAGCAAGTTTGTAGTTGAAGTACTGCTGCAGCGTTAAACCCCGGAAATCCCCTTGATTTTCTTGCGCTTGCTATAAGCTACGGAATTGTCGTAGAATTCGCGCCCTTTCGCTGGGCTAACAACTTTAATAGGTTTTATATGGTAATCATTCGTCTTTCCCGTGGCGGTTCCAAGAACCGTCCGTTCTTCAACGTGGTGGTAGCCGATTCGCGCAATCGTCGCGATGGTCGCTTCATCGAGCGCGTTGGCTTCTACAATCCGGTTGCAACCGAAGGCCAAGAATCCGTGCGCCTACAAATGGAACGCGTTACTTTCTGGCAGAGCAAGGGCGCGCAACTGAGCGAAGCCGTTGCCAAGCTGGTCAAGAACGCCGGAGCTGCTGCAGCTTAATCCGGAACGTGGCAACGCCTGAAACAACTGACCCCATGGTGATCATGGGGCGCGTGGCGTCCGCTCACGGCATCCGCGGCTGGGTCAAGATTCAGCCTTTCACCGAGTATCTCGACAGTCTGCTGGACTACGATACCTGGTGGATAGGTCAGGAGCATGGCCCGTGGCGCGAGATCAAGGTCGAGCAGAGCGAAGTCCATAACAAGACGCTGGCAGCATTGCTGGCCGATTGCCCGGATCGCAACGCCGCCGAAAGGCTGAAAGGCCAGTTGATCGCGGTGCCGCGCAGCCAGTTGCCCGAGCAAGACGAGGACGAGTACTACTGGTCCGACCTGATCGGCATGTCCGTGGTGAACGAAGCGAACGAGCTGCTCGGAACAGTGAGCAATTTGCTGGAGACCGGCGCGAACGATGTGCTGAGCGTCAAGGGCGATAGCGGCGAGATACTGATCCCGTTCGTCGATGCGGTGATCAAACAGGTGGATGCAGCGAACCGCACCATCCGCGTGGATTGGTCGGCGGATTACCTGAAGTGATCTTCGACGTCATCACGCTGTTTCCGCAGATGTTCGATGCGCTGACGCAATACGGCATCACGCGGCGTGCCGCGGAGCAAGGCAAGTACGAGTTGAAGACGTGGAATCCGAGAGATTTCACGACCGACAACTACCGCACCATTGACGACCGCCCCTATGGCGGCGGACCCGGGATGGTGATGCTGGGCGAGCCGCTGGCAGGCGCGATAACCGCGGCCAAACAGCGGCAAGCGGCAAGCGGCGCGAAGACCAGCCGCGTGGTGTACATGTCGCCGCAAGGCAGATTGCTGACCCACGCGGCAGTCAAGGAGTTGGTAGCACAGCAGGACGAAGGATTGATACTGCTGGCGGGACGTTACGAGGGCGTGGACGAGCGCCTGATCCGCCAGTATGTGGATGACGAGATTTCCATCGGCGACTACGTGTTGTCCGGTGGCGAATTGGCGGCGATGGTGTTGGTGGACAGCGTGGTGCGGCACTTGC
>JALNYK010000041.1 GCA_023229845.1 Gallionella sp.
CTTTCTTCAAGTCGATCATTTCGGCCATCCATGGAAACGGATTGGTTGCACCCGGATACAAGGTGTCGACACCAATTTGCTGGCATCGGCGGTTCGCGATAAAGCGCAGGTATTCCTTAAACATACCGGCATTCAGCCCCAGCACGCCGCGCGGCATGGTGTCTTCGGCGTAAGCATATTCCAACTCGACGCCTTTCTGGAACAGGCCGCGAATTTCTTCGCGGAACTCCGGCGTCCACAAGTGCGGGTTTTCCATTTTGATCTGGTTGATCACATCCACGCCGAAATTCAGGTGCATGGATTCGTCGCGCAGGATGTACTGGTATTGCTCCGCGGCGCCGGTCATCTTGTTCTGGCGTCCGAGCGCCAGGATCTGCACGAAGCCAACATAGAAGAACAAGCCTTCCATGATGCAGGCGAACACGATCAGGCTGCGCAACAGCGCCTGATCCGCTTCCTGCGTGCCGGTCTTGAATGCCGGGTCGGTCAGCACGTTGATGAACGGAATCAGGAACTCGTCCTTGGCGCGGATGCTGGGCACCTCGTGATACATGTTGAAAATCTCGCCCTCGTCCAACCCCAGACTTTCGACGATGTACTGATAGGCATGAGTATGGATCGCCTCCTCGAAAGCCTGGCGCAACAAGAACTGGCGACATTCCGGGTTGCTGATGTGGCGGTAGGTGCCGAGCACGATATTGTTCGCAGCCAGACTGTCAGCCGTGGTGAAGAAACCGAGGTTGCGTTTGACCAGACGGCGCTCGTCTTCGGTCAGCTTGTTGCCTTTCCACAGCGCGATGTCTGCGGTCATGTTCACTTCCTGCGGCATCCAGTGGTTCGCACAGGCGGCGAGGTACTTCTCCCACGCCCACTTGTACTTGAACGGGACCAGCTGATTCACGTCGGCGCGCGAATTAATGATCGCCTTGTCTTCGACGCGCACGCGGCCTGTAGCAGGCGCGGCATCCATTTGCAGACTGTCCGCACGCCTCCCGGCAGGGGCATCGCCATAAGCCATCGCGCCAAACGGCATCGCGGACGGCTTGATGTCTTCTTCGAATGTCAGCATATTGTTCATCTCCTGTGTTTATCGGACATTGCTGCCCATATTTCATAGTCTGCGATGGGACAGACTCAAATTTTTTATTCTGCCGCCCGATTCGACATGCCTACTGACATGTTTCGTCGGATTGTGGCTCCGGCCGCCCCTTCGGGTACGAGAGCCTTCACAACCCACTACGCGGGCTTCACATGCGCTACGCGCATATGAGCCTGCGCCGTAATCCCTGCCTTTCGGCAGGGCGGGATTGTGGCTACGACATAACCTGAAGGTTAGTCTCCGCCGCAACCCGGGGGGCTAACCTGCCTACTGGCAGGCTTCGCACTCCGGGTTGTCAATCGAGCAGAACTTGGTTTCTTCCACTACGCCACCGTGCGTCGGCACCGCATTCAGCGCGCCGGCGCGACCGGTGGACTTCTCGGCGGAAGTCGCCCCCAATGTGCGCAGGTAGTACGTTGTCTTCAGTCCGCGCAACCAGGCCAGCTTGTAGGTCTCGTCCAGCTTGCGGCCCGATACGCCCGACATATAGATGTTCAGCGACTGCGCCTGGTCGATCCACTTCTGGCGGCGCGATGCCGCTTCGATCAGCCAGCCGGGCTCGACCTCGAATGCGGTCGCATACAGGCTGCGCAGCTCCTGCGGCACGCGGTCGATCTTGGCCAATGTCCCGTCGAAATACTTCAGGTCGGCGATCATCACCTCGTCCCACAACCCCAACTGCTTCAGGTCGGCCACCAGATGTTCGTTGATGACAGTGAACTCGCCGGACAGATTCGATTTCACGAAGATGTTCTGGTAAGTCGGCTCGATACAGGCCGAGACGCCGATGATGTTGGAGATCGTCGCGGTCGGCGCGATTGCCACGCAGTTGGAATTACGCATGCCGTGCTGCTTGATGCGGGCACGCAATGCGTCCCAATCCATGCTGACAGACATATCGACTTCGACATAGCCGCCGCGCTCTTCGCGCAGCATATCCAAGGAATCCTGAGGCAGGATGCCGCGATCCCACAGGCTGCCGCGATAGCTGGCATAGCGTCCGCGCTCTTCGGCCAGCTCGGTGGACGCCCAGTAAGCGTAGTAACACACCGCCTCCATCGAGCGATCCGCAAATTCGACCGCCTCCTGCGACGAATAAGCAATGCGCAGTTCGTGCAGGCAATCCTGGAAACCCATGATGCCCATACCGACCGGGCGATGCTTCAGGTTGGAATTGCGCGCCTTGCCCACCGCGTAATAATTGATGTCGATCACGTTATCCAGCATGCGCATCGCGGTGTTGACGGTGCGGCGCAGCTTGTCGTGGTCGATCTGCCCGGCCTGCTCGTGTCCTTTTGGATACAGGTGGGCCGCCAGATTCACCGAACCCAGGTTGCACACGGCGATTTCGCTGTCGCTGGTGTTCAGGGTGATTTCGGTGCACAGGTTGGAGCTGTGCACCACGCCGACATGTTGCTGCGGCGAGCGGATGTTGCAAGGGTCCTTGAAGGTAATCCATGGATGGCCGGTTTCGAACAGCATGGTCAGCATCTTGCGCCACAGGCTAGCCGCGGGGAGCTTCTTGAACAGCTTGATCTCGCCGTTGGCGGCCTTCGCCTCGTAAGCCACATAAGCGCGCTCGAAGTCGGCGCCGAACTTGTCGTGCAGATCGGGCACATTGGACGGCGAAAACAATGTCCAGTCGCCGCCTTCCATCACGCGCTTCATGAACAGGTCGGGAATCCAGTTCGAGGTGTTCATATCGTGCGTGCGGCGACGGTCATCGCCGGTGTTCTTGCGCAGATCGAGAAACTCCTCGATGTCCAGGTGCCATGTTTCCAGGTAGGCGCACACCGCGCCCTTGCGCTTGCCGCCCTGATTCACCGCAACTGCCGTATCGTTCACCACTTTCAAGAACGGCACCACACCCTGCGACTCGCCGTTGGTGCCCTTGATGTGGGCGCCCAGCGCGCGCACCGGCGTCCAGTCGTTGCCCAGACCGCCGGCGAATTTTGCCAGCAGCGCATTATCCTTGATCGCCTCGTAGATGCCGTCCAGGTCGTCCGCTACCGTAGTCAGATAGCAGGACGACAGCTGCGAACGTTGCGTACCGGAATTGAACAGCGTCGGCGTGGAGCTCATGAAGTCGAAACTGGACAGCAGGCGATAAAACTCGATCGCACGCGACTCGCGGTCGATCTCGTTCAGCGACAGCCCCATCGCGACGCGCATGAAGAACGCCTGCGGCAATTCGATGCGCTTGCCCTGCACATGCAGGAAATAGCGGTCATACAGCGTCTGCAGGCCGAGATAACCGAACTGTAAATCGCGCGACGAATCCAGCTCGGCGGCCAGGCGCGGCAGGTCGAACTGCGACAGGCGCACGTCCAGCAGCTCGGCCGCGACGCCGCGCTTGATGTACTCGGGGAAATATTCCGCATAACGCGTCGCCATCTCGCCGGGGGCGACATCTTCGCCCAGCGTCTCGCAACACATATTGTTCAGCAACAGACGTGCGGTGACGAAGTTATAGGCCGGCTCCTGCTCGATCAGCGAACGCGCCGCGAGGATCAGGCACTTGCTGACTTCCTGCTGCGACACGCCGTCGTACAGATCCTTGATCGCCAGCTTGAGCACCGCATCCGCGCTGACCGCATCGCCCAGCCCTTCGCAAGCCGACAGCATCAGCACAGAGAGGCGATCGAGATCCAGCGGACGGACAACACCGTCTGTCCCTATCACATTGATGACGTGCGCCGGCTCGATGCTCTTGACCTTGGCACGCGAGCGGGAACGCTCTTCGCGATACAGCACATAGGCGCGCGCCACATCGTGCTCGCCGGAACGCATCAGACCGAGCTCAACCTGGTCCTGAATATCCTCGATATGCAATGTCCCGCCGTGCGGCTGACGGCGCATCATCGCGGACACTACGCCGCCGGCCAACTGCTCGACCAGCTCGCGCACACGCGCAGAGCCGGCCCCCTGGGCGCCATTAACGGCGATGAATGCCTTGGTGAGAGCGACGGATATCTTGCCCGGCTCGAATGGAACTACCGAACCGTTGCGGCGAATCACTTTGTACTGATCGAGCGCGCTGGGTTGAGACTGAATGGAATCTGAAGCGTCGGTGACATGCATAGTTGACATGGTGACACTCTCGGTGGCTACGGCGTGCAGCATAAGCTTACTCCCTTGAATTCTTGATTAGCCCGAAAAACCAAAAACCACTACATCTAGTATTATTTTCGAGCGGCGGCGCTAATTGTAGTGTCCAAGGAAAATATTGCAAGCGAAAAAAAGGCCTATATATTTCTGCCAATTCGATGGATCACGAACTACCTTGCAGCAAGCCCGGCCAAATAGCGCATCCAGTCGAAACAGGGGCCGGGATCGGTCTTGCGCTGCGGCGCAATATCGCTGTGCCCGGCGATGCCGCGTATCGGATAGGCATCACGTAATGCACGGGACAGCTCCAACAGCGCAAGATATTGCGCATCGGCAAACGGCAATTCGTCGGTCCCTTCCAGCTCGACGCCGATGGAAAAATCGTTGCAGCGTTCACGCCCCTGCCAGCAGGACTGCCCGGCATGCCAGGCCCGGTCTAGGCAGGAGACGAACTGGACGACATGCCCGTCGCGGCGCACGAAAAAATGCGCCGACACCTTCAGCCCGGCGATGGTCCGATAATAAGGATGCGCATCGGCATCCAGCATGTTGGTGAACAGGCGCTGCACGCCGTCGCCGCCGAATTGTCCCGGCGGCAGGCTGATGTTGTGTATCACCAGCAGCCCGATCTCGCCCGCAGGCCGCGGATCGCAGTTGGGCGACGGAACATATTCGCCGCCGACCAGCCGGCCCTCGGCATCGATGCGCATGGGCGCGTCAATCCGCATCGCTGCCGCCATGCGCATCCTTGATACCCAGCCGCTCCATGCGGTAACGCATCGTACGGAACGTCAGCCCCAACAGCTTGGCCGCCGCCGTGCGATTGAAGCCGGTGCGCTGCAGCGCCTCCAGCAGCGCCTGCCGCTCGACGCGATCCAGATACTCGGGCAGCGGGCATTTGTCGCCCAGTTCTACAGGCGCGCTACGCGCCTGAGCGATCGGCGCCAGCTGCAAGTCCTCCGCAGTGATCGTCCCTCCCGAGCACAGCGCCAGCGCGCGTTCGACGACATTCTCGAGCTCGCGCACATTTCCCGGAAAATCGTAAGCCTGCAACGCGCGCAGCGCCTCGTCGGAAAAGCGCACCGGCGCACCGGCGCGCAGACGCTCCAGCGCCTGCTGCGCGATCGCGGCGATGTCCTCGCGCAACTCGCGCAACGACGGCATCTGGATCTGGATTACGTTCAGCCGGTAATACAAATCCTGACGAAATTTCCCCTGCTGCACCAGCTCGGCCAGGTCGCGATGCGTCGCGCTGATGATGCGCACATCCACTGCGTCCTCTGCGGTGGCGCCGACCTTGCGCACTCGCTTCTCCTGGATTGCACGCAACAGCTTGACCTGCATCGTCAGCGGCAAGTCGGCCACCTCGTCCAGAAACAGCGTGCCACCGTCTGCAGCCTGAAAGAAACCGTCCCTGTCCTTGTCCGCACCGGTGAACGCGCCTTTTCTGTAGCCGAAGAATTCGCTCTCCATCAGCGTCTCCGGAATCGCGCCGCAGTTCACGGCGATCACCGGTTTGTCGCCCCGCGAACCGCTTTGCACGATCAACCGGGCCGCCAGCTCCTTGCCGCTGCCGGATTCGCCGGTGATATGCACCGGCGCCTGACTGCGCGCCACGCGTTCGATCAGTTCGCGCACCTTCTGCATCGCTGGCGACGAACCGAGCAACCCTCTGTCCGGCGTTGCGTCCGCCGATGGCAACGTCAGCGCCGACTTCACCAGCGCGCGCAACTGATCCAGCGAGACCGGCTTGGCCAGATAATCGAATGCGCCGGCCTTGAGCACGTTGACGGCATTCTCCATGTTGCCGTGCGCCGTGATCACGGCCACCGGCACGTCCAGGTGGTGCTGCACGATGTGCTGCACCACCTGCAGGCCATCGCCGTCGGGCATGCGCATGTCGGTCAGGCACAGGTCGTAGCGCCGTTTCGCCAGCCGCTCCAGCGCCCCGCTCACACAGCTGGCGCTGTCCACCTCCAGCCCCATCTTGCGCAACGCCAATTCCAGCAGCTCAAGAATGTCCGGCTCGTCGTCGACCAGCAACACCCGATGATTATTGCCCCGTAAATTATTGCCCATGTCCATACTCCTGCCCGTCTGTGTGCGGACTTGCAAACGTTATCCGGAAACAAGCCCCGATCTGCCGCTCGTCCGCGCGATATTCCAGCAACGCACCGTTCGCTTCGCACAGCTCTCTGGCGATATACAACCCCAGCCCGGTGCCGTCGCTCGCGGTGGTGAAGAACGGCTCGAACAATTTGCCTTGCTGCTCGACGGGAATGCCGGAGCCATCGTCCACCACATCCAGCACCACTCGCCCTTGCTCCGCACCAACCGCCAGCCGCACACTGCCGGCTGAACGGCTGCCATGCCGCAACGCATTGCGGCACAGATTCCACAACACCTGACGCAGGTGGCCGCGGTCGAACGAAACGATCGCACCCGCCTCGCCCGACATCGCCAGCACGCCCTGCTCGATGTGCTCGGTCTGATCGAACTCATCCACCAGAGTCCGCAGCAGCGCATCCAGCTCGAACCGCTCCGGTTGCGCGCGGTCGCGCCGGTTGATCTGCATCACATCCTGCACAATGCGGTTGATGCGTTGGGTGTTATCCAGCACGATCTGCAACAGCCGCTGTTGTTTCGCGTCGCCCCGCTCTTCCTGCATCAGCTCGGCCGCATAGCTGATGGACGACAGCGGATTGCGCACCTCGTGCGCGATGTTCGCGGTCAACCGGCCCAGCGCGGCCAGTTTGATCTGCTGCGCCTCGGCCTGGGCGCGCTGCATGTCTTCGAGGAAGATCACCACGCCGTGCGCATCGTCGCGATCGATCGCGACAAAACGCAGCCTGACCTGCACTCCTCCACCCAGTTGCAACGCATCCCGGCTCGCACCGCCGCTTTGCTTCCACAGCGCGTACTGGCCAAACAGGATGGGAAAACTCTCCGACAGCGCAGCCCCTCGGCTGACGCTCTTGCGCAACAACCGCTCCGCCCCCGGATTCATCTGCATGATCGCCCCGTGATCGTCCACCACCAGCACCCCATCCTGCATGTCGCGCATCACCAGCCGGTTCGCTTCCGCCAGACTGGCCAGTTCGAGGGCTCGACGCTGCGCCAGCTGCTGGCTCTCCACGGCATTTTTCGCCAGCACATGGGCCAGCCAGGCCACCGCGAAATAAGACACGCACAGCAGTCCGACCTGCACATACCGCGACACATCGGCATCGCCATACAGCACCGCATAGGAATGCTCCAGCAGCGCGGCGATACTGGCCAATGCCGCGAAGAATAGCGTGATCCGGCCGCGGCTGATCATCCCCGCCGCCGCCAGCGACACCAGCAACAGCAGTCCGATGTTGCTTTGTATCCCGCCGCTGGCATAGGAAAGCACCGACAGCCCGACGATGTCGACGCCGATCTGGCTGGCCAGTTGCCAAGAAAAACGCGGACGGCGCAACCACAACGGCGCGAAGGAAAGCATCGCCGCCACCGCATAGAACACGCTGACGCTGAAAAACAGTTCCCAGTTGCGTGCCCCCAGCGAAAGCGAGGGACCGAATATTCCGGCAAGGAATACGAAGAAGCTGGTCAGCACCAGCCGGTACAGGCTGTAATACCTGAGCGAACGCCAGAAATCGACGGCAGGAGAACCTGGAACCGATCGGTCGTCCATCACGCCCGGAAAAACACCATGCAACGGCTAACGGCGCGCAGCATCGCGATGCTCCGTGCTGCAATAGAACTTGTCGCCAGCCTTGATGCTCTCGCTGCGGGGCAGATGCACGCCGCAGTGCGCGCAACGCACCATATCCTCGGTGACCACCTCCTTGTCCGACACCTCGTTCTTCCTGCGATATGAACGGAGCAGCAGATAGACGGCCGCCGCAATGACGATCAGCAATAACAGACGACTCATACGAGCGACCTCACATGGCTATGGATAATATTCGCGGCAGCTGCGCCGCATTCCCCGAAGATTATATACGCGCCGCAGCCTATGCTTTCGGCTTCGCGTGCGCCGGGCGGAAGGCCTTGCACTGCTCCGGATCGGATTTGAGATACGCGCCTTCGATCAGGTCGATGCAATAGGGGATCGCCGGAAACACCGCATTCAGACAGTCGTCTATCGCCGAAGGCTTGCCCGGCAGATTGACGATCAGGCTCTTGCCGCGAATGCCGGCGGTCTGGCGCGACAGGATGGCAGTCGGCACGAACTTCAGCGAAGCGGCGCGCATCAGCTCGCCGAAGCCCGGCATCATCTTCTCGCACACCGCCTCGGTCGCCTCCGGCGTGACGTCGCGCAACGCCGGCCCGGTGCCGCCAGTCGTGACGATCAGGCTGCAACCTTCGACATCGCTCAATTCGCGCAACGCAGTCTCGATCTGCGGCTGCTCGTCCGGAATCACGCGCGCCACCGCCTCCCAAGGCGAAGTCAGCACGCGCGCGAACCACGCGTGGATCGCCGGACCGCCCTTGTCCTCGTATTCGCCGCGGCTGGCGCGGTCGGACACCGTGAGGATGCCGATGCGTGCTATCTGCATATTCATTCCATGTATCCCGTTTCATTCTGAAAGGCCGCGCCATCGAGCAACTGCACGGTGACTGTCTCGCCCGCTACCAAGCCGTTACTGTCGCTCGGAGCCACCAGCAGGCCGTCCGCCCTGGCCATGGACAGCAGCGCGCCGCTGCTCTGATTCCCGGTCGAAGTCGCGACATAACCTTCACCATCACGGCTCAGCACGATGCGCACGAACTCGGTGCGCCCCGGGCGCATCTTCACCGGATGCGCGAGGCGCGCACTCACGGTGCGGCGGTGCAGCCGCGCATGACCCATGCTGCAACGCAACGCGAGCAGAACGAATTCCTCGAAGCACACCATGCTGGACACCGGATTGCCGGGCAGCCCGAACACCAGAGATGCTGTTCCATCGGCACGCTGCAGCACGCCAAACGCCAGCGGATGGCCGGGCTTCATCGCGACGCGCCAGAATTTCATCTGTACGCCCAGTGCCTCTACAGTCGGACGCACGTAATCGTGCACCCCGACCGATGTGCCGCCGGAGACCAGCAGCACATCGTATTCCAGCCCCTGCCGCAGATAACGCTCCAGTTCGGCGGGGTCGTCGCGCGCGATGCCGAGCAGCACCGGCTCCATCCCCAGTGCCTGCACCTGCGCCATCAGCGCGTAGCTATTGGCGTCCGGTATCTTGTTCGGATCGACCGGTTCGTCTATTCCTTCCAGCTCGTTGCCGGTGGACAGGATCGCCACGCGCGGGCGGCGATACACCCGGAACTGCGCGCACTTCACGGTCGCTAGCACGCCTGCCACGCCCGGCGTGATCTCGGCTCCCGCCGCCAGCACGACATCTCCGTCGCGCATGCCTTCGCCGCGCAGCCGGATGTCCATGCCGGACGGCGCCGCCTTGATAAAACGCACGCGCCCATCCGACAACGTCTCGCTATCCTCGACCCGCACCACCGCATCCGCGCCCTGCGGCACAGGCGCGCCGGTCATAATTCGCGCGCATTGCCCGGCCTGCACTGCCTTGGTCGGCATATCGCCGGCCTTGATATCCTCGATCACATCGAGTTCGACGGGGCCGCCCGTCAGATCGGCGCTGCGCACCGCGTAGCCATCCATCGCCGACACGTCATAGGGCGGCAGATCGCGATTGGCACGGATGTCCTCGGCCAGCACCCGCCCCAGCGACTGCTCCAGCCTGACCGTCTCGACGCCCAGCGTCGCCACCGATTCGAACACGCAGCGTTGCGCCGCGCTCACCGACAAATATTCCATCAACTCACTCCATTCGACACCGCCGCGACATCCGCGGGCGTGTCCAGATCGAAAAAACTGCGCAACTGCGGATCGTATTCCCGCAGTTGCGCCTCATCCACATAACAGACATCCAGCCGTTCCAGCAACGCGCGCAGGCTGCGCTTGCCGCCGCCCGCCTGAATGTCGCGCATCGCCTCGATACACTCGCGCGCATAGAACGCCGCCAGCGGTTGCGGATGCCCCTGCACCACCGGCACGACCGCCTGATGCCCGGCACGCTGCCGCGCCAGCGCTTCGATCACCGCCGGCGCGAGGAACGGCATGTCGCATCCGACCGCGAACAGCCACGGCGTCTCGATACTTTCCAGCGCGGCAGCCAGACCAGCCAACGGCCCGCCATCCGGGAAGGCATCGCAGACCTGCGGCAAGTCTAGCCCGGTGCGCGGCTGACGCACGCTGACGATCACTTGCGGAAACACCTGCGCGACGGAATCTGTCACATGCTGCAACAGCGTCTTGCCCCCCAGCGGCAGCATCGCCTTATCCTGCCCCATGCGGCGCGAATCGCCTCCGGCCAAGATGACTGCGGTGCAGTCCGTTATCATCGTCCCGAGCGCGCCAGCAGGAAGTCCACGATGCCGCTTGCATCGTCCAACGCGAAATGCGGCAACTCCGGATAGACCTCATCCATATCGGTCACCATCGCAACCAGCCCGTCCGCTATTGTGCAGCGCGGCTCATTGGCACACTCGCGGCGCAGCACCTCGATCTTATCCCCGGCGGCATGCGAGAACCCCTCGGCCAGCACAATGTCGGCCTCGCCCAGAAAACGCTGCGCCAGCTGCAGCGGCTCGCGCCTGTCCACCGCCTCGGCAACCAGTTGCAGTTCGTTGGAAGTCACCAGCATGCTCATCGCCGCGCCAGCCTGCTTGTAACGCCAGCTGTCCTTGCCCGGCGTGTCGAGCACCACCTTGTGATGCGCATGCTTGATGGTCGCGACGCGCAAGCCGCGGCGAGTCAGTTCGGGGATCAGTTTTTCGACCAGCGTGGTCTTACCGCAGCCGGAGTGGCCGACGAAGATGAAGACGGGCGGGCTCATAAATACCTTTGTACAACGTCGCGAGCGCCGGTCAGGCGCGGAGAAAGACGGCGAGAAACCGGAGTGTATGTGGTTATACATGAGGATTTCGAGCCGTTTTTCGACAAAGCATCACCAAGCGCAGTAGTTGTACAAAGGTATTTCATGGATGCGGTGTGACCCACGAGTCCCCCTGGGGCGAAACTTCCTTTTTCCAGATCGGCACGCGCTGTTTCAGCTCGTCTATCATCCATCGGCAGGCATCGAATGCAGGGCCGCGATGTTCCGCGCCCGCAGCAATGAACACGATCTGCCCGCCCGCCTCTATCGTGCCGATGCGATGCACGATGCGCGCATCCAGCAGGCCGAAACGGGTTATCGCCTCGTCGCGCAGCCTGTTCATCTCCGCCAGCGCCATGCTGCCGTAGGCCTCGAAGGCCAGCTGCGTGACCTCACGGTCTTCCGAAAAATCGCGCGCGCAACCGAGAAAGGTAGCGATACCGCCCATGCGCCGCGAACTCAATTTCAGCGCGCGGATCTCCTCGTCCTGCGAGAAATCATCATGCTGTATGCGCACCGCGTCCTTGATTCCTTCCATGTCAGCCCCCGGAGAATTTCGCCATGAACGCGACTTCGTCACCGTCTTTCAATGGCAATTGCGGATCGCGCACCTGTTCGCCGTTCACCGCGGTGAAGCAGACGATCTCGAAGGCCTGCGGATGGCTCGCGGCCAGTTCGTCGCGCAGCTGCTGCAGCGTCAGCCCAGATCGATGCCCGAACTGCAGTGTCGCAGCACCGGCGCGCTCGGCCACCGGCCCGAACAGCAATACCGAAATCATGCGTTTCCCCCGCGCAACCACACACCGCTTTTGCCGCCGCGCTTCTCTTCCAGCTGCACGCACTCGATGCGCATGCCGCGGTCTATCGCCTTGCACATATCGTAGATCGTCAGCAGCGCGACGTTGGCGGCGCACAGCGCCTCCATCTCGACGCCGGTCTGCCCGACGCAGCCGACCGTGGCGAGCACCCTGATGCCGACGCAACCCTCCGCATCCGGCTCGACGATCTCGGAGAACTCGACCTCGACACCGGTCAGCGCGATCGAATGGCACATCGGGATCAGATCGGGCGTACGCTTCGCCGCCATCACCGCGCCGACATCGGCCACGGTCAGCACATCGCCCTTGCTCACTTGCCCTGCGCGGATGCGCTCCAGCGTCGCAGGATTCATGCGCAGAATGCCGCTGGCAACGGCGACTCTCTGGGTGCTGGCCTTCTCCGCCACATCCACCATGCGCGCGCGCCCAGCCTCGGAAAAATGGTTCAGTTCATTCATCTGTTTACCTTCAGTCTTTCTCGCCGCAAGCGCAGCAGGATTCATCCCGGCTCAGGTTGCTGCGCACGATACGCATATCCAATGCGTCTATGGTCAACAGCTTGCCGCTCAGGCCGCGCTCGATCCCGATCAGCAATTTCAGCGCTTCCGCCGCCTGCAGCGAGCCTACGATACCAACCAGCGGCGCGAACACGCCAGTGGTCGCGCAACGCAACTCGGCAGCCTGACTATCCTCGGGGAACAGGCAATTGTAGCAGGCCGCTTCCGGCTGACGATGGTCGAACACCGCCACCTGACCAGAAAACTGGATCGCCGCGCCCGACACCAGCGGCTTGCGTTGCGCCACACAGACTCGATTGACCGCATAGCGCGTCGCGAAGTTGTCGCTGCAATCCAGCACCACATCCGCTTGCACAATCAACTCGTTCAATTGCGCCTCGTCGGCACGGATCGCCAAGGTAACGCATTCGACCTCGGGGTTGATGTCGCGCAACACGGCCTGTGCCGACGCGACCTTGGGCTGCCCTACCGTAGAGGTGCGATGGATGATCTGTCGCTGCAGATTGCTGAAATCCACGGTATCCTGGTCGCACAGCGTCAAATGCCCGACGCCGCTGGCAGCCAGATACAGCGCGGCCGGCGAACCCAGCCCGCCGAGACCTACGATCAGCGCGCGGGCATCCAGCAGACGTTGCTGCCCCTCGATACCGATCTCGTTAAGCAGGATGTGGCGGCCATAGCGCAGCAGTTGTTGGTCGTTCATGGAATCGAAGTAGGATTAAACAACAAGCAATCTCGTTAATCAGGCACACCTTTCAGGCGAAGCATTTATCGCGCATAAGCGCATGAAAACATACGTTAATCCGCACAATATGCAGATGAAACTGGATTTTACCCATCTCGACCAATGCATCCGCCAACAATGGATGCCGTCGCCATCCGAGATGCGTTCCTGGGGGATGAACTTCCGCAGAAAAGTGCGTTATCTCACGGCGTCAGTGGAGGCCATAAACGGGCAACATGCACCAAAGCCAAAATCCACACCGTCCGATCAGCGACCTCGTACACCAGCCGATAATTTTCATGCGGGATCAGTTCGCGAGTACCTGCAATTTTACCGGCGCGACCTAGCTGCGGCTGCTCGGCCAGACTTGCCGCTGCTGCAGAGAACAACACATCCATGCGAGCAGCCGCCTCCGGATTGTTTTCAGCGATATATGCCCAAATGGCAAAGCGCTCTTCCTCAGCTTCAGGCGTCCAGCGAATCTTCATTACTCACCTAGCACTTGAGCACGGCGAGCTGCGAATTCAGCTTCAACCTCTTCATTACTACGCCCACGTCCAGCAGCAACAGACAGCCTGGCCAGCTCAACCTTGCTGCGCAAAAAGTCATCATACGCGCGCGCCTCACGCTGGCGTTGCACAAAATCACGCATCAATTCGCGCAATATTTGGGATGCAGGCCGGTGACTGGCCACTGCCTCCGCCATAAACTCGGTGCGCAATTCAGGTTCCAGCTTCATGGTGAAAACAGCTTCTTTGGACATGATCGTATCTCCAGTCAATAACATACTGATGAAGTATATACCTTATCAGCATTTTGCATCAGGGCTGCGCAGCAAGTGATGCAGAATAGCTCTCAGATTTCCAGTCGCCCAGAATATCCTTGCCGGGCGAGTAGAGGACCCACACCTCCAAGTAAGTGCGCCCTGCAGGATGCACGAAAAAAAACGGGCCTCCGAAGAGGCCCGTTCGATTTCAGATTCAACCGGCTGTCCTTGCGGACAGCTTGTTAAATTAGAACGTGTGCTTCATGCCCAGCGAGAAGGCGGAAGGCTTGCCACCAGCACCCGAAACGGCGGCAGCCGGAGCACCGGTACCATTTGCCGACAGTGCGTAGACACCTACCGTGCCATTGCTCAACTGCGTGTACAGTGCATACACGGTGGTGCGCTTGCTCAGGCTGTGATCGAAACCGACAGTCACCTGTGTGGCGTCTGTGTTGGCAGTAACGTTCGCGGCTGCATTGGCATAAGCCAGCTTCACAGCATTGCTGCCGAAGTTGTACTTGCCGGACAGGTAGTAAGCACGGTGGCCCAATGCGTTAGCACCGAGTGCGCCGAAGTTGTCGTCGGTTTTTTCGTAGATGCCGTTGATTTCGAACTCGGCAACCTTGTAACCGCCGCTGATGGTCCAAGCAGTTTCTTTCAGGGTCGCAAAGAACAGAGTTCCAGGCGCAGTGCCCAAAGTATGTACTTCATAACCGAAGTTAGCCGAAATCGGGCCGTTGCCATACAACGCCGCCATAGACCATGCGCTACCCTTGGTTTGAGTGGCCAGAGTTTGACCCTCAGCACCTGCCACATAGGCGATGGCGCCAGTCAAGCCGCTCATTGCCGGCGAGATGTAGGCCAGAACGTTAGGCTGACGACCGTTGAAAGAAGCGCCAACAGTGGCCGCAGTACCTTGACCGCCACCCATGATGGAACGGTTATCAGCCAAGCCGTCAGCGAACAGATCGTACTTGCGGTTGCTCAGGTTATACGGGGTGTCGTGACGGCCCATCAACACGGTACCAAATCCGCCAGCCAAGCCGAGGTAGGTGTTACGGTTCGCCAAGGTGTTGCCGGCAGCTGTTTGGCCGTCGATCTGGATCAGCGATTCGATCTGCCAAGCAGCAGCCAAGCCATCGCCCAGATCTTCGGTGCCCTTGAAGCCCAGACGGGAGGTGTTGCTGGAGACCTTGTTGTTGCTGAAGCCATTAGCAACGGCGCCGGATTGAGTCATGTCGTAAGACACGTTAGCCACGCCGTAGACGGTGACGTTGTTATCGGCGAAAGCCGGTGCGGATACTGCTGCGGCGATAGCCAAAGCGATGATTTTCTTTTGCATGTAAAACTCCTTAGTTAAATTTCCGTTTATGCCAACATGAATTGCCAGCCTGTCGAAAATTCTCGGTACATCAGAGAATTCTGATTAGCATTATCACCATCCGCTGATGTAAGTGTTACAAGTTTGTGAGTTTTACGCCAAAAGTGTCGCATTTTTGCAACAATCCGAGCGAACAGGTCTACTATCCGCTATCCGCCGATATAGGACATTTCGATCTTTTTCACCGCCGCCCCGGTGCCCGCCATCGCTTGGCGCTGTTGGGAATAGCGGTCGTTGCGCCCATGCCAGCCGGCCGCGATCAATTCAGCCAGCTGGTCTTCCGCCACCCCGGCGCGTAGCGGTACGCGCAGGTCGAGTCCATCGGTGGCAAACAGGCAGTTGTAGAGCCGCCCATCGGTGGAAAGCCGGGCTCGGGTGCATTCCTGGCAGAACGCCTGGGTGACCGAGGCGATCACGCCGATCTCGCCGCTGCCGTCGGCATAATGCCAGCGCTCCGCGACCTCTCCGATGTAGTTCGGATCGGCCGAACGCAACGGATAACGCGCGGCCACGCGCTCCAGCATCTCGCGCGCCGGAACGACCTCGTCCATGCGCCAGCCGTTGCTGCAGCCCACATCCATATATTCGATGAAGCGCAGCACGATGCCGCTGTTGCGAAAATGCCCGGCCATCGCAACGATCTCGTGATCGTTCGCGCCGCGCCTGACCACCATGTTGACCTTGACCGGCGCGAGCCCAACGCGCTGCGCCTCGGCGATGCCGTCCAGCACCGTCTGCACCGGCGTATCGGAGTCGCTCATGCGCCTGAAGGTCGATTCGCTCAGGCCGTCCAGGCTGACGGTGATGCGCGCCAGCCCGGCATCCTTCAGCGCCTGCGCCTTCCTGGCGAGCAGCACGCCGTTGGTGGTCAGCGCGATCTCGACCGGCCGGCCCTCAACGGTCTGCAGCCGCGCGAGGCGCTCGACCAGTTGCTCGACGCCGCGTCGCAGCAGCGGCTCGCCGCCGGTCAGGCGTATCTTCCGCACGCCGAGTCCGACGAACTGTCGCGCCAGCCGCTCGATCTCCTCGAAGCTCAGCAGTTCGGCGCGCGGCAGGAAAGGATGGTTCTCGTCGAACACCGCGCGCGGCATGCAATAAGTGCAGCGTAAGTTGCAGCGGTCGGTGACCGAGACGCGCAGGTCGCGTAGCGGCCGCCCCATCGTATCGACAACAGGCGCATCGACGATGGCGGACGCGCCCGCTTCCGGATCGACTGGCGGCAAGAACATGGAGAGTTTTTCAGGCGGGGCTGACATGGGCATCATCATGCAAGAGTCGCTCCCGTTCGACAATCCCCCGCATGGGGGTCAAACAATTCGCAGCCGCCTCGCGCGATTTGTTAAAATCCGCCCCTTCTCAGTTTCCGGCAACATCCCCATGACTACGCGCAAGATACTCGTCACCTCCGCGCTGCCCTATGCCAACGGCAGCATCCATCTCGGCCACCTGGTCGAATACATCCAGACCGACATCTGGGTGCGTTTCCAGAAGATGCGCGGCCACGAATGCCACTACGTCTGCGCCGACGACACCCACGGCACGCCCATCATGCTGCGCGCCGAGAAGGAAGGCGTCACGCCGGAGCAACTGATCGCCCGCGTTTGGCAGGAGCATTACGACGACTTCGCCGCATTCCACGTCGAGTTCGACAACTACGGTTCGACCAACTCGAACGAGAACAAGGCATGCGCGCAGGACATCTACCGCACGCTCAAGGCAAACGGCCTGATTGAGGTGCGCTCCATCGAACAGTTCTACGACCCGGTGAAGAACATGTTCCTGCCGGACCGCTTCATCAAGGGCGAATGTCCAAAGTGCCACGCGAAGGACCAGTACGGGGACAACTGCGAAGTGTGCGGTGCCGCCTACGCCCCTACCGAACTCATTAACCCATTTTCCGCCGTGTCCGGCGCGAAACCGGAACTGCGCAACTCCGATCATTATTTCTTCAAGCTCTCCGCCGACACCTGCCAGCAGTTCCTGCGCAAGTGGACGCGCGGCGGTTCGTTGCAGCAGGAAGCGGCCAACAAGATGCAGGAATGGCTGGGTGCGGAAGGCGAAACCAAACTGACCGACTGGGACATCTCCCGCGACGCACCCTACTTCGGTTTCGAGATTCCCGATGCGCCGGGCAAATATTTCTACGTCTGGCTGGATGCGCCCGTCGGCTACATGGGCAGCTTCAAACAGCTGTGCGCCAAGACCGGCATCGCCTTCGACGACTACTGGAAGCCTGATTCCGAGGCCGAGCTGTACCACTTCATCGGCAAGGACATCCTCTATTTCCATGCGCTATTCTGGCCCGCGATGCTGCAGCACGCCGGTTTCCGCACGCCGACCAAACTGTTCGCGCACGGCTTCCTCACCGTGAACGGGGAGAAGATGAGCAAGTCGCGCGGCACCTTCATCACCGCGCGCAGCTACGTGGACCACATCAAGAACACCGAATACCTGCGCTACTACTACGCGTCCAAGCTGAACGGCACGATGGAAGACCTCGATCTCAGCCTCGACGACTTCGTCGCCAAGGTGAACAGCGACCTGATCGGCAAGTACATCAACATCGCCAGCCGCTGCGCGGGGTTCATCAGCAAAAAATTCGACGGCAAGTTGGGCAATCTCGATGCCGCTGCCAGCGCGGAATTCAAGAGCGCGTTCGAGAGCAACGAGATCGCCCGCTGCTACGAGGAACGCGACTACGCGCGCGCCCTGCGCGAGATCATGCGTCTGGCCGACGTGGCGAACCAGTACATCGCCGAGAAAGCACCGTGGACGATGGCGAAGCAAGATGGCAAAGAGCCTGAGCTGCATGAAGTTTGCTCCACCGCGTTGACCCTATTCCGCGACCTGACGCTGTACCTGAAGCCAGTTCTGCCTGAACTCGCCGCGCAAGTGGAGAGTTTCCTGAACATCGAACCGATCGCGTGGAGCGGCACATGGCAAGCACTACCTGCCGGCCACACCATCAACACCTACCAACATCTGGCCACCCGCCTCGATCCCAAACTGATCGAAGCGATGGTCGCCGCCAACCAGGAAAGCCTGAAACCCATGACCGAATCTCATTCGCAACAACGACACGCGGAGGCTCAACAGCCCTCTCCTCAATCCTCTCCCGCAAGCGGGCGAGGAAGCGATGGTGAAAAGCCATCTTCGACTTTGGAGCCCATCGCCGAGACCATCAACATCGACGACTTCGGCAAGATCGACCTGCGCGTGGCACGCATCGTCAACGCCGAGCACGTAGTGGGTGCCGACAAGCTGATCCAGTTGACGCTGGACATCGGCGAAGAGAAGACGCGCAACGTGTTCGCCGGTATCAAGTCCGCCTACGATCCGGAGAAGCTGAAAGGCCGCATGACCGTGATGGTCGCCAACCTCGCACCGCGCAAGATGAAGTTCGGTCTGAGCGAAGGCATGGTGCTGGCCGCCTCCGGCGAGACGCCGGGGCTGTTCATCCTATCGCCGGACGACGGTGCGCAACCGGGCATGCGCATCAAGTAGACCGGCAGTCATTACGTGCAAAACCCCTCGCTGTGCCAACCGCGAGGGGTTTTGTTTTCTGGATTCCGCACAAGCAAAGCGCGGCAGCGACGGGAATCCGGAAACTCAGAGTATCCCGGCCTGAATCTCGTGGCGCGTGTAGAACACCTTCGCATTCTGGGCTTGCACGCGCTGCATCATCTGCCCGGTCAGCGTGTCGTCGAGGATGAATTCCACCTTCACCGCCAGCTCTCCTGCCAGTTCGAAGAACATTTCGTCATGCAGCCGCCCGTGCCGCCCGAAGCCCGCAATGGCGCGGAACGCGGAACCGCCATGTACGCCCAGCTCCCGCGCTTCCTTCAACAACCATTCGTATATCGGCATCCCTTCGTGATGCTGCTTCTCGCCAACGTAGAAAGTCAGTGCATTCATCATTGCGCTCCTTGTAACCACTTAACGGTTTGAATTCCCATTACGGTCATCAGCAGCGAGCCACCGAGATGCGCCGCGATGATACCAACGCCCCACATATACTGCCCGCGCAACAACAGCGTGACAGTCTCCGCCGAAAAAGTCGAGAAGGTCGTCAATCCACCCAGAAAACCGGTGATGACGAACAAGCGCCACTCCGGCGTAATGCTCGGGTGCTGCAGAAAGAACGCAATCGCCAGCCCAATCAGATAGCCGCCGACCAAGTTAGCCGACAACGTGCCTAACGGCAGTTCAGGCAACGACGGATTGAGCCACAGCCCCAGCCCCCATCGCGCCCATGCGCCGAGCGCCGCGCCGATGCCGATAGCAAGAAACGAATAGATCAACATGCGGGCATTCTACTCGACCACGCGCACCGGCGCGAAGCCGCCGCCCGGCGTGCGGAAGTTGGTGGTCTGCCCCTGGTACAGCCGCGCGGCAACCAGTTGCACCTGCCCATCGTAGACGTAGCAACGCACGTCGTACTTCAACATTTGCGGCTCCGCTTCCGGCAGACACACCTTGCGCTCGCCGGGTGCGGCAATGCGTTGCGCGACATAGCCGCCCAGCATGATCTCTTCGAATACCCGCTTGGTCAGCTTCGCGCCGCTGTAGCTGCCCTTGCTGCCGTAACCTTCCGCCGGCTTGAAAAACCACTGCTTGCGTTCCTGCCACCACTGATCGTGATCCGCGCCCGCTACCAGCCGGGTCTGCGGCACACCTGCGAGCAGCGTCGCAATATCGGCCTCGCTGGCGCCCAGTGCGCGCAATGTCTCTGCGTCGCTCAGTCGTGCGAGGTTGCGCTTGTCGGCATAACGTTCGTAATGCGCAGGAGCTGGCGTCACCATCGCGCTGCCGTCGAGATATGCCTGCCGCAACACGGAATGTCGCTGCAAAGAAAAATCCGTCAGGCGGTTGTACACGAGATCGATCTTCTGCTCGTCGAGATACAGACCATCGCCCCGCATCTGCAACGCCGACGGGTCGGCGATATGCACCGCGATACCCGCGCGCTCGAACATGCGCTGCGCCAGCAGGAATTCGGGATAGAGGTATTGCGACTCCGGCTGCTCGTCCACGATGGCGACGAATGCCAGCGGCGCATTGCTGCGCGCGAGCCGCCATTCGTTGCGGAACATCGCGACAAACTGCTGCTCCAGATTTTCTTCCGCCACTTCCGCGCCGTACAGTCCGGCCTCGCGCTGGCTGGCTATCAGTAGCGCATTGAGGAACGCGCCGCCGGCATTGGTGTTGATCTCGATCAGGTGCGCACCCTGTTCGTTGAGGTGGAAGTCGTAGCCGTAGAACACGCCAAGAGTTCCATCATGCGCCGAAGGCGCGGCATTTGTTCCTTTTCCCGTGAACGGGAGAGGGTTAGGGAGAGGGCTGCCGCTCATCCACCCCGGCAGCCGCACCACCCGCTCCACCGCCGCGATGACCGCATACATCTGCTGCAACTGCGCAGTGGTGACGAAAACCGGTACGGCGGCAAACAGGTGCGGGCAACGTTCCATCACCAGTTCGTCCCATGCGTCGCCCTGCGCCCGTAGCAACTGCCGCAGCGCATCGTCGTCCATACCTGCCCAATCGTGGCATTCGCCGTTCAGGTGTGCGATCAGCGCGTGGTCGACGTCGAAGCAATGAGAGACATGATGTGCGGACTCGTCCGCAGAAGAAGATGTATGCGAAATATTCATGGCTGCATGATACCGCAAGCGACCAACGAGTTAACTCGCAGGCTTCCAGAGCAGCCCGAACATGGCGAGCACGCAGAAGGCCGCACCCGCATAGAAGGTGAAAGACGCGCCGAGCCGGTCCCACAGCAGCCCGGCCAGCACGCTGGCCACCAGCATCGCGATCCCGCTCATCAGATTGAAGAAGCCGTAGGCCGTGCCGCGCAGATCGGCGGGGGCGGTGTCGGCGACCATGCGCGCGAGCAGGCCCTGCGTGATGCCCAGATGTACACCCCACAGCGCAACGCCGAGCAGCACCGTGGTCCAGTGGTCGTCGGTGGCCAGCACCAGGTCGGCTGCGATCAGCACCAGCAGCCCCAGCGTCAGCAGCTTGATGTGGCTCATGCCGTCGGATAGTTTGCCGAACGGATAGGCCGTCGCGGCATAGATCACATTCATCGCGACCATCACCAGCGGCACCAGCGCGAGGGGTATCCCGCCCTGGTCGGCGCGCAGCACAAGGAAGGCTTCGCTGAAGCGCGCGAGAGTGAACACCGCGCCGATGCCGACCACCCACCAATAGGCCGCGCTCAATCGATTCAGGTTTTCGCGGCGAATCGGATTGACCGGCTTTTCTCCGTCGCGCCGCTTCGGCTCGCGCACGCCGAACGCCAACAAGACGACGGCGAGCAAGCCGGGAATCAGCGCCACCCAGAACACCGCGCGAAAATCGTTCGCCCACAGCAGCATCAGCGCCACACCCAGCAGCGGGCCGAGGAATGCACCCACGGTATCCAGCGACTGGCGCAGACCGAAGGCCGCGCCGCGCACTGCTTCCGGCGTGATGTCGGCGATCAGCGCATCGCGCGGCGCACCGCGTATGCCCTTGCCCACCCGGTCCAGCAGTCGTGCGGTCAGCACCATGCCGGTGCTGGTGGCAATGGCGAACAGCGGCTTGGTCAGCGCGCCCAGCGCGTAGCCAAACACGGCCAGCCATTTGCGCCTGCCCAGGTAATCGCTCAGCACGCCCGAGAACACCCGCACCAGCAGCGCGGTGGATTCGGCCAGGCCTTCGATCAGCCCGACCGCCAGCGCACTCGCGCCCAGCGCCGTGACCATGAACAGGGGAAGGAGGCTGTGAATCATCTCCGATGAGACATCCATCAGCATGCTGACGAAGCCCAGCACCCACACGCCACGAGGGATGCGACGCAAGGCTTTGTTGTCGGGGGTGTCTGCCATGAAGAAGTCGTGTCCGGCCGGATCAGTAGATCGCTTCGAATATTCCGGCGGCACCCATGCCGGTGCCTATGCACATGGTCACCATGCCGTATTTCTGCTTGCGGCGGCGCAGGCCGTGCAACAGGGTCGCGGTACGTATCGCACCGGTAGCGCCCAGCGGATGGCCCAGCGCGATCGCACCGCCGAGCGGGTTCACCTTATCCCGATCGAGTCCGACGTCATTGATCACCGCGAGCGATTGGGCAGCGAACGCCTCGTTGAGCTCGATCCATTCCATGTCCTGCAACTGCAGGCCGGTCTGACGCAACGCCAGCGGAATCGCCACCTTCGGACCTATACCCATGATCTCGGGCTCCACGCCCGCTACCGAATAGCCCAGGAACTTGCCGATGGGCGTGAGGTTGTAACGTTTCAGCGCGGCTTCGCTGCACAACAGCACCGCCGCCGCACCGTCCGACATCTGCGAACTGTTGCCCGCCGTCACCGAGCCTTCTTTCGCGAACACCGGACGCAGTCTAGCCAGCGCTTCCAGCGTAGTGTCGGCGCGTGGCCCCTCGTCCTGCTTCGCCTCCCGCGTGCCAGCACGCAACCGACGCATTGCAAGATCGGGCTGGTGCTCTGCAATGGAGTATGGCGTCATCTCATCAAGGAACGCGCCCTCGGCGATGGCCTGCAGCGCGCGGCGGTGGCTCTCGTGCGCGAACTCGTCCTGAGCCTCGCGCGACACCTTCCAGCGCGCCGCGACCTTCTCGGCGGTGATGCCCATGCCGTAAGCGATGGAGACATTCTCCTCGTATGCGAATATCTCCGGATTGAAGGCCACCTTGTTGCCCATCATCGGAATCATGCTCATGCTCTCGACCCCGCCTGCGATCATCACGTCCGCCTCGCCGAGACGGATGCGATCGGCAGCCATCGCCACCGCTTGCAGACCTGAAGCGCAGAATCGGTTAACCGTCACGCCGGGTACGCCATGCGGCAGCCTGGCCAGCAACAGCGCGATGCGCGCGACGTTGATCCCCTGCTCCGCCTCCGGCATCGCGCAGCCGACGATCACATCCTGCACCGCCCCCGGCTCAAGGCTCGGGCATTGCAGCAGCACGCTCTTCAGCACATGTGCCAGCAGATCGTCCGGGCGTGTGTTGCGAAACATGCCGCGCGGCGCCTTGCCGACCGGGGTGCGCGTCGCGGCGACGATGTAGGCTTCCTGAATCTGTCTGTTCATGCGCGCCTCCTGAATTCGATCCTAGAGAAAGCATACCCGATTGAGCCATGACCATCCACGAGAATGACGCCCGCAAAAGCAAAACCCCCCAGATTTTCACCTGAGGGGTTGCTTTGTAAGGAGTCTGACGATGACCTACTTTCACATGGGTAATCCACACTATCATCGGCGCTAAGTCGTTTCACTGTCCTGTTCGGGATGGGAAGGAGTGGGACCAACTCGCTATGGTCGTCAGACAA
>JALNYK010000065.1 GCA_023229845.1 Gallionella sp.
CAATAGGGCGGCATGATCTTCTTGTATTTGACTTTGGCTATCATGCTTAGTTTCCAATATGGACACTCTAATAATCAAATCGTTCACAGGGTCGGTGCTCCGGCTGTGCATGTGTGGCGACATCCTTTATTTTATCCCGCAGTTATTCCTAACAAATTTAAGTAATGTATTTTTATCTATTGCTGCGAGGTCTGCTCGATGTAATTCTGCAAGAATGTCGTAGGTGTTTCCTGCATCTTTTGCAGGCTTAACGGTATTATCACCTTTTGACACGGTGCAATTGCGACGGGTTTTATAGCTGGATTGCACCCTATCATAATAAGCGTTAATGGTATTAATAGAACTTTCATTGGCTTTGTCCAATTTGTTGTTAGTGGCTATCGCTTCGGCTTGAGCTGCATTAACTATCCTTGTTGCTTCTGCCATTGCTGAACGTCCTTGTTCATTGGCCTTGTCAATAGCGTTTTTAAGAGCAAATATTTCTGCATTGTCAATGGAATGCGCGGTATAAAAACCACTTCCAAACGCCGTGATAATAATGGCTATTAAAAAATAAGGCATATCATTCTTTATTATCCGTTAATAACACACCTAAGCCGCCAGCAACACCCATAGCAAGCGTTATAAGCGGCTGTACGTCTTTACCCATCCAAGCCATAGGCAAGCCTATTAACGCCGCTATAACCCATATTACGCCGCGTTTAGTGCTGTTTTCTTTCCAGTCTATTTTTACCATTCTATCAATACCATGCCGTCAGTGCCATTAGATCCTGGGCCACCAGAAGAAGGGTTATCAAAAGCCACGCCGCCACCTGGCCCGCCTGCACCAAACCCTCTAGCAGAAGGACTACCAACACCTGATCCAAGGCCGTTTGTTATTCTTGGTCCTTGTCCTCCCATACCATATAATGACGAGCCACCATCACCGCCAAATGATGATACAACATGACCGCCAGTAGGGCCACCGGGTGAGCCATATTTACCGGGCTGACCATCAATCAAAGCTCCACCGGAACCTCCTGAACCACCTGAACCACCAGCACCGCGAGTCACATCAACAACTAATGTAGCTGCAGATATTTTACCTGATAACCCGCCGTCACCATGCGTCAATGTGACATAAGTACCGATAATGGTATCAGTCCCGTTTGCACCATTCATAGCATCATCAGCACCTGACGTACCGCCCTGACCATGTGACGCATCAGAAACACCACCTAGACCGACGGTAATGGGGATTACTTCACCAGGTACAACTGTAAGAAGCTTTTTATAAACGGACTGACCAGCGCCCCCACCCCCACCGGCCATAGCAATAGCATTGGCTATAGCATTTGAACCACCACCACCACCAGAACCACCACCAGCGCAACCGCTAACCCATAATTTAGTCACGCCAACAGGGACGGTGAAAGAGCCATTAGCGGTAAATCTGAACTGACCTTTTGTTATTGGTGTTAAAAATCCGGTAATTCCGTCGGAAGTCCAAAGCTCGACATCAGTCGATGTTTTTAGGACAAACCGATATATAACCGATTCATCTAGCCACACAGACGCTTCGCCTCTTGCATCAAGAATGACAGGATTGGTATTATTAACCGTTCCTGTTGCATCTGTTTTAGTGAATACTGGCGTTGTGGTGCCTGAAATGTAGGTATAAAGCTTACCTCCAACTAAAGGATCGCCGTTATTATCAAAAAATTCCATGCGGGGACTGGGCGTCAATGTTGCCATGTGTTATCCTATATTTTTATATTTAAATAATTTGAGAGAGAAAATGAACCAACAAGCTATACAAAATGCAGCGCAAGCCGCTATAGATGCTACCATCCATGAATATGCTATTGTCGCGGCTGTCATTTGTTTTTCATTCCGTCTAATTCAGTTCTTGTTTGATCGTGACCGTTGATTTTGTGCTCCAGACTGATATAAAAGATTAGCAGCTACAGAAGGACTAACACCCATTGAAGCAGCTAGTTTATTGATTGCTTCTGTTGGTTTTTTTGCTAATCTCGCCGCTTGTCCGGTCTTTAATGCTGCCTCACCCATTAATCTAGGAGATTGAAGCGCCGCTGTAGCTACCGCACCAGGATAACCACCAAGAGCAAACCCTAATCCCGTCGTTGCTCCTTGAAAAGCACCACCTATTCCACGAGAAAGCGGTGTACTTAATGATTGGGCATATAGATTAGAAATTAAATTATTTTGACCTGCTCCTTCTAAAACCTTTCCAAACTCTGCACGACTCCCGAAGTTAGTCATTGCATTATTACGGGTAATCGACTGTAGCTTTCTTAATCCTGCTTCTGCTGAAGCTTTTTGACCTAATGATAAAGCGCGTTCAATTTCATGTATCTGATCTGACGCTTCGGTATATCCGCGCATAACATCAGCATAATCACCCGCTTGCTTTTCTATTTCATCTTTAATTGAATTATAGATTTCTTTTGCAGCTCTATGTGCTGCTTTATTCTCAAAAGGTATCTTTTCTATTTCGGCATATACACGTTGCTTTAAAGCGTCTAAACCTTCAGGTGTATGAAATTCAGCGGGGTCTAATTTTTTCCATTTATTTATTTGAGTCTGTATTTTTTTAATTGATTCTAATGCTACAGGGTTTTTTGCTTCGCCTTTAAATGTAGTGGATTCATAAGCTTTTTTTACAGCATCGTCAATTCCAGACATATCAAGGACACTTTTATCGTTGGTAATGCCAGCCATACCAGTTCTATATTCTTCACCCTTTACTCGGTTTAATTCCTGCAATCCAGCCTTTGCTTGATCCAATACATCCATCATTGGAATAGACCCGCGCATGTGGCCTATAAACTCAGCCTCTTTTTTCCCACCTTCTAACCCTGCTCTTGCTGCTGCTGGTAAGCTCTCTACTCCTGTTCTGGTGCCTAATCCGCCAATTGCGCCACCGATAACTTTTCCTGCTCCGGTAATTCCTTTCCCTGCTAATCCAGCGGTTGCTGATAAAGGTTCAATAGCGCGACCTACTTTTCCAATCTGTCCGCCTACGCCTGACAATAAAGTCGATAAATCAGCCATTACGCCAGCGGGGTCTGTCGCTAATGCGTTTTTAAACCCTTCTTCTGTACCATATCTTTGCTTGTAGAAATTAGCAAAAGCTTCTGCTTGTGGCCTTGATTCTGGGCTTATTCCATGTTCAATAGCAAAATTAGTGACCGATTCTGGTAATAACTTTTGCATACCACCACGAGCAATACCCATTAATGATTCAGTTGTTTGTATAGGATGACGTACGGCTTCGGCTATTCCAGTAACTTGTTTCCCTAAAGAGGAAGGGAAGTTTTGTATTGCTTGCTTTGGCACTTCTGACCACGGCATAGATGGTTTTTGTTCTTCAAATTGCTGTGCTACCTCTGACGGCTTCCATGTTTTAGCAACAAACTCAATTGCCTGTTCTGGTGTTGCTCCTTCTGGAGCGTCAACATCTACTGTTTTACCATCAGGCGTATTAACTTTAAATGTTGCCATGTTATTTCCTAATACTAAAGCCAGGATATTGTGGATGAGTTATTGCTTCTTCTTTACCTGTTTTACCTTGTCTTATGCTGTAAACAATATCCTTAAGATTATCTATATCTTGTTTATCTAAATCAATTTCTTTATAGCCTTTAGCACCAAGTGAAAATCCAGTTTCTTTTTGAGCTTTTTTAATCTCATCAATTAATTGATTCTTTTCTTTTCTCTCTGTTGCTTTTGTTGGAAATGGGCTTTTATAATCTGGTTTTGCATACTCACTTTCAAACTGACTATTAGACTCTAAATAATGTTTTTTAAGCGAG
>JALNYK010000066.1 GCA_023229845.1 Gallionella sp.
AAAGCAGACTGTGACGGACAACATGATTCATGTTGCTACGCATGTCCGCTCCCTTGAATAACGGCTAGGGAGATGCTGATTAAATCGCCTTATTGCGAGGAGCGGCCTTTAGCCGCGAGGGACGTGGCAAACCAGAATCCTTTATTATCAATTCTAGCTTGGGCTTTAGCCCTTAGCCAGAATTGAGTAGTTTTATCAAATCTAGGCACTGGATTGCCGCCCGCCACACTTTGTTCGCGGCTAAAGGCCGCTCGCAATGACGGCGCAATGAATAAATCAGCGCTTCCCTAGATTTTCGCGATTTGAAGTAGTTTTTTGCAGAACTGTAAAAAAACAGATTGATAACGCCGAAGGCGTGGCATTCGATGTCGAGCGACAAGTTGATGTAGACTGCTTTCAATAGGTGTATCCTTGCGGATAACGAATAGAACAAGGGAGCAGCGAGCCTCACAAGGGGCGTCAGGCATGTAAAGCTCCTGTATTGAAGAATGGATAGAGTAATGAAGAAGTTTTCCGTTGTCGCCCTTGCGATCGGCAGCATCTTGCTGCTATTTTTCGCCGTTTTCAGTCACCAGAAACTGGCTGGCGAGTCGCACTACATCACTTCCGAGAAGTGTGCGAGTTGCCATCAGTTGCAGCATGCCTCCTGGCAACAGACTCTGCACCCGAAGATATTCATCCCGGTCACTCAGGACAGCGACATTCTCGGCGATTTTTCCAAACCCGACCCCGCTGTGACGTTTAAGAAGGAGGATATCAAGTTTGTCGTCGGCAGCAAGTGGGAACAGGTCTATGTGCACATGGTGGATGGCGAGTATTACCCGCTCACCGCGAAGTGGATGGTGATGCAGAAGAAGTGGGTGCCCTACAAGGTCAAGGACTGGCATGAGACCCCGATGACCAAGAAGTGCAACGGCTGCCATACCACCGGTTTCGATCCGGCGAGCGGAAAGTTCCTCGAATTCGGGGTGGGATGCGAATCCTGCCACGGCCCCGGCAGCAAACATGCCGCGCGCCGGCAGCAAACGCAGTCTAGCGGATGCGCGCTGTGCCATGATCGCATGAAACCCGGCGATGCCGGTGGCAAGGACATCGTGCGCACCGTCGCGCCCTCGGTCTGCGGCCAGTGCCATACGCGCGGCAAGAACAGCGAGACCGGCGATTACGCGGCGGGTGCTTTCGACTTCCCGGTGAGCACCAAGCCAGGCGATGACATCAGCAAGAACTTCAAGGAGAAAGTGGCAAAGAACGATACCGAGCAGAAATTTTGGTGGGGGTACGGTATTTCTAAGGATCGCCATCAGGAGTATGCCGACTGGAACAACTCCAAGCATGCCAAGGCGCTCGCCAATCTTCAGGAAAGCACTGCGAAACGGGGCCCGAGCTGCAGCCAAGGCGAGCGTGGCGACCAGTGCATGAGTTGCCACTCGGCCGATTACCATCTGGCGAAGAAAGGCAGCAAGCCCACGCTGGATACGGCACGCTATGGCGTGACCTGCGTTTCTTGCCACGAACCGCATGGGCTGGATAGCCAGGCGCATGATGAGACCACCAACAAGTGCGGCAATTGCCATATGGCCAATCTTGCCAGCCGCGCCGGCGACAAGGCGCAGAAACCGCATTCACCGTGCCCGGCCGGACAGGTAGGCTGCGCGGATTGCCATATGCCCCGCACCGTCAAGACGGGCGGTTTCTACAGCCTGCGCAGCCATGCTTTCCGCATCGTTCCGCCACAGGCCAGCCAGCAGGAAGATATTCCCAATTCCTGCCAGAACAGCGGATGTCACAAGGACAAGCCGCTGGCTTGGGCAATCGGCGCATTCGACAAGCACTATCCGGAAGCGGCCGATAAATTGCTCAAGGCCGACAGGAATTGATCAGGAAGCTGCCATTCCATCGCCGCATCACCGTCCGCCTGATCGCGCTTTTCGGACTGCTGGTGTTGCTCGGGTCGCTGGTTGGCGCATACACGTCTATCCGACTGGCTAGGCATGAGTTCTTCCATGTCATGGAGCGACAATTCAATTCCACGTTCAGGCTGACCGAAAATTCGCTCGATATCGTCGGGCAAATGGCCAGGGCGTGGGCGATCCATTTCGCCGGCAATCCCGGACTGCTCAATCGCTTGCGGCAAGCGAATCATGGCTTGCTCGCGCAAGAGATCGAGCGCACACGCGCAAGCGCGCAATGCGACACGCTGGTGGTGCTGGATCGCCAGGGGCATGTCGTCCATCACAGCGCCTTTCCGGAGAAGGACGGCGAGTCCCTGATGGCCTGGACGATCGTCCGGCAGGCGGTCAACGAAGGCAAATCGTCTTATGCCATTGTCGAAGAGTCGGGGAATTTCATTGTTTACGGCAGCGGAATCGCCGCGAACGACACAGGCGCCTATATCATGCTGGCCGGGTTCAGAATATCCGACGAACTGGTCGACCAGCTGAGCCAGGACACGGCGATCGGACTGACGTTCGTCAGGCGTACGGCCGTGATGGCATCCAGCTTCAGCACTCCGAAATCAAAACTGATCGACAGTCCGGTCGGCTATCTCGATTACCAGTTGCTCTATAACGATCCAACGCAGACCAGGGAAGTACAAATTTCCGGGCAGAGCTATTACGCCTCGGTGCGCCAACTCCAACTGCTGGATCCGTCGATGGATGGGTCGTTGTTGCTGACCTATCCGACCAGTGAACTGGATGCGATTGTCGAGCGATTGCAGCGCGGGTATCTGTGGCTGTATGCAGTGGGTATGCTGCTGTTTGCGCTCGCCATCTGGCGGATATCGTCTCGCATGATGAATCCGTTACGCCAGCTCGCCGAACGTGTCAACCGTTTAAGCAAGGGAGACATGAACCTCATCCGAATCAGCCGAAGCGACGAAATTGGAGTCATCGCCTCCTCGTTCAATGATTTGCTGAGTGAGCTGACGATCAGCAAGCAGAAAGTGGAGCAACATGCCCATGAGCTGGAGGCGCAGGTCGAGCAACGCACGGCGGAGTTGCGCATTGCCAATGAGGAACTGAGCAAGTTAGCCGCACACGATACATTGACCGGGCTGCCGAACCGAAAACTTTTCAACGATCGCCTCAGCCAGACGTTTGCATTGGCCCACCGCAGCGATTCGAGTATGGCACTGATGTTTATCGACCTGGATCGCTTCAAATGGGTCAACGACACGTTCGGTCATGCTGCCGGCGACGAGTTGCTCAAGGAGGTCGCAAATCGCATTCCGTCATGCTTGAGAGAAGGCGACACTATCGCACGCCTGGGTGGGGACGAGTTCACCGTGATTTTGACGCAGCCGGGTTCGCGGGCCGATATCGAGCAGGTGGCTGCCCGTATATTGAACAGCCTGACCACCCCATTCGACTTGCCTGGCGCACCTAATACCGAAATCAGCGGGAGCATCGGCATCGCCGTGTATCCCGAGCATGGGGAAAGTGCGGCACAGCTGTTGTTGTACGCGGATCGTGCCATGTACGACGCCAAGAATTCCGGGCGTGCCATGTATCGTTTCTGGCAGCCTCAGGAGAGTTAACATTGCTCGGTACGCGCGCGATAATTCCCCGGATTCGACACCACATAGCCGACACTCGCATGAACTAGTGGGGCCTCTCGGCGATCCGCTTTGGCCGAAAACCGGGAAATCGCCTACAACTCCTGAATGGTCTTGAGTTCGGCCTTATGTAGCGCGCTACATAA